>JARLJO010000053.1 GCA_031291175.1 Gammaproteobacteria bacterium
TCCTTATAGTATCGTGGCATCGCTGGCAACGGGCGGGACATTTAATCCAGCGAATTACAGCATCAGTTATACGAACGGTGCCCTGACTGTCAATCCTGCGAGCTTAACGGTTGCGGCTAATAATGCAAATAAAACTTACGGCCAAACGGTGACGTTTACTGGTAGTGAATTTACACCAACAGGTTTACAAAACAGTGAAACCATCGGTAGCGTTAGCTTAACCAGCGCAGGCGCGATTAATACTGCGAACGTCGGCAGTAGTCCTTATAGTATCGTGGCATCGCTGGCAACGGGTGGGACATTTAATCCAGCGAATTACAGCATCAGTTATACGAACGGTGCCCTGACTGTTAATCCTGCGAGCTTAACGGTCGCCGCTAATAATGCGAATAAAACTTACGGCCAAACGGTGACGTTTAGCGGTAGTGAATTCACACCCACTGGCTTACAAAACAGCGAAACCATCGGTAGCGTTAACTTAACCAGCGCAGGCGCGATTAGCACTGCGAACGTCAGCAGCAGTCCTTATAGCATCGTGGCATCACTGGCAACGGGCGGGACATTTAATCCAGCGAATTACAGTATCAGTTATACGAACGGTAACTTAACGGTGAATCCAGCAACACTAACCTATACTGCAAATCAAGCCAGCCGGTTCTTTGGAGCTGAGAACCCTGCATTCAGTGGTACCGTGTCGGGATTTGTCTTGGGGCAAACACAAAGCACCGCAACAACAGGAGTATTAGCATTTATAACAGCGGCAACAGTATCTAGCAATGCGGGTCAATATGCGATAAATGGTTCTGGTTTGACAGCTAATTTGGGTAACTATATATTCACGCAAGCAGCTAAAAATGCAAGTGCACTCACCATTAATCCAGTATCTCCACCTATTCCAAATCCAAAACCTATTCCACCTGTGCCAGCCCCTATAAATATTCCACGATCAGTCATTGTGAGCGTGATTAGTCAAGCTCCAAACCATAATACTTATGCAGATACAATAAATAACGGGCTGCGCAATGTATCTATCACCGTTAATGAAGCTGCTAATCCAGTAAGTTCAAGAAGTCAGAAAACAATGGAACAACCCGGATATATCAATATCGAATCTGCATTGACGCATAACACCCTAGAAGAAAAAGCTAAAGAGAATGAAATCCAAAAAATGGGGATTGATTTGCAAAAATTGAGAAGAGCGCTACCATTAAGTGTTGTCAGTATAAACAAAAAAGAAAGCTTATTTTCAAAAATATCAAGCGGTTTAGGTGAAAAAGAAAATGTTTTAACTTCATGGAAAATTAGTTTCGCCCTTTCTATGATTATTTTAGCATTGTTGCTTTTCATCTCAACGTTAGGAATGGTTTACATTGTTATTCGTATAAAAAACATAGCAACCGATACATTTGTAAAAACTGTATCAAAGACGCATGCAGGAAATTATATAAAGAAAATAAAACATTAATCTGCAAATTTACCAGGTAAAATTGGGAGTATCTTTTTACGCTCGGAGCTTGGCTCACACAAAAAAACAACCTAATCTGACAGGGCGCTAGTCCATTTGTCTTGAGCTCCGGTAACAGGAACCCCATCTCTGAAAGATATTTTTTTTCCACTCAAAATTGGAATTCTATCACCCGGTAAAACAATACCAACCACATTCAACGGATCGACACCAGAAACAGTAACCGTTTCTTCACTGGGTTCTTTTTTCTTAATTGCTCGTAAAGATTCAATAGCATAAGGCAAAGCAAATTGTTCGCCGAGAAACCCATCGACAAATCGCCCACCTCGAATTTCCCCGCGATCTTCCAATCGGCGAAATGCCATTAACAATTCACGCCATCTAGGTACTATTTTTTCTCGCGTTATTAATTCTCTAAACACCACGCCATAGCGTTTCAGCAATAACCAACAAGTCGCTTCAATTTGTTTAGCAGTATCATCAGCAACGTGTGTGCGAAGTAATGACCATCGTCCCGTACTGTATTGATGGCGGGTTCTACGCTTACCTTTTTTGCCTAAACGGCGGCGCGGATCAATTAACGATCGTAAATTATCAAAACTGTCTGCCGTTGCAACGCCAACCGTGACGAGCTCCCACAATCCCATTTCCACTTCTGTTTTTAGGCAACCTATACTGTGTGCAATATCCACCAGGAAGGAAGCGCCATTTTGTTTCAAGTCAGTATAAATACTCTTGGCAACATGACTTAACCCACCCAAATCCGCCTCACTCATAAAGCGCTGCCTAGTAGGCATCCACTGTGATTCTTCGCGGACAAAAAAAGTGATCGGCGCGATACTGGTTGGGATTACACGTTTAGATTGTTCTATGCCATTTAAATCCGTTTCTGAGTTTGAGGTTGGAGTAGAGAGACGACCCCAGCCAATCACACCCATCAAGCTTAATCGATCCAATACAGTCGGGTCATAATCACTGACTCTTTTCGCTAAAATTTGGGGTTCCCACGCTTTGGCTGCAATTTCAAAACCTTGCAATTGTTTCAAGATTTCTAGCAGTCCTTGCTCACCTTTTAACTGCGTGCCAGGCGCTAAATGCTGCCACGTTAATAACCATCGAATAAATTGCGCTGAGCTCACAGGCTCAATTTCTTTGCGCAACTTTCCTATCGTGAGACGATGAATCCGTGCAAGCAACCTACGTTCACACCATTCTTCTTGGTCTAGTGTTTTAAAATGACCCCGTAAAATAAGGCCTGTCGATTCAATTCGAATAAGTGCCTGATTCACTTCTATAGGGCTTAGCATGAGCAGTTGACTGAGTTCTGATTGCGTAGTGGGACCCATACACAACATCCAACCTCTAATCGTGTTGATGATGCCTTCATCCCGTCCATACGGCTTATCTTCAATATCTTGAAGCGAGTTAAGCAAAATCGCTTCTGGATAAATAGCAGAAAAAGATTTTGCTTTCTCAACAGCAAACCAGAAAGTCTTATCCTGCAAGGTTGCTATACCCGCTCTGCCGCCAATGACAAGCTCATCAAAAAAAGATTTCCATAATGCAATAGCGGTTTGCTGCTGCGGATTATCCGTTGGAAAGGCAATAAAAGTTTGCAGCGCATCATGTAGTTCATCGGTATTACGAATATCAGGCCATGCTTGTTGCTGGACTTCTTCAATGATCGCGCTATCTAACCGTCCCATATCTTGTAACAAAGAGGGCGGCAAGATTCGTCGCATTTCAACAGCACGAGCCCGTCTTTCTTCCAGTGGTGCGTCATCTAAAAATGCGTAAGGATTTGCGTTGAGAATTTCATGAGAAAAAGGCGATGGCGTTGTCGTATCAACCGCAATACATTTAATCTCTTGATTTAGTATTTTGGCTAACACTTGGGTGAGCCCATCCAGATCTAATGCTTCGGTCAACGAATCCTTCATTGCTTCATTAATCAATGGATGATCTGGTAGCTCAATATCACGTCCACCTAAATTGTCTTGGCAAGCTGCCGCATCTGGAAACACTGCAGCCAATAAATCATCCGATAGCATACGCATAATATTGGGCGGCACTTTCTTCCCATTGCGAAACCGAACCAGTGCTAAGGCGCGTGCCGCGTCCCAGCGCCAGCGGGTGGCAAATAAAGGCGATTGTAATACAGCTTGAACCAAAACTTTTTTAATGGTCTTTGGATGTAAAAATGAAAATACATCAGCCAGTGGAAAACTGTGTTGCTCAGCTAAAGCAATATTAATGCCATTATCCGTTGCAGAGGCTTGCAACTCAAAATTAAAAGACCGACAAAAACATTTTCTTAGTGCGAGTCCCCACGCTTTATTAATGCGGGCACCGAAAGGTGAGTGAATAATTAATTGCATACCACCAGCTTCATCAAAAAAGCGTTCTGCAATGATGGTGGATTGTGTAGGAACAGCGCCCAGCACAGTTCGCCCTTGCAGAATGTATTCAATCATTTGTTCGGCACCGGCGGTGTCGACTTTGCAGGTTTCTTTCAACCATTTTATGGTGGTAATGACGAGGGGATCATTTTTTCTGTCTTCGGCGGGTGCATACACAGTCGGTAGCATATCGCTGATTTTTTGACGCAAGTTTGAAACGCGTAATGAAAGTTCGATGGTTCTACCGGGAGCTTCGCCTCGCCAAAAAGGCACGCTGGGCGGCGCGCCATGCGCATCTTCAACCAGCACGCGGCCCGTGGCATTTTCGATTCGACGAATTCTCCACGAGGTGCTACCCAATAAAATAATATCGCCACGATTACTTTCCACCGCGAAATCTTCATCTAATGTGCCAACCATGGTGCCTGTTGGCTCTGCAATCACAGTAAATAAACCAATATCAGGAATGGCGCCGCCACTGGTAATGGCCGTTAAACGACTGCCTCGGCGTGCTTTGACTACACCATTGACTCTGTCTCTAAAAAGATAGGCGCCATAACGTCCACGTGAGCCTGCGATACCTTCAGAAAGCATTTCAATTATCGTATTAAATGATTCGCGCGATAAATCTTGATAGGAAAAGGCTTTTTTCACCATGGCATATAAATCATCTTCAAGCCAGTCACCGGTGGCGCAAGTGGCAATGATTTGTTGCGCTAAAATATCTAAGGGTTCTTTCGGAATAATTAATTGATCCAAGTCTCCGTCTCGGATTGCTTCAACCAATGCCGCGCACTCTATGAGTTCATCGCGTGTGGTTGCGAAAATACGGCCTTTAGAAATGGCACCATGCCAGTGTCCCGCGCGACCCACGCGTTGCAAGGTGACAGCAATAGAACGTGGAGAACCCAACTGACAGACCAAATCTACTGTCCCAATGTCGATTCCTAATTCCAGAGAGGCGGTGGCGACCAAGGCTTTTAATTCACCATTTTTTAATTTGGTTTCTGCGGCAACTCGCAATTTTCGGGACAAACTACCATGATGCGCGGTGACTTGATCTTGTCCTAATCGTTCTGCCAGGTGATGGGCTGCTCTTTCTGCCGTGCGGCGTGTATTGGCGAATATTAATGTGGAGCGATTCTGACTGGCAAGCTCTGCAATGCGATCATATATTTCATTCCAGGATTCATTTGATGCTACCGCCCCTAACTCGCTTGATGGTACGTAAACAGCGAGGTCTAAATGTCGCGCGTGTCCGATGTTAACCATCGCAGGTAGGCGCTTATTATTTCCTATTAAGAAGTGGGCAACGGTTTCTAGTGGTTTTTGTGTGGCCGATAATCCAATCCGAATGGGAGACTGAGTGGTGATAGCTTCCAGGCGTTCTAAGGTCAGTGTTAAATGCGTGCCGCGCTTATCATTAGCGAGTGCGTGAATTTCATCGATTATGATGGTTTTGACGCTGCGTAATATTTCTCGGCTTTTTGCTGCCGTCACTAAAATATAAAGTGATTCCGGTGTGGTGACGAGAATATGCGGAGGATGTTTTAGCATCGCTTGTCGTTCGCGTGGTGGTGTATCGCCTGATCTCACGGCAATGCGAATTTCTGACATGGTGAGGCCTTTGTTTTTGGCGAGCAGCATGATTTCAGCGAGTGGATTCATTAGGTTTTTTTGAATATCATTCCCCAGCGCTTTTAAAGGCGAGACATAGAGGACTTCCGTTTCATTGCGGAGTGATCCATCCAGCGACTTTCTGACTAAGTGATCGATGCATGCTAAAAACGCGGCAAACGTTTTCCCAGAGCCGGTCGGCGCTGAGATAAGCGTCGCTTGACCGGCCAGGATAGTGGGCCAACCTTGTCGTTGTGGTTCCGTAGGTGAGCCTACATTTTGATAAAACCATTCGCGGACAAGAGGGTGCGCCCAATCGAGACTGATATCTAATTTTTCGGCAGTTATCATAGGAGATTAGGGTATAAATGGATGAATTGGGGTAACCAATTAATTATATATCAAAAGCAGTGAATATGGGTAAATTGGGAACATTTAGTCCATCTCTTAACTGCTTGAAATTTAGCGAGTTATGAATATTAAAAGGATTAAATACCTGTTTTTGGCGGAAGAATGCTAAAAAGAAGTGTTTTTTTCGCTAGTGAGGAGGCATAAAATAGAAAGGTAAATCATCTATTTTTCATTATTCGTATCTGCTCTGATCATCCAATCTAATGCTTAACGGAGGTTTTATGCCACGCGGAGACAAATCAGCTTATTCTGCAAAACAACGACGTCAGGCTGAACACATTGAAGAGTCAGAAAAGAAAGAGGGTAGAACGTCCAAAACAGCGGCAAGAATTGCTTGGGCAACAGTGAACAAAAGGACGGGTGGTGCTGCTAAGAAAAAATGAAGTGTTGGATTTCGCAAAAAGCGCTTAACCCAACAATGCTGAATCCCTACGTGCCGGTACGTAGGGGTTCTTTGTGCGATTCTGTGTGTTAGCAGGGGTTCGCGGACACAACCCCCACAAAAAGCGTGGGGGTCTTAGTCCGTGCTACTTCTTTGTGCTACATCGGAGTTTTTTGAGCGATGAGTCAGTGTAAATGTTCTTTTCGCTTCAACGAAGTTGAAGTGAATCAAAAAAACGGGGTGGCAGGGTAGGTTTGCTTTTTACGCTGCTACGTCCTTAGGCGAGCACGAAAAAAGTAAACCTACCATGACAGGACCTGAGGCAACTTTAAGAGAGTTCACTTCGATATCAGAGTAATTTTAGAAATGGGTCCCACCTTCGCGGGGATGACGAGATTTTACACAGGCATGCAGGTGCTAGTGTGCTTTCGTGGGAATGACAGCTTTTGCCCGGAATTTTTGATAGGATCTCAGTCAAATTTAGCCGCCGATTTTGTCGTACTGCAGCGGCGGGATCGCAGCTGCGGTACAACAGTAACGGTATGCCTTTTTATCCACGTCCCTCAGTCACGCTGGATGGTAATCCCGTATCACCACCTGGGCAGAAGGTAATCGTGTAGCCCACAGAGTTCGACGCTCCTGGCAGGTTATTCGTGCAGTTAAATCCACTGGTTGCATCATCAAATGGATAAGTGTAGATCGAAGGACAAGCTTTTTTCAGCCACTGAATTTGGCCTTGAATGGTAGAAGTCCAGGTTGGATCTGTTTGAGTTGCGCCGCTCGGTTTCGTGCAGCTTTGCGCAGTTGAGTTGGCATTAATACCATCGACAGTCCACCAATCTACGCAACCGCAACAAGTGCTAATTTGAGCGCTCGTTGATGAAGGATAATCCTGATAGCACGAGTTAAACGTAGGCGTGACATCATTCGTTGGCACAGAACACGCCATTAATTGTTTTAACGTCGAGCCACTTGGGAAGGGTGGATTAGTGGTAGATATCGCATTATCGCAGCCAAAATAAGGGTTAGCTTTGGCATGGTCCACAGCACAAGCTTGATTGCTGGTCCAATATCCCAGGAAATCACCGCAAACCATATCTAATGTAGAATCCAGGCCGCAAACTTGACCGCTGACTGCGCAGACGAAGCTAGCAGGGCAGGGTGCAAGGTTCGATACCATATTATAAGCATACGTAGGTGGTACCGCATTGCCCGTCCAGGTACATGCGCCAAATCCGCTTTCGACAGGTGGATTGGGTGAGCCTGGTGTGCTGCAAGAGAAATTATTAGCTTGCACATAAGGCCCCGGTGCCATGGAAATAGGAATGTGCATTCCATTAATGACTTCGACATCGTAGCTATCTGCATTGGCAATGAGCATCGTGATTTCAGCTTGCGTTGCTGGTTGTGTAAAGCCGATACCAGGAGCGCAAGAGGTGGTGCCGCCATTGTTTTGGCAGCTTGCTTGACCACAAGTGCTACCGCTACATAAGGTGCTGGCAGAGAAGTTCCCACTCCATTGTACAGTAGGATCAGCAGAAGTCAGTGGAATGGTCACGGTATTAGTGAGATGTCCCGTGGATAATTCATAAGTGTTATTGCTTGGAGCATAATTATTCCAATAGCAAAGGCCGCTGGCCGCATTGCAAGTCGTGCCGCTGGGGCAGACAGACGCATTGTTTTTACAGTTAGGTGAATTAGCCAATGCACCACCGTTCAATGAAAACCAGACCGGAAATCCACATTGGTTATCAAAGGTGACGGTGCGTGATGTGGTTAGCGCGTTGACCACGGTGGTTGACGTGGTAATGGATGAAGTGGGCCCGCCGGTGCCGCCTGTGTAGGTTACCGTTCCCGTGAGCGCAAAAGGTGTCGGCGTGACTTCAGTTGGTGCGGTAAATGTGCCGAGTGTTTGGCACGCGCCACCGACAGGCAATTGTAGTCCTGTAAGGCAGCTGTTATTGCCGGGTTGGCTGTTATTGGCTTGATAGCTTCCGCCCGTACCCGTGACGATGTTAACCATGGTTGCAGGGTCAGATGTAATTGTTGCTACACCGGGTCCGTAATTGGTAAATAAAAGCTGAATGGTTCTCGACCCACCAATCATTACCGCAGGCAAATAATTGGGTGGCACAAAAGACCCGACCACACCGACAGTGGGTGGAATATTCGTGCTGGTTTTAGCCGTGACGGGGCTGCCTTCTTTATAAGTAAAGGTGCCAATTACACTTTGTACGCTAGGTGAGATAGTGGTTGGTGTAAATGTTCCGCTGACGATGCACGAATTACCCGATGTGAGCGTTGTGCCACAGGTTGTGGTAAAACCACTGACATTGGAGACCGCTGAAATACTGGTGACAGTGGTTGTGCCAATGTTCTGAAATTTAAAAGAATAATTTGCGGATGTTCCTACACGCAAGGTGCCAGGAAGAGATTGGGTCACCGTAGCTTTAATATTCAGGCTGGTTTGGCTTTGGCCTTGAACTTGGGTTGTCAGGCTTGGCAATGGCACGCGATCTCTCGCATAGCCGCCAATAATTAAATGCACTGACTTAGCGCCGGCGACACTTGGATTTAAGTTAATGCGAACGGTGCAACTTTGCTTTGAGTTCAAGCGCACGCCGCTGCAAGTGTCGATGTAACTGAATTCATTCGCAGGACTCGCTACTTTATCAATGACGATCGGTTTTACTAGCTGTAGCGGTAATTGGTTGGTGAAAGTATAGGTGACGCTATAAGCATTTCCGGCAAAGACGGTATTATCAAAATTTCCGCTGAGCTGCCACGAGATAGGATCTTTGGCGGCCATTGCACAAGAAGAAAATACCATCAGAATAATAAAAAAAATCCATTTTTTACTAAAAAGCATTTTGTTGTTTCCTTATTAAATTCGACTACGCATTAATTGTTTATTCAAACAGGTAATTGACACTGAGTAATATCTGGTTTGATTGATAGGATCCGAAGTTCAATGATTGGCTAGACCAAGCATCTTTACCTTGACCTGAATTGACGTGGCCTAGATTCAAGTATTCATACCCTAACGATGCACTGATCTGGCGAGTGAACGCAACATCAATACCCAAACCTGCGTTATAAGCGAACTGTTCAGTGGTTTCACTGCTAAATCCTGCACCGGTACGTGGGGTGACGCCTGGTAGAGCGGTTTCAGCATAATCGCTGCTACGGTTTAATGCTAAACCTGCGCCCACTTTAATGTAGGGTGTTACCATTCGGTACTGAAGCAGATTCATTTTTACAAAAGCCAAAAAGACATTCGAAGAAATGTGTTCACGATATCGATAATTAATAAATTCGGGAGAGGAATATTGCATCACTGTTCGCCCCGCATTGCTGGCTAATACATTTTGATAAGTTAAACCTAACCAATAGGCTGGCAGCCAGCGGTTTTGTGTTTCAAAATGACGGCCTGCGGAGAGGGCAAATACAGGTTCATTTTTGTTTTTTGTGGAATACACATCGCTGCTGTAAGGCGCGGGGAAATCTGAGCCATTGTTGATGCGTATATTCGAATTAAATCGCGGATGCTGCATGCCGCCGCTAAATGCAACGAACCAATTCGATCGAGAATGATTCGACATGTCGGTAATCGTAGTTTTTTGTTGCAGGGTTGAGTGCTCTGTATCGTGAGAATGTCTCACCGGTGTGGTCAATGTTTCATTCGCTACCTTTCTGACTTCGGCGGCTGAATGAATAGGACCAATCATTACGTTATTGTAGTTGTCGTGATGTGTCACGGTGACGGGATAAGATGTTTTGGAATGCAATAAGTTTTTATAATGCTCCGCTTTTTTGGGACTGCGAAAGCTATTTGTTTGAATATAATAGTCACCCGTTGTTGCGGCATGAAAGTGATTGGCTTTTTGTAATCCATAAATGACATGAATATTGGCAGAAAAAGAGGGAGCGCAAAAAATCATGAGGGCAGCAGCGGTAACCGTATCACGAAAAATCCATTTCATTAATAACTTCCAAGTAATTAAATGTTTAAAATCCATTGTGAATTTAGTCTTTTAGCACACAATTTTATTGCAGTAAAGGAGAGCTTGCGGGAAATGATTTGCAGCCAGAGTATTTTATTGGGTGACAAGATATAAGCTATTTAAGCGTGGTTCCTGGCAAAAAAGGGTCACAAGAAAGAAGGTAGGAAATATTTCTAGGCTGGAAATGAAAGTAGTGTAAACAGTATTGTGCGCAACAGAATAAAATTGAATAAGTGATACGTTTTAATTGAAAAAAGAGCGGTAAATCCCGCTCTTTTTTCAATGATGAATCATGAATATTATTCTTCGGTTGTTTCTAGTATTTCGACCAGGTGATCTAGTTGTCGGATTAATGTATTCATGCTGCCAATCCATTTTTCTGCATTTTGCATGTTGCCATCAGACACGGCATGGTCAATTAGTGATTTTAGTTTTTTTATTTCCTGTTCGGCATTTTGTAATGTGTCTTCTACGGATGTGGGCATTTGTATTCTCCTTTAGTGAAATCAAAAATACAGGCGTGCTAAAAAGTGAGTCGCATGTCAAAGAACCTGGATACATCATATTAACTCATAGCAAGAGAGGTGCCTATCGCGAGTTGGTTAATCTGAAAGAAAATAAATAATGATAGCGCTAATTTGTTACTGTAATGATGGCCTTGGATGGTTTTTTTGCTGATGAATTAAGAGACTTTTAAGTAGGGAGTTAAATGGAGAGCTGTCAGGGATCAAAAATAGCCTATTATTTGTTTTTGTTAATGATAGATTACCGCTTGCGCGGGAACGACAAAACCAGCCCACGCAAGAGGGACGACATTATTTATTTTGTTGCAGCGTTAGTTTCTACCCAATGTGTGTAGGCTTGCATAAATGTCGTTAAGAATTTTTGTGTGCCTTCATTGGTAATATTACCTTTGTCATCGAGTAACTTGGCAACGTCACCAATATAAGCTTCCGGCTGTTGCAGGCATGGCACATTCAAAAAGACCAGGGATTGACGCAGATGATGGTTCGCGCCAAATCCACCGATAGCACCGGGAGATGCGCTAATCACAGCGCCGGGTTTTTTATCCCAAACACTTTTACCATAAGGTCTTGACCCCACATCAATCGCATTTTTAAGAACGCCCGGTACCGATCGGTTATATTCCGGTGTCACAAATAAAACGCCATCACAGGCTCTTACTTTATCGCGAAATTGTGTCCACGCAGCCGGTGGATTTTCATCTTCATCTTGGTTATAGAGTGGGAGTTGCCCAATTTCGATAATTTCCATCTCAAGCGATGGCGAAAGGTGCATGAGGGCTTTTGCGATTTTGCGGTTAAATGAGTCTTTTCTCAGGCTGCCAACAATAACCGCGATTTTTTTCTTTTGCATTTCTTTCTCCTTAAATAAATACAATTGTTCACCAATAACTAATCAGCCAAGAGGCAAACTTAATTTTGACTGGCTTTTTCATTGACGATAGGTGACTTGGTTTTTGCTCCATTAATGATACCAGCAAAAGTTTTCATGGATAGTGCATCGATAATCATAAAGCGTGGTTGTGCCATGGGTCGATAATTCTTATTGGCAGGGCGTGCATCAATGCTGAATGCCATAGTGTAGCCTGCTTTAGCCGCTTGTTGTTCGAGATATTTATCATAAATGCCAAAAGGCCAAGCTAATAGTGTGATTTTGGTGCCCAGTTTATCTTCTAAAACCGTTTTTGAATGTGCTAACTGCATAGTAACAAATTTTTCATAATTGGCTGGTGACATTTTTTTTCTTTCTTGTTTGAAGTTAGGATGCCATTCTGTATGGCCTTGTAAATCGAAAAGACCGGTTTGTTGTAACTCTTTCAATTCCTGCCAGGTCATCGCATGTTTACCTTCCGAGATGGTTTGTGGGTAAATAAACAAGGTGACAGGGACATGATATTTTTTAATTATTGGGTACATATAAGTATAGACAGATTGCCAGCCATCATCCGCAGTAATGACGACAGATTTTGCTGGTAATGAGGCGCGCTTCCCTTGTAAATAGTCAACCGCCTCTTTTAGTGGAATGACGGTATAGCCATTATCTAGTATCCATTTTAATTGTGTCTCAAACTTTGCTGGCGTTAAATTCATGCTGCCTGGAACGGTCGGATTGAAATTGTGATAGCAGAGAATGGGAATATTGAGTGTGTCATCTGCATAAATGGTGCGAGAAAATATTACAGTGCTGAATAAAAGAAGGCAGCAAAAAAATCTTGTGAAAAGTGACATGTGTCATAATCTCCATTAGTTTAATTTATTCTACACTAAAAATTTCAAGTTATTATAGGGTATCTGTGTTGACTCAGCATTTTTGTTTTGGTGCGAAGAATTTTACAAACATAGATAATTTTGGAAGCGGAGAGTCAATATGAGTGTGAGAAAATTCGATCAGTAAAACGGTGACGGTTCTTTTAATAACCGATTGGCGGTCTCTTCGGCTTTATCCTTACGTCTCGTTCCCTCCTTTGAAAAAGGAGGGTTAGGGAGGATTTATATAAAAATATCTTATACGAAATAAATGTTATTTTTAATGCGCTAGATTGATTCGTATTGATTAAGGTGTGATTAAAGTTTATAAAAATCCCCCTCAATCCCCTTTTTCAAAGGGGGAGGTGCCTGCGATCTGCATTAGTGTTCTCTCTGGCCTGACTGCCCTGATTGATCTTGATCCCACGGACAAGCCATAGGTAGTCTACTTGCGGTTCTCATAGAGCAGAAAATAAAGGTACAATAGATCTCACGCTATTTAGGAGCAATGTTAATGCCGTCAACCATATTCGCTTATCCTTTTACGATTAAAGAAATTTATCTTGATACCTTCGGTCACATGAATAATGCGACTTATCTCACCTTATTTGAAGAGGCGCGTTGGGACCTTATTACCAAAAATGGTTACGGTCTTAAGAAGATTCAAGAAACCGGTCTTGGCCCCACCATTCTTGAGCTCAAACTAACCTTCTTTAAAGAGTTGCGCCTGCGTGAAACCATTACGATTGAAACCCAGATGATTAGCTATGAGAAAAAAATCGGTAAGCTTTCGCAAAAAATGATACGTGATGGCGAGACTTGCTGCGCTGCGGAATTTGTCATTGGATTATTCAGTGTGAAAGAACGAAAGCTAGTATTGCCCACGCCTGAGTGGTTACAAGCTGTCGGCATTGATGATTATATTAATCCAGCTTGATAAAAATACATTTGTGGAGTTTAGCTTATTAAGCGAGCGTTTGTAATGTAATGAATTGAAGTATGCCCCGTCAGTCAATTGTGCTTATGTAAGTTTAGTTGTTTGGCGAGCTAAAGTCAGTTCAGCTATCCGCTTTCCAAATAATTTTGCTGTTTCAAGGTCACCGGGTAAAGGGCCTTCTTCTGGGCTGGCATCACTAGGGGACTGAGAGATTAAGCCCGCAAAGCAACCTAAGTAGTTAATGTCGTTTCGAGTAGCCGCTTTCGTACTGGCAGGCATAAAACCACTGCTTGCCCATAACATAGCATGCTGCATTGCAAGCGTTATCAAATAGTGAATAGTCGATAATTTATCGCCATTCATAGAAGCAGAATTGGTAAAGCCTGCGGCTAATTTATCTTTCCACGTTTGGGCGAGCCAGGCTTTTGAGCTCGCGTCAGCAAATTTTTTAAATTGCCAGGAAACGCTGCCCATATAGGTAGGAGAGCCAAAAATAATTGTATCGGCTTTTGCTAGCGTCTCCCATGCCTCGGCTGGTATGTTTCCTTCCGCATCGATAGCGATTAAAATTGCCATCTCATTAACAGCTTGTACACCTTGAAAGACAGCCTCTGCTAACTTTTTAGTGTGTCCGTAACCGCTGTGATAAATGATGACAACTGACATTCGCTTCTCCGTTAAATTGAAAAGACATATTCAACGAGTGTAATACAATGATCCTATTTTTAAAATAAATCTTTGGTCTTGTTTAAAATAATTACCTCTTTTTTAATTACTTTCATCAAGTTAATGATGCTGAATCATTAGCGCATAACTATTTTTGTTCAGTTGGGAGTATAATGTCTAATTCACCTCTTATTTTTCATTGTAAGCCTAATAAAGGAGATATTCTCATGTCTTCCCAAAAAGTTTGGTTTATTACGGGATGCTCCACTGGTTTTGGTCGCACATTAGCAAAAGAAGCATTGCTCACTGGCGCAAAGGTGGCTATCACCGCACGAAATATCATGAGCATTAAAGATTTTGAAAAAGATTTTCCTGAAAATGCATTGTTGATTACGTTAGATGTCACCGATCCCAAACAAGTAAAAGCAGCGGTAGAAGAAACTCAAAAAATGTTTGGACGCATTGATGTCCTGGTGAATAATGCCGGTTATGGTTTGATGGGCGCTATTGAAGAAGTTCCGAATGATGAAATAAAAAAATTATTTGATACCAATTTTTTTGGGTTATTGGCAGTAACACGTCAAGTCCTTCCTATTATGCGTCAGCAGAAGTCCGGATACATTATTAACATTTCTTCTATTGCTGGGGTTGCCGCTACTGCTGGTATGGGTTTTTATAATGCGTCTAAATTTGCGGTGGAAGGACTGTCAGAAGCATTGGCTTTAGAAGTGAATCCTTTGGGAATTAAAGTCACGCTTGTTGAGCCAGGGCCTTTCCGTACAGATTTTGCAGGACGTTCATTGCATAAATATAATGGAATTGCGGATTACGACAACACCCGTGGCGTGGCGCAAAAAACCATTGAGGAATATGATGGAAAGCAGCCTGGTGATCCTGAAAAAGCAGCGCAAGCCATTATTAGTCTTATTGATCATCCCTACCCTCCATTACATTTACCCTTAGGCAAAATGGCCGTAGATCGTATGCGTGATAAAATTTCAAGTTTTTCTGAAAACATTTCCGCATGGGAAAAAGTCGCATTGGATGCAGATTTTAAAAAATAAAATCTGCAATTTATCTCGCTATAGCGGAAAGTGATACTTCAAATCTTTTCTATTATTTAGAAAGCGTTTGATTTCATATGAAATGATAATGCTAAGATAAATTAGGAGGAGTAGGGATGAGCGATTCACTGAAGAGTAGCAAAGCAGAAATCAACATGAGTACAATGGATGTCATTTATAAGCGTCGCGCTGTACGTGATTATCTACCGCAGGCAATCGACAAAATGGTTATTCGTACGTTACTGGATGCAGCCGTTTATGCTCCTACCGCCATAGATGAGGAGCCTTGGTCATTTGCTATTATCCAGAATCAGAATATATTGGATCGTTTGTCGGAAAGCGCTAAGGATTTAATTCGTCATGGCGATAAAAATTCTACTGAAGTGAAGCATTTGCTTCCTCATGCTAACACGCCTGATTATCATGCATTTTATAATGCGAGTACCTTGATTGTTATTTACAGTAAATTTCAGGGACAATTTGTCGAGGCGGATTGCTGGCTTGCCGCAGAAAATCTGATGTTAGCTGCGTGCTCAAAAGGGTTAGGCACTTGTGTGATTGGTTCCTCTGTTTTGGCATTGAATACGTTAGAATGGAAAGCGGAATTAGGGATTCCTGCTGAAATGATGGCTGTTGTGCCAATCATTATAGGTTTGCCAGCAGGCGAAACGCCGCCCGTGCCTCGCAAGCCACCAGAAATCATTGTTTGGAAATGATGTACCTAACATGCAAGGTGGATCCCATTTATCAGCGCTTATTTTATTGTTTAAAGAAAAATACATTAGAATGCGTTTATTTAAGATGGGATCTCCTTGCTTTTAGCTTTTGTTTTGTCAATTTGTGGCATGATTTGTTATGGCTTCCAGTTCGTTTAGGCTGGATGCATCATTTTTTCTGGCTATTTCTTTTTCTTTCTTGTCTTCAAAAATAATAGTTGGTGTACCAAAGACGTGATAAAGGCTTTTTATTTTTTCAATTTCTTTGCTGTCTTCCTGGCTTACGTCAACACGTATTCGCGTGTAACGCATTAAAATAGTTTGGACTTTAGCATCAGAAAAAAATGTTTTATCGAGTAGCTGGCAATCACTGCACCAGGTCGCGTAAAAATCGATGAGAATGGGTTTGTGTTCTTGTTTTGCTGTTGTGATCGCAGTTTGTAACTCAGCTTGGGTTTTCACTACAGTAAAGAATTTTTCAATTGAATTGGATGGTGTGGCAGGATTATAAAATATCCCTATCAGGCTTGCGACTAAAGCAGTTAAGAGAACCGCTTGGGCCATGTATTTTTTTATGTGACGCAAGTTCGCAGTCCAGGTGCCTAAAAGGTAAATGGTTGCAGTCAATAAACACGCCCATAAAATGCTAACAGACAGGGGTGATAGTATTCTTGATATCATCCAGACGGCCATTCCCAGCATCATCATGCCAAACAGCCATTTCACTTTATTCATCCACAGGCCAGTTTTGGGTAAGAGTGTGCCTTGACCTACTCCAAACAGTAATAATGGTAAACCCATGCCTAACGCTAGCGAAAATAAAATGGCGCCGCCAATGATTGGGCTGCCGGTGTTGCTAATATAGGTAAGCACGGAAATAAGTGGCGCTGTGACACAAGGTGAGGCAATTAGGGTGGACAGGATACCCATGGCAGCCACACCAACATAGGTGCCTGATTTTTTATTATTGCTTATTTTGCAAATATAATTTTGAATCAATGAAGGCATGCGTAGGTCAAACAATCCAAACATGGATAATGCCATTAAAACAAAAATACCACTAAAACAACTTATAATAATAGGGGATTGGAAAGCGCCTTGTACGGTATGTCCCAGGTAACCTGCCCCAACGCCTACGATAGCGTAAGTGAAAGCCATGCTAAGCACGAAAGTCAGTGATAGTTTAAAAGCTTTGGCAGTGGTGACTTCCTCACTTCCCATAATGATTCCTGATAATATGGGTACCATTGGAAATACGCAGGGAGTAAACGCTAATAACACGCCTAATCCGAAAAATTCCAGTAAGGTTAAATAGGAGTAGCTGAGATTGATTGCGCCAGGGACAGCTGCTTCCGCGCTGACTGAACATAATAATAAAAATAATACTAATACTTTTTGTAACATACCCAAGCCTCGTTTGAATGAATTATGTTGCGAGCATACAGGAGTTTGGCTATCAACTGGATGACAAAATTATTACAAGATGGTAATGATTTTTTTTGAGAATTGACGTGACATTGCTTGGTGGCAATGGCCTGCTCTCTATCGGGCGGGGTTTGGGAGCTTGCGGTGAATGATGTGAGGTAGCGGCTTAGTCCATAGGTATCTACACCAGTAAACTACCCATGAGCTTGTCCCTATATAAAGGGGATTGAGGGGGATTTATATACACTTTTTGAGAGTTTTCTGGATTGTGGACATGCCGTAGTCAGTACGGTTCCACCTTGCGCAGTTGGTCAATCGGTGGCAGGCCGATAGTGTATTTTACCTGGTTATCGCCAGCTTCCTGCAAGTATGGTTGACCATAGTTTAAGAATCTGCATTAAATAATATTATAAAATTCTATAATTGTACGTATTACCATTAAGTAATATTATGAAATTACATAATTGCACATAACGCCATTAAGTGATATTATAATATGATATAATTGCAGAATCGGCAGGTTGTTGATCACGCTTTATTTGGTCAGCAAAGGAATACTAGTCAAGCCAACTTTGTACGTATCCGCTTTTTTTGAGAAGTATAAATCCCTCTATTATGACAACTTAACTCGTGTACGTACGCATAGTGATTTAACACAATGGGTTCGCTTTTTCCTGGAAGGCGTGCGACAAACGTCTGAAAATTCAATTCAAACATTCAAATCAATTATTACATTACGCGAGGAATGCGAAAGCATTATTCTTTCTTTGGGCAAAAAAACAAAAATGGCCAAGAATTTTTTACATTATTTGTATGCTAAGCCAATTGTAGACAGTCAGGATGTGGTAGAAGCCTTTGCTATCAATTTAGCAACGGCATTACGGTTAATAGAAGATTTTGTACGATTAGGAATATTGCGAGAAATGACGGGATTTAAACGTAATCGGGTTTTTGCATTTAGTAAATATATTCAGTTGTTTGACTAATAAGCGAATGGGAAAATCCAGGCCGTATCGCCTGATAGGATAATATTATTTATTTTGAGTCGGGTTATTTTGACGTTTAGCCTCTATCAGTTGTTCTAATATCTGAATTGTTTTTAATGCACTTTTAATAGATAAATCCACTGTTTTAATCAGTTCATTTGCTACAGGCACTAAGCGGAGATGCTGCATGGCTTTTTGAGAATGCTCTAAGGATTTTACTGCTAAGCCTAATGTGACTTGCTCATCTTCATTACTGGCTTCTCTGACTGTATTAAAGTAGGCATTGGCCAGCATACTATGAATTAAGTGTCTTTGAAAATGATCTTCTTCTGTCAATTTACCATCTATTTTTTCATGCAACTTTATGCTTTCAGTTAAATATTGAATGGCGGTGTCGCTACTGGTATTTGAGCCCGTACCTAATCTATAGGTCATATCCGAAAGAAGACGATAGGCAGGATTAGCGGATAAAATTCCATTGGTTTCTTTAAGGTGATTAATATACTCAAGATATTTCGTCATCGAGTAGATTACCTGAGGATAAGCTTTGTTTTCACTATTTTTTATTACAATGTTCAGTAGTGCATCTTTTTTTAAATTTCGAACATAGTGAATATTTCTTTCGAAATTAGATTGATTTAGCATGGGTGAGCGTTGCTGATAATCCAGAAATATTTGGCAATATTGAACCGCCGCGGGATAATCATGAATTTTTAAATAAATATGGATTTTATCTAAATAACACTGAGAAATTTTATCATAAAGGTCACGGCTAGCTGGATGAGGAAAATCTTGTTTTACTATTTTTTCATAGAGATTTTTGATGGCCTCATAAAGGCTTAATAAAGCCTCTTGCCATTCTACGAGAAGTAGCTTTTTCTGATCATCTGGTTCTATAGTTAGTTTGATCTTGGCGATAAGATGCAATGTATCCAGGATAGACACATGTTTTAAAAAAATAGTTTGAAAGTGCAGCAGATGATTGGCATCTCTTAAAAAAGCACAAGTATCAGCCCAATGAGCCTCTGGTTTTTGTCGCAATGGGTTTACTCTCGCCGACATTCTCGTGATTTCGTCAATTTGTTCTTGTGTAATATCACTTTCGCTTGTATTAGGGAAATGCATCTGCCCAATATCAAAGGCTAGCTGAGATATCTCAGTAACACTTTGTGCCGCTAATTGTTTTAATATGGAAAGATTTCCGCTCGGTTTACCCTTTCCGGTTTTAAGCATTAGCCCTGATAGATCTTGTGTAGATTGTTTTTCTTGTTCTTCCTGAAATAGATTAGACAATAAATTCGTATAATGTTGTTTTTCGTCGTCATCCAGCTCGCTGTTTAATTGGGTAAAGCCACTACCGACTTCAATCAGGATTTTATCGACATCAGATTTTTTTAATTGGAATTGATTGTTTTCAACATACGTCATAAAAAACGGTTTATTCACAATGTCTGATAACTTATCCATTGCCATTTTTTTTTGTATATTTGGATTGGCTAAGACATTAGTGCCTAGTGAATGCTTGGCATATCCTTCTAATGTCTTTAAACAACTTGCGCCAAATTGGCTTTCAGCAAGCGAGGAATGGGAAAGACGAGAGAGAAGGCGAAATAATTCGATAACTTTATCTTGCATGGAAAAGTCGGAATTACCGTCATCTTTTGCCAAATATGACTGCATAACAAAACCTCTAAATGATATCCGTTAAGTATAGCATTTAAATATAGTTTTTGATGCGGTCGCGCTTAACTGCGTCATTTATTGATGTTTTTTTAGCTGAAGATGTAATGGATCTTTCAAGGGGGAAGTGCTTTTATTTTCAGGAAGAGTACCATGATCCCTTACTCAGAGATATCAATGATTTGTTAGAGCGTAAAATTTTAGTAAAAGAGAATTTCGGTGGCAGAAGCACAAGTTATCAGATTTGTTTGCTGTGAGTGTCGACTGCTGACGCTATTTATAAGCTGGAATATCAATATAAATTACAGAGAAGTGGTGTTTCTGGATTTAACTAGCGGGATATATCCCTACGTCCCGCGGCTTGTCCGCGGGATCCAGAAGTTTAAGAATAACTGGTAGCTTCAGTGCGTTAGAGATTAATTCCGAGCGAGAATTACATTGCATTTTCTGCTTGATCGTCTCAATATAATGTTCGACAGTGCGAGGAGAAAGCAATAGTGTTTTAGCAATATGCTTTATGCTCATGCCACACACTAAATGATAAAGACAATCAATTTGACGTTTAGTGAGCCCATTTGTTTCATGCGTAAAACTTGGCTCAATTGAAATAACTGATAACGCCTGAATGCCGATTATTTTACCTGACTGCGATAACCAAGGGGTTTTATAACTGACAGCATCTACCTTTCTACCATCCTTAAGATTGCCTGATTCAAAAAAAATAGTATGCTGGTTATTTTTCAAAACCTTTAAATCATTTTCTTTTGCTTGAGCGGCGCAATTAGGCCAAAAATCTTGATCATAATAACCAATAACATCACTGGATTTTGTTAAACCCACATCTATGGCTAAACGATTATTTGATGCTATGTATTTACTTTTGAGGTCTTTCCAGAATAGGTAGAAGTGTAAATTATTATAATTGCCCGCTTCCAATTTGCAAAGCTGTGAAGGCTCAGAAATATTCATCAGTTCTTGTATTTGGTTATGCATGTATCACCATTTCAAATTAATTTTATTGTTTGATCAATGGGTTATTTATAAAAGACTAAACTGACTTTCCGGGTCGTATTATAGGTTGTTACTGACTAAATGTACATCATTTAGTCAATTCCACGCATTTTGGTGAGCGTAAGCGATATAATATTTCTCAAATTGCGGGGTTGCTTATTCAAATTTGATTGTTTACATTAGGGCGTTTTATACCCTATTTATCTTTCCCTATTATTTTTATCATGTTTCGAAATAACTTAATTGTTTTAACAAAGATTAATAAAATTTAAAACAACTCCAACTTTATTTTAAAGGCAGACAATTTTTATGACACCACCATCCCCACCATCTCTATTGACACCTGCAACACCACCGGAAATATACTTGGCAAGAATAGCATTCAACGAAGCTATAGAAGAAGAAAGAAAACGTTTAGAAAAAGAAAAAGAGTTCTTCGTCAAGTTTGTGAATGTTATATTAGAACGTACGATTGAGTCACATCCAGAAGAAACATTATTAAAATTTCTTAGTGAGTTATTTAAATCCGGCACAATTGATTTAGATAAAAAGTTTCGTATAGCTAGAACTATTGTAGAATTTCCTGGAGCGGATAAAATTAAAAATCAAGCGGTTTTAGACAAAGCAATGTTAAAGCACCTGAAGGGATTCAAAACAGATATTTTCAATCCTGGCTCCCAATTATTTAGCGCTTTAAACTATCAGCGTAATGTAATACCTATAACATTCTTTGGCAGTAGAGCAGTGATTGGTTTGAATTACGCAAAATCACTACAAGACGCTCAGTCCGTTGTCCGTCCTGCTGAAAGAACCGCTTTTCGGTTTTCCTAGCCATCCTAATTCTACAGTTTTTTGATTCGTCGGATCCCGCGCCAGTCGCGGGAAAAGACATGGGGTGCAACTACATAATTCCCTCAAACCCGTGGCATCCACTAGGATAAGTCTACTGGTAGTCTGATTAGCTGTGTAGGCGAAACGGGTGCGTCGTAGCTAGGTGATGTGACGCTATCAGCATTTACTTAAAGTTAAAATTTTTGAATTCACTAGTGCTAGTCTCGTCTGTTTGATTTTGTTGTAATTTTTTTTGTTTTACTGATAAGAGAGGTTCTAGTGCTTCAGGTGGATTTATCTTCTCATCTTTTGTTTGAACGGCTTCATTTTTTAGGTCGGCGGCGACGTTCAAATTGCTCATAATTTTTTGTGTAGAATTTATGGATTGAGAGAAATAGCTTGAAATTTTCTGGTAAGACATTTTTAGAGCTAGTTTAAAGCGCGCGGCAGTCCTTTCTGCCGCGTGATAAATTTTTTCTTTATTTTTATTAAAATATAAAAAAGAGGCAGCACTTACCAGTATTAAAGCGGGTAATTGGAGACCGGGAATACAAGCTAACAATACACCCGTGAATGCCACGGCCCAAATAATAGTGTCTCTAACTGAAGTTTTAAAACTATCTTTGTTTTTTTGCATTATTTGATTTTCACGATTATTGCGATCAGGAGTATGATTTGCGTATTGCAATTGTTCTGCAATTCTTTGGTTATCCCTTTCGTTGCCGTGTAGCTGGCCTACTTCCTGCGGTTTTTTGGTGTTAATGATTTGGAGGTTTTTTATAAAAGCAGTTTCTTGAAACGTTGGGCTGATTGTTTGCAGATAATGATTAATTATTTGCTTAAATTTTTCTGAATCAGACGCATAGTGATTAGCCGCTGTTCTGAATATGATAGCATCTTCAATTTCTTCTCTGGCTTCTTTGGCCTTTTTCAAGCGACCTCTTTTACGTTCTAATGCCCATTCTCCCCAGGATTCTTTATTTCCTTGTTTATCTAGATTTTCTTTTAACTTTTTTTCTGCATTTTCCAATCGAGGGATAAGCTTATTTAACTTTTCTAATTGAGCTAGACTATCTTTAAGCCAATAATCCCTATTTAATAAACATCGTGTGGTACGGGTTAAGTCATCTAATGAAAGTAAAAAACCGGCACCGAAAGCCGCAGCAAATCCAATTCCTCCAAAAGCGCCAAAGCTAAGGCTGGTTAATACACTTAATTGGATAGCGCTACTTATGTTAACGGTGCCTTTTATTTTCGTGGCAACAGGGCGATGTGTTGTCTCGTCAGTTAACTGATTGACACCGACAATCAAGGAACAGGTGGCATCTAAATAATTCCACGCGGAACCAATGGCGGCTGACTGCGGAACAACAACATTTTTGATTTCGGCCAAAATAGCCGGCAATATTGTAGTATAGAAGGAAAAAGTCCAATAAGTATTTTCGGGTAGGGCATCACCAAACTCTGCTGAAGTGGAAATTATCACATCTTTTAATTCTTCAAGTACCTGATGTTCTGTCATATTTCCCATTGAGTCTTATCCCCATAACATTTTAAAACTGGCATACATTGTGGAAGAGGTCGCAATAATATTTGTAAGCATGAAGATTGAACGTTGCCATTACTTATATCTTTTTCATTTCCCGCATCTCAACAATATTATAAGCCAATAACACTGATTTTTCAGAATAACAGATAAATCAAATAGTTGATGGAAGACGGTTCCAAACAGAGAACCCAGGCCTGATACCGAGCTCTTTATAGTTACATCTGATAAACAAAAAATAAAACAAACTTATGGTCCGCAATGCACTAATGGACAAGCTTGATGATCTTTTACTAATGCGCCGATGCCTTGAGAACAATTATCAGTAATTTTCCGGATAAATTCTTGTTTTGTCCCATCTATGTAGATATTGCGGCCGGGGAACATTTCATTGCAAATGCCAACTAGTGTGCCTCTGACGCAACGGTTGACACACTCATTGTATCCCGATATGGTTGAATAGGAATAAAAGGGGAGATTTCTGATAGCTTCAGTGCTAGCAGGTATGTTGACACAGAGTTCTGTTTTCGTAATTTCCGTTTTACCTGCGATAGAGTCGCTGTGTGCTAATGAAAAAGTAGAAAAAAATAATACTAGCGTTAATGATGAGACGGCAACTGGCTTTAATAATCTCATGTATACTCCCTCAAAAAATATGACAAACTAGGAATATTAAGCAAAGTCCTATGAGCAGCTATTGGCGCACTTCAATTATATCAAATAATGGAGAGTCTTGCTTTTGCGATTTTTAGGATTTGATTTGGCCCCGTTCCTTCAGTGCAAAGCATTAAATATTAAAAATATCATACAGTACAAATTAAAGGCTCAGTCTCAACGCTTGTTTAAAGCCTATTAACCTGTCATGTTATTTTTTTCGTCTACCATCCATTCACAATACTGAGGTATAATTACCCTTTCGAGTTTATATACATGATCAAAATGGATTTTTGTCATTTTAAGATAAACACAAGGAATAAGTGATGCGCACCCAACGACTCTTTACCACTGCTATTCTATTGTTGACTAGCCTATTTTTATTTTTACCGATGACGGCATTCGCGCATATCATCTCAATTGCAGCGACCTCACCTTTCCCCTCACAACTGAACACCTCGGCAACCGCGACAGCTAGCTATACTGTGACTAATATAGCCAAAAAAACCCCTATCACAGTTATTGATCAAAGCCAGTTTCCTGCTGGTTTATCCCTTTCCGGCTCAACCTGCGGCAAACTCATAAATCCAGGGCAGTCCTGCGTTATTACCTTACTACTTCAAGCGCCTGCTCGTGCACAAACTTTTTCTGGCGTATTAAAAGAATGGGCAAGCCCTTCAGCCGATGCCGTGCAGCTGCCTATTAGCGTCACGATTGTAGCCGCTGCAGGGCAATTTACGATTACACCTACCGCCGGATCTCATGGCACCATTTCACCCAGCTCGGTATTAACCGTTAATAAAAATAGCAGCCAGATATTCACCGCTTTGCCTAATGCAGGTTATACCATTAGCCAATGGCTACTGGATGGTAATCTAGCTCAGACAAGCGGTTCAAGCTATACTCTGACCAACATCACTGCCAATCATAATGTGCAAGTGACTTTCGCAGCCATTCAATACGTGATCACACCTAGCGCCGGCGCCAATGGCGCGATCAGTCCTAATACGCCTCAATCTGTCAATAGCAGTAGCAACCAAACATTCACCGCAACCCCAGCCGCAGGTTTTACAGTTAATCAATGGCTAGTGGACGGCACGCTTGCACAAACCGGAGGGACAAGCTTCACACTCACAAACATCACCGCCCCTCACACTGTCCAGGTGACATTTACCAGCTCACAAACTGCTGTGTTCACTGTAGGTGGAGCATCCAGCAGCTTCAACCCTTTGCTCGCTGTTAGCACGGATGGCAAAGGCAATACCTGGACGTCAAAGCCTGTCACTGGCACATCATCAGGCGGAAATTATGCAGCCTCAAGCTGCACAGACGCCACAACAACAGCCGTATGCACAAACGTTGGAAACAGTAACTCAGCCCCCCTTATTGCGGTTAGCAACGACGGTGGGAACACCTGGGTGACAAAAACAGTCCCAGCCCTTACAACAGCTGGCTCTTTTAGCTCAACCAGCTGTACTGGCAGCGGTACTAATACTGTTTGCGTGGCTGCAGGACAATCTTTTTCGGGCTCTGCGCCTCCTATACTTGCGGTTAGCACAGACAGAGGCAACACGTGGGCCCAGCCAACTGTATTAGGGGGCTTACCTACCGCGGGCTATTTCAGAGGAGTCAATTGTACAGGCAGCGGAACAACGGCTATTTGTGTAGCCGCTGGGCGCGACAATTCCACATTGCTTCCTTTTCTTATTTCAAGCAATGACAGTGGTGCCACGTGGACGATACAGACTATTCCTCTCACCCCAACAAGTGGTTTGTATAATTCAGTTAGCTGCGTAGGCAGTGGATTAACAGCGATTTGTGTTGCTGCTGGGCAAGACCTTACAAGCGCAGGCACCCTTTTGGCTGTCAGCACGGATGGCGCTAACACGTTTGCGCTAAAACCCGTTTCAGGAATAGCGGCCGGCGGAAGCTTTAGTAGTGTCAGCTGCACAGGCACTGGATCCACTACCATTTGTACCGTCGTTGGAGCGGACTCTTCTAACGTTCCCACACTAGCCGTCAGTATAAATGGCGCTACAACCTGGGCATCCAAATCGGTTACTAACTTACCCGCAAATGGCTCTTTTACATCTGTTAGCTGTTCGGGCAGTGGCGCCGCGGCAGTTTGCACAGCTGCAGGACGCGACAACACAGGTGTTAATCCACCGTTATTAGCATCAAGCATTGACGGGGCCAACACATGGTCGGTCAAACCAGTCTCAGGTGGCATTACTCCCATTGGCTTTTTTAATGCAACTAAGTGTGTCGGTACCGGCACAAGCGCGGTTTGCATTGCTGTTGGAACAGACAATTCAACCTTCCCGACACCACCTATCATTGCAGTCAGTATTGATGGGGCTAGTACCTGGACAGTTAAACCACTTACAGGTACGCCCTCCACCGGATCATTTTCAGGCGCTGGCGGTTCTTGATATTTGGGCTCTCTGCTTATAATAGTTACCCGATATATTTTAGCTTTTCAGTCTGATATAAAATCCCTCCCTTTACAAAAGGGAGGATGAAATTATTAAATCATTCGATATAAAATTATTTTGTCCAAAATAAATTTTGCTATTAACTTATATAACAGGGATAGAGTTAGGGCATGAGCAAATGCTCGGTTAACTCCATGGGTGTCAGTGGATAGTATATTCGGAATAATTTCACTGCTATTACTCATTAGCAGGTCAAAAATAAAATGTGATTCATGCTCGTTGGCACCGATGACACGTGCGTTAATAGCAGCATGGTTAGCAATCAAACTTACTGATGACACACCTTTGTTTGTGCCAAAATACTTTGATGAGTAACGTGTTTTGAATGTTTCCCGACGTGACTCAAATTTCTGACCATCAACACTAGCATGAACAATGTCATCGTGAATATTGTAATGCTTAAAAATAGGAAGTTTTGCTGTCGCATTATTAATAGCGTCAATTGCAGCATTTAGTGTTTCGAGTCGAATATAGTTCGACTGTATCGCGCTAAGTTGATCATAGGTGCGGTCGGATATTTGAGAAATACCGTAAATACCTTGATTGGTTGCATTGGCAACTAGAATTGCAAGCAGATCATATTCGTGTGCACGACTTTTTGATTGCGCCCCCGGCACAAGCTGCTCTTTGTGTTGCTGCTTGCGCTGCCTTTTGTGCTGCTGCTGTTGCTGCTGCTATTTGTGCTGCTACTAGTGCTGCCTTTTGTGCTGCTGCTTGCGCTGCCTTTGAGATCGAACTGCTAGCATGAACTAAAGAATTAGATGCTGCAGCCGCGCTAGATGCACCCATCACCTTACCATGACCTTCTTGTTGAGGCTGAACAGATGGAGCAAATAAATTAATTCTCAGTCTGGCAAGATGCCTTCTTTCTATTTCTAGTCCTTCAACAATTTCTTTTGCGACTTTTTCCTGTTCTTTGACAAATCTCTCAATTTGATTTTTTAAAATCACAATCGTTGCATTATCTGATTCAGATCGTTGAATATCTTTTCGAGTTAGAAGACAGATGACTTTTACTGGATTACCTTTTTGTAAAAACCATTTTTTAAGCTCATGCCTATCATATGCAATACCACTTTCGGCTGTAGTAATCGGATCATTCATAATGTTTTTTGAAATTGGACACAGAAAGTCTTCAGGGATCTCACCTTTAAATTTAATCTTTGCTAATCGTTCTTGAAAAGTAGAGGCAAGTTGAACTTGAGGAATAATATGCGGCCTAACTTCCAAATTATTTCTTAATCTTTCTAGCTCTTGAATGCGTGCGCGTATAAGCGCAGCAATATCATGATTTCCCTTACGTACCGCTTCCTGTTCTGCAGTGCGACCATCATTATTTATCTTTGTGATATTAATACCGGGGGCGCTTAAGAGGGCGGTGACGGTAGGGGCATGACCTTTGATAGCCGCGTGGATTAAGGCGGTGTCACCGTATTGATCGGCGGCATTGATCTCAATACCGGGAACATTTAAGAAGGCAGTGACGATAGGAACAGAACCGAAGGTAGCCGCCCAGGCCAAGGCTGAGCCCCAATGAGAGGCAGCATTGATCTCAATACCGGGGACGCTTAAGAGCGCGGTGACGATACGGGCATGACCTTTCTCAATCGCCGAGATCAAGGCGGTGTTGCCATATCGATCGGCGGCATTGATCGTACGAGCCATATTATTACGATTAGCTGCTATATAACGATTAACAATAGCTAAATTAGCCTCACCGCCTATATTTGCAGCTTCAATAAATCTATCAAAATCAACACCATTACCTCTTTGCATACCCACCTCATATTCCAACTGTATTCAATTGGGAATTGTTTATATTTTCTTCTGGATGAGTCAGTTGATGATCATTACGATCATTCTGCTCGTCATCCGTATATTTACAAACTCAGCGTTATAGCTGACATTTGACCCTTTCTTACAAAGTTTAACGACGAGATCGCGATTGAGAGGCAGCACATGCAGTTCTTTGTGTCGCTGCTTGTGCTGCTCTTTGCGTTGTTGCTTGTGCTGCCTTTTGCGCTGTTGCTGCTTGTGCTGCCTTTTGCGCTGTTGCTGCTAGTGCTGCCTTTTGCGCTGTTGCTGCTAGTGCTGCCTTTTGTGCTGTTGCTGCTAGTGCTGCCTTTTGTGCTGTTGCTGCTAGTGCTGTCTTTTGCGCTGCTGCTGCTTGTGCTGCCTTTTGCGCTGTTGCTGCTAGTGCTGCCTTTTGCGCTGCTGCTAGTGCTGCCTTTTGTGCTGCTGCTACTAGCGCTGCCCTTTGTGCTGCTGCTACTACTAGTGCTGCCTTTTGCGCTGCTGCTACTAGCGCTGCCCTTTGTGCTGCTGCTACTACTAGTGCTGCCTTTTGCGCTGCTGCTTGTGTTGCAACTGGCGCTGTTCTTTGCACTGCCATTGATACAGTTTTTTGTGTGTTCATCTGTGCCGGCCTTCGGGTAACAACCTGAGCAACGCTCCTTACCTGAGGGTTCTGAGTACGGTGTGCTTGTGGATTTAGGCGGGAAGTTTGATTTGAAAATTGAGCTTTAGTAGAAGGCGTAGAAAAAAAAGTAAGAGATTTAACCTGACTAAAAGATTTCTGAGCTGGGCTCGGTGCATGGTTATTAGTAATAGAAGCAGTTTTGCATTCAATCACTCTGTTTTTTTCAACGCATTGAACTGGTGGATTATTTGAGGCAGCAGAAAATTGAACTGGTTTTTTGTAGATCAAAGGACTTTCTTGAGCGGCTGATAAAGTGCATCCTTGCTCGCGGGACGTAAACGTATTTAGTGGGATGGGTTTTACAATTTGATTTTTCACACTCTCATTGTGAGCACTTATTGAATGAGGAGGTGCTACATGAGAACTCGAATGAGAAGAATGAATAATTATATTTTGTACATCATGTTTTACCCCTGATTCAACTAAAGCGCTAGCGGTTTTTGGTTGCATCACTAAATGAGAGGTTGGCCTATTTTTTTCATACACAAAACATAAATCTCGTTGAATAATCTTGCTTCTTAACACAGGCTGATCCGATGTATTATCAAAAGATCGTGGTTGGTTTTGAGCTATATTAGAAGATTTTCTTTGGCTAGATAGAATATCTTTAACCGATAATTCTTTTTTGTTTTTTGCAATTAAGCTTGCCCCAGCTTGGACTAGCTTTCTTAGTGTTTGCGCTCTATTATTTTTTGCTGCAATATGACCAGGAGTATCACCTTTGTAATTGATTGTTTGCATTAAAACAGATGAATTATTTGTTTTTTCTAATATCGCCTCTAACAAAGAAACATTGCCATTTGCAGCTACAATATGCAACAAAGTATCTGGATGGTCATCATTTTTTCCATAATTTTTGGTAAGAATTTTCTGTACTTCATCATTAGAAAATAATGATTCGGCTTTATTTAATATACACATAAAATTATTTAAATCATTTGTGAGCACAGCTTTTTTAAAATAAAGAGCCAATTCTTTGGTTGTTGTTAATGTGTCAATCTTAGAGTAATGGATTCCTCTGAGTTCATTTCTATATCTTCTGGGAATTGAAGTGGGAGCACCAAAAGGTATTGCCCATTCAAAATATCCACCTCTATGACGATAATCGGAATGAATGATCTTCCAAAACTCACTGCTTGGTGTATGTTGATCTCTAGGGACCAAGCGCATCACTCCATATCGATCATTAGCGTTAGTGTGAAGCCTGGCCTTAGCGCTAGAGCAATGCTCCCAAACAAAATTGGGTGGTGATGAATTTAACTTTGATTTGATTGCTATAATAAGATCTTTATTGCTCATCTTTTTGGAGTATTGGTATTCTTCTTTGCAATGTTCAAGTTGAGCCAGTAATTGCATGTTACATATTTTATTATGAGCTTGCCTACTTTTCCCAAAATCATCGGGGTCTAGCTCTATTTCAAAACTGGAGCTGTATGCTGTTTTAATAAATTTTTTATCAGGTTCATTGGTTTCTATTCGAGTTTGCGTCATGTTGGAGTCCTCAAGAATTATATGCAATCAATTACATTTGAAAAGAATGATTAGATTTTTTATCTTCTTCCTCTCTTTCGAATAAAGTTGTTGAAATGGTATTATCTGTCGCTATATCAAATGGTGTTTTATTGTTGTTGTCCATTAGGGTATAATCTGCACCTTTCCATAAAAGATAATCAACAATTTCACTATGACTTTTTTCTGAAGCTATAAATAAAGGCGTTTTTCCATCATCGTCCTTGTTATTAATAAAAATTGTAGGATCTGCTACAGAACAGACAATTTTTACAGTTTTTAAATCTCCGGTTGCTACAGCAAACCTTAATTCATATGCTTTTAATACAGGATAAATTAAAGAATTACTAAAGGTTAACTGACTGGCTTTCTTGCCATATTTGCTTTGTAATAAAGGGTTCGCACCTTCATTTAATAAGTATTCAGCAATCGCGTCGTCTTTCGCATTAACGGCTCGCATTAATGGTGTGTATCCTTCTTCATCTTGATAATTAATGGATGCACCTAATTCGAATAGCTTTTCGATTTCATTAATACTTCGTGTAAATTTTTCTGGAGAAAGTAATTCTTTGACTGCTAAATTGTATTTCAAGATTCTATCTTCTTTTTCTTTTGTTTTCCGTATCTCATCATTTTTTTTATTTTCTATGTCTTTCAATATAGCCGCTTCCTTTTCGTCAGCTTCTTGTTTTTTCTTTTCAGCGGCCTTTTGAGCGGCGATTATTTCATCTTGTTTTTTCTTTTGTTCTACATCTTTAAAAAATAATTGGTTATTTTTTTCTAACCAGTCGCAACTTAGAGGGCCTGGAGTATAGGTATAATGTTCATCTACTTCAAAAAAACTAGAATTCTTAACTAATTTTCCATCCATAGGACAGTAGCTAGGTTCTAATTTTTTTTCTACATAACTTATATCTACGGGTTCTTTCGTGAAAACAGTATTTCCAAAACATCCATTTTGATATCTTAATCGCATTAAAATCATTGCATACGTAAGAGGTTGAAAAGTATGTGGGCATGCTGTTGGTATTAACGACGTTGAATCAGTATACTCGGGAAAAAGAGAATTTAATTTGATTTCGATGGAATTTGCATAATAGGGATTGCGATGATACCCACTTAATTTGTTATGATCCCAATCATAACCCGAATATAACCCCCAACTGTAATAATTTATATGCAAACCATATGCAATTTCAGATCTGGATGAACGTATCATCCCAAAAATAAATGATGGGTATTTTTCCTTAAGATGATCTTCATAATTATGCATATTCAAAATATTTTTGTCTTCGTCTGGCATAATTGAATGTTGTAATAAATTTTCTATAGTTTTTTTATTTATTTGATCCTTAAAACTCGTTTTATAAAGTGAGCTAGAACTAAATTTAGAAAACCATCCTATTTCTTTATTTGGATCAAAATAACTATTTTTATCGAGAATAGAATAAAAATCAAGTTCATCAGTTTCAATTGCCTTGTCATCAAATTTTTCGGCCAATATAGACCCCATAAACATTAAAGCTGTCCATACATATCTTTGTTGTGTTGCATTGCCTGAGGAGATTTTAATTTTATTTTTCGGAGACGGTATGAATTTCATCTGTGCTAATGATTGAATCGATAATGCAATAGAAAAATTTGTGCGATTCTCGGATGTTAAAGGGAATTCGCATGTTTCAATAAAACTTGTAAATTTTTCCCTATAACTTTTAGGATTTTTTTTAAAATCTCTTTTTTCATCATTGTATAAATGACATAAATATGCGTATATATTTTTTCCTGGTTCTTTGGGTGGAACATCTTCTACGGTATGTTCATTAGTTTGTTTATAGTGTTGCATAGATTTCGATTCTAAATTGTAATCACGGAAGATATCACCAAGCCCTCGATGGTGATTAAGAGCACTGTGTATAGAACTTTCTAATGTAAAACAAGACAACCCATCATGCCAACACTCAAGCGAAAAATTGAGCATTTCTTCTTCTGTTGCAAATGGTGATTGATTGATTCTATCTATATTGATATAAATGTTTTTAAGTTTTTCATCGTCACAGTCACTATCAGTCAGATATTGCGGGTTTGATGCATTTTTTATCATGACAGCTTGCACTTGCTTTTGATCTGTAACTTTCACTTTAAAGATAGCTACAACTTTATTTTTTAAATCTTCTTTGAGATTCATTGCATATTTGAGTCTCCATAATGCAGCTCGAATATTTCTTGCTTTCTCTTTTGGGGAATAATGCTCAAAGAAAGACTGTCCTTGATTATCTAGCAGCTCAAGTGGCTTATTCAATTTGCGTTCTATTCTTTTAACAATCTCTGCTCTTGCAAGTGACATAATATACCTCAAACTCAAAAAATTTTAGACATAGGATTCAGTCTGACCATAGCACTTCGAACTGCGTATCCTAACTGGGTTATGTTTGCTAGGATGGTGAGGAAAACCGAAAAGCGATCCTTTCAGCAGGGCGTACAATGGATTGAGCGTCTTGCAGTGATTTTGCATAATTCAAACCAATGACTGCTCTACTACCAAAGAATGTTATAGGTATTACATTACGCTGATAGTTTAAGGCTCTAAATAATCGGGAGTGAGGATTGAAAATATCTGCTTTGAATCCCTTAAGGTGCTTTAACATTGCATTGTCTAAAGCGGCTTGACTTTTAATTTTATCCGCTCCAGGAAATTCTATAATAGTTCTAGCTATATGAAACTTTTTATCAGAATCAATTGTGCCAGATTTAAGTAATTCACTAAGAAATCTTAGTAATTTTTCTTCTGGATGTGACTCAATCGTACGTTCTAATATAATATTGATGTACTTGATGAAGAATTCTTTTTCCTTTTCTAAACGTTCTCTTTCTTCTTCTATTGCTATTCTTTCCATGTAAATTTCATGTGGTGTAAGAGGTGAGTCAGGGGATGGTGGGGATGGTGGTGACATAAAATGTTTGCCTTTAAAATAAAGTTGGAGTTGTGTTAAATTTTCATAATCTTTGTTAAAACGATTAAGTTATTTCGAGACATTATAAAAATAACAGGAAAAGATGAATAGGGTATAAAATACCCTATTCTGGGGAGATCAATGAATAATCCATTTGAACAGCTTATGAATGTCTCAGATCACCCCATGCCGGGATTCATCACTAGCAAGCTGAAATGGCAAGGCTCAAACGCGAAGTTAGCCGCCTGGAAGAGGAAAACGCTTTCTTAAAAAACAGGCCCTGGCTTAGGTTGATATGAAAACACAATTGATTGACTATCTGGTGACCAATCGAACCCAGGATAAACAAAAAATTGTGATACGCTTAATTTATCCGGAGTTAATGCTTCAAATGATTTTCTTTTAATATAAAAAATATATAAACGCGTGTTTACATAATTATTTCTAACATCCATAGGAACGAAAGTTGTTTTGGATTGTTGTTTTACCAAACTCGCAGTGAAGGTAATATTTTTTCCATTGGGTGACCATTTATACGATAAAATATCAGTTCCAAATTCAATTAATTTTTGTTTTTTGTGATTAGAAGTATCGTAAATCCAAATACTTTGAAATTTATTACCTTTCGTTAGATAAGAAATAAATTTGTTGTCTGGAGACCAGTTTATAGATGAAAGACTGCTTGCTGTATCTAGGTATTCAACATTTGGTCTGCTGTTTTTTAAATAAAGAGAATATTTCCATTGTTTTTCTGTAGTGTTGGATTTAACTCGATAAACTGTAAAAACAACTTGTTTTCCATTATTGGATGGAACTACTTGGCCAATACGTTTAAACGCAAACACATCGAAAGGCATATAATGGATGTGAGCCTGTTATTTTGTATAAGCAGGTACAGTAGGTAAATACATATTTATTACTATGACAATAATTATTTTAAAATATTTCATCATATACCTAAGTTTTATATTTAAAGTAATCCAGTAAAGCTTGGGTCAAAGCTGATCGAGTTCGGCAACCCGTTTTTATTTTTGTATTTGAGATGTGTTGTTCTATTGTTCTATAAGATAGCGATAAAAGTTTTCCAATTTCTTTTGCTGTATGTCCGCTAACAAAATATTTCATAACTTCTAGTTCTCGGATAGTTAAGTTATAAATATTTTCTGTGCTCATGGGGGAGTCATTTAGTTCCGCATTAGGGGTTGTTCTTGAGTAAGACATCCCATACACACCGATCACTTTATTATTTGAAATTAAAGGAGATTTTATGGCAACAAAATGTTTTTTTTCATCCCTTAACATGAATGTATCCCAAAATTGTTTTGTTATTCTAGATTGTATGACTTCCTGGTCACATTGAATAAAATGTTTAGCGATATCTTTGGGGATAGGAAAATCATAATCTGTTTTTCCTACAATATCCTTAGGTGATTTCAATAAAAGATCCTTTGCCATATGTATATTGCAGCCTAGGTATTGGCTATTTAAATCTTTCCAAAAAATCCAGAATTTTCCTGTGTAATACATTAAGGATTCAGGATAAATATTAAGTTGTGTTATATCGAATTTATTCATAAATTCCAAATTATACTTAAATAAGTAATCCAATATTATATACTAACACTGCGTATTTATTATGGATATCTGGAACTTAATCAAACGTTTAAAATGTATAAAATTTAACTTTGAACCGAGATACAGCCTTGCTTATCTGCAGTTTAAAAAAACAGATGTTGAATAAAACTTGCTGCTGTAACGCCCCCTGGCCAATGATTTTTTGTAGCGTGCTATAAGCTGGTATAGCTATTTTGTGTTTGGAAAGATATTCAATAGCTGAATCAAAAAGATGGCGGGGAGCTAGCCAGACTCGTGCCTGGTCATTTAGATAATTTAATAAAGGTAAAAGGTGCGTGTTGGCAGACCAGTTTTGATAGCCTGTAAGCTCAAATATTCTGCTATAAAGACGATCTTTTTCTTTTTGAGTGAGAGTGAAGGGAGTAAATGCTGAACCGGGAATGATATCTTGAGATATGTATTTTAAGTCGGCCTTTACTTGGTGATAGCGTGGGATCAATATCATCGGCTTTGCTTTAAAGTAGCCAAGCAGTAGGGTCAACATGCAGCGAGAACGACGCTGCCTTGCTTTCTTAGATGCTTCTTGCTCTCGATCACCTAAGGCAAAAAAGAACCGTTGGCCGTTTGCTGTAAAGGGTGGTGGGCTGTAGAATTCTTGAACTTCAGACTCGGTGATAATTTTAATACGTTTTTCGGTTGGCATCTTGATACCCAAAATGCACGATTTTAACTGGTCTAAGCGGCAACGGAAAAGGTATACCTCTCTGAGCGGCCTCGTGTATCAAAGGCTGCAGCGGTTTTTGTCTTTTTTGGAGGGAAAATCCCTAGGACCCCTTTATAGAATTAATTCTAATTTTGAAGATTTTTATGAGGACGTGCGAGTCAATGGAAAAAATTCTGAAATAAAAATTGTAAATAACTTGCTTCAAATTACTCAGATAATTTCAATTTTAATCCTAACTTGTGTAAAGCGATCTACAAAATATTTTTCCTATTGATGGTCGTTTAACCGATATGAGTAAACAAATTAATTCTTCTTTATAGCTTCATAAAAAACTATGTTAGGTCACCCGTCAAATAAGTAATGTCTGGTGTGTATCTCCCAATGTGAATACATAACTCGCACAGCATATGCCACTTATATAAGCGGTGGCTGGACACAGCTTCCATACCTTATGGCCTTCTTAGGGGGCGGGGCTGCGGCAACGCAGCCTTGTTAGCAGACAACCTCAAGGCAGAATATTATTACAAATGCGACAAAACCAAGGATAATGCTTATTAAAAATTACCTGAGGATTTGCGAGAATGACTTTTTTTCATACATTTATGTGGGCAACTGTAGTAGTTGCCGTTATTGGTTTTATAGGTACAGTGATGTTAGGAGTTTCAAATCTACTTATTCCGTGGGGATTGCGGTTGCCTAAAAAGGATCGCCATCCACTCAAGAAAAGACCGGCTACTAATAATGCTTGTAACGAATCAACAACTAGTCGCCAAGAATGGTGGGGCGCTAATTTTAAAATTTTTGGATGGGCTCTTTTGAGTATTAGTTTTTTTATTCAGATTTTTGTTGCTTGGCCTGTGTGATAAAATATTATATACAGTAGTAAAAAACATAAAATTTCCGAAAGAAATTACTTATCAGGAGTAGTAACCTATATCCAGGTTACACCAAAGTTATTCAGCTTTAATTATAACGCTGACTGATAAACTCTAATTCAAACGTGATTATTCTTTTCATTAATTTCTGTGTTAGCAAAAGGAAAGGGGGTCCGGCTTGCGTATTGCGTATCGAAAATACGCAGGCCTGACCCCTTTTTTTCTTTGGTATATTTAAAGTTACGAAAAGGGTGGTTTCTAGGGTCAGTGCGCGCAACGGCCATTGGTAATACCCCACTAAATGTATCTTATTATAAGATTTTTAAACAACTTGCACCAAATTGGCTTTCAGCAAGTGATGAATGGGAAAGACGCGATAGAAGACAGAATAATTCGATAACTTTATTTTGCATAGAGAAATCATGATTATCATCATTTGTTAAAGAGGACTGCATAACAAAACCTCTGAAATGGTATAAGTTAAGTATAGCATTTACACATGGCTTTTAATGCAGCTGCTCTTAAGTGCATAATTTATTGATATTTTTAAGTTAAAACAAACGCTTCATTAGCTCGTATTTCAAACTTATTGCTCGCAAAATTTTGGTATTTTGTGTTACTTTATCATTTAAAATCAAAACCCAGTTGTCATCATGCATGATCAAACAAGGCGGCCTAAAAAGTGTTAAACAAGATAACTCAATTCTCTTTGGCAATGATATTAGGTGTGATGGTTGCAGATGTCGCGCATGCTGTGCAGTGTCCCAAAGTTGCATCGTCACAAAGCATGACATTTCTTCATCAGGTAGTTTCAGCCGCGGAACCTCAGCCCTGGCAAATGGATATCACTTATCTCTCTCAAGGCTGGTCTGTTGTCAGTAATCCGTTAACTGAAAATTCTCAGCTAAGCACAGTATTGCCATCAACACCTTTAAGCATTGTCTTCACGAAAACAAACTTAACCTCTACGGCTTTTTTGGTTGTTTGTCAGTATCAGATTGAATCTGGTTCAAATCCTATTTCACTTACGGTTACCAATAGTCAGGTATTTGCGAAGCCAATCAATCCTAATTTTAAAAAAATTAGCGATACTAGTTATGTTTGTCGAACTGATGCTGCTCATCCAGAAAATTGTAATGATGCTGATATACATCCGGTTGTTTGTGGGTTGGGGCAATCTTGTTAATTTTAAGTTGGGGTGGGCGACAAAAATTTGATATTAGTGGGTTTTAATGATTGTGGGGGGATTTTTGATTTGTATTTGTCGAGTGAATAATGGGTGTGATTTGGCAGGGGTTCGCGGACACAACCCCCACAAAAAGCGTGGGGGTTTTAGTCCGTGCTACTGATTGTGCAATGAGTTAATGTAAAAATGTTCTTTGTAAAATGCTGTCTTCGCTTCCACGAATATTGGGGTGAGGCCTGCGTATTTGGGTTATTATTCAGAATAATGGTGTCAAGCATTAACGCCATTACGCAGGCCATGGGTTTAACAGTTTTTCGATACTCGGATCAAAGAGTCATTAGTAGGCTTAGATTTCGAGAACCAGTATAGTGCGCACCTAAACATCTTTTTTGAGAAATACGAGGGTGCAGAATAACGATCGTTTTTGTGAATTGGAAAATTAATATGTCTTCTGAACAAATCTACTTAAATGATGAGAAGTGGTATGAGTGCATTAATTCTTTGAAGAAAATAGCTAATGATATTTTACGAGAACAAACTGGATTCAACCAAAGCTCTATTGAGATAGTTTATATTTTGAATAAGTTACCAACTTCTATTTCAGATTATCCTGCATTTCTTGTGTTTCAGGCACTTTCTTCCGAAACAACCCTCCCTCTTGTTCATGCACGTAAGTATTGGAATTCGGTAGCTCTCATAAAAGCCGACCAAGAGCTAAAACAAATAGAAGCTAGATATGCAGATGCAATTCCAGAAGCTTGTCAGCACCTACTGGAATTTAACTTTGATAATTTTAGGTTTAAATAATTTCCTTATGTTGCATTTACGGGCGATTTGGCTAGCACCCCAGCTACCTGAAAAATTTAAATAAAAAAACGTTGCGTTATCATGAGATTCAAAATGGATAAAGATAGAAAAAGATATTTAAAAAAGCTCGGTTCTAAACTTGTGAAAGAACGATCGGAACAACTGCAAAAAATAATGCAAGAATCCAATCCAGCAGATGTTAGTGATTCCCAGTGGGCCAAAAACTATAAAGAAATAAACTCACTACAGAAAAAATATAATAACAATAGAAGCGAAGTTTATACAAAAGACAGTGAAGGGCTTGATTTTATTGCGCATGCTATTGAAATGAATTTATCAAAGGAATATATACCTATTCAAACTTACTACCTTCATTGTAAAAAAAATGCGGGGCTTTTGTTCCTATGAATCCTGAAATCTCTATAAAATGCTTTTGCAACAGCATATTATTTGATTTAGCAGCTAAGAGAAAATACATTGATCTTAACAATGTAGACACAGTAAAACTTATTGCAAAATGTAGACCAAAAATCAATAATCTAATCGGTTATCTTAAAAAACTAAGCAAGATATTTAAACAAAGAAAATCTAACCAAAAAATATCAACGTTAAATATTCATGAAGTGGATTCAATTAATGCATTAGCAAATAAATTGATGAAAGAAGGTAGGCCACACGAGCTCGAAGCAAGCCTAGAAAAAATAAATCCAGAAGAATTAAATACATTAGAAAAGGAAAGCTGGTATCACCTCTATGGTATCTGTGCATTTCAACGAAATGATCATGAAGAGGCAATGACACGATTTTCTGTAGGGTTAAAACAACTGCCTAATTGCCAAAAAATTCATTTTTCATTGGGGCAAGAATTCATTTTTTTAAATCAACCAGAAAAAGCATTTTTAGAGTTCGATAAGTGTAGATTTCCAGAAATTCCACGAGAATACTTAATAAGAATGAGCAATTATGCTTATTTATTCAATGAATATCAGCGTGGGATAAATTACATTAGTCAATTTTTTCCATATTACTTTAAGCTAAAAATTTTAATTGTGTGTGCTTTGTATTATTTTATCCGATCAAAATCCAGTTGTCGTTATTCAGGTTTCATCATGCATAATCAAACAAGGTGGCCTAAAAAATGTTAAACAAGACAATGCAATTCTCTTTGGCAATGATATTAGGTGTAATAGTTACAGACTTCGCGCATGCTATGCAGTGTCCTAAAGTGGCGTCGTCACAAAGCATGACATTTTTTCACCAGGTAGTTTCAGGTGCGGAGCCTCAGCCTTGGCAGATGGATATCACTTATCTCTCTCAGGGCTGGTCTGTTGTCAGTAATCCATTAACTGAAAATTCTCAGCTAAGCACAGTATTGCCATCAACACCTTTAAGCGTTATCTTCACGAAAACAAACTTAACCTCTACGGCTTTTTTGGTTGTTTGTCAGTATCAAATTGAATCTGGTGCAAATCCTATTTCACTCACGGTTACCAATAGCCAAGTATTTGCGAAGCCAATAAATCCTAATTTTAAAAAAATTAGCGACACTAGCTATGTCTGTCGAACTGACGCCGCTCATCCAGAAAATTGCAATGATGCTGATATACATCCGGTTGTTTGTGGGTTAGGGCAATCTTGTTAATTTTAAATTGGGATGTGCGACAATAATGTGATACCAGTGGGCTTTAATGATTTCGGTGGGGATTTTTGGTTCGTATGTGTGATTTAGCAGGGATTCGCGGACACGACTCCCACAAAAAGCGTGGGGGTCTTAGTGTATAGACCGGGGACATAGGTAACAGTGTTTGGGGATATGGGTAACGCTTTACACTGGCGTTTTGAATGTTATATGGAGATTCAAATGCCTTGGAAAGAGAAAACTACCATGTCCCAAAAATGGCATTTTATCAAGAGCTACTCGGAAGAGAATATCTCATTTACTCAGTTATGCATGAACTTTCAAATTAGCCGCAAGACCGGCTATAGCATTCTAAAGCGCTACGAAGAGCACGGTTGCCAAGGTCTGCAGTCTCAATCAAGATCACCCCATCACAACTGCGGTTAGGAATTAAAGTGACACATTCACGCCCTAAGCACCCTCAAACAAATGGAGAGCATCTACAAACCGGGAAACCATTTAATAAATCCGGTGGCATGCGCTCTCGTGAGATTTTAGCAAATTGGCTTGTATGTATTGCCGTCAACTCAATAGAGTCGAATGATAGGCTCGATTTTTTTAGCGATCCTATTGGAGGTGATGGTGTTAGTTGCGATATTTCTACATCATAAACGTGGAAAACCGAATACATTTTAGTACCGAGAGCAAGTAACAAAAATCCAGTTAATAAAGTCATTATAATGCGTTTAACGATTAATTAAAAAAAACCATTGATTTAATCATTCAAGGGCTTTTTTTGCTAAATTTTGATGTGATAAACTCATTTGGGATTATAAGGGTTGTGAATAAGTAATCACTAAATTAGATGGATCTATCCAGCCAGATTCAACAACAATATAAACCGCACCTAAAGGCCCATCACTGGTCTTCCAAATTCTATTCGTATAGACGGAAGGATTATTGGCAGTTTGTCTACCCGCATAGTCTCTGAATGTACCGCTTTCGTTAAAAATAACGGTACCATTTTCAGTGGTCAGTAAAACCTGAAAACCGCAGTCATAACCGCCGCAACCCCCGTGCCCACCGCCTTCGACACCGTGCAAGAAAAAATTATAGGTTACTGTATATTGACCCGGACAAAAGTTAGGTAAAGGTGTCGTAGGAGAGGCTGGAGATAACCAATTATGTAATCCTTTCGAATCTCCGTCTCCGTTATTACTGCTCTCACTCCAGCCACTGTAACTCGAGGCGGCACCTGGATAGGCGCCAATTAAATAAATTGTTACAGGCCCTGTTGTGCAATTCATACTATTAGATGTTAAGTTGGAAGCAGCTGGCAGTCCAATCGACCAAGGAATAATATTCGTATAAGCTATAGCTATATTGCTAAATAAAAATGATAAGATCACTAAAGGTTTTACCAAAAATCTTACATTTTTTCTAAGCATTTTCATGGCTAGCCCTCTTTCATTTAAATAAACACTTTGATGGAAAACAGGGTCGCACTAAATCATTAATGACCGCTTATTAATGTCATAGATGTATATGTATACACATTAAATTGCGGGTTATAAGCTGTGCTATTAGTCCAAACCCGTGGTAAAAAAATGACTGAGCCAGCATTTAAATATGCGCCCCCTGAAAGATTAAATGTGCCTGTGAAAGCAGGCCATGCTGCGTTGAGTATGACACCTGAGTCACCTGAGTAAAATAATCGGAGAGAGGCGTAGTTATTATTAGAATCATAGCTAATGGCGTAATCTTCTACCCATAAATAAATTGGAAATGGACCTTGAGCAGCCCAAGTAAAACTAGTGGAAACATTATAATAGCCAGAATAAGGTACGTTGACATAAGTTGTACCATTAGGGTCTTGGAGTTGATAAGGCGAAGCAGCGGTTGGATAATAATGATCAGCCGGCCATTGCGTAAAATTTGAATCAGACCAAGACCATTGATGGGAGATTAAATTCGGAAGCACAATTGTTGAACTATCGCGAGCGAAGGTTAAGGATGGGTTTAAAAATAAATTTAAACAAATGGCTGTAAAAAGTAATTGAGATTTTTTATTTGAAAAAGATTCATACGCTTTAGTAAATGTTGCATAAAATATCTCAAGAATAAGCGCCATATAGGTTTTATAAACCTCTGATTAATATTTTATGCTTACATTAATTATAGTACACATATGTAGAAATGAAAGATAAATAGCAGTTTTATTTAAATCCGCGTAGGCTCTCTCGGGCAAATTTCTTCTAATAAACAAAATCTACGGTGTATTTCCGGTAAGTCAGGATAATGCATCACAAATCTTCCGCTCTCAACACGAGTATAGCCATTTTTTAACTACGGCATTAATACTCTATTGGCTTCTGCAGAGCAATCACCCTCCGAACAAGCTGCCAACGATTCCCCTGGCGCGCTATCAGAGCCACTTGAAAGTGAGACACCTATTACCAACAATCGCGCTAGTTTGCGAGGTCATGGTCGTCTGCCACATTCAGCTTATACCAATACAATCGCACACAATGACAATATCGAACTTCACGGCCGGTGATTTATGCCCTGAGCACTGCGGCAGTAAATTATATCGCTATGACCCAGGTATATTAGTGCGTATCAAAGGACAGAATCTAGCCTCAGTACATAAATACTGGGTTGAGAAATTGCGCTGCGCATCGTGCAGCTGTCTCGTATCAACTGATATACCCAGACACGTTGGAACAGAAAAGTATGATGCTGCGTTTAAAGCAATATTATCACTGCAAAAATATTACGTTGCCATCGGGGTGGCAGAGTGGGATTGTTTTGAGCGCAATTCTTTATCAGACGGTTTTATGCAGTACTTTGTTTTTATTATGGTTTTATATTTGGTGCGGTGAATGTGAGATATAATATCCGCATAAGTTGCGGCGAATAAATTGATTATGCGGCGATTAGTGACTATAATCTCATTATAATATGCGGAGATTATATGTATATCTATGAATATAAAGATTGGCCAAGCTTCACCTGGGATCAAATTAAGATAGCGCCTTTGCTCGTCGAGGTACGCTATCAACAAGGGCGATTACTAGGACACATGGACGCGCTAGGCTTTTATTTGCGTGAAGAAGCCACTCTGCAGACGCTCACACAAGATGTGTTGAAAACCAGTGAGATCGAAGGCGAAACGCTAGATACCAAGCAAGTGCGCTCCTCTATTGCCAAACGATTAGGTATTAACCTTGGGGTTACGCCTCCAGTGGATCGCAATGTTGAAGGCATTGTTGCAATCATGCTGGATGCGACGCAGGCTTATAACAAGCCATTAACCGAAGATCGTTTATTTGGATGGCACGCAGCGCTCTTTCCTACGAGTTATAGCGGTATTCAGCGCATCACAGTGGGTGGGTGGCGCACTGAGGCCAGTGGTCCGATGCAAATAGTCTCGGGCCCATATGGTCGTGAAAAAGTGCACTATGAAGCCCCCCGATATGATCACTTGCAAAACGAAATGAAAAGGTTCCTTAAATGGTTTAATGCGCCATCAAAAACAGACTTAGTGATTAAGTCTGCGCTAGCACATTTTGGTTTTGTGACAATCCATCCTTTTGATGATGGAAACGGCCGCATTGCACGTGTTATTGCAGATATGATGCTCGCACGTTCTGAAAAAAGTCGGCAACGCTTTTACAGTATGTCGGGGCAAATTCAACGAGAACGAAATGCTTATTATGATGTGTTAGAAAGCTGTCAGAAAGGATCATTGGATGTCACTGACTGGATTGAATGGTATTTGCATTGCCTAAAGCGAGCCATTGTAGCGTCAGAGGAAACTCTGCAAGGCGTACTGACGAAAGCCCGCTTTTGGCAATTGCATACAGGTGAGACTTTCAACGAAAGACAAAAATTAGTTCTTAATCGTCTGTTAGATGGATTTAATGGAAAACTCAATTCCTCTAAATGGGCTAAACTTGCAAAGTGTTCACAAGATACAGCGCTCAGAGATATCAATGATTTGTTAGAGCGTGAAATTTTAGTAAAAGAAAATTTCGGTGGCAGAAGTACCAGTTATCAGATTTGTTTGCTGTGAATGTCGGCTGATGACTGTAGCAAATGCGTCAATGATCACGACAAAATTTTTTTGCAACAATCACATAACTATTAACTGATAGATTAAATGCAAGGTCATATTGCTACCTTGCATTTAATCCATTTTCTTTTTTATTGAATGCTCACATTTGAAAAAGTCGAATTTTGCATAAACCAGCCAGCTTGCCCAGAGCTTGACACTAAACCAACATATACCTTAGGCGCTAAAGGCAGCGTTAAAGTTTGATATAACGTCCAGGTTTGACCATCTGAAGAAGAATAGCCACTCACATTGTTTCCAGAGCGCACCATCTTCACCCAATTGACGGCAGCATGTTTGTATTTCGCTAGCGATGTTTGACGCCCTGTTGAGTGGAGGCCTTTACCGCTGCGTGAATTCATGCCGACAGAATTATTATTAACAATAATGGCTGCATTCACATCCGTTGCTGACAAGCTATTGCGTATCATCAAGCCAATATTACTGGTGCTGCTCACTTGTGAAATGATGGTCGTATCACCTGTAATCTTTTGGTAAACAAAGTAATAATTATCCGTCACACCACTCCAGTTAACCCCGTTTTCATAGTTGGTTGTCACAAAGGTATTATTAATATAGCCACATGTACCACCATACGAAGGGGCGGGGTTGCTGATATCGGCGCACTTCCAACCGTCTGGTAAAGGGGCTGGAACAATGGAGGTCGCCAACACGGTTTCTACGGTAGCGTTAACGCCGATGCCGTAGACGACATCGTTGTGTAGTGCGCTATACTCATCAATATTAGTAAAGCCCGAGAAGTTTGTTAAATCATATCCATATGGCTGACTTTGAAATGAAGTCGTAAAAAGGATTTTTTTTACGACAGGAACATTAAAGACTAAATTATTATTCTTTAATCGATAAGCAAAACCGGCTTTAGGAAGTGAAGAGAAATTTTCTGTGTTGCTTGTATTCCATACGGTGCCATTCCATGTATACCAAGTCGGGGTTGAACTATTTGCGCTAACGACAGCCGTGCCAGGCATCCCGTTTTTATCAACGATTAAACCGACAGGGGCTCCCAGATAGTTTGTGGAGGTACCTATATCCAATGCAACGTCTCCAACGCTAGGCTGGGTATCAATACCACGTATTGGCAGGCTTGGAATATAAGTTCCATTAGCACGATGCCATGTTTCGCCGCCATCTTCTGAATAAGCATAAATAAGACGATTGGCGCCGTTCCCGGCAGAATTGGTTATTGCGCTGACACTAAAGTGCATTCGATTGTTTTTATCAAATTTAAAGCTGGGTTCATAATTTTGAAACCATCCTGATGGTTGTAGACCTGCCAACTCCCAATAGAACACGGGGAAGAGGTGGCTTGTATACGGTTGTCCGCCATTGTCGGCGATTCCACCTAGCGCTTTCCACGTTTGAGTTGAAGTGTTATAGACATACAATCCAACGGCTACTTCGCCAACATTCGTCAGAGATTCGTAAGCGTGCACAGAGGATGAATAGTAAAGAACGCCGTTATTATCAGCAAAAAATCTTCCCATCATCCAGCCACCGCCCGGTATTGCTGTGGGTGCGTTTAATCCGCCCGCAAAAGTAAAGCCACTGGTGACATCGTTTGGTTGATTGGATTTCCAATAAAGAATAGTTTGCTTTTGATAGCGGGTAGGGTAGGGATTAATAACGCCAGTGGTTTGATCGATATAATTATGCATATCACCAGTGACATGAATATAACCCGCAGTGTCAACTCCAATTGAAAACCGATGATGACCATCAGGCTGTACGTTGTAATCTGTGCCGGTATCAACGGGAACAGTTTTTACCGTCGTGCCATTAATGATTTGCGTTACCCAAGGTCGGTACTTGGCATCGACCCATACAAAGTAAGTATTATTACCTTTATGCCACACTGAATTCCATGGCTCTGATACTTGAAAGCCATCGGCAATGGTCGTTTGAAATTCTTGCTTGGTGGAGAAGGTTATACCTGTCGGTCCTGTCCATGCATAAGCAGTTGAGACTAAAGAAAACAAAACAGAAAATTGGAATAGGTGTTTCAGTTTGACATTCATCATTAAGTCCTTTTAAGTTTGCGGGTAGCGTTTAAGATGGATTGATGTGTTGCTATGGGTAAATCTGAATATCTGAAATGACTATACAGACAGTAAGTCATTCTACTATAAAAACCGATGTCACCTATCTATTTTTAGTTAATTTATTATTATCGATGCGCGCGCTGTTTTATTCATTACTGAATGCGCGTTTTAATCTATAAATTACGCTATTTTGTTAAGTTTAATGTTTTGATTGAGATTTATGAATTGCAAAGAAAAACATCTATTACATTGTCAAAAGATAAAATATAAACGTTCTTGATATAAATCATATTCTCAAGAGTGTTTACAACAAAGTACAATACGAATATTATAAAAGAATTTTGTTAAGTCATTCCTCAACAATTACATATTGGATAGTTCAGTACTTCTTACCTTAGGAATTCATGTATGTTACACGGTTCGTTAGAGCAAAATAATTCTGCAATGATGGCTACTTCTTTTGTGTTTAGCTTTGGTGCTGAAATTTTAGATGAAATTAAACTAATTCAAGATTCTTTAAAATGTGCCTTAAGCAAAGAAATTTTTGATGAGCCTGTCGTGACCCAATGTTGTGGAGGAGTCTTTAATCAGGGTGAATTACAAGAGTGGCTGGATGCTCATCCTAAGGAGTGTCCTCTTTGTGACGTAAAATGTGATGGGTATAAAAAAATTCCGGCGGTATCCAGCTTGCTGGATCAGCTCGAGTTAACAAAGTCAGTGCTGCTTCGTAGCGGTCAAAAAGAAATTAATCTACAAAAAACATTTCAGGCTTTATCGCAAAAGAGCATTGATGCCATTTCTTCTGATCTCACCTGCACCATATCAGGAATGATTTTTTTACAGCCGGTATTTTCAAAAGAATGCGCTCATCCATACGAATCCGAATCAGTTTTAAGGTGGTTAGAAAATGAAACCACTTGTTCTTGCTGTAGAGGTCAAATAAAGCAAGCAACATTATATAGAATTCCATTGTTTGATAAGCTTGTCGGCTTGTTATCTAAGATCTTAGTTCCAGTCGCGCAAAATCAATATTTTTCTCAACAACAGTTCTCTAAGGCGTTGAAACAAGATAATGAAGCGCAATTAACACCTATATGTCAAGCCTTTGTGCGTGCTCCGCTACAATTTAATGAAGTCATAGACAAAGGCGATATGCCGCCCGCCTTCTATTTATCAAGAACCCCTGTGGGTAGAAAGTTATTTCGCGAGACAAAACATTTAAAATCCGCTCTGACAAAAGAAACATTGAACATGGTCTCAGAACGCGATGAAACGGAAGGCGAATCAATGGCCTACTGGCTATCTCTAGAATGTTTGGATCCAAAGCTAGAAGAACCCAGTTTTGCAGATAAGCGTCTTCGTGATTTACTTGAGCCAGACCTATTAGGGTCCGTAGGAAGTTATAAAAATCCAGGGATTACCCCTTTGTTTGTGATGATGTTCTCTAGCGTAGGTACGGGGTGGATTATAGAGGATATTGAATTTAGAAAAAAGTTAAATCGATTTTCTCTGAATTACACACCCACAGTCGGCCCTTATCGTAACAATTCGCCATTGTTACTTATGTGTTTTCGTGCTTCATTGCGTGCAATGCTTTATAAGGATAAATTTTTACAAAAGAATGTGGGAAAAGCGATTAATAATAGTTCTGGCGACAACAATCCATTAACTAATCCTGCATTTTTAGATGTCTCACCTCTTTTGCTTATGACGGTATCATTTGCTGAAGATACTTTTGACATGAGAGAGTTACTGCATGAGTCAGATATCAGGGCTGAGATTACTGAAGAAGGTCTAAATAGAGTATCCAGTAATGCAATATATGATTATAAATCACCAGCTGTTCGGTTGCTGACAGATCCAAGAGGTCTGGTGCTTTTAAGGCGCTATGCTGATTTAAGAGATAAAATTTCAGTTGAAACTTTGATGGCTATTGTGGAATGGGAGAATCCAACTAAAGGTGCAACTCTACTGCATTTATTAGTTAAATATGAGAATACATTTGAATTATTGAATTCAGCAAAAAACCTTCAGCTTAAAATAACTTTAGATAGTTTGCTTAGAATTTGTGATGATCGTCGCAGTAATTTATATGGCACCAGTCCTTTAAGCACTATATTGTCTAAAGGCATTCTTGGGTGGGAGTTCTTAATTAAACTCGTCAGAAATAATGCTGCTTTACGATCTGAATTGATTACCAGGTTTGACATTCCAAAAGATTTTTTTGATCGTCCTGTAGTTGTGATAGCGCTATATTTATATGTTGCATTTCTCAAAATGAATGATCATCTACCAGGCTATTCTGCCGAACTTAGAGATCAATACTTATCTATATTTAACAAAGTACTCATCGATTCAATTAGCAAGTATGTTATGGAACTTTTACTTGAGAATAGAGGAGTGGGATCTCTGGCAATTATTTTTGATGCTCCTCTATTTGCTTTAATTCAATCCACTCCACGAATTCTTAATATTGCTTCTCAAAATACCTCGTTTTTGGCTTTTTTATTAGAGCTTACACCCGGCGCAAATTTTATTTTAAATAACCCTTTGCTTTGGAATGAGGTGTCAATAGAAGCACTTAATTGCATTTCTCAAAATAAAAATAAATTAGGCATATCCGCATTTTTTAATTTGTGTATTCTGGCCATTGCAACAAAAAATGCCAATGTGTTTTTACCACAGACTGTAGAAATGCTACAACCGTCAACGTTATATACAATTAGCCAATGTAATAAACATAGAAATAATTCGCCTCTACAACTAATGATATTCAATCTTATGCCAGTATTGATAAATAATAAAAATTTGCGAGAGAAGATACAGGTGAAAGATTTGCTATCCTTTCAATGCAGAGATATGCAAAATGGTGGTGAATTAATCAATTACCTTTCTTATCTGATGCGTAGGGCTGAAGGCATTAAACTAATTCAAATGAGAGTTGATGATAGTGAGCAATTCACTAATGACATGTTATCAATACTGACAGAATCTAGTTTAGAGACCATGAAAAAGAGCGGCATTAATTTTGAAAAGCGAACTCAAAAAGTTTTAGATTTTCAGCTGACCTTGAAAACGGGTTTATATACCATAAAAGATTTGCGAGCACTTTGTCTGGTGTCAAAAGCAATTAGATCGCAGGTAAATCCTGTTTTAGAAGAGATAAAATTACTAAGATTAAGATAAAAGTCGTATCTTTTTCGTTCGGCGGTTGTCTGTATAAGCGCTTGTTGGGTTTCGCGAAAAACGCTTAACCCAACACGCACAGCTTTATAGCTGTGCGAAAAAAATGTGATAGCTGTGAGCTTTAATGATTATGGCGGGGATTTTTTGATTCGTATGGGGCGAGTGAATGTGTGTGATTTGGCAGGGGTTCGCGGACACAACCCCCACAAAAAGCGTGGGGGTCTTAGTCCGCGCTACTGATCTTTTTGCAATGAGTTAATGTAAAATATTTTTTGTAAATGTTTTTTCGCTTTCACGAAGGGAAGTGAATCAAAAAAACGGGGTGGCAGGGCTGGCCGCTTTGCTGAAAGCAGATTGATGTTTATATTAGATGGCATATATAACATAGACTCCAATAGGGTTTTTATTTACTTTTGGATATTTTTTTAAGTTCATAAAAATATTTTTTCGCAAACATAAAATGTGGGTCATCTGATTTCCAGGTTATGTCGGTAGAATATTTAGGTGCAATATAATCAAGATAGGATTCGACTTCTGCGCGAAAACTTGGATCTTTGAGATGTTTAAATGCACTTTTCATAATAATAAAAAACATTGAATCCAGATCGGATCCATTTTTATTGTCTTTCAGCAGACTAATTACGGAAGGAATATAGATTTTTTCTAGCGCTGGTGATTTCATTGCTATTTCTAATTTTAAACCTACGAGTGAGCTTAATTCGATGCCGATTAGTTGTTTATCAATTTGTTTATGATTTGATAAAACATCCTCGGGCGATTGAAGATCTGCAAAACTTCGAACTACTACGCTTGCTTCATGGCTTGTTAATGAAGAATAAAGTAATTTGGAATAAAAATTCTTTAAGGCAATTTCATCGCCATTCACTTTGATTTCATTTCTATGATGCTGATAATAAATCATTGTGCCTTGAATTAGCTTATGTTTTATTTCGGGAATCTTTGTTTCAGAGTACATTTTTATAAAATTCTGAATCACATTTGGATCATTGGATAACGACAATCGATCAATGAAAACTCTTCGCTTAATGAGGGTTAAATTTTCGTCATGTATTAACCTCCACTCAGCTTGAATGTGGCTTGGTGTCGTTTGACTCATTGGTATATCTGCAACCATTTCAAATTCCTCGTATGGCATAGTATTTAATGTCTGAGTGCTAATTAAAGAAAATTGCTTGATGGGCATCTTAAAAGAATCAAGTTTCTTTATATTATCTTGTGTACTAAATAGAAGGATTATTGCAAGTGTTGTTGCTTTATTAATTATGCCGATCGCCTAAAACTTTTTGCTATATTAATCTATTTTGAAGAAAAAAAACTATTTTAAGTCAGTAATGGTGTATTTTGAATCGCGGGATAGCTCTCCGTTTGGTTTGAAGCAGTCGGCATTTATTTAGATGGCACATATAACATATCTTCTCGAATATAATTTTCATTCCTGCATGCTTGAAGAAACAGCCTCTGATACCTTTACGATTGACCCAGGTAAAATAATAGCCAATAATGTAAATCAAAACATTAAAGGAATTTCTCATGGATGTGAAATTACCTGATCAGAAAAATCTCTTTCCGCAATATCCTTTAACAAGTTTGAATACGGTTTATCATAAAGTTTTTGACCTGCAATCTGGAAAAGAGAGGAATGGCTAATCATGACTAATAAACCTTTTTCACTGGCTGAGTTGATGATTGAGCCGGGCACGCATCAATTGATTTCATTTCCCGCGCCTAATCTTAACACTCAAATTAAAATGACAATCCCTGTGCATGTTTTTCATGGCAAATATGCAGGGCCGAAGGTTTTTATAATTGGGACGATTCATGGCGATGAATTAAATAGCATTGAAATTCTGCGGCGTGTTCATCACCACATTCGAGTATCAAAATTGCATGGCACTATTATTACATTACCGGTTGCGAATGTGTATGGATTGATTATGGGGTCGCGCTATCTGCCGGACAGGCGGGATTTGAATCGCATGTTCCCAGGGGCCAAGACCGGCACGCTTGCGAATCGTCTGGCGCATGGAATTTGCAATGTTTTCTCACTTTGCGATTATGGTATTGATTTGCATACGGGAGGGCTTGGTCATATGAATGTGCCGCAATTGCGTGTGCATCTTGCGACCTCGGGAACAAAAGAATTAGCGCATGTTTTTGATGCGCCCGTGATTCTCGATTCCAAGTTGAGAGAGGGGTCGTTGCGTCAAGTGGCGCATGAGCTTGGTATTCCTTTTCTGGTGTATGAAGGGGGCGAAGCTTTGCGGTTTAATGAGCTTTGCATTCGGGCTGGGGTCAATGGCATTTTAAATGTATTCTCGCATTTGAAAATGTTGCCACATCGTAGTGCCAAGCCGCTTAAAAAATATAAACCGCTTGTTGCGCGCACGAGTCGGTGGTTGCGGGCTAGTGTCAGCGGTTTTGTGCAGCCTGAGGCGGGTTTGATTGCAAGACATGTCAAGAAAGGTGAGCTGCTGGCGTCAATTCATGATCCTTTTCTGATTAATAAATCGGTGAAAGTGGAAGCGCCGTTTGAAGGAGTCGTGATTGGTCAAGCATTGAAGCCATTGGTGAGTGAAGGGGATGCGTTATTTCATATTGCTAGTTTTCATAAAATTAAAGGGGTGGCTGAGACGATTGATGAATATAAAGTGGAGTTGGTAGGTGAGGGGTATTAGTTGAGATTTTTTTTGGGAACTTTGCATTCTCGAAACCTCAAGTCTATGTTGGTTGGGGTTATTTGACACCAGCGTTTTAATAAAGGAATGTTTATATGATAAAACGGATGGTAGCTACATTGGCCTTAGCAACATTGTTGATGGGGCAGGCATTTGCAGGGAACGGTTTACTGTTTAATGTGTCGGCTTCGGGAACACCGGCCAATGTTAACATTACCTTATGTTTAAATGGAAAAGGACCGCTGACCTGTCAAAATTATACGGTCTCGGCTTTAAACCTAAAGGTAATTACGACAGTACCTAATCATGTTTATCCAACTGCTGGTATTAAAATTAATACGCCGGGTTACACGATAGGCAATCTTGGGCTCACTTGTGTGCCATCGGGCAATGGATATTGTCTGTTTTCAGCTAGTAATAATTCTTCAGCAACTATTTTAATCCAATCGATAGCTGCAGCTGCAGTGCCTGGTGCGCCGAATATAGGAACAGCAACGCCAGGTAATGCGCAAGCAACCATAAATTGGATCGCTCCAGTCAACAATGGCGGATCATCAATTACAGGGTACACAGTCACTTCAACGCCAGCTGTGACCACGCCCAGTGCTTGTAAAAACACGACAAACACCAGTTGTATTTTTACAGGGCTCACCAATGGTATTTCTTATACGTTTACCGTGGTCGCGATAAATGCCATTGGTGCTAGCGCTTCTTCCGCGCCATCTAATGCTGTTACGCCTGTTTTTCCTCGTATCTATACGGGGACTGAAAATGGCAACGTTCCGATCTCAACAAATGGAGGAGTGTCTTGGGTACCTACTGTTCAACAGCCTGACGGTAGCCCAGTGCTTAGCGTTTTTGTCAGTGGAACCACATTGTATGCGGGGACTAATAATGGCAATGTTGAGGTCTCAACGGATGGCGGTATGTCCTGGACGTCCACTACGCAGCCCGATGGTAGTTCGGTGCTTAGCGTCTTTGTCAGCGGTACGACTTTGTATGCGGGGACTGCTTCTGGAAATGTCGAGGTTTCAACAGATGGTGGGGCGTCCTGGACGCCTACAGCTCAGCCTGATGGTAGCGCAGTGCTTAGCGTCTTTGTTAATGGTGCAACCTTATATGTGGGGACTGATAATGGCAATGTTGAAGTCTCCACAGATGGCGGTGCTTCTTGGGCGCTTACGGTGTCGCCCGATGGTAGCCGAGTGTATAGCGTCTTTGTCAGTGGTGGAACCTGGTATGCGGGGACTGAAAATGGCAATGTCGAGGTCTCAACTAATGGCGGTGCGTCCTGGGTGCCGACCATGCAGCCTGCTAGTGGTAGTATAGTGTTTAGCGTCTTTGTCAGTGGTGCTACCTTGTATACGGGGACTGCTGATGGGAATGTTGAGGTTTCAAAAGATCATGGGACATCCTGGATACCTACCGCGCAGCCCGATGGCAGCGCAGTGCGTAGCGTCTTTGTTGGTGGTTAGGTTTTGCAGGGGCAACATAAAAATATGTTGCCCACTGAGTCTTAAAGCCTGTTAAATGGGCTTTCCAAAGTCATAATTCTGAATCAGGCTGCACGATATTTGTTTTCACTTAAGCTATGGGTTGAAACCATCGTTCCATTCCACTAATAAACGCATAAATTGTCTTTTAATTAGACAATGAGATGGTAGTATGCGCTTGCCAATAGAATGGAGTGAATTTAATGGGATTTAAGCATCTTAATTACATGAAACGTTGTCAAATTTTAGCGTTTTGGAAAGCAGGTTATAAGCAAGAAGATATTGCTAAGGAAGTTGGTGTTCATCAATCA
>JARLJO010000054.1 GCA_031291175.1 Gammaproteobacteria bacterium
AGCTGTGAGGCGCGACGACCACCGCTTCAAGCTCGCTGGCGCTCGCTTTCGCGGTTTTGTCGCGGGAGTCTTAGACGGCCCAAACGCGCAGTCAAACTTCGGTCGATGAAAAGCGTGAGCACACGAGTATGCACACTATCTAAGTTAGACATATCGTACTGTGTATAGAGGTTAACATTTTCCATCTTTCGAAGTGGTGCGTTATTGTCGGACAAATTTCTGCGCAAAGAGAAGGTGGAAACCTAACGGTTCCCCCCTTCAAAATCGGCTTTTGAGAAGCACGCGTTAAAATGAATGGAGCAGGGGCAGTTCAACTTTCCAATCCTCGGCCTCCCGCTTGGAGTCATCCGCGTGTGCCTTCCCACCCTCTCCACTTCTGTTGTCGCTGGTCCGCCTCTGGCTGGCTCCGTTCCTGGCAGTTCCATCTGCATGGCGACGATAATCCGATCGGTGTCGTGGTGATTCGGTGTCGGATGGGCGTCATCGGTGCGACCGTCGAAGGTCTGGCGTCGATCCGACAACCTTCGTCCGGTACATGCCCATGGCGATGTCGACGTCGTCGGTATCGGCGGTGTCATCGCCATGCATACGTCCGGCGTGAGGAATCGCTCGGTGCGATACTCACGTCGGTGTGTGATCCTCCTTCGGTGTCGGCGTCGTCGAGTCAGCAGGGGGCGACTCGGTCGGCGTCGACGCCAATATCAATGTCCATGTACATGTCGATGTCCATGTCTCGGTCGTACCTGTCCATGTCCATGTCTTTGTCTATGTCGTCACCCCAGTATCGGTATCTGTCCATGTCTATGTCTCTGTAATCGGCGCATGCAAGCTGAAGAGTTCGAAACATCGTCTGCAGCTGCGCTCTAGATCTGCATGGGTAGATCGCTGCTTCTGTTAAACGGCTAATTTGTTTCAGAGAAATTGTAAGGAATCAGTCCATTGACAATTTGCATGCATTTATTGTCATGAGACGGTTTTCTTATGCAAAAATTGTTGACAATTTGTCAACCAAAGGTTAGAAACCCAAGAGACTGTTTGACCGAGATCTGGACCTATAAATCCCGCCGCCTATGCCATATTATCTTATTCCTCTGCTACATTTACTCAAATGTGTCTGAAAATGTAAAACATATTTACAGATGGGCCGTTGGTGACAATTTCCGGGCTGCCGAAAACTTCAAACACCTATAACACTATGAATTTTGAACTTGTGCAAGATGTATTGAATGGTCGCTTATTAAACGTTATTTGGCTGTCGTTTTCAGTTCGTTACATGCGTCAGAAGACATTATCCACTGTAATAGAGGCACCCTCAAACTCTAAATATTGTCAATACTTGTTGACAATTTGTCATTGTTGGTGACAAATTGTCAACTTTTAAACAACAGGCGCGTTTGCATGGCAATTTGTCAATTGATTATCCATTCACAAATTGTCAATGAAATAAAGAGTCAAAAAATTGTTGAATCAGATGATGTATGATAAATTTTGAGAAGTTGTCAATAAATAAACCCTATCGTCGCTTGCTCATGCCCTTGAGCCAGGCTCTATAATAATTTTCGGCATGGTTACAACATTCAAGCCATGCCGAAAATTAAAGTTCAAACACCTCTAACACTATGATTTTTGAACTGAAGAAAACATTGGATATTGTCATTCTGGTGTATCCAGGCTGTCATATGCACCGCAGCAAATGTGCATATCGGCATGCAATTTCCATCGAGAGCTTGGCCCGAAATGCTATGCAAAAGCTCAAAAGTTGTCATCCCTGGCGAGTGTTGACAAATTGTCATGGTTTTGCCCGGCCAGGACTTGACAAAGTAGCAGCTAGTATACGTAGCAGCTAGTAGCAGCTACTGGTCGCCGCTTTCAAAAGTGGCTAGTAGCTGGTTCCGAATCACAGTGACTCCTCCAGCTGATCGACAACCTTCGCGAGCGCCGCTGGCAGTGCACAGCTGGAGGCAGCCCACAGCTGCTGATGCAGGCGTGCGTTGCTGCATGTGGGGATTGAACGGTGAAGAGTAAAAACATGAAAGATTTTCCGTGAAATTTCATTGAGAATAATAGAGGTTGCAGAAGATGCTCCACGCTCGCAGCGGAATGACTTTGACGCTTGGTTCGGTTTCCATAAAGTAGCAACTACTAGCGGCTACTAGCCGCTCTTCTGAAATCTTTGGCATCTTTCACATGCGTTCCTCCGAATCGAACGTATGCTGCAATTTAGGCCACCGGAAGAACTGATTGTTGGCTGTTGAACACGTACTATCCACCTGATTCTACACGTTTTGTGGCTTTTGAGATTGCGTTCAACAAATCTACACTTCTCGCAAACTTGATGTGAATTCCATGAGGGATTCCCCAAGGTGGAAGCTCTTAAAACCAAATTGTTTCGGATTATCTAGAGGTACGCGCTGGGACAAAACAAACATATGCACTAAAAGGATATGGTCCTCAAACACTTACATCTTTCGTCAGAATGCACTGTAAGGAATCAGACGTGTACAGTTTAATGTACAAGCCACTTTTGTTAGCAAAAAACGTTGCACATATTCTGTACAGGCTGATTTTGCTAACATAATTTCTGTAACGAATTGTTACCAGAGGTTTTCGCCTCGTGTAACATTTTGTTACAAGCAGTATTCTGGTACATATTGTTACTGATCCCCACATTCTCGCCTCCAAAAAGGTCGTGCACGTCAGAGTGCGTAAATATTATTTG
>JARLJO010000055.1 GCA_031291175.1 Gammaproteobacteria bacterium
AAAGTTGATGCGCTTTCAAGCACCGTAATGGCAGATTTTTCTGGCACCTTCACCGTGCTTGCCAACATAAAATGTTCAGGAAGTTCTACCGGCACAGCATCATGTGATTTTAGCGGAACATATACGGCAATCGCAGGATTACAAAGTGATCTTGATACATGTTGCTTAACATTGAATAGTAAAGTTGATGCACTTTCAAGCACCGTAATTACTGATTTTGATGGTACGTTTACTGCTCTTGCTTCAATAAGCTCATCAGTTAATTTTATTGAGTTGGCGCTTAATGAATTAAGCGCTAGTAGTTTAGATCAAATCGTCAACACCTTTACCACTCTTGTGGTGGTGAGTAATGAATTGCTATCTACATTAACACAGCTAGAAGCAGTTGCAGTAAACATAACGACAACGTTAGCGGCACTTGAAGTAATATTAACGGGAGTTTCTTCAGAAGTAGATATTGTTATCAGCCAGCTGGATGCGCTTTCAGCTACAGTGATTGAGGAATTTAATGCTACCTTTACCGCAATTGCAGCCTTGCAAACTGATCTTGATGCATGTTGTGTGACATTAAATAGTAAAGTTGATGCACTTGCAAGCACCGTAATAGCCGATTTTGCTGGCACCTTCACGGTGCTTGCCAACATAAAATGTTCAGGAAGTTCTACTGGCACAGCATCATGTGATTTTAGCGGAACATATACGGCAATCGCAGGATTACAAAGTGATCTTGATGCATGTTGCTTAACATTAAATAGTAAAGTTGATGCACTTTCGAGCACTGTAATTGCTGATTTTGCGGGTACCTTCACCGTGCTTGCCAACATAAAATGTTCAGGAAGTTCTACCGGAACGGTAACAGTTGATTTTAACGGAACCTATACGGCAATTGCAGGATTACAAAGTGATCTTGATGCGTGCTGCTTAACATTAAATAGCAAAGTTGATTCATTGCGAACATTAGTTACTACAGATTTTAATGGCACGTTCACCGCAATAGCCGCTATTCCTGCAGCTAATTTTTCCGGAACATACACAGCGCTTGCTGCAATTTCTGCTCTCATTACTGCAGATTTTAACAATACGATGACCGCCATAGCGGGTGTATCTTCGCTGATCACTATTGATTTTAATAATACCATGACTGCACTCGCTGCATGTTGTACCAGTATTATAAGCACTGTTACAACTAGTAATCCATGTGCGCCTATTGCGCTTTCCCAAACAAGTGTGAGTAATGGTGGCATGCTACTCACCACGACCGGTGCAAGTTATTGTTTGAGTCAAAATATTACTGGATCGATTATTATCAGTGCGGCTGATGTCACCGTTGATCTTAATACGCATAGTTTAATTGGTACCATTGATATTTTAGGTACTGCAACAAATGTCACCATAAAAAATGGTAATGTAAAACCAGCAGCTCCCGTGGGCTCAGTCGATGCTGCTCATGCAGCAGTGGTGATTGCAAGTACGGTGACCAAAACGCTTATTACAAATTGTTATGTTCTTTGTACTGATACTGCAACTGCTGGCATTATAGGGCGAAATGGTATAGCCAATGGTGGCACCAATACGATTATCCAAGAATGCTTTGTGCAAGCTGGTGCAGGGGCGTCTGGTAGTAATGGTGGTAGCGGTATCGTGGTGACCAATAATGCGGTAGAAATTTTTGATTGCACCATTATTGGTGGCGCTGGAAGCGTTGGTGGTAATGCGATTTCTCATCAGGGTAGTAACGGTAAAATAATTGATAATATTGTAACAGGCGGTACTGGTACGGTGACTGGCGGTGCAGGAATAGCAGTTGCTGCTTCTACTAATCTTAATATCATTCAAAATTGTATAGCAACCAATTGTGGTGGCAGTGGTTTTTCTATGCTCACCACAGGTACGGTAAACCTACTCGAATGTGTTGCCAATTATAATACAGTTCATGGATTTGATTTAAATAGTTCCGGAGGCAAGGGACTTGTCAAAGCTTGTGTGGCATCACTTAATCTCGGATGTGGATTTAATGATAAAGTCGGGAGTTCGTATCGTTATACTGCAAACGCAGCCGAAGGAAATGGCATCAATCCTGCGGGCAATCCTACGGCAAGTGCTGACAGCAATTATTGTTTTGCAGGTTCTCCATCGACGATCACTGTGCCTTCCGGACCTGGTACAGCTCCGTATAACCAATGGTTAGTCAACACGGATGGAACATTTTTTGGTGTGTCAAATTGGGATAATATTTCATTGCAGTAAAGAGAGTTATAAAAATGAAATATCTACACAGCAGTACGCTATCAAGAATTGCACACGCATGGTGTATGCTTATTTTTTTATCGATGAGCAGCGCCTGGGCAACGCTTCCCCAGCCTGGGCAAGATATGCGGAGTGTGTGTGCTTTAATTGGCACGGAAGTTGATGCTTTATTGGGCACCTTTACGGTGATCAATACTGATTTCAACGCTACATTCACCGCAATAGCGGCACTTTCAACCCTTATAACACGTGATTTTAATTTTACCATGACCGCTATTGCAGGGGTTTCCTCACTTGTCACCACCGATTTTAATAATACATTCACTACAATTGCGGCACTTGGCGCATGCGTTCCGATTGTGCTTTCTCAAGCAAGTGTGAGTAATGGCGGCATACTGCTCACCACTTCAGGTGCAAGTTATTGTTTGAGTCAAAATATCACCGGCTCGATTATTATCAGCGCCTCTGATGTAACTGTTGATCTTAATACCCATAGTTTATTAGGCACGATTGATATTATAAGTACTGTAATAAACGCAACAATAAAAAATGGTAAAATAAAACCGGCAGCACCCACAAATACAACTGATGCTGCACATGCGGCGATTGTGATTGCCAGTACGGTAGATAAAGCGCTGATTAAAAATTGTTATGTTGTATGTTCTGATTCAACGTTAATTGGCATCGTTGGGCGGGATGGCATTGCTAATGGTGGTACTAATACCATTATTAATTCTTGTTTTATACAAGCGGGTGCTGGTGGACTTTCTAGTAATGGTGGTAATGGCGTTACCGTTACTAATAGCACTTCGGAAATTTTAAATTGTACCATTACGGCGGGCGCCGGTGGTGGTGCAACGGTATTTGTGGCCGACGAGGGTGGTATTACAATCACATCTTTTCCTATTCCTGCCAATACTCCCGTAGCAGCTATTACTGTTGGAAATAATCCTAATGCTATTGCTATAACTCCTGATCGCACAAAAGCCTATGTAGTTAATTATAATGGTGGATCAGGACCCGCTGGCGCTGACACTGTCAGTGTTATCAATATAGCAACTGGTGCTGTAACAAAAACTATTGGCGGATTTAGTGGTCCTTTTGCTATTGCAATAACCCCTGACGGCACAAAAGCTTACGTCGTTAATAACATTGCTAATGGCGGTCTTTTCACTGTTAGTGTTATTAATACTGCCACTGATACGATAATAGGAAGTCCTATTACTGTCGGGAGTAGTCCTACCTCCATTGCCATAACTCCTGATGGCACAAAAGCCTATGTAACTAATTCTGCACCTGATAACACTGTCAGTGTGATCACTATTGCAACCAATACGGTAACAACTACTATCCCTACAAGTGGAAAATTTAATAACCCTTGGGCTATTGCAATAACACCTAATGGTCAATTTGCCTATGTAGTTAATAGCGGCGGGGGCACTGTCACTCCTATCACCATTGCAGGAAATGCGCTTGGGGCAAATATCACGGTTGGAAATCTTCCTAAGGGTATTGCCATAACTCCTGATGGCACAATGGCCTATGTGACTAATGATACTGATCACACCGTTACGCCTATCACGCTTTCCACCAATACTCCGTTGACTTCTCTTTCAGGTTCATTTTCAAATCCTTATGGCATTGCAATCACCTCAGATGGCAAAACTGCCTATGTAACTAATAGT
>JARLJO010000056.1 GCA_031291175.1 Gammaproteobacteria bacterium
CTTTTCGCTTCAACGAAGTTGAAGTGAATCAAAAAAAACGGGGTGGCAGGGTAGGTTTGCTTTTTACGCGCGGAGCCCTTAGGCGAGCACGAAAAAAGTAAACCTACCATGACAGGACCCCAGTCATTTATTAAGCAGGATTAGCTGCATTCTGACAGGGCCTTTTCGTAAGCCTCCCATCCAGCAGCACGATATTTTTGGGCGGTTGTTTTAGGGTCAGTGGCTTTCACAATGCCGCGACCCACAATGATAATGTCAGTGCCTTTTTCCAGTATGGCCGATTCTGGTGTGTTGTATTGTTGGCCTAATGCATCGGTGCCTGCTGTCAATTGTATGCCGGGTGTCATGTAGAGCCATTGTGGTTCATTCGATAATTTTTGTTGTGAAATATAACCGATCACAAATTCGGGATGGGCTTCGGCCATGCGCAGGGTTCTTTCGGTGTAATCGGCATTAAACAAATTATTTTCGGAGCTCATTTCAGCTAGCATGAGTAAGCCGCGTTGTTTTTTAAGTCCTGCTTCCGCAAGGCCTGCAATAATACCTGGGCCCGGTAAGCTGTGTGCATTGATGATGTCAGCCCAGTCCGCTATGCGGTAGATGCCACCTTCGTATTGATGTTTTACCGTATTGCCGATGTCTGCGAATTTGCGATCTTCAAATAAATAAAAACGATGCTTTTTTGCAATTGCTTGTAACTCGTGTGTGAGATCGGGATGAAAATCTTCAATAATGTCGATGTGGGTTTTGAAAACACAAATGTCAGGTCCGGTTTCTTCAGCGAGTTTTAATAATGCATCTGCTGTTGTGACATCGGCTGAAAGCGCTAGATTGGTTTTTTTATCGTCTAGTAGTAAAAACAAGTTTTTAGCTAGTGGATTTTTACAATAAGTCGCGCGTTCCTGGTAGCGCATGCGGGCGTGCTTCATTTAATCGACTCTTGTAAATGATGTAATAACTCGCGCTCGGTATCGGTGATGACATCGGTGTTTAAAAGTTCCCGATAAATGTCAGAAAGCGTGATGGCAGCGTGGACAAGATATTTTTTGTCTTGCAGGTTTTTTTTGCCACCCGCTTCACGATCAATGAGAACAACCACATCCTGGATGATGAGTCCTGCGTCTTCTAAATCTTTTGCTGTTTCAATGACGCTGCTGCCCGTAGTGATGACGTCTTCTACCAACAAACAAGTTTGACCAGCCGTGAATGCGCCTTCAATGAGTTGTTTGGTGCCGTAGTCTTTTTTTTCTTTGCGGCGCATGACCATGGCAATATTGTTTTGTAATGACATGCAGGTGGCGATAGGCAGCGCAGTGTAGGGAATGCCGCAAATGAGATCAAATCGTGAGGCGCGAACACTTTCCCACATGAGGTTGGAAACAGAGCGCAAAATGTCAGGGTAGGAAATAATTTGACGCAGATCAATATACACAGGAGAGGTCTGGCCACTTTTTAAAGTGAATTGACCGAGCTTAATAGAGCCTATTTGGTAGAGTGATAAAATGAGCTGTTTGTTTGTCATGTTTTTTTCCGAAACCAGTTTGTCGCCATGATGGGATAAAGCAGGTGCGCAAACTTGCCTACAATAAGTGGGGTCGATTTTTTCGTCAAGGAAATTTTAGCAGTGAAGGTGGGCACTTTGTGGGTGCCCATTGTTTAGTGAGTTATAAATCGTGGTGTTTGTCTGACCAAGTGGACCATTTTTCAATGTATCCATTTAAATAGGCTTGTGAGAAAACGTAAAATTTTCGAATGAATAAAGCCCGTTTTTGATAGAGAGGGACTTTGTTTGCATCGGGGCTGTCAGTTTTTAATACATTGTAATAAGGGGCGACGGCGGCTTCCCGTTTGATGATATCTTCGAGTGAAACTTTGTCGGCATTGTGAAGCATGTCATACATGACCATAAAAGTGGTGCCACGCTCATCGCCAGCTAAGCAATGAAAATGCAACCAAGTGCCGGGTTTGGTTTTTCTGACTAATTCCACAAAACGATCAACATCTCCATCAGTGGGCGCCATGTGATCAGTAACCGTTAAACGGAAATATTGCATTTTGCGTGATTCGGCCACTTCTTTTTCATTTTTGACCGTCTTGATCTGCAGGGTCGTGCCTTGTTGAAATTGCTTGGCTTTGAATTGAGCGGGTGTTAACACATCAGTGATGGTTGCGTCTTTACTTAAGTCTTTTAACCATTTTTTTTCATCATTGAAGACTTGTTTGCGTGTTTTACCGAGGTTCCCCCAATTGTTTTCTGCTGCCAGGGAGATGGCATCGTTATTGAGATAACCGTGGCTTTCTTGTCTTAGATCTACATCAATGATTTTTTTTACTTTATTGTCGGTGGTGTTTTGGATGTTAACGACGATGGCAGTAAAACCATTGATGCTAGCGGCGCCGCTGGTCGACATCCAGAGATTGTCTAACCCTGCGGTATTGAGTTTTTTGGTTTTGGCGGCGGCTTTTTGCAGCATATTGCTTGTACGCCAGTTTTTTAGTTCGCGGGTATTATTTTTGGTATCTTGTACGACGCAAGGTTTTTGCTGTGTGCCATTACAAGCGGTGTTCACGTTTGCCAGTGCAAATTGCCAGGGTCCTGCCAGTAACAAAAGGCAAAATAGTTTTTTAATATGCATCATGTACTCCTTTTCTCTTAGCTAACAAAATCAGCAAGATAGATCAAACTGAGGTCAAAAACTGACTTTAGAATCATTGCTTAATGTTTTTATTCGACTATACTTTAAAAGTCATCTTCCATTAATCGCTAACTATAGTAGAGTCGTTATTATGATGCTATCAATATCGGTTCGACAATTTTCTTTCTTGCTAGTCGCCTTATTTACCATGACTGTTTTAAGTTACAGCCCTCACGTGTTTGCTGCTAACACACCCATTGGACAAATGATTTGGGTCAAAGGTGCGATCAAAGCGGCACAACCCGGCTCTGCTCCACGTGATTTGCAACGTCGTTCTGCTATTTTTGAGCATGACATCATTGAAACGGGGTCTGGTAGTACTGGCGAGATGGCTTTTACCGATACGAGTGTGGTGACTTTGCGTGAAGGGACAGAATTTAAAATTGATCAATATCATTATCAGCCCGGCGGCGGCTCTAGTGATAAGTCGGTCATGAGCGTGATCAAAGGTGGTTTAAGAACCATTACCGGTGTTATCCCTAAAGAAAATCCTGATTCCTATCAATTAAAAACGCCGGTCGCGACAATTGGTGTACGCGGTACACAATATTCAGCTTACGTGTCCCAACGTGGTCTCGCTCTGAAAATTGATCGCGGTGCTATTTTAGCAACCAATGGCGCGGGTCAAATTGAATTAACAAAATGTAATGACCCTAAAAAATGTAAGTTGTACGGTGTGGTTTCCAGCTACGATTCTGCGCCGCAGACGGTTGATAAAATGCCAATTGAATTTGAGAATGAGCCACCTATCTCTGACGCGCCTGCGGGATTGGGTTCGCCGATGATGGGTCCCGGTGGTTCAGGTCCATCAAAGACGGTTTCTAGTTTTTGTGTAGGCTTATTGAAGGATTTGTATAGCAGAATGTTTGGTTAATCGATGTCCCTTTTAAGCAGGCTGAACTAATTCGATTGGTTCAGCCTTTTTTATGCCCCCTATTTATTCGCGTGAGCGAAAACACCATCCCAGTCACTGGGTGGTAAGTTTTGCTTAAAGCCCTCAATTCTTTCTAGGTAAAGGCTATATAATTTTACTGTTGGATGTGCAGTGTGTAATTCGGCGAATAATGTCTCAGCATCATCCCATTGCTGATTAAAGTAATAATTTAAAGCGCGGTCGCTTAAAGCAATTTCATTTTTGACTTCATCCGATAAGTCTATTTGTCGGCCAATGACTTCATAAATACTCACGCCTAATTTTTTCCCTTTGACTTTGACGCGATCTAGCTGACGAAACAGAAATTTGCTTTGATCTTGTTGTGTGGCCTCAGTCACCATGATTTTGACACCATAATGCTTGGTTAAGCTTTCAACCCGAGAGCCTAAATTCACAGAGTCTCCCAGCACCGTGTAATTGCGACGAAATTTGGATCCCATGTCGCCGACACTCATCGTGCCAGTATTTAAGCCAATGCCGATGTTAATTTCAGCCCACCCACGTGCAGCAAAAACCGGTTTTAATTTTTCGACTTCTTCTTGCATGTCGAGTGCCGAAGATATCGCATGTTGTGCATGTCTTTTATCTTTTAAAGGGGCGCCCCAAAAGGCCATGATTAAATCACCAATGTATTTATCAATGGTGCCTTTGTGATTGAAAATGATTTCAGTCATGGGTGTGAAAAATTGATTTAACATGTCTTTTAATTCGGTTGCCGTCATGGGTTCAGAGATGCTGGTGAAGTTGCGAATGTCGGCAAATAAGACGGTCATTTCGCGATCTTCACCGTGTAGGGCATAAGTGCCGGTGGCTTTTAACATTTCATCGATGTGTTTTTCCGGGACGTATTGGCCAAACATTTCTTTTAAGCGTTCTCGTCTGCGGGTTTCAAATACATAGCCATAAACCATGTTCATGATGGCAAGCGCTATCGCTAGTAATATTGGCACGAGTACGAAAATAATGAGTCCTGTTTTTTCCCAAAACCAGTTATTTAAAAAAATGGAAGCCAGTGGAATGGCAATGCTGAATAAAGTGAGTGAGCGTGGGCCAAGGTAAGGATAGATGAGGGCAAGAATGATGCCCAGCAGAATTGTAATCATGACTTCAGCGCCTTGTGTCCAGGCGGGTCGATAGGAGTAATGATCTTGTAAAATACTGTCGGCAATAGTTGCTTGAATTTCTACTCCTGGGAAAACGCCTTCGATGGCGGTTGCACGTAAATCGCCGAGGCCGGTTGCGGATGTACCAATAAAGACAATCTTACCGGCAAGCGCGCCTGCGGAAATTTTATTACTTAAGACATCTGAGGCGGAATAAAAAGGAAAGCTATAACTTTTTCCCACGAAGGAAATTAATAGTTCGCCTTGCGCATTGGTTGGAATGATGTGATTGCCGAGTTTTAATGATTCCAGTTGGCGTGAATTGTTGTATTCAGCCGTGTCCAGTTTTACTTCGCCTAATAGAAATAATTTCACGGCGGCTAATGCTAGTGATGGATAAGCGTTATCTTGATAGCGCATGATTAATGGGACACGTCGAATAATGCCATCGGGGTCAGGCAATACATTAATAAATCCGCCACTTTGGGTGGCCGATTGAATGATGGGAATGTTGCCGATGTAACCTTTCCACTGAATAAGGTCGAGTTTTTTTTCTTCATTGGATAAGGTGAGCAACGGTGGTGGCAGTTCGCCGGAAGTTTCGTTGTTGGGGACGAAGGTCATGCCGAGCACAATGTCTTTGTCTTTTAAGCTATCTGCAAATTCTTTGTCATCATTTAAGTCGGGTTGTATTTGCTTCAGTAGCGCATTGGCACTTGGGGTGTCCAGCTTTTTTTTGTTTAGTTCCTGTAAGATGGTATCGACAATGTTGATCTGGCTTTCTGAAAACATGATATCCGTGGCGATGACAACGACGCCGTCTTTGGTGAGCGCGTTAATGAGTTCTGCCATTTCCGAGCGAGGCCATGGCCAACGTCCTACGGCTTTCAGGCTTTTGTCATCAATATCGATAATGGCAATAGGGCTGGATGGTGGGACAAAGTGCGTGAAAATACGTGCGCGTAATTGCATGTCATAGGCGACATTATCCAGACGAAGAATGAATGAGCGAATGGATTCGATGGTTGAAATTTGTAGCCAAACGGCAAGGATGATCAATATGAATCCGAGAAGAATGGGGATGCGCTTATTCATTCTGTTTGCCCTTAGATTGAATCAATAGACGTATAATATAGTATATACCGATTGTTTATTGAGATGCGAAAACACACTGATATCGAAATGAACTTTCTTAAAGTGGCCACCCCCTTTTTTAAAGGGGGAAGCGGCTTAGGTTAGCGCTTATGTGGACAAGCTACGGTACGTAGGGGTTTGAGAGCAGTTTTTATTGAAGCACAATTTCATCTGCTTCACAGCCGGATGCTTTGGCGCAATCAGCGCGGTTTTTGGTGCTGGCGACTTGTGCTTGTAGCGGCATTTGGTCTTGAATCACCGTGACGAGTTCATTGTTGACAGTGCGAGTGGTGAGGCCTGCTTGTATCAAGACAAATTCAGGTGGTCGTTCCACAATTTCTGGATTAGGTTTCAGGGAGCTTGCGACTTCTTTTGGGATGGTAACGGAATAGAGCGCGCTCAACATGGTGGGGCGATTGTTGATGTGCACATTGCCTTGGGCATTTTGCCAGTGAACATTGTTGATGACGGCGAGTTCTCCAATGCTGGATGCCTGATGGGCTGGGGTAAGACGGTTGCTTTCCATTAGCGGAATCAAATGATGTTGTTTGGCATGTGTGATTTCGCCCTCTGCTAAGGCAGCGGTGCAGGTGGTGGCAATGAGTAGTGTGGAAAGTGTTTGAAATAGTGCGGCTTTGTTTTTTGATCGGATCATTTCAATTCTCCTTGTGCGTAACCGGGTGGTGAATGCAGCAAACAGAAAATACCTTTTAATCCTGTATCTACTATTGTAAGCCAGAAAAAACTTTTATGGGGAAAGAATTAATTTGAGAACATTCAGCTGATTACAAAAGAGCGGTGTTTTTTTTATTCTGATAGTGTGGATAAACTTTTTTTATGAACAGTCTTTTGGCGCGTTTGTTTTTTTATTTTTTTATATGGATCTTATACTCGTCATTTGGAGAAATTGTATGTTTAACTCGACCTGTTATGTCGTTATAATGAGCGAACATTTTGATATGCTCAAAAAAAGTTTTTAATCGGGAAGCAAAAAATACATGAAAAGGGAATTTGGGATCATGCGCGTATCCACCATAGTAGCACTTAGTCTCGGCGTTTTTTTTAGTCATGCTGCTTTAGCGGTATCAGTCGGTGTTACACCCACAGACCTGCCAGGTAGTGTGTTGCCAGAACGTCAAAGTAATGCTCTAGCCACTCAGCCGGAAGCAAACCCTGCCACATTGCCCCCTCTGGGCAAGCAGAAAAATGAACAGCCTGCTTCTTTAGGGCCCGCTGCTGCCTCTATTAAATTCAAATTAGTGCGCATCAATTTGCAGGGTGAGCATGTTTATACCGAAGCGCAATTGGCCGCTCTTTATAAAGATAAAATAGGTACCACTATTACTGTCGCTGAGTTGCAGCAGATAGTCCAAGATATCACCAACTACTATCGTAATAACGGCTATATCTTATCGCGCGCTGTTTTGCCCCCCCAGCATGTGGCCAACGGTGTGGTGTTTATACAAGTGATCGAAGGTTATATTGATCAAGTGAAGGTTGTTGGTGTGCCGGTTGGCGCAAGATCTATTGTGCAAGGTTATGGTAATAAGATTTCGCAAGTGCGTCCCTTGCAGCTTAAAAAAATGGAACAGTATTTGTTGTTAGCAAATGAAGTGCCTGGTGTGCAAGTGAAGGCGGTATTGGAACCTTCCAAAACTAATGTGGGTGCATCGAATTTGAATTTGGTGGCGCAAACTAAAACGTTTAGTAGTTATGTTTCTTATGATGATTACGGGACGCGTTATATTGGACCTCAACAAATCTCAGCCGGTGTTGAAGCCGATTCTATCTTCAGGTCAGGTGACTCGACACAGCTTAACGTGGTCAATACAACACGTGGACAAGAATTGCGATTCTTGGAATTGTTACACAGTACGCCACTGGGATTAAACGGCACGCGTTTGACGGTGAGTGGTAATACCGCGCTGACCCAGCCTGAGTTTGTTTTGGCACCCTTAAAGATTAATGGTACAGCGGATACTTACAGTGCGATTGTCTCTTTCCCTGTTATTCGTTCCCGTACACATAATTTATCTTTAGATGCGGGCTTTAATTATGTGGATAGCTGGGTTACCAGTTTGCAGCCAAGCGTTCAACTTTATACCGATCATTTGCGAACATTTAGATTCGGCGGCAATTTTGATATGTCTGATTCTTGGCACGGCAATAATGGGGCGTCTTTGCACGTTGAGCAAGGTCTTCCTATTTTAGGTGCGACACCAGAAAGTCGTGCGGAGTCGGGCTTTGTGTCTCGTGTGGGTGGTAGTGGACATTTCACCAGAATGAGCACGCAGTTGTCGCGCTTGCAACAATTTGGTGCGTCGCGTTATTCCGCTTATGTTGTGATGCAGGCGCAATATGCTTTAGAACCATTGTTGGCGACGGAGCAGTTTGCCTACGGTGGCGCGCAACAAGCTTTAGGTCGTGGTTATGATCCAGCAGAGTTGATTGGCGATAGAGGCGCCGCGGGCAGCTTGGAATTACGCATGAATCTCTCACCTGAAAAGCGTTATTTGCAAGCAGCGCAGTTGTATGCCTTTTATGATATCGGCGTGATTTGGAATTTGAAAAATGTCGTGGATCAGAAGAGAAAGCAAAGTGCCGCTTCAGCGGGTGTTGGTTCACGCTTCTTCTTCACTAAAAATGTCAGCGGTAATTTGATGATTGCGCAGCCAATAACAAGACAAGTGAGTGCCTTGGAATTAATAGGAAGAGGAAGACGTCCGCGCGTGTTCTTTAGTATCACTGCGTCGGTTTAATGATTGTCCGGTTTTTGTTTGCGCATGAATCTTTAATGTATTTTAAGAGACGATATGAGCATGCGCAGACCAATTTGTAAAAAGATAGTTGAGATTGTGGGTGTTTTAGTCTGCACAACGGGTGTTGTGCAAGCAGTGACACCCGCTCAAGAATTGCAAGGCGCCACCAATTTTTCAGATCCAGGCCGTATCGGCAACCAGTTGATGCAGTCTTATAACGCCTTACCGAAAGCGGTTCCTAAACCTAAGCTGCCTGTTGTCGCTCCGCCTCCTACTGTGGAAAGTAAAATTCATTTAAAGTTAACCAAGATTGTTTTTAAAGGTAATACGGTTTTTTCATCCGCTGAGCTGCAATCCATTTTTGCGGCATCCATCAATCACACTATCTCGCTCACTGAATTGCAGAGAAGGGTGCAGGCTGTTACTACGAAATATCGTGATGCGGGTTATATTTTGTCGCGTGCCATTTTGCCTCCGCAGGTTATTAAGGGTGGCGTGGTGCAGATTCAGGTGATCGAAGGTTTTGTGAGTAATATTGTGGTGGAGGGTGATCCTGGGCGGTCGAAGTCGTTATTGGAAGGGTATGCCAGGCATATCATGCAATCCAAGCCTTTACAAATTCACACATTAGAGCGGTATGCTTTATTGGCCAATGATATTCCGGGTATTACGGTGCAATCTGTTTTGACGCCATCAAAGACGGTGCCTGCGGGAGCCGATTTAACGTTAGTGGCAAAGCGGGAGCGCGGAACCGGATTTCTCGCGTATGATAATTTTGGGACGCGTTTTATTGGCCCGCTAGAAACGTCTATTGGCGGCAGTCTTTTCTCCGTTTTTGCGCCGGGCGATGTGACCGCGGTGCATTTTACCGAAACCACTAAGCCTTTAGAGTTAAAATACAGTGAGTTAACCCATACACAGTCTTTGGGTTCATCCGGTGCAAAATGGCAGATTGGAACGAATTATGCGGAAACCCGTCCACAATTTACCTTAACGCCAGTCAAGATTGTGGGTAGAAACTTCTTATTATTCACTGATGTGAGCTATCCCCTCATTCGAAGTCGTAATAAGAACCTGACGGTGCATTCCACGTTTAACTATCAAAATGTGAATGCTACCATTTTTGGGTTTCCGTTTTATCAAGATCGAATCCGTTCTTTGGTGGTGGGTGCGGCTTTTGATAATGTGGATAGTTGGCATGGTTCCAATACTTTGAGTTTGGATGTGACGCATGGCTATCCGCTTTGGGGGGCGCATAATCATTTTTATCAGTCGAATGTGGCGGCGCAAGTGCCTTATACGCGAATCAATCCTTCGCTTTCGCGTCTGCAAGGTATTAATTCACGGTTATCTTTGCTGGTTGCTGTGCATGGGCAGTTTGCTTTTGAGTCTTTATTAGCGACCGAACAGTTTGGTGTGGGTGGTCCCGATTATGGTCGTGGTTATGACCCCTCCGAAATCGTCGGTGATAAAGGGGTAAGTGGCAAAGTTGAGCTACGGTTTGATGTGGCGCCGGGTCTAGCCTTTCTGCAATCGATTCAATATTATGCGTTTTATGATGCGGGTGCTATCTGGAGCATTAATACCTTGCAGAATAGTATTCCTGATAGGTTAGATTTAACGTCTGCTGGTGTTGGCGCGCGTTTTAATTTTATGGCGAATTTAACGGGTAACTTTTTCATTGCAAAGCCATTAACCAAAAAAGTCGCCGTTTTAGATCAAATGGATCATAACCCCACTAGTGCGCGTGCTTTTTTCCAGATTTCAGCCACTATTTAGCTTGCCGCTTTTCTCGTTGTGAAGCCTGTATCCATTTTTATTCGCAAAGCAGGCATTTTTTCTCCCGGGCTGCTTTGGGGGGTTTAATGAATTTTGGCCGAACTTAATGGCATTTTATTGCATGATAGCCGCTGTTTGTTTGCTGGAAAGAGAGGGGCGTTCGGCGAAGATTAAGACGAGATTCAGCATGGGCTAAGCGCTTGATTTTAGCCTGAAGTTAGTGAGAAAAAAGTATTATTTTTAAATAAGTTACGGAGAATTTATTTTGTCTATTAAAGTGGCAATTTATGAAATCTAGACTATATTTATTAATGAGACATTTAATTTGTAAGAGCGATGTAAGTTTCTTTGTAGTATCAATGGGTTTAATCGAAAAGAATTGAGGATAACCAAGACCTAGAATGCTCCGCAAGGGCAGAGAGCGCCATAAGGGAATCAATTTCAGTTTGACCGGATGCCGTATCCAAATCAACAAACTTTCTAAGTTGCTGATTTTATCTGGATTTTTGTGTTTATTCCCTGTGTCTGTTTCTTTTGGTAATCCCCAAGGCGCAAATGTAGCAGCAGGAACCGCCGTCGTCAGTTCACCTGCTAGTAATATCGTCCAAGTTAATCAAACTACTGATAAAGCTATTATTAACTGGCAACAATTCAATATCGCTCCCAACGAAGCGACTCGTTTTAATCAACCTTCTGCTAGTAGTATCACGTTGAATCGTATTAATCCGACTAATGGCGTATCCAATATTTTGGGTAAATTAACCGCCAATGGTCAAGTTTGGCTAATTAATCCTGCGGGCATTTTGTTTGGTGCCAGTGCGCGTGTGAATGTAGGCAGTTTATTGGCTACCACTGCCAATATCACAGACCAAGACTTTTTATCGGGCAATTATCATTTTAATCAATCACCTAGTTGGAATGGGGCTGTTATTAATGAAGGTGAAATTACAATAGCAGATAAAGGGTTTGCGGCTTTAGTGGCGCCTGGTGTTGAAAATAGCGGCACCATTAGAGCGCATTTGGGTACGGTGGCGCTCGCGGCGGGTAATGAATACACCCTTGATTTTTATGGGGATCAACTGATTCAATTTGGTTTAAATGCCACGGTCACAACGCCAGCGACAGATCAAAATGGTAACCCATTAACTAATGGGGTAAAAAACTCAGGCAAAATCATCGCCAACGGCGGCAGAGTTCTATTATCGGCCGATACGGCAGAGGGGGTGGTTAATCATGCTATTAATATGGATGGTTTTGTCGAAGCGAATTCTGCCCGTGAACAAAATGGCACTATTATCCTCATGGGAGGAGATGCAAATGATGTCGTGGTGACCGGTAAAATGGTCGCAACGGGTAAGAAACACGGCCAAACTGGCGGTACAATCAAGGTACTTGGTAATGATATTGCGCTGGATAAGAGCGCCGTATTGGATGTATCAGGTGACGCCGGTGGTGGACAAATCAACATTGGTGGTGATGCGCACGGGGTAGGTTCAGACCCTAACGCGCAACAAGTCTACGTGGGAAATCTGGTTAATATTTATGCTAATGCGCTAAAGACAGGCAACGGCGGTAACATTGTTATTTGGTCAGATTATGGCACACAGTTCTTGGGCAGCGCTTATGCCCAAGGTGGTGCATTGTCAGGTAATGGCGGCAATATTGAAGTTTCGGGAGGTAATTTAGGTTATGCCGGTTACGCGAATACATTGGCTGCGAACGGATCTGCCGGTAACTTACTGTTAGATCCTAAAAATATTTGTATTGATGCTTCGGCGGCGAATTGTCCTAGTAGTTATGGCGCATGGACAACACAAGGTACTTTAATTAATCCATGGGCTTATGCTACTAACGCCACAACCTCTTTTGCAATCATTCCTGCTTTGATTGCCACTTCTGCGAGCAATGTCATTTTTAGTGCTAATAACGATATTATATTGGACGCGGGCAATAGCATTATTATGGTTAATAATGGTGTTGGCCTCACTTTTAATGCCGGTAGAAGTATTTTAATTAATTCTCCTATCACAACAAAAACAACGGGCGGGATTACCTTGTCCGCTAATAATAGTGCTGCGACGTCAGCTGATCGTTCAACTGGCACCGGTGACATTATTATGGCAGCAGGTTCCAGCCTGACTTCGCCAACAGGGTCAATTTCTTTAATAATCGGCGCCACGACTGGCGCATTTACTTCAGGTAGTATCACTTTATATGACTTAACGTCTGGTAATAATATGGTTATCGGCTCACCCAACGCCGTTAATATCAATGGCGCGCTTACGACCACGACTAATGGTACGGTCACCATTACAGGAAATACTTCCGCCGGTGCTAACAATGTGACTTTTGGCCAAGCAGGCAGCATCAATACAGCGGCGGCAAATAAGCTAGTGTCCATCATTGTGAATACGAATGGAGCCGGTAATGCTACTGCCGGCAACATTATATTAAATAATGTGCCCAGTGCTATCAATGCTGGTAGCGGAGGCATTACGTTGAGAACAGATGGTGGTGGTACGACGAATAATAGCGGTGGTGCCATTACAGAAGCGGCGGGTGCAATAGGGGCTGTTTTAACTACATCAGGCACTATCACTTTAGGTTCACCAATAAACAGTGCAATTGGCGGGATAGGCACGGCGGCTAACCCTATCACCACTGCAACAATTACGACTCTTAGTCTCGTTGATGTCGGCGTGCTAGGTGCGTTTGTCAATAATACGAATAGCATGACTTTAGCTGCAGCTAGCGTCAATGCGAACGCGCCTATCACGGTTACCTCCACAGGGACTTTAACTTTACCAAATTTTGCTTTTAGCACAGGGACAGGCAGCATAGATTTTGAAAGCAATGGTGGCACATTGACAACAGCCAATACGTTAACGACAACCAGTGGGAATATTAAATTAGTTGCATCCGGTTTATTAAGCATTACTAAAAATTTAACCACTGGAACGGGAACGACTAGCGGTATCACCTTGACAGGATCCGGTGTGACGTTTGCCACCAACACTATCGCCAATGCAGGATATGGTACAGCTGCACCGGGTAATATTACTGTCAATGCAGGAACAGCAGGATTAACACTGGTTTCCGGTGATGTGCTCTCTGCCGGTAATGCGGCTGGTACGGCGGGCATCATTGATATTGTTGGCGATGCTATTTCGCTGTCTGGTGCAACATCTCCATTGATTGGCGGGACTAATACACCAGCAGGTTATGCGAAATCTGTTATTTTTGAACCTTATACACTGACTACGACAATAGGTGTTAATGGTGGTGCGGGGGCTTTAGCTTTAACCTCGGCGATATTAGGCAATCAAGGTGTGACAGCCGGCATGGTGCGCTCAACCAATTTGCGTATTGGTAGTAATAGCGGTAGTGGTGCGATTACTGTTGCTGCTTGGACACCGGTTGCCAATATTGCGCATAGCGGTATGTTAACGCTTGATACCGGTAACACCATTACGCAAACCGGCGCAATTAATTTAGCCACTGATCTTTCTACTCTTCTATTAAGAAACGCCAGTAGCGTCACGTTAAATACTAACAATGTGTTCAGTACGATAGCGGCAACGAATATTGCGGGGGCGTTGGCTATTACAAATGCATCTGCTGCGGCATTAACAGTCGGTAGTGCTACGGATGATTTGGGTACTGTTAATGGAATTAATACATCAGGTACCGTTAATTTAACCACTTCAGGCGCAGGGGGCTTGTTAACGTTAAATCAAGGTATTTCTACCAGTGGAAACGTCACCTTGAGTAGCATTGGTATCACGCAAGCAGCCGCTTCCACTGTGAACGCGGGTGCTAGCACTATTAGTGTGAATGCAGGTGCAGGGGCTATGAATTTTGCGGGCTCTTTGACAACGACAAATGCGACAGCCAGTGCGATTTCATTACTGAATGGTACTACAGCAGTTTTAGGTAATCTGACCGCGCTATCTGGCACGGTTACCATCGGTAGCGGTAATATCACGGGTGCGGTCACGCAAACCGCTGGAACTGCAATTAATGCGTTGAATCTCATTGTGAATACAACGAATGCCGTCACTCTTACTCAAGCGAATAATAACATTTCGGGTACCGCGACTTTAACGAATACCGGTGCGGCTAATTCCTTCAGTTTAACAACGGCGAGTGCATTGCAATTAGGTACCTCTACCGTCGGGCAAAACTTGGCAATTATCACGAATGGAGCATTGACACAAACGGGAACATTAACGGTGCCGGGCGTTGCCAGTTTTTCTGTGGGTGCTAATCCTATTACGTTGACACAAAATAATAATTTTACGGGCGCGGTGACTTTAAATAATACCGGCGCTAATAATGTATCGATTGTGGATAATGGCGCGCTGATTTTAGGTGGGACGGGTTCTTCTATTGGCGGCGCTTTAACGGCTACCGGAACCAGTGGCATGACACAAACAGGTACCCTGACAGTTCAAGGGTTGGCTTCGTTTATTCTTTCCAGTTATGGCAATGTCACATTAAATACGGCGGCTAATGTGTTTAATACTGGGGTTTCTGTTTCGGGTGGGATAAACAGTATTGCTATTCGAAACGCGACTACCAATACTAACACTTCTTTGAGCGTGCCTTCGAGTAGTTTCAATAGTTTAACTTTGCAGTACGATAATGTTGGTTTTACTCTTCCTGCTATTAATATATATGGTGCATTGTCGGCAACGGCGGGTGGTACGATCGCTCAAAGTGGAATTCTCTCTGTGAATGGCGCGGCTGCTTTTACACTGACAAATCCAAATTCGGATATTTTATTAGATGGTTATGCGAATAACTTTGGCGCGATTCCGACTTTTACGAGTAATGGCAATATTCGCACTTTAAATTTACGAGTCACGAATTATCTGGGATTGCCTACCTTGCCGACAGGGTTGACCAATTTATCATTGATTTATGACGTTGCGCCTGTTGCTTTGCCTGCTTTAACGTTGCCAGGCACTTTGAATGTGTCTTCTGGTGTTGGTATCACTCAAACCGGCATATTAAGTGTGACGGGCGCTTCGACTTTTGGGGTGACCGCAGTTAACTCAGATATTTTATTAAATACTTCCGCGAATAATTTTGCCACCACACCGATCATTGTTAATAACACTAACTTACGTGATTTTGCATTGCGTAATGTGGCAACAACCGCCGTTGTGCCAACCTTGCCTACAACGGTGCGTAATGTGACTTTGCAGTTTGATAACGCAGGGATAAATTTCCCCGCATTGACGATCACGGGTAATTTAATTGCAACCGCTAATGGTTTGATTACACAAAGTGGAGCGCTTTCCATTGGCGGTACATCGACTTTTGCGGCAGGGGCTGCGAATAATATTTCATTAACGAATGCCGGTAATTCAATGGGGACAATTGGCATTACGAATGCTAATAATGTCACGCTGAATGATAATGTGGCATTGATTTTTGCAGCTTCTTCGATGAGTGGGAATTTAACAGCAACCGTGAATGGTTCTATCACACAAATAGGCGGGAGCACATTGTCGGTTAATAGCGGGAATGGTGTTGCAACATTTAATGTCGGTTCAGCCAATAACATCACTTTACCCACGGCCGGAAATGCATTTGGTACATTAGCAGTGACGGCGGCTAATGCGGTGAGTGTGATTGTTTCTAATCCTTTGATTTTGGCAACTTCAACCGTAACGGGGACTTACAGTGTGTCGGCTGGCGGTAGTATTTCACAATCAGGAGTGTTGAATATTGCAAGTACGCCTACCTTCACTGTCACTGCAGCAAATTCAGATATTCTGTTAGCTTCTTTTGATAATGATTTTAGCGTCACGCCGGTTTTTTCACTTAACGGCGATATTCGCAATATCGCATTATGGAATAGTGCTGTGGGCACTGGTACGCCAGCATTGCCAGTCAGTTTTGGTAGTTTGACGCTGATTTATGATAACAGTGGCATTGTGTTACCGAATATGACATTGAGTGGTTCTTTAATCGCAAATGCTAATGGTGCCGTTACGCAATCGGGCGCAGTTAGCGTGGCTGGTACGAGTAATGTGTCGGCGGGTGCTAATAGTATTACTTTAACAAATGCAAACAATGTCTTTACTGGATTTGTCACACTTAACAATTCAGGCGCTAATGATGTGAGTTTGACAGATAACACCGCGTTGAAATTATCCGCGTCCACCATTGGGCGTAATTTAACGTTGATTGCCGCAGGCGCTATTACACAAAACGGCGCTTTGGTTGTGCCAGGGCTTTCTAGTTTTACGGCAGGTAATAATGCGATTACGCTGACCACGGCTGGCAATGTGTTGACGGGAGCGATTTCATTTTTTAATAGTGGCGCGTCAAACGTTGCTTTGACTAATACAATAGCAACCGTTTTAGGTACATCGACAATTGGTAGTGGCACTTTAACCCTTGTTTCAAATGGTGGTTTATCAGAAACCGGTGTGTTGACGCAAACGGCCGGTGCTGGTGTGATTACTTTATCGGATACGGCTGCGAATTCGGATATTTTATTAGGTACCCAGGCGAACATATTGACGGGTGCTATTACCATTGGTGGTACGGTTGGTAATATTCGTGATCTGAGTTTGCGTAATTTGAATACTACGGCCAGTCTTCCAACGAATATTGGTTTGCTGACAGGGCTTAGAAATTTAACCGTTATTTTTGATAAGGCTAGCATTGTCTTGCCAGCCCTGACTTTGCATACTGTTGCCGGTGTTGCTGGTAATCTTAGTATTGATACCAGCGGTAGTTTGAGCAGTAATGCCGGTGGCACTATTACACAATCAGGTGCTTTAATCGTGCCTGGTACTTCCAGTTTTGCTGCGGGTGCGAATGCTATTACCTTAACAAATAGCGCGAATCAATTGACAGGCGCGGTCACTTTCTCAACTAGCGGCAGCAACAATAATGCGACTATCTTAAATACTAAAAGCCTGGTCTTTGGTACCACCAATGTCAGTGGAAATTTAATCGCTACCACGACCACGGCAGGCAACACAATTACGCAAAATAGTGGCACAACTATTACGGCTGCAGGTCTTGCGCTTTCTGCCAATGCTGGCGCCATTACTTTAAATCAAAACAATAGCGTAGGTACATTAGCCGCTCAAATTACAGGTGCGGCGGCTGGAAATACTTTTAATTTTAAAGATACAACGGCATTGGCGATTGGAACAGTTGGATCTTTGAGTGGGGTGAATGCGCCAGGTGGTGTAACCATTTACGATTCAAACGCCGGTATCACTTTAAATTCATCTGTTAATGCAACGGTTGCTGGCAACTCCATTGTGATTGCGGCGCAAACCTTTACTAATAATGCAGGTAGTTCAGCATTGAATGCGGGCAGCGGTAATTTCTTGGTATGGTCTGGTGACCCAAGCAATGATATCCGTGGTGGTTTGACTTATAACTTTAAGCAATACAATGCAACTTATGGTTCTTCTACGGTGCTTGGGACTGGCAATGGATTCTTATATACACTTGCGCCAATCCTCACGCCTTCTTTAACTGGCACTGTCAGTAAAGTTTATAACGGCACAACGGTTGCAACGTTAACCAGTGGTAATTTTAATGCTTCGGGCATGGTTGATGGTGATACGGTGAGTTTAAATACGGGTAATGCCGGTGTTTATGCCACTAAAAATGTAGGAAGTAATTTGGGTGTTTCTGCCTCAGGCATTACGATTGCTAGTGCAAACAATGGTAGTGCCACTGTTTATGGGTATCAATTGGGTACGACGACGGCGAGTGGAAATGTGGGTGTCATCACTCCCGCTTCCATCACGATCGGTTCCAATGCGGGACAAACTGTTGTGTATGGCAATAGTGACCCAGCTTCTGCAAAAACGGCTTATTCCGTGACCGGTGGCACCTTATATAGCACGGATGTTTTAAGTGGAAATATGGGACGAGCAGTGGGAGAAGCGGTTGGTTTATATAACTTTACTCAAAATACGGTTTCTATTAATGATGGTAATAGTGGCAACAATTACTCCATTACATTTAATGGGACAACGAATAAATTTCAAATCACGCAAAGTGCTTTGACGGCATCAATTGCAAATCAAACAAAAGTGTATGGTGCGAATGATCCTGCATTATCTGGTATTGCCGTCACATTGGGTGGTTTGGTCAATGCTAGTGTGACTGACATCAATGGTAATGTGACTGCAATTAATGATACATCCAATGTGAGTTCGACGCTGGCGTCTTTGACAAGAACAGCAGGAGAAACGGTTGGTAGTGGGCCTTATTCAATTAATGCTGCAACTTTCAATGTGTTGGCTGGAAGCGCGGCAAGCAATTACATTTCGCCCACAGGCTTAACGGGTAGCCCAATCTTAACTATCACCAAGGCAAGCCTCACTGGTTCCATTGCGAATCAAACTAAAGTTTACGGCGCAAACGATCCTGCTTTATCCGGCATCAGTGTCACATTGGCTGGCATTATTAATAACGCAAGTATCACCACCTGGAATGGTACGGCGAGTGTTAATGATACAGGCCTTGTCGCAACAACTTTGGCTTCATTAACTCGTACTGCTGGTGAAAATGTTAGTGGCAGTCCTTACGGTATTAGTGCGGCTACATTCAATGCGTTAACGGGAACGGCAGCTGGCAACTATAATATTCCAACGTTAACGGGCAGCCCAACGCTCTCTATTACGAAAGCCAGCTTGACAGGTGCAATTGCTAATCAAACCAAAACCTACGGTGCAAATGATCCCACGTTGTCTGGTATCAGTGTGACATTAGGCGGCGTTATTAATAATTCAGCGATTGCTACTTGGAATGGTAATGTTAGCGTTAATGATACGACACTGGTCAGTGCAACACCTGTTTCTCTCACTCGCGCAGTCGGTGAAATAGTTAGCGGCAGTCCTTATGCTATTACAGCGGGTACTTTCACTTTATCCGGCACATCGGCTGGCAATTATAACAGTCCAACCTTTGCCGGCAGCCCAACCTTAACGATTACAAAAGCAAGCCTCACTGGTTCCATTGCTAATCAAACCAAAGTGTATGGTGCAAATGATCCAACACTTTCTGGTATCGGCGTTACATTGGCCGGTATTATTAATAACCCAAGTATCACTACATGGAATGGAACCGCTAGTGTTAACGATACAGGCAATGTTGGCGCTTCTCTTGCTTCGTTAACACGTACTGTTGGTGAAGTAGTAAGTGGTAGTCCTTACGCAATTAGCGCGGCTACATTCAATGCGTTAACCGGTAGCGCTGCTGGTAATTACAATATCCCGACTTTAACTGGTAGCCCAACGTTAACCATTACGAAAGCCAGTCTTACAGGATCCATTGCCAATCAAACCAAAGTGTATGGTGCAAATGATCCTACCTTATCTGGTATCGGCGTGACGTTAACTGGCATTATTAATAATGCGAACATTACTACGTGGAATGGTACGGTTGGTATTAACAATACGGGGAATGTGGCGGTTTCTCTTGCTTCGTTAACACGTACGGCTGGGGAGCTAGTCAGTGGTAGTCCATACGCAATCAGTGCTGCAACTTTCAATGCCTTAACTGGCAGCGCTGCTGGTAATTACAGTGTTCCTACTTTCACGGGTAGCCCAACGTTAACTATTACAAAGGCTAGCCTCACTGGTTCTATTGCTAATCAAACGAAAGTTTATGGTGCGAATGATCCAAGCTTGTCAGGCATCGGTGTGACATTAGCTGGCATTATTAATAACGCGAGTATCACCACGTGGAGTGGTACAGCTAGCATTAACGATACCGGTAATGTTGGGACGACATTGGCTTCCTTAACGCGTGCCGCAGGTGAAAATGTTAGTGGTAGTCCTTATGCAATCAATGCGGCTACATTCAATGCGTTAGCAGGCAGCGCTGCTGGTAACTATAATATTCCTACTTTCACAGGTAGCCCAACCCTCACCATTACGAAAGCGAGCCTCACTGGCACAATTGCCAATCAAACCAAAGTATACGGCGCAAATGACCCAACACTTTCTGGTATTGGTGTGACATTAGGCGGTGTTATTAATAATCCAGCGATTGTCACCTGGAATGGCAATGTCAGCGTCAATGATACAGCGCTTGTCAGCGCAACGCCTTCTTCGCTCACTCGCGCAGTCGGTGAAATAGTGAGTGGTAGTCCTTATGCTATTACAGCAGGTACATTCACTTTATCTGGTACCTCAGCCGGAAATTATAATAGCCCAGCTTTTAATGGTAGCCCAACATTAACCATTACTAAAGCAAGTTTAACTGGCTCAATTGCTAATCAAACTAAAGTGTATGGTGCAAATGACCCAACACTTTCTGGCATTGGTGTGACCTTAACTGGCATTATCAATAACGCGAACATTTCATCCTGGAATGGCACGGTCAGCGTGAATGATTCCGGTAATGTTGCTACGTCTCTTGCTTCATTGACTCGTACCGCTGGTGAGTTAGTCAGTGGTGGTCCATACGCAATCAGTGCTGCTACATTCAATGCGTTAACGGGCGGTGCTGCTGGTAACTACAATATTCCTACTTTTACGGGCAGCCCAACTTTAACGATTACAAAAGCGAGCCTTATTGGTTCCATTGCTAATCAAACTAAAGTGTATGGCGCGAATGATCCAAGTTTGTCAGGCATTGGCGTGACATTGGCTGGCATTATCAATAACGCTAATATCTCAACTTGGAATGGCACAGTGAGCGTGAATGATTCTGGTAATGTTGCGACAACCTTGGCTTCGCTAGCACGTACTGCCGGTGAAAATGTTAGCGGTAGTCCTTACGCAATCAGTGCAGCTAC
>JARLJO010000057.1 GCA_031291175.1 Gammaproteobacteria bacterium
TAGGCTCATTCTTGAACAAGGCAAAGGAAATACACGGCCTGTCAAAGCCGTACGTGACCGCAATCAAAAACGCATTGCCCGAGGGAACGATCAAGAATGTGCTCTCAAAGGTTGGCTACGGTGCGGTAAAACATAGAGGTGTTTCAAATGCAATGGAGCAAAGACTTTTGCGCGTTGACTGATGTAATTAGCTCATTAAATTGAAATAATTACAGTATGATAGCTCATGAAATACTTACATATGTTTTAGTTGATAAATTTTTGATTGATGCCAATTGTTGAGGGCACTGAAGAAGGCAGGATCATCATGTTTTGCTGAGTAGTACATTTTCATGAAATCGTTATGTTTTGCTGAATTCTTATGAGTGGATATGTTTCTTTTGGAGACTAATGAACCACACTGACAGTAAATTTTCTGGTTTCTTTGTTTTAAAATATTATCTTTGTGCTCTTTATAGTATGTTCTTGTGATACTGTTAAGAGTTTCTTTGTTATTTTCTCGGTAGATTTGTTTTATCCTTTTGATTTGATCCTTGTTTTTTTCTCGATACAGTTTAGCCTTTATTGCAATTTCATCTTTATTTTTGGAATAGTATTCTTGATAATACTCCTGAACTGTACGAGTTGGAATTACTTTATTTACACAATTCAAGGACTCGATCCAATATCGCTCCCTTGACTCAAGCTCTTCTTTTGAGTTACATGGATAATTCTCAATAAGAATGACTTGACAATAGCCCAATTCAATCAGCTCAAATGAAGTCATGTAATTGGTTTTACCCCCTGCCTCCCATCTGTTGTAAGTTGACACATGTTCAGCCTTCCTTTTGGCCAATGACTGTGTTGTTGAACCTACATACACTTTGTCTATGTGGTCGCTCACTAGTTTATATATTTTCCCGTTTTGATAGTTTACTGGCATTCGGATTTATACTGTTTTATACTGTTTTGTCCTTAAGCCCTTTCACACAACAAATTAACAATACACATCCGCAGAAATAACTTCTGGAAGGTACTTCCAAGGCAATCAAGCCGTAGCACAAATCAAGCGCTATCAAACAAGCCATCATGTGCTGAATGAGGACTTACCGTTCACATGATACAGCTATTTGCGTTTACCCATAAGATACTACCTTTTTAAAAACAGGTCGGAAGCAATTTCTGACCTCATATTCGGATTTCTCGTGGTCAATTCGCTATGGGCAATGCACTTTGGATTTTGCGTAGAACATACGGTTCGCAAGATAATTGTATTAATATGGTCGGAGGTCTCAAACTCATACAGAGGGCAAAACTTCTGAGACACTTTTCTCACGCATTTCCAAGTGTTTTGTCCCCAAACTTTCCAGACTTAGTAAACTACTAGTCCTGACCCCGAAATCATTGCTAACTAAAATGCGAAATTTTTTCAAAGCACTTGTGCAATTTCTTGGTCGCTGACGATGGCCCAAACCATTTTGGGCTACATGCTATCTCACGAACCAGCAGTCCAAATGCAACAATTTGTGAGACAAAAATGACCGCCTTGACGAGACGCGTCGAATGGTACCATTGGTTTTACTTCAATCTTCAAAATTCAACAGATGGAATTTAGGTGATAGAGGTATCTCGTGATCCGCCAACTTTCATCCAAATTCAAACACATATTTCGACTGCCCGTAGTCAAGTTACCATACAAATGTTGTCTTGGTTTCTGCTGGTTGTTGGTATTTCATGAGGTAACACCAGCTCACTTTGCCCTTTAATAACGTTTGCAGTTTGCACATTGAGCAAAAACGGACTTCATATTCGGCGCCACCGATGTCGACTTAGTCTGTGTGTAAATTTTCAGACCAATCGGACAACTCTGAGAAGGCTCACTGAGGCAGGTTTCTGGGTTGGGCGCGCCAGCAATTTTCCAAAACTGCAACAGCAATTTTCCAAAATTGCTGGGTGCGAATTTCTGTGATAACCGCAAAATTGAATTATCTCACGAACCAGCAGTCCAAATGCAACAATGTATGAGACAAAAATGATCGCCTTGACGAGACGCATCGAATGGTACCATTGGCGTTGCTTCAATGTTCAAACGTCAAGAGGTACTAATAACTTTCTGAACCAGTTATCCATTGAAACTGAAACTTTGCAGTCTTATGTGATTTGATATGGGGAGTTCGAATATCATGTCAGAAACAGCTTCCACGCAAACAACGGGGGAGGACAGCACGAAAAGGCAACGAGGGAAGAACAACAACAACAACGACAACTTATCTTATTGTCCCTCCTCCCACCACAACAACGACAGTTCTAAAGTTGGTGTTTTAGCCCCGCCTCATATTCCTATAAATA
>JARLJO010000058.1 GCA_031291175.1 Gammaproteobacteria bacterium
AACCGTAGAGTGTTTTTTTCAAACAATCCCAATGACGTAAATACTGTCTGGATATGAGCTAGCGTGAAATCGATAGCGACAGGTTTGCTTCTGAATTCATCCACCATGTGACGCCATTTCCTCAGATATTAAAAAAGCATCGTTCATTTAACGATGCTTTTTTGTTGTTCATTTTTATTTTATATGATTTGAAAGTCCCCATAGGAAAACATTTAAGGACATGATATAGCATCAGGACAAGATTGGACTGCCGTGATGGTACCTATTGGTGTAATAGTCCCGGTGTTGATGGAATTGACATCACATGGTGCAAGATTAAAAATACCGGTGCCACTTGATAACGTGTATCCCGTATTGCTATTGTTGCCGTTCATGTTTAAGCATACCGAAGGAGATGGCTCAGTAGAACCAACAAATAGGCCAGCACCAATATTGTTTGCCAATGTATTATTTGCGATTGAGCCAGATAGGTTGGTATATTGTTCCAAGTCAACACCTCCTACTGCATTAGATCCTAAGTTTTGATTGTTGTTAATGGTATTATTTTCGATGTTCACTACAACATTTTCTATTACATCTGAAGAATACATGATGATTCCTGAAGTATCGTTTTCACTGATATTATTGTTTGTGGCGATAAAGTTAAGATTAGAGCCTGCGTGGCTTAATGCAATGCCATTGGCAAAATTTGTATTGCCAGTGATTTGATTCCTGGATATGGTAATATCTGCTGATGCTATAGTAATGCCTCCTCCTGTGGTAATCCCATGATCATGCCCATTTGAGATGATATTATTTGTCGCATTAAGTGCGAATGTGTTGCATCCATTGGCAAATACAAAGCCGCCGCCTCCATTGCCAGTGAGCGTGTTGCCTGTAGCATTTACTTGGAAGTCATTGAAGGCCCCATTGGCACAATAGAGGCAAGAGGCATTATTATCCAAGAAGGTATTATCTGTTAAATTTAAGCGACAGTTTCCGGTGGTACTGCCATTGGGATTAATTAATAAAGCAGATCCGAAGGATGCGATAGATCCAGACCCATTATTGGTGACTGTATTGTTACTGACGTTCAATTGGGCTGAGTCAGTGTCATTGAGCACGAAATGTATAGCCCCACACACATTTTCATTAATAGTATTATTTTCAATAGTAGCAGAAAGAGGTGTTGTTCCCGCCTTAATTAACAAAGGAGCTAAGTCAACAGACCTGTTATTATTGAAGGTGTTACCAGAGATTAACAGAGTAGAAGGGCCATTAAAATTGATGAAGGTGGTGCCTCCGCCACCCCCCAAAGATCCGTTATGTTCAAACTTGTTGTTCATTAATTTAAAGATAGCTTGTTTAGCGCATGAGGCATCGATAGCGAAAACAGTGTTGTCTTGGATTGTACAGCCATTCACTGAGCAATCCATAGAAGCCGTTGCAGCGTCGATAAATATACCATTTATGGCACCATTGGTAAGGATAAGATTATTTAAAGTTGCTGTACCGGAAGATCTATTGTATTCAAGATGTATTTGATCAAATTGGGAACGATCAATAGTGCATTCTGAAATCTCGATATTTTCAGCAGTGGTGCCAATAATACCATTTCCTATGACATTGGTGAGAGTAAAGCCACTAACTTGGTTAACAGAAGCTAACGTAATGCCATCACCTGCAATATTAGTCATCTTTGGTGCAAAGGAGCTTTGAGCTGGAATAATAATGTTTCCTTGAGACGCTTGTATAGAGTGGTTTGTGCCTGATCCCCAAAATTTTTGATTATGTTGTAGGATAATTCCTGCGTCCATTCCTTTTGTTGTCCCATCTCCAGGAAATACGTAAATAATATCATTAATTCCTGAGTTTTCCTGTGCTAAAGCAAGTGTAGGAAAAGGACTTTCGTAGGTGCCATTAGAATGGCTGGTGTTGTCTACAAACACAAAGTGAAGCGGCCTACCAGTTGTGGGGTCGATTGCGGCAGAGCATTTATTTCTATGGTGGCTGACAATGATTTCTTCTCTTTTTACCGGTTGGATCATTCTAGAGAAAAGTACATCAGTTGTATCGCACGAATTATAAGGGTCTTTTTGTTTTACGTGCGATCCCCCAAAAGGCAGAGTAAAGGTGAGTTGGCCTTGAAATCTATTATGAAAGACCTTGTCATAAGAGTTGCTCAATTCAACTGTCACATATTCTTTGAATCTGGCGACTAAGCGTCCCTTTCCGCCCCAGATTTGGGGTCCGATTTTTTCACTAAAATAATAAGCTCCTGTCGCTGCATAAAAATCAAAGAGTCGAGTTTTTCCAAAGTGAAATCCGAGCTCTGCATTAGCGCCGCCGTTCGTAGCAAACTGATATTTTTGCGAGATGATCATGCTATAATCTACAAAGCCAGTAAATTTTGAATGATAAGGAGAGGTGATTTTTTTCCCAACAGGCAAATACCCATTGATGCGAAAGTCGCATCGCTTTCCTAGTGCTTCAAGGCCAAAGCCTACTTGGTTATAGTTTATTTTTTTGGTGTTTCTATAGTCATAATATGCATTAAGACCATAGGCCTTGCATCCCATAATTTTCCTTAGCCCAATGCCCGCATTAGCCGCCACTTTCCCATCATCAAAAACATGACCTCGTAGATCGAGAAATGGCATAAGATCCCATGACTTTGGATCAGGGGCAAAAAAACCTTCAAGAGTTGTATATCCGTGGTTATAACCTATACCGCCACCTTCAATATGTCGGATTGATGTGCGACAATGTTGTTTGTCGCTTAGAAGGAATTCTGATGATTGTGATGATATATCTCCAGCAAAAGTCATTGCTGTAAAACATATTAAAGATCCAAGCAATGTGATTAAGAAAGAGATCATATAAAGCCTCATGTTTTAAGTATTTATTTGTATTGTTCAAATTCAAGTTTTTCAGCATGTAGGAGTGAGTATTACTTTGAAAATATAGGGCGATGCGGCCGAATCTGCCTGAGAGAATGTATTAACCAATGTGCTTTGAATGCCGCCGATTATATAACCAATTGCCGTTTGTTTTTTAATTTTTGCCAAATCTATAACGCCATTGCAAGTCATAGGGATTCCACATTTTGGAACAAATCTGCCTCCCGCTCCAAAAAGAAGTGTATTGCCTGGATTGGAGGCTGTAGAT
>JARLJO010000059.1 GCA_031291175.1 Gammaproteobacteria bacterium
ACAAGCACGGGCTTCCTGCAATCAGAAATTGATGTTCATGCTGCAGTTTTAAATCAACTTAAAACAAGTACTGGGTTCTTACAATCAGAAATAGATGCATGTTGCGCGACATTAAAGACAAGTACTGGGTTCCTACAATCAGAAATAGATGTGATTCGTAGTTCATTGTTTACGAGCACCGGATTCCTGCAATCAGAAATCGATGCATGTTGTGCTGCTCTTAAAACAAGTACTGGATTCCTGCAATCAGAAATTGATGCATGTTGTGCAGCACTCAAGACAAGTACTGGGTTCCTACAATCCGAAATTGATGCATGTTGTGCGGTATTAAAGACAAGCACCGGGTTCCTGCAGTCAGAGATTGATGTAATTCGTAGTTCATTGTTTACGAGTACCGGATTCCTCCAATCCGAAATTGATGCATGCTATGCAGCATTAAAGACAAGTACCGGTTTCCTGCAGTCCGAAATTGATAGATGTTGCGCGGTTCTTAAAACAAGTACTGGGTTCCTACAATCGGAAATTGATGTAATTCGTAGTTCATTGTTTACGAGCACTGGATTCCTGCAATCAGAAATTGATGCATGCTGTGCGGCACTCAAAACAAGCACCGGATTGCTACAATCGCAAATTGACAACATATGCTCTATGACGTGCATAACAAGATTTATACCGGTATTCTCTCGTCTTGATATTCTCGAGAGCTGTTGTGCCGAACTTCGTACCAGTACTGGGTTTCTGCAATCAGAGATCGATGCTCCTAGCTGCTTTGAGTGTCCTGATTGTTGCAATGTGAGTTTCTTGACATCCAAAGCGTGGTTATCGCCTGATCCGTTGCATTTCAGTGATAATGTTTCTACGGTAGATTGGTCGTATGATAGTAAATATGTGGCAATTGGATTAAGTAACTTTAGTGCATTGTTAGATGGAACACCGGCAGTGCAAGTATATCAGTTAAATAATGGTTGTTCGCCATCATTGAGTTTAGTAGCTACGTTCTCGTTCGATTGTACGCGTGATATAAGTGAAGTGAGATGGCATCCATCTGAATATCGTTTAGCAGTCGGTAGAGGTGATGCAAAAATTGCTACACCATGTGTAACGCAGCTTCATATTTTTGATTTCAATCCTGCAGCTCCTGTAGCTTCTGCTCTCACCAATACAAGTAATGGTGAAGCTAATCATTCGGTATATGCAGTATCTTGGCGGCCAGCACCGTTGGATGCAAGTCATGATATCCTTGCAGTCGGCAGAGAAGTGACTGGTGCAGAAGTTGCTATTTATACAGTGGATAATGCGGGAGTGCTATCAGTAACTCCAATAGTTACCGCAACTACTGGCGGACAAGTTCAGTTTAAAGCTCTCGATTGGGATGCGTCGAGTACATACTTGGCAGTTGGTGTTGCTCAAGCGCAGACATTGCAACTGTTTACCTTTAACCCTGTTGGACCAACATTAACATTAGCTACGTCAGATTCTGTTGGTGGTCATACCGTATTGTCAGTTAATTGGAATCAAAACATCTTCAGTTCAGATTTATTGGCCGTAGGGTTATCCTCTTTTCCAAATCCAGCTGATCCATTAGTTCAAGTCTATAGATTTACTGGCCCAAGCACCTTGACCAATCTGTGTGGCATTAGTGGATTGACTGATGATATACCTGCACTTGATTGGCATCCAAATGGTAAGTGCTTAGCAATTACGCAAGATTTTGATTTAACTTTTGGTAGTCAATTTATTACCTATGCATTTAATAAAGCCGCTTGCATTTTTACGCAAGACAGTCTCTATCAATTTGGTGATATAAACCTTGAAGATGTTCGTTGGGCTCCAAATGGAAGAGATATAGTTGTTGCTAATGATTTCTGTGATTCAACTGCGCCATCAACATTGTGTCCAAGTGGCAGTATTCCAGGAGCGATAACTGTTTATGATAATGCGTGTTTATCATTTACCGAATTAGTCTCGATTGTTGATGAACTTTCATGCTGTTGTGAGGAACTCAGAACAAGCACCGGATTGCTGCAATCAGAAATAGATTCTTGTTGTAATGCATTAAAAACAAGCACCGGATTTCTTCAATCGGAAATTGATGCGTGTTGTATCGCATTGCAAACGAGCACTGGATTCTTGCAATCGCAAATAGATATCTGTTGTTCAAGAATTACGACGCCAACATGTATTATTATCATAGACACTGATACATTCTACGATCCGGTTGCAGATCCGCGCATGCTCTTGCTGCCAGGTCAAGCCGTGGTATTTGAATTTAGTCCATGTGTGGGTGCAAATGAAATTCCAAGATTAATATTTAACAAAGCAGTATACGATCCATTAAATATTAATAATGGCCAAGTGGTGTTGCCTGTTGATTCACAATTAATATTTCAGGGTACCGGTTTTGTTGAATTGCAAGATGTCGGCGGATTCAATTTACAGGGTGTCGATATTAATGATGATACCACACCGCCTAATATAGTCATTCAAGATAAGGCTACGATGCATTTGTGTTCCCCTTCAATTAATCCCAATGTGTGCGCTGATGGCACAACGTGGACAGTGCAGGGTATTGGTCGATTTATTATTCGCGAAGATGGTCAATTGTTGCTTGATAATATATCTCAAATGATTTTTGGTGCAGCAACTACTGATTTTATTGATGTACAGGTCGAAGCTGCATCTTCAATAGTAATTGATGTGCCGATTACAAGTAATATTAGTGATACGAGTAATGCATTTGTTACGTTCCAGCTTGGTACGTTTAACATAGAATTTAGTGATTTTAGTGCGCTTGATATTAGACGTGGTATTTTTGAATTGAATACTAATAAAGGTGTAGCTGCACAAGGTAACATTCAACAATTTAACTTTACTGATAGCTCAAGTCTTAATATTGCCAGAAATGCTGAAGTTCTTCCATCCACTCAAGCAACGTGGCTAGCACTTGCGCCTAATTTATTGAATGCTGCGATTGGTTTTAACAATGAAACAGGTGTAATTTATGGTAATGGTGATATGCGGTTTAGAAGTCTTGATCTAGCTGCACCAATTGATACGGTGCTGTTATTGCAAAATAACTTTATAGCATTAGATGATACGATGGTGGAACTATTCTTGAATTTAGCTATAAGGCTTGGGCCAAATTATGCCCAGATTCATCCATCAGATCTCAATATATTGGTACAAATAGGTGCTGCCTCCTCGATTGGTACATTCCGCCAGTTGGCAGCTATTAAACAGGTTCGAGATGGATCAGTGCAGTTGTTGCTGGATGGAGATCATGATGTGGCGTATCAAACGACGGGTTCATTTATTACCGGATTTAATCAAAATTCTCGTTATTTTAAAATTGATTCAAGTGGAAATCGTGTGACATATTAAGAGCAAAACGTAACAGTAGAAGAAGAACATATGAAAAAAACAATGTTTTACCATTTATTGCTGATGATGATTGCTTGGTCTTGTATAAGTCATGCGTCACAAGCAGGCTCTTTATCAAAAGTTGATCAAGAGTTATGTCAAAAACTAGCAAATCTTAAAATTGCAACAAAGCACAAAGTGGATGTAAGTCCTGTTGTGCCAAAAGGAAATATTAAGCTCGCTTTAGATGATGCAATACGTCAACTGGCAGAAGGCAATCGGTCCGATGTCGTTCATGTGGCAAAGCAGGTTGCTGCAGTAATGCCAAAACGGCCAACCGAAGGTGTTGCCCTAGATCCTGTGGTAGAGCAACTACAAGCATCTGTTGACGTTGTTGCGCCGAATGTTGTTGCAGTGTCTCAAGAGGATTCCGATCAGGATGATGAAGATGAAAATAGCGATGAGTGCTTGGATGAGTCAGAGATTGAAGATGCGCCAGTTGTGCAAACAAGAAAGGTAAATCTAGGCGGCCGTTGTAATGCTTTTTATCTTGAGAATGAAGATGAGCCAAAAAGATTTGCCATTATTGGATCGGTATATAATACGTTTTGCTTAGATC
>JARLJO010000060.1 GCA_031291175.1 Gammaproteobacteria bacterium
AAGTTCACAACCCCCTCCGTCCCGGGGCTTGCCCACGTTTTCCAGATATTTAACCGTGGTTCGAGTTTTTTGTGGATACGGGGGACAACCCACGGTACGTAGGGGGTTGAGAGCAGTACGCCGAGGTTCTCTGTGCTATGAGTCAATGGTTTTAATAGTTAAGGGAAATGATATGGCAGGGTAAGTAGCATTTTCCGTGGGAGCTACGCTCCGCGCGAAAAATGCTACTTACCCTGCCATCCCGTTTTTTTTGTGTCACTTCAACTTCGTTGAATTGAATAAGTGAGAAACCGTATGTTCGAGACTTTAAAAAAAATGGGATCGCGTATTGATTTTTATGCATCGCATTGCTATGGCCGAATCAAATCCTGCATTCCTTTGAGTTTGTTTTATGCGGTGGATGGTGTTTCTGGCGGCATGGTAAAAGCAAACCTAAAGCCACTATGGGGCGGCAAACTACCTGCAGTCATGACTTTTGCCTATTATGCGTTTGCTTTTTTTTACAAAGCAAAAGAAACCTATCTTGCCCATCCTGACTCTATTAATCTGGCAGTGGAAGAAGAAAAATTAATCGACACTTCCAATATGATTTTAAATAAGTTAAAACAACACAAAAACGACGCCACCGCTTATTTAGGCGATAAAGATTTAACAATGACAGACTCGCAAATAGCCAGCTTGCTCTGTTTGCGTGACAACAATGATAACGACATGCTGGCTCTTTACGACATGCTCCATGAACTACACACAAAAATTCATCCTCACTCCGTGAGTTATATGAATAGTTTGCTGGCCAGCGTTTTACATGGCATTACTCATCTCAATGAATATCTTTTATTGAAATATTTTGCTGAGGTGGATTTATTGGATTTCAGTAGCCAACCAACCATTGGTTTAGCAGTATTGGTATTAGGAATGCTAAGTGCTTATCAAACATTTTCTTTTAGCCTCACGCCCCGAACCCCTTCTTCTGAAGAATTACTCCATTGCATTACACAAGACTTCCGTATTTTTCGAGATAAAAGAAATCACTCTCTCTTCTTTTCTTCTGCTCATCTGCAAGCCGATGAGGAGAATGTTCAAACAACCGAAAAAGTAAAAGAACTCGCCGCGCACAATGCGGCACAGACATGTTATTTGAGCTGTCATTAAGCCATTCAGTATCTTTATCTTATTTCTGCATAGCATTTTTATGGAGTAAATCAAACACTTCTTCATCGCTGGTTTGATCAAAATGTTCATACCAACTTCCCACTGCATAAAAATGATCAGGAGTCAGTGGGCAGAAAATTTTATTCGCGAGCCGCTTCATCTCATCATAGGTTGATAAGGCTGCGACAGGAACGGCTATCACAATTTCAGCGGGATGCTGTTGGCGTAAGGCTTTAATAGCCACGCGCATCGTCGCTCCCGTTGCAATACCATCGTCAACTAAAATAATGATTTTATCTTTCAATACTGGAAAAGGTCGATTACCACGATAAGCTAACTCACGTCTTTGCAATTCTTGACGCTCCGATCTAATCACCTCATCCATTGCGGGCTGAGACAGACCGCAATCATTCAAAACATCCTTGTTGAATTCCATTATTTCATTTGACGCAATCGCGCCAAAAGCCAACTCTTCAAAGCCTGGAACACCCAGTTTGCGGACAATAAAAACATCCAACGGCAGCGACAGAGACTTCGCAATTTCATAAGCAACCGGCACACCGCCACGTGGCAATGCCAATACAATGGTGTTAGCATTCTTTGCATAAGACTGGAGTTGCTCTGCTAACACCTTTCCTGCTTCTTGCCTATTGAAATATTGATACATAAAATACCTCCGGCTGATTTTTTTGAAAACGGCTGCCTAATAAGACATATACTCTACCTGAGTTTTATTCCAACAGGATGCTTTTTCATGAAGAACAAGACAAAGATCACATTGCCCAAAAAAAATACTGCCGCACCTGGCTTATCAATCCAATCTCTTCCGGCTTTTTTAAACAGGTATACAAATGCGATCTCTGATAAAGCAATCTTAAAATAGCAAAGCTACGAGTATGATTATAATTGTCTTTATAGGTCTCTAAACTTTTCTGATAAGACTCACTCAAATGAGAGACCGAAACTTTCTCTCTCGGAGCAAATAAATTTAATGAAGAATGCGGCTCCTGCTCCTGCACTCTCGCATTTAATTTTTGAAGCGCATCTATAGCCCCCAAAAACGCCTTTTGACATACCTTTCCATCAAGGCCATTAGCATACTCCTTCGCCAATGCCATCAAATTATCCAGCGACTCCAAATTCAAAGCGGGTGAAAACTCCAAACGCAAAAACCCTACTCTATGCTTTGATTTGATACCAGGCTTAACCTTACCCAAATCACTCGCATCAATTAAATCAAAACAAGCCCGTCTATCCGAAGGATCACTCATTTTAACTGTCGCTTGAAATTTTAAAATCTGAACAGCACTAGTATCATCTTTTATCTCAAAAAATACTTGTCTCACTTGCTCAAACAATTCTTTATAACTGCCTGTTAATCGGTTCGGATTAATCCCCAGCTCACACCAGACATCAAAATTTCTATGCATATCAATCATGACTAAAACACCAAGATGGGTGAATCCATTATGCGTATTTGTCGTGCGCGTCAATTTAGTGGCATTAAATAAATGCGCGCAACTTTGGCGCAATATCTCCCCGCCACTACCATAATCCAGATGACGGCAAAAATCCGCTTCGCCATACACCTTACCAGGATCAAACGCATGCGAATAAAGAAAATAACGTAAATCCTGATCCAGATTATCCCAACGCGCTGCACAACCTTTTAGCCCGTATTCTCGCGCAAATCTTAATGCAATATCGGCCATTCTTAGCAACGCATGACGATAAGATCTTGGCGTAATGGAATTCACTTCAGCATGAAACAAATCATGCGACGTCACATTCAAATTACCACATTCTTCAGGCTCAAAATCATGATGAATCGCTGTATTAACCACACCTGGGAAATCCACATCTGCCAAGCGCACATCTTGTTGCATCCCTATTTGCATGTGCTCCACCGTCTTTTTACCTAGTACAGCAACATGTGCCGCCATGTTGTCAACACCACACCGAGCAATCAACCGCGCATTCTTCGCTGAAAAAGACAGAAAAACCAATTGATCATTCCCCACTGAACGATGCAAGCAAATCGTATTATGCGATACCAAAAAATCTCGAAATCGCCCTGCATGCAATGCAGGCACAGGAATCGTATAAAAGACCTGTTCTGATAGGGGCGCGGCTGCAACCAGCTCGCGAAAAGTATTGACCTGATTATCATCGAGGTGCAACAAAAAATTCGTTCGACGCAAGTACGGCAACAAATACCATCTAGCAGCCGAAGTCAATTTTTTGGTTTCTGGATCGATAATACGATGGCACGTTAATTTTCCGTAGGCTTTAGTTTGCTGTATCTCTAATATCGTCGAAATTTGCTGGCGATTGATGCCACCCTTAATATACAAATTTAACGCCAAATAGGGTAAATGCGGATGGCGAAAAATAGGGTGTTCTGTATAGTCAGCCGTCTCTAAGGCCTGGCTTAATTGATCTAACTGCTCCTGATTTGTTGCAATCTTAACAGGCTGACTATTTAAAAAATTTAACACATCCGGAATACGCTCAGCAGAAACCACTTGCTCTATCTGCGCATAATTAAAATACTCTAACTCTTTATCTTCACTTTCCTCAAGATCACCCACCGCTTTATCAGGTCTTGGCTGCAATGCCGAAGCTGCGCCCGCTATTTTAGCTTCAAACTTCTTCCAGATTGTTTTTGTATCAACTAGAGCACGTAAACTTAGCATAAATATTCCAAATATTGAGTTATCGGCTAAGTATATATCAATTAAAGGATTTTTCAATTTAGCTCAGAAAATAGCCAATAATGCATAAATATTTATCTGGGTGGCATTACCCATCTGACAATAAACTGATAGGCTTTTTCCTATGATTTTATGTCGCAGGTATCGGCTTTGCTGATAGAGCGCGTTAAATGGAGGGCTGTCAGGGATATAGGATTAGCCACTTTAGTCGTGTGCAGCCTTAGCTTCTTCTCAATAAATACCTTGTTATTGCCGCTTATTTATGGTGTTTTATGTATAGCTTTACTAAGCGTTTTTAAAGAACTCTCTTATTTTATTTAATAAAATGGGTTAACGATGGAATTTCGCTTTTTCTCTTAAGCTTCAATTAAGCTTGAGTACGCTATACTACTTAACAAATATTTCACGAGAGGCTATCTGATGTTGAGTATCTTTAACAATGTTAGGCAAAACGCCGCTAATAAGGAGAAAGCACCCCTTTACAATGGAAATCGTGAAGAATGTCTAAAAATCTTCGTTCCAGGCCCCATGATCAAACTCTATCGCCAATTAAAAGAATACATCGAAAAAAATGGCAAAAAACCACCGTCTTCAACTTATTTGCCAGACGCCGTCACCTCATCCATATTGGCATGGACAGGCACAGCTGCCACCAATCAACTGTATGCGAGTGCTGTCGTTGATATCATCGAAAAATTTTTGATACATGACCTTCAAGACTTACTGTTGTTTAGCGAGAGTAAATTACAAATACCCGACCTATTCAAACCTAGCCTCTTAAAAGATGTGTTTCTTGCCGCAAGAGAACTTCCCAAAATTCTCGCTTCCATGCCGACCGAGACCATCACCCTCACCTACATCAAGACAGGAAGTGAAGTCAGAAGAGCAATTACTACAGCAATATCTTCTTACGAAAACGCCTTAAAAGCCTTAGGATTTCCTAATAATTTGGATGTGCACAATACAGATGAGCACCAATTATCCACTCTTTTAAAAAATTATTAATGACTACCTCTTGCTAGCAACATGATATAAATACATTTTTAAAAAACTGATTTATCGGTATGATAAAGAACATTTTCTGCTATCGAGTTATGGCTATGCTCTCCGATGATTTGCGCTTTTTCTCACGTGAAGAACAAACCAAAATCACCTTGAGCACGCTTAAAAAAAAAGACATCTCAAATCTAGCCGCACTTAGCGCATTTTCACTCGATGAACTGCGTCAATCATTTATCGACACCTTTCAAGACAGGCTTTCTCCTGCTACAAAAATCAAAAGTACAGCCCCTTGGCAAACGCTAGGCTTCACATTGATTGAACTCGTGATGGTAATCACAGTTATTTCCATTCTGGCTATCATTGTTATTCCTAAATATTTTGACCTGACGACAGACTCAAGAATAGCCGCCGTAAAAGGTCTTGCGGCCTCCGTTTTAGAGGGTAGTACCACCGCTGCCTCACAATGCACTATCACTCCCGGCTGCTTTGTAACAGGCATGACTTGGCTATTAACGATTGGCCCCGGCCATTATCAAATGTGGAACGGTTATCCGGATGCTGGCGACACCCTAGGGGCGAATGAAATCGATACCTTGATCAGCGTCTCTGACCAATTTAGTGTTTCCCTTAGCCCGCCTGATACAACCCTATGGCAATTAACTAACGCCCCTATACCCGCCAATTGTGCCGTGCAATATAAAGAAGCCACTAGCTCAACTATTCCTCCTGTGATTACTGTACTGACATCAGGTTGCTAATGAGGTTCGTTTTAGTCGCTAGAAAAGGACTTTATTGACTGGGGTTCTGGTCAGTTTTTAAATTCACTTAGACGCTCGTGGAAGCGAATAACAGCATTTTTAAAGAAAAATCACCTATTAGAACCCATTTTCGGCAGATTCTTAGTATAAAACAGCATAATCAGCAAGGTAATGAGTGCTTTATACAGGCCGATAGTGTAAAATTTATCCAAAATACAATTAGAATAACTTTAGCGTATACACGTGAAACACAATGAGGATACATAAGATGTCATTTGGTCGCTTCTTTTGCTGCATGCCGAAAAATAACAAAGTTTCTTCAAGAGAAACGTCCTATGAAGTAAAACAATCGCCGTTGTCGACCACAAAACCCGACCTTGCCCCTGATGAGGCAACCCATAGTGCATTAGGAACAAACAGCCTACAACTGCAAAACCAGCAAAGAAAAGAAAGTAACTCGAGCTCAAGTCAACATCAAGCCGCCAAGACGGTGTTTTACCGTTTTCCACCAGCCAACATTACCGGTAATCACCAAGTGGTTATGAATGATCTTAGAATTTCACTAACCAAATTTTTTGATGGCGAAACCACGACCAGCAACCAAATCATACCTGGCTGCTCAACAATCGGTATCCCGCGATGTGATTTAATCACTAAAGAGGCCATGATGGTCTCTACCTGCATGGAATCGAATTCCTATTATGCTTTTTTAGAATTTGACATATCAAAATCAACAAGCGACAAAGATTGCATAAGATTTACGTTGGGTGACTTAGTTGCCATTAGAGACTTTGATGGGAATGTCATTTGCGAGAATGAAACCGTTATTAACGGAGAATATTTAATGCAGAGCGAAGTAAAAGCGAATGGATTTTTTAATTTGGGAAGATGATCCAAATAAAGCCGCGTTTTTTATTTTATAATGTTATTTGTTTTTTCAGAACTAAGCAGTTCTGTACACTCGGTCGCTGGAATCGCCTTGCTGAACAGATATCCTTGAATAAAGTCACATTGTTTTTCTTTTAAAAATTGCCATTGCGCTTTATTTTCAACGCCCTCAGCAACAATCGAGAGATTCAAGTTTTTTGCCAATGCAATAATAGCAACCACAATTTCAGCGCTATTTTTATCAGCTGGAATATCTCTAATAAAAGACTTATCGATTTTTAAAATTTGAATTGGCAGCTGCTTAAGATAACTCAGGGAAGAATAACCCGTACCAAAATCATCTAAAGATAATTTTACGCCCAATTGTCTCAAGGCATTCAATACCACGAGATTAGCCTCAATATGACTCATGACCAATGTTTCTGTCATCTCCAACTCTAAATTTGATGGGGAAATTTTCGTTTCCGCTAAAGTATCACCAATTAATGCTAGCAAATTAGGTTGATCAAACTGACGTACCGAAAGATTAACGGCCAAAGAAAGAGTGGCATGACCCATGTCATGCCATATTTTAAGCTGCCGACAAGCCGTTCGCAGCATCCAGGCACCCAGAGGAAGAATCAATCCCACCTCCTCACAAAATCCAATGAATTGATCCGGCATTAATAAGCCCCGAGTAGGATGCAACCACCGAAGCAACGCCTCGACAACCGTCACCTTTCCTGTATTCATATCGATGATAGGTTGGTAGTAAACAAGAAATTGCCCTTGATCGAGCGCCAGTTGCAACTCACTTTCGGAAACCAGCGAATGCTTAGGCACCATCCCCGTCAACTTAGCGTAATTCATTAAACGTATCAGATTCAGTTCTTTTTGCCTTAACTCCGCATTTGTCAAAAATGCTTCTTCGGCGGCTTGGCGCAATAATGTTGGATCCCATGGTTTATTAAAATATTTATAGATGGCTCCATCATTGATAGCAGACTTCACCGATTCAAAATCAACATGAGCGCTTAATATGATGCGAATACTATTAGGATATTTCTTTTTCACTTGTGTGAAAAACTCCGTTCCCGTCATCTCTGGCATCGATTGATCTGAAATAATGACTTGAACGGAAAATTCTTCCAATATTTTTAACGCCTCTTTTCCATTATTTGCCGTGAAAATCTCATAACCTTCATCTATAAAAACCCGCTTAAGCGCAATTAAAATTTGACTTTCATCATCGACCAATAATAGAGTTTTTTTCATTCTGAACTCACTTATTTACATTTGTATCAATTGGCAAAAGCACACTAAATACCGATCCCTTTCCTACGTCGCTATTAACGGTTATTGTTCCATTATAAAGTTGAATAATGGCAAATGCCGTTGATAATCCGAGTCCTGCTCCCATTCCTATGGGTCGCGTGGTAAAAAAAGGTGTAAATATTTTGGATAAATTTTCTGGCGCAATGCCATGGCCATTATCGACAATTTCAATCAGAATGTGAGACGGCATAGCTAAGGTTGAAATCGTAATCTCACCCTTCCCTGCTATAGATTGTCCCGCATTCATTAGCAAATTGGAAAAGACCACGCTTAACTGTGATTTTGAAGCATAAATAGGAGGTAGTTGAGAGAAATTTTTATTGATGGTGCACTCAGGATTGATTTTATTGGCCGCCAATTTCAGAGACAATTCTATGACTTCATTAATATCAATGGTGGTTTTAATTTCCTTTTCAGTACTAGAAAAATATCGCAGATTAGCAATAATTTCTTTAATTCTATCGAGGCCGTCATTGGTTTCAAGTAATAAGGTATAAATATCACCTCTCATGAAGTCTATTTTTTTTTCATCATAAAATAAATTGATTTTTTTAATGATGTCTTTTATTTTTTCATCATCCCAACGATCCACCTCAATCATCATGGACTGATATAAATCTTGTAGTTGGAAGATTAAATTTGTGTATTTTTGCAGTGTCCAGAGATTGCTTAAAGCATAACTCAGTGGATTATTTATTTCGTGGGCAGCACCCGCCGCCACTCTGCCGACAGCCGCCATCCTTTGCATCATTGAACCACGGGATAACTCAACTTCTTTTCGGTATTTGATTTCAATCTCCCTCTCTAACTGCGTAAGCCGCAAATGTCTTTGAGAAGAAACAATTAAAGCAATGATAACAATAATCCCCATTGCCGCTGTCACAAAAAAAGCTAATTCATAAGAGCCAATAACGTGCAGCGACGTGACAGGAGACGCCTGCGGAATGAATATAGCTGCGGCCATGCTCACATAATGCATTGCACAAACAGCAAGGCCCATTGCTATGGCGCCGAATATTTTCAACCTGAATTGGGATTCAGGACTACCTTGCATACTTTTTCGACCTGATATTAATGCGATCATAGAGGCAAAAAGAGCCATGATGACTGATAAAAAAAACAAGCTAGGCACATAACGTATATCTAATATGGTCGTACCTTCCATCGCCTCCATGCCCACATAGTTCATAAAAATCAGAGCTACCCCCATGGAAATACCACACAAAACTAAATTCCATAGTGATGGCTTTTTTAATTGAAATAGATAGAAAGCAATCGTAGAACCCACAATAGCCGAGAAGAAAGATCCAATGGTCCAATAGAGATCGTATTGAATCGGTATACTCATGACGAAAGCTAGCAAGCCAACAAAATGCATGGACCAAATGGAAGCAGCCATGATAAAAGCCCCACTGATCACCCATATCATTTTGGCTAGCTTTGATTGCTCAGCTTGTAAATTACCCGCAAAATCAAATGCCACATAGGAGCCCAAAATAGCGATAAAAAAAGATAAAGCCACTAAAGCATAATCATAAGTACCACTAAAACCCTCTGGCAATGGACCACGCTGAAACCAATTTAAATGTCCATACAATACAATATTCATCATTAAACCTTTTTATGGTTCAAAATTCTATGCCGTTTAAATTGGGCATACTGATATCACAGAACACCACATCCGCCATAAAATGGGGAGCGCCGAATCTTATTAATGCTTCTTGTGCACTGACGGCAATACGGACGTTATCTCTGTCTTCAAGGAAATGGGGTTGTTCGCTATGAGTCTGCATTCCGTGCATATCAATGTTCCACTTTGAAATTTGTCTGTTGTAAACTCTACTACTTACCACTCCCTTCTAGCTGATTTTTAAAATCGAAAAAATCATAACTATGCTAGGTAATGGCAGATGGATAATGAATACATTTATTAAGACGCAGATCACTTCTTACAATCCCATGCTACTGATTAAAAAGCAAGAATTTTACACATGCGCCATTTATTTTTGATCAGCTTAACTTTATTTGGTCTTTTGTCTAACAGCGGAAAAACGGCTTTCTGTAGGATAGATCCATATGAGATGGCTACTGGATAGATTCATTCATTTCACAAAAATGAATGAAAAAAAGATGGCAGATCAGGCTCTCGTCTGACTGTCGTAGCCCTGCTAACCAAGCCACGACAATCAGGGAGCGTAAGCTAAAAATCCTTGCCAGCTTAAGGATTCCATTCAATCAAGCGACTTCTGTTACCAATTCCAATTTATCCAATACATGTTGCGGCAAATGAAATGCACTAACATGGATAGCAGGATTATAGTATCTCGTTTTAAATGGCTGATTATTGTAACGCAAACGAATGGTGTCGATAGACAATTGTCGATAAGCTTTATTGTCAGTCGCCCATGCTAGCGTCATGAAACCACCGATGTAGGTGGGGACACCCGCAAGATAAAACCAAGAGTCCTCATATAAACTGCTTAAACGACGATGCGTGCCTTCAAACTCCCACTCTTGTAAAAAGGAAGCGCCGTTTTGACTACTGATAATACCATTCGCACTTAGGCAACGCTTAGCATGACTGTAAAAATCATCGGTAAACAAAATTTCGCCTGGTCCAATGGGATCTGTGGAATCGGTAATAATAATATCAAACTTTTCTTTACACTTTCGAACAAAATCCATGCCGTCTGCAATCACCAAATTCAAACGAGGATCAGCGAAAGCACCATCTGAAATCGAGGGCAAGTACTGCTGGCTCATTTCAACCACTGCCGCATCAATCTCAACCATCGTGACATGCTCGATGGTATTATGCTTTAAGACTTCACGTAAAATACCGCCGTCACCACCGCCGATAATTAATACGCGCTTTGCAAAGCCATGCGCCAATACAGGAACATGCACCATCATTTCATGATAAATAAATTCATCGCGCGTTGTGGTTTGGATAACGCCATCCAAAGCCATCACACGACCAAATTGTTTGTTTTCAAAAATCACCAGATGCTGATGCGCTGTTTGATTTTCAAATAAAATATTTTCGATTTCAAAACGTTGACCGTAATGTTCGAATAGGGTTTCGTTATACCAAGGCTTGTTCATAGGTTGATCCTCTCTTGTATTCATTCACATAAATATTTTTTGGGTTGAATGCTTTTTGTAATACGGGCAGTGACTTGTTCGGTTCACAACCGCCGCACATAAAAACATCTAACGCAGCAAATCTGCGCTCAGGCCATGAGTGAATACTGATATGCGATTCCGCTAAAACAGCAACACCACTGATACCACCATTCGGTGTGAAATGATGCAAATGAATATGCAATAAGGTCGCGCCGCACGCGGTAACTACCTCGCGCAAAGCGTTTTCAACAATAGATAGATTATCCAGATGGCTTGCTTCCCACAGGTCAATAATTAAATGTCGACCAGCGAATTTAATGCCTTGGTGTTCAATGAAATAATCTTTTTTTTCAACGGGTGTTAAGTGGGGAGCAGACTTGTAAGCTTTGTGATTTGAGGCTTCGAGGTAACGATCAGGAAAATCAGAGCTGATTTCCTGCTTTAATACACTATCGAGTTTGTTTATGGCGGCACCCTCCAAATAAATAAAATTAATGAACTGCAAGTTTTATCATATCTATTTATTGGGTGCAAGAATTTTTACGGACACAAATTTGAAGTAACGAGCAAGAATAAAACGGATCATTTTAAAAAAGATACCGAGATTGATAAAACTCAATATCTTTTTTGCTAAGGTGCTATTTAGGCTTTGCCACGATATAAATGCCAACATTGTCGCGACAATGGTTTGCTGGTCTTTGGCTATTTAGCCACATATAATCGATTGTATCACGGGAGATCACTGTCACATTACAACAGGAATCGGCAAAAACAATTTCGTCTTTCTCCGATGTTGCGCCTTTACGAAAACCTTTTGCGACAATCCAGTGACGACTAAAACCAACCAGGGTAGGTGTGCCTCTTTTCAAATTATCCACGATCAAATCGGTTGTGACTCTTTGGCCTGAATCAACACTAAAGCCGTGCCCACTCAACCAGTTTTCAACTTGTGATTCTGTTGTGCCGCCATCGTCGCCTGTTTTTGCTCCCATTTCTGCGGCGATACGCATCTCAGTCGTACGATTCATTTCTCTTGGACTCAGCTTTCCGTAATAACTCATTAGCGTCATAATAGCAGCAGGGCCACAGGTGTAATTGGTTGTTTGATGATAGCTCTTACAATTTAGTGCAATGGATTCTTTGTTAGGCTCTGCACAATCTTCACTGGAACGTATTTCTTCTGTTGTCAATGTGATAGATTCACTCTGACGGGCAAATGATGAAGACATACTGAACAAACACGCAAATAAAAATGATATGAAACAAATTGATTTCATAGTGTTTCTAGTCATGCTTCCTCCCTTTAGATCGCCGTTAATAAATTGACTGGGGTCCTGTCAGGGTAGGTTTACTTTTTTCGTGTTCATCAATTCCGCGCGTAAAAAGCAAGCCTACCCTGCCGCCCCGTTTTTTTAAAAAAATATTTTTTTAAAACACCATCGAAATCCCTAAAGTCATTGTATTCTGACTTGCCGTGCTATGCGTACCCGCTTCCAATTGCTTAAACCTACCATAATCTTGCTCATGCTCATACTCCGCAAACAGATTCAATCCTGGCATTAAGCGATAATAAGGTCTTATGATATAACGCATCTGATTTAAGCCGCTTCCAATGTCCGCCCGTGTTACCGTTTTTGATGCCAAAATACTTCGCACACCTGTTCTGATAAAAAAGTTGTTCGTGATTTGTGAGTCACGCGATAACTCCACATCCAGCTTGAGACTGCCACTATAAAAATAAGTCCGTACATTAGTATCAATAAAATAAGGCATCAAGCCTTCAATCCCGAAACCCGGCTGCCAGTAAGGCGTTTTAGCCGGGCGATAGAAATAATTTACCCCACCCTTCACCGCCCAAAATTGATCTAGCAGATGCCAATAAAAAATATCCAGATCGGCATTTTGCACCGTACCTTTATCCATCTCAGCATCATTGGCATAGAGTTCAAGTTTATTAAAGTCTCGACCATATAACCCTTTAAATGTAAGCTTTTGGGCATCATGATAAGGGTCTTCACCCACATCTAAAAAATTCGCGAGAAATATTCCCATTTGATGCGCCATCGGATGATGAACAAACGCAACATCAATAGGCCGGAGTTCATCTACTCGGACAATGGGACGATTATTAAGAGCAGTATTTTTTAAAACGTGTTGCGGCTTCGCCTGATCATGAATGATTTCAATCAAGGTAGTGTATTGAAAGACACGCGCCATACCAGACATCATGTGATACAAAAGATGACAATGAAACAACCATTGGCCACTGGCATCTGTATCCACATCTGCTGTTACCGTTGCACCCGGAGGAATATCAATGGTGTGAAGCAAAGGATCATGGCTTCCATGACCATTCCGCAAAATAAACCAATGTCCATGCATATGCATAGGATGATGCATCATAGAAGGGTTAGTGAAAATAAAACGATAACGCTTACCTGGCAATAATGCGATGGGTTTTGCGTTATACTCAGGCACACCATTAATAAACCAAATATAGCGATCCATATAGCCAAATAACTCCATTCGTATTACCTGAGTAACAGATTTATCAGGATCATTGGTTTTGGTCGCCGCAACAAGATTTTGATATTTCGTACCAAACGTTTTGTCATTGTCAGCTGTGTGAAACGATGATGACCTATCACCATGAACCGAAGGCTCAGTTGGCATAGCCATATTCATAGAGGACATATCCATCTTTGTCGACATATCACCCATCATGATTGACATCATTTGTCGGGTAACAGGTAACGGTTCAGGAAACGGCGTGACGCGCTTTTCATTAATGAGTTGATGGGCATCTGGCAAAAGCGCACCCCAGGCTGCTCCTACTGTATCTTGTGATTCCGCATAAATAACGTAAGGATCGTTTTTTTCAATCTTGACTAACACATCGTAAGTTTCACCGGGTGCAATGGTAAAGTCATCCACCGCATAAGGTTTCACATTATTCCCCTGAACTTGCACGACTTGCATCACTGTTCCTGGTATTTTGACATGAAATAGCGTACTTGCACCTGCTCCAATAAACCGCAACCGAACGATGTCACCCACTTTCACGCGCCCCATCCACGGATGCGACTTTGGATGTCCATTTAATAAAAAAGCATCGTAAGCCACATCACTCATATCATAAATACTCATGCGCATTTGCTGCATCATCTTATAGTCATCTTTCAATGCGACACGATCGACGGCAGATGCATTTCGATAATCATGAATAAATTTAAAGAGTGATGGCTGAAGCGGAAAGTTGGGTCCGTAGTAATCCCCTTCTTTTTTCAGGTTCGCTAAAATTTGATTGGGGTGTGTATTACTCCAATCCGATAAAACAATAGGATAGTCTTTCGTATAATGATAAGAAGGCTTTACTTTAGGATCAATGATTAACGCACCATACAATCCCAACTGCTCTTGCAAACCCGCATGCGCATGATACCAATAAGTGCCCGACTGTAGCGGTGTAAACTGGTAATGAAAAATCTTGCCGGGCTGAATACCGTGTTGCGTAATACCGAGAACACCATCCATTTGCCAGGGAAGCAAAATACCGTGCCAATGCACGGCTGTCTCTTCATTGAGATGATTGATGACATTAATGGTAACCTGATCCCCTTCCGTTAAATGTAAAACAGGCCCGGGAATTTGATTATTGATAGCGATAGCTGTTTTTGCTACACCGCCGAAATAGACTGTTTTATAGCTTACCGTCAAATTGATAATACGCTGAATGGCAAAACAGTTTTGCATTATCAATACTTGACTGATAACTACAAAATAAAGAGCAAGCCTATTCCATTTTGCTTTTTTCATGATGAAAACCAATAATAGAATTAAATTAAAAAATACAGAAAAAACGAAGCTGCTTATTCTAAATGATTTTCAATACGCCGATCAGGAATAACCCACATCAAAGCCACCAAAATAAAAAGCGTATAAGCAATCCAGGGCTTAACAAATGCCAGCGGGATAGCTAAAAGATAAATCAACACAGACAGCCCACCTTTCACGTCCTTACCAACCGCTTTGGCGAGAATCGAATCGGGATCTTGAGTCACAACGAGCACACGCGTTAATATACTATAAGCAATAGCACAAAATAAAAGAATCACACCATAAACAGCGACAGGCAATGAGGCATTCACATGCTCATCCATCCAGCGAGTCGCAAAAGGAATTAACGATAACCAAAAGAGCAAATGCATATTTGCCCAGAGTATGCGGCCATTGATTCGCTTTACTGGCTGAAAAAGATGATGGTGGTTATTCCAATAGATAGCCACAAAAACAAAGCTGATGACATAGCTGAAAAATACGGTTAAGGCGGGTTTTAATGCCGACATGTCAGCGCTTTCTGGCACTTTTAAATCGAGCACCATGATCGTAATAATAATAGCGACCACACCGTCACTGAAAGCTTCTAAACGTCCTTTATTCAACGACTGCCTCCCTAGCAAATTCGCTTAGACTCTCCACATTGCCTAAAGTACGTCAGAGCCACTTTGGCTTTTCGATACTAGCATTATAGTGGCATGAATCTATAAAACTTGCAGTAACGGAGACCCAACTAAATCATCTTGGGAAATGAAACACCTACCACAGCCCCTAATAAATTGATTTAAATAGAAATTCTTTCAACAACGAGAGACATCACTGCTCTTAATGCCAGCATTGATTAATTTACTGTTTACTTTTTACTCATTGTTAAGTAGAATCCGCGATAACAATAACAAGGACACAATGATATCCATGCCTAATTATTATAAAATTCTGGGTCTAGAGCCCTCTGTAGACGACTCTCAAGCCATTAATAACGCCTATCAAGCGAAAGTTGTCGCCCTAACAGCGATTGACGCGTATAGCTGCAAGGCGGTGACGCTTGTCGAAACAAAATGGCAGATTACCTTGCCACTACTTATCCAATGGAAAAATCTGTCACAAGATGCTAAAGAGTGGAGAGAATTTCTCCATGAATATAAGAATGATAGCTCAGCAATCAAACTCGTTAGTGATGAAGTAAAGAAAAGAATTTGCGAATTGAATACCGATGTATCCGATGAGGCATTACTCACTACAATTTATAAGACATTTACAGAGTTGGAGCAAGAACTCGAAAAAAAACTGCGGGAGTTAACACAATTAAGAACCGCCCATTCTGTTTTATTCTACCCAACCCAGAGATTACCATACCAACAGTATTGTCTTTTCTTTAAGACAGTTCATGATAGCTTGCCAGAAACTATGTTACCAGAACTCACCCAATTAATAGTAAGTTATACTTTGTAAGCATTAGAATTATCTTTTTCTTGCGCAGGAACTGGCATCACTTTTCTCAGTTCTGCTTGTGTTCGCAATAAATTCAATAATTGCTGTGGTCGTTCTTCAATGGCTTTTGACACAACATCCAATACTTCCTTCACTGTAGTGTGCTCTTTCTTTTTTGTTTGTAATTCTGTAGTCACTTGCCCCAAACGAGTCTGAGCGAGAAGATCTTCTCCCGTAAATAATCCTTTTGCAATTGCGTTTGTGCTATTTTTTAGAGTAGGGTCTTTGGCTTTTGACGCTGCATCAGCGCCACCCTCACCGGGCTGCAAAACATTAATCCGTCGCTCCAACACCTCAATCTCACTCGTTAATCTATGATCCTTCTCTTGCAAAGTCGATTTCCTTTTTTCCAAGTCTTCCATATCCAGTATAGCGACTTCAATATGCTGTAACCGTTTATCAGCATCCAAATATACACCCGGCTGATGAGAGGCTATATGAAATAGCGCTTTTGATATCTCAAACCTTTTTTCAGTTGAGTTTGCGTTATATCGGTCTCTTAAATTTTCTAGTTGAACAGCATGGTCACTCCAAACTTTATAGGCAATATCAGGATGTTCAAAACCCAGATTGTCCGCGAGCTTTTGATATAATTCAGGGCCCTGACCTTTTGCAAACTGAATCTCGCCACCAATACGATGAATAAAAATATCCTGTAATGTTGAACCCGCAACAATGGATGGCGGAGGAGTAGCGCCCGGAGGAAATGCTGGTATATCAATTTGCACATTGGTTCCCACAGACAAATATTTATCTAATAGCTCAGCATCACCCTTTCTCGCCGCTTCCATTGTTTTGTTCCACAAAGTGACCCCATCCATGCGAATGACCTGGCCTGTTTCATCTCTGACATCAAAACTGCTTTTGAAAAGAGCGGCTTTATACGCTGCATGAATCTCAGGAAACATACGTTCATTTTGACCATACAAAAGACCCGCAGTATCAACAACGGTTCTATCAACGCTTAATGATTCCAGATTTGCTCCTTTTGGATTAAACAAAATAGCCTGAATATCTGGCGGGGTATTTTGTAATAAACTGGACGGAAGGTATTGGCCCATGACCGCATCTTGTTGAAGCTGCTTTATGAATGCAGCAAAATTGGAATCGACCATACTCATAATCATGGTTTGACGATCTAATGCATTACCTGCTTCAGGCTTTTTACCTAACATTGCGTCTACGCCCAGTTTTTGCGCGGTAAAAATAGTAGGCTGACCATCAATTTTTTTCAGCATGGTTGTACCAGCGACAATCGTCTTCCAGGCTTCATAAGCAATCATGTTTTTATACTGTTCGATTGCATCAATGGCCGCATCGCGATTGGCCTCGCTTAACGTATTGTCGTTTGCGATTGCTGACTGAAACGCCGTATAACTTTCCATTTTCGCTTGATAAAGCAACGCGGCACTATTTATTTCATTAAGCCCGTCTGCCATCTCGCCATATTCAGCATCATGAACGGCGAAAGCACTTGCCGCACGCGCTTTTTCTTCTGGCGAGGATTTTTGTCCATTCAGATTGATCATTTCTATTTTGCTGGCTAGCACGGCCGATTCTTTTGGATGGGGATCACGATGATATTGCACATCTGTTGTTTCACGTTTCACATGCTCTGTTAGCAGTTGATCAGCAAGGCTCATCTCAAGATTAACGATGTTATATTTATTATTATTGAGAGCGGCAATCGATTCACGGAGTTTCGTTTCGACTGAAGTATAACGAGAAGCAAATTTATCATCCAGTACAACACTGATTGATAAAATATCTTTGACATTATCAGAGAGGTCTTTGTGACTCCAGGTAAAAGGTTGGGCTCTACCGGGGTTTAAAGGAATGGCTTCTTTTGTTTGATCAAGCGTCATGCGCATATTAGCTGCTTGCTCTGAGACTCTACTCTTCAAAAGCTGAGCGAAAAAGCGCTCAGAGATTTCTCTTGTAAGACCATCAAATTGGCGCGGAGATGACATAAGGCGCTCCAAGTATCCATTTATCTTATTATATACCTTTAAGGATAGTCCAAAATTAAACTTTCGCGATAAAAATGCTAATTAAAATTCAACTCATTGTTTTACCTTGATAAAAATTTTTTTTTGCGCTTGATTATTGAATTTTCAGGTATAGTAGAAAAATAACATTGCGTTGCAAAATAACCTATTTGTTTCTTATATGTCACTCTAAAGGACCACTATCATGAAACTATCACATCAAATTGCTTCGATAGCTTTGTTTTGCCTTATCTCTCACAGTGCCACGGCATGGGTAAACGCAGACGTAATGACTTTTGTAAATAAAGGGAAAGCCGCTGGCGGCAAACCAATGGAACAATTATCACCGAAAGATGCCCGCGAGGTCTTAATCAATCTTCAAAAAAGCGTAACGGTGAATTTGTCTGGCGTTGATATTCAACAAAAAACCATTACTGTCGATAATAAACCTATTTCTCTTACTATCGTACGCCCTCAAGGTGTCAAAAAAGCCCTTCCCGTTTTCATGTTTTTTCATGGCGGTGGCTGGGTACTTGGCGACTTTCAAACACATGAACGCCTAGTGCGAGATCTTGTGGTCGACTCAGGCGCTGTTGCCGTTTTTGTTAATTACACACCGTCTCCTGAAGCGCATTATCCGGTTGCCATCAATCAAGCTTACGCTGCGACTAAATGGGTAGCAGAACATGGAAAAGAGATTAATGTAGATGGATCTCACCTGGCAGTCGTAGGCAATAGCGTTGGGGGAAATATGGCAGCCGTCGTCACATTGATGGCCAAAGAAAAAGGCACGCCTAAAATTGCGTATCAAGTACTACTCTGGCCGGTGACGAATGCTGATTTTAGCGATAGCTCGTATAATGAATTTGGCGACAATGGCTATTTTCTCACAAAAAATATGATGGTTTGGTTCTGGGATAGCTACACAACTGATCCCAAAGAACGTCAACAAATCACAGCCTCACCATTAGTCGCTACATCAGAACAATTGAAGGGATTACCACCCGCTCTTGTGATCACTGCTGAAAATGATGTTTTACGCGATGAAGGCGAAAGCTACGCTGGAAAATTAGATGCGGCAGGCGTGCCAGTGATAGCGGTTCGCTATAATGGGTTAATTCATGATTTTGGCTTAATCAATGTGCTAAGTCCTATTCCTTCAGTACGTGCTGCGCTGGAACAGGTATCCACCGAATTAAAATCGCACTTGAAATAAATCCAGAAAAAAGCCTGGGCATACACCTGCCCAGGCCTTTTTTGATGGAGTTTATCGATGTGACATACTCAACGGATTTTCTTTTGTTGAATGATCTATCCCTATGGCTTCTTCTTTTCTCGACGCTTTGACACCCGACGCTCCAAGCCCATACTGCACACGACTCCCTCTCGGCAATTGCTTTTGACACTCTGTATAAAATAGTTGGATTTTTTTCTGACGATCCTGGCTTTCGGGCTGTGCCAATATAGCATCAAAAAAACATTTTAAAAGCATCAACTGTGAAGTCGTCTGCAATTCCGAAATAGCTGATAATGCCGAGGTATTAATAGATAGCATATTCAAAAGAGATTGAAACACTATCTCCATATTATCTTCTGTCTCTGCATTATCACGAAAATCAAGACAAAGCTCCAGGTTCTGACGCGCTTTAGCTTGATCACTGAATACCTCTAATTGCGTGGACTGATCATTCACAAAAGCGTTAAGCTTATCCACAAGAGGATAATAAAATTTTAAAAAGCGTTTTGGCAAACTAGTCACACCGCTAACAGAACGAGAAGTGGAATGACGTTGTCTCATTTCCGGCGCTGAATTAGAAACTGACTCACCCTTCGTTTCTGATAGATCACTCTCTGGGCCAGAAGCAGAAGATGAAAGACTGCTTAATATTCGTGTATGCGAAACACCTTTTGGTGAAAGTGCCGCTGCCGCTCCTTCAGGCTGTTTCATTACAGGCAACAATTTATCTTGATGGTCTACTGCCAGATCTAATTGGGGCTCATCTTCAGGATTTTCTTCTACTTCGGCTAAATGCAATTTCGTCACCGCTACTTTTGCTTCTACGCGAATACTCATATTATCCAGCTCACCTAAAAGCAACTCAGAAAAGCGATTTGCATCTCGATTGAAAGGCCAACCTTTTGTTTTAATCGGCCACCAGCCCAATTTAAAACGCCATTTGGGGCGCTCATTTTCTAATAACATTTTTAATAGACTGAGTCGGGCTTGCAGTTGTAAATTCGCCTCATCTATTTCCGGCACAGACAATGAGTGGCTCAATTTATACTGCAAATCCGTGGCTAGTGCTTGATACTCGCTATATAAATCTTTATGGCGAGTAAAATATCCTTTCATCCAGTCTTCATATTTACCGCCTAATTTCCAATTTTGCTGGCGCTCTTCTACTTTTTCCTGGTCAGGGTATTGATAGGCGCAATCTTTAAATTTCACATTGTCCCAATAAATATATTTTTCATTTAAATCATCATTTTTTAGCGGAAAATGAAAGGCCAAATTGTATCGATCCACAGCAGGCTGCTCATCCAATAAAGGCGCCACTTCTTTTTGCTCATTTCTCGGTGCTTTTTCTTCATCCATGCCATGATGCTGCAAAGGCGATCTGACTGGCATACCAGGAACCATTTGACCATTTGCATTGGTTCTTGTGCTTTCATCAGTCGTCATACTTGTCATATCAGTGAAAGGAAACTCTCTCGCATCATCAGGACAATATATCGAAAAATATCGGTTTAATGAGGTGTAAAAATAGCTTTTCTTTTGATTGATTTTTTGAACGGCATCTGTAGGAAAATCATTCATTTGTTGCTGAATATCTTTGATGTTGGCTTTCATCAAACGTAGGCGTTCATTGATTTTTTTGGACGCTCTATCAACCTCACTGAAATTAGGATTAGATCCTTGGAGTGCGTTTTCTTTCTTCTCACGGCCATAAATTTTACGACCCATTTTGTTTTCTTGATAAAACAGATTAAAGCGTTGAGTCAAACAGACCAACTCTTTATCCATCAAAAACAATAGCGCCTTTAAAGATTGCTTCCCGTTTTTATCACCATAAGCCCACAAGTCTCCCACCACGCCCGTTAAATCATAAGCCGTTTCAATGAGCGCTTTTATTTGCGCGATAAAAAGCATACTTTGGCCGAGTTCTTGAATTTTCTTCATTTCCTTTTGCTTGAGCTTATCTCCTATCCAGGGAAACAAATCCATTTTAGCACTTGTCCAATCCACCTCTCTTAACTGATAGTTCTCAGGTGAATAATATCGTGGCTCAACTACAGTAGTAGGCTGCTTTTCTAAACCAAATGACTCAGCCCCAGCCAGAGCAATAACCTCATATAATATGCTCCCGGTATGTGTTTCTTTTGCTGCTTTATAAGCTAGATCAACCGCTCTTTCTCTTCCTCTATTAGATTCAACGTATCTCGATAAATCGAAGGCATATGCGTCTACACTTGTTGCTCTAGCGTAAAAAATAACATCCGCGCAATCGGATAACAAAGCTGACATGCTATTTCGACATTTATCCAATAAGTCGCGGGCACAGATTCGAGATTTTTCTATTAAAGCTATATCAACACAAATCTTTAATTGTTCACCAATATCATCGAATACATCAAATTTAGTAACGGTTCTATTAACTTTGCCATACTTAAAAACCGATACATTTGAGTCAATTTGATCAAGATATTCAATGCGCTGCCTTAGCTTAGCAATAGAATCATCATCACCGCTCAATTGTGGCAATTCATTTAAAGCAAAGCTCACCCACTCACCAATATATTGCTCTAACAAATCGCCTGGTGAGCCATTTCCTCCATCACTACGCCTTGTTCTAGCTTCGAGATAAGAGGATGCCACTTTTGCGATAATCTTACTTTGGTGATAATAAACACTCGTTTTTTTATTTTTCTTACCTAACTCACTGCAATACCGCGCCCAATGTTGCGATTGAATATGATGAGTAGGACAAGACTTATCATCCAATTCCCACTGCACTGGCGGCTCTGCATCCAAATAATCTTTATAAATTTGTTTTAGTATTTTGAGTTTTTGAATATCTTCCGCAGAATACGCTGCTCCCACAAACCTATCATAAAGGGTATAAGCTACTTGCGCTGCCCCGCCTATTTTTGCAGCTGCATTCGCGCCTACCATTAAATCTTCCTGGTGTCTGACTAACATGATTTTCTCTCCATTCATTTATTCTTATTTGATACATACTATTTTGACGCAAAAAAATACTGACAAATGTCTCATTGATTACTGGGACAATAAAAACTAGAGGATACTTTCTCGTTAATTGCGATTGACTGAGGTTCTGTCAAGGTAGGTTTACTTTTTTCGTCGGAGCATAAGGCTCACACGTAAAAAAACAAACCTATCCTGCTACCCCGTTTTTTATACTCACTTCAACTTTGTTGATGTGAATGTGGGGTTTGATATTATGGTTCGGGGAGTATTCTTTCAGAGAGATTGATCTTGGTCAATTACTATAAGATATATATGTTATTGCATTAAAAATAGATAACAATAACACTGATTACAATTTGCCCTGGCCTTCATTATCTTCTTCAAAGATATCGATAATATTGGCAAGCGGAAACGAGAGCGAAAACACCTGCGATTTGAATGAGGCACGACAATAAACAACATCATTTAACACTTTCAAAGAACGCACCGCTTTGGGACTCAGATTCAACACAATGCTGCCGTCATCATTAATAAATTCTCGCGGAACAAATACCTCACCCTGACTTGCATCCAGCTCAATAAGAGGTGATTTGTGTCGGCTTATAATTTGGTGATATAAATCAAAAAATTCAGCTTCGGTCATATTGTTACCTCACTGTTACATATCCTGATTTTGTCGACATGTAATTAAGCTATATTCTCTATATGCCTACATAATAATATAACATTAAGTGGCATTAATTGCTCAAATTGTGAGCCCTCCTGACTACCCAAATGCACTCGGCTTTATTCACCAATACTTTCAACAAGTTAAGATTCAATCTGCTCTCTTTTATTTCATCGCTTCTTAAGCTTGCCTTAAGCATAGTCCCTTATAATTGCGACTGACCAATCATTTACCACCTCTATACTAAACCGAGGAATACAACAAATGGCATTACGTAAAAAGTTTACCTTACCGACATCACACAATGAATCCATCGAAGTAATAATCACTGACTTACAAGACGGTGAACACAAAGTTGAATTTCCTAACGCTGAAACACTCATCACATTTAGCCAATTTATCGATACCAATTTTGCTAGCGACTCTTCAGCAGGTTTAGCTGAACTGATTAACAATCATTACGATTATAATCAGGGCGATAATGCGCCCATCACTTTTGTCGGCGGAATGCCAGCAGAAATCAAGGCTCGATTGATTGAAGCAGGCGCTACAGAAGAAGACATTCAAGCTGAAGCAGCTATCGCTCCAGGCACGAACTATGCATTAACGATTGATGAAAACACTAATATCAACCTTAAAGTGGAAGGTAAAGGCGCTAATTCAGTTGTATGCACACTCACCAGTGTTGAAGACGCTGCGTCATTTGCTCAATGGATACAATTAAATTTAGAAATGGATTATAACCAAGCTTTAACAGAAGCAACAGAATATGCTGCAAATCGTTCTGACGATGATCTTCAGAATATCTCACTGCCCATTACACGTGATCACTTCAACTTATTATTACCTTTACTGGTTGTCAATAACGCTGAAGACTATGAAGTTGTTCAACAACTGAATATTGAAGTAGTAGAAGTTGAAGAATACAAATTACCAGCTGCACATAATCCACAAGCAGCATTGCCTTCAGCCGCTTTATTAGCTGCAAGCATGAATCAAGTCGTTGGTGCTCAGGCGCAACAGCCACAAGCTGCCTTAGCGGCTAGCGTGTCATTACTGGGTGATAATAGAAATGACGATGAGGATTTAGAAGAAGGTTTAGAAATGATGAACTTAGCCAGAAGAAATAGCCACTAAAAAGTAGTCAGTAAAAAATAATATCCCCTTTCACATTACGTAAAAGGGGATTTTTTTTGATAAATAAAAACGGTACACTCCCCCCAGCTCATTGGATAAAGTGCTTGATGTATCTTTTCAAAGTGTGACTCATCCAGCTTTCTGGTGCCGACAATAATCCGTGAACCCGGTTTTAGCAGATTGAATTTTAGTTCAAGCTGCCCCCACAGCACCGCATTCAGCGTGGTGGCATTGACAAAGATAATATCAGCATCACTAAAATCCACATTCAAAAAGTCATCACCAATAAATTCGATGGGAAAATTTTTATGAGAATAAAATTGTTGAACCTCATCCATCGCTAAGAAATTTTTTAACAAAGCTTGGCTAACATGAAACAATCCCGGTAAATATTCAATGCCAACGCATTTTTTCCAATCGTAGGCTAATGCAGCGCAGAAAACAGCTTTACCTGTCCCCGAACCCAAATCATAAAACACCTCTGAACCAGTTGGCTTCAACACCGCCAGCATGGCGGATAATCCATATTGCGTCACCTCACCATACGTATAAGAAGTATCATTCAACTGCAAACGTTCCCGCTCAGCTTGTGAAATGCGTGTACCATCAATTCTTTGATATAACTTACCGATAATATAGCAAGGATCGGATGGCAGGAGGTCTCTGCGTTTGTTAGAAAACAGTGTTTTAATGCGATCGATAATCCTTTGCAAGATGAATGCCTCCGCTTTAACAAAAGAGTCAGTGAAATCAATACGGATCATGACAGATTTTTTCGAGACAAGAAAAGTATTTAATTCGTCCCAAGTAAAACCTTATTGATTATAAAAAATAAATGCTTAAAGTTGAAACAGACAATCCATCAAGATTATGCTGGAATTTTCACAAAATTCAGTCTATCTTTACGCATTATTTATTGGAGCATAAGAGGATTAACGAATGAAAAAAACATCCGAGAAAAAAGCTGAAATCAAATTAGTCGGCTTATCTTTGCGTACCAATAACCAAAATGAAATGGATCCTTCCTTGGCCCAAATTGGCGGCCTGCTCGGAACGTATTTTGCAGGAAACATCGCCTCCAAAATTCCTAATCGAAAAAATCCTAATGTGACACTGGCCGTTTACACAGAATATGATTCAAATGAACTCGGCGATTATACCTATTTTCTTGGAGAAGAGGTGTCCTCTTTTCAGGACATACCGGCTGAGCTAAAAACAATGACCTTACCCGCCAGTCAATATCAAAAATTCACAACTGAGACTGGCCCCATGCCAAAAGTTTGCATTGATGCCTGGTTACAAATATGGAAAATGTCTTCAGAAGACTTGGGTGGCGAAAGAGCTTACCAAGCTGACTTTGAGCTTTATGATAATAGAGCAATCAATCCAGCTGAAACCAGTTTAGATATTTATATTGGCGTAAAATAATTCTCACCCATTTTTATTTAAAAGGTTAATTTCATGTTTGGTATGGTCGGCAATATTAATATTCACGGCAACTACAATGGTCCCAATGCCACACAAGAAATACCAAAACACTTAAAGCTCTCCTATTGTCATTACCTGGAACAACTTCAACAAATACAACAAAAACTTAACGCCATGATTCTGAGTCGGTCTGAATATCAACAACTGAAAGACAAACATCGAAAATTAAAAATGCATTTTGAAAGCAAAATGGAATATTTAAGTGAACGTCCACGATTAGTCATTTCAGACAAAGAAGTCAAAGCAAGTCAGAGCATTCAGAAAATGATTCCCAACCTGGATACAATATTTCATGAAATAGATACCTTTCTCTGTTCCATGAAAAATGCCAGACAAGCCGCGCCACCAGCCATCCATTTCGGTGTCTCAAAAGACATATCCTTGATTGCTGATGATTTATTACTTTCAGTAGCAAGTTATTTTCCACAAAATGAATATTCTTTTCTACGACAAATTAACAAGAGAATGAAAGCGGCAATTGATGACGAACCCTTAAAAAATGCATTTATTCTTTATCGTAACCTTCTTATTATATGCAAAAATATGCCGTCAGAATTGACGGTTTCTTATTCTTTATTGATTACAACGCACACGAATTTACTGAAGAAGACGAACAAATGCTTAGAACAACCCATTGATCCAGCTACATTTGAAGCCGAACTTTTAAACCTCGCACAGCCAAAAGCTTGCTGCGCCATCATGTAATTAAATGTGGCTTTGTTGAATAAATCAAAACTTTAAACAAGATCAGTAGCACGGACTAAGACCCCACGCTTTTTGTGGGGTTGTGTCCGCGAATCCCTGCTAAATCACACACATTCACTCTGCAAATACGAATCAAAAATCCTCGCCATAATCATTTAAAGCCTACTGATGTCACATTTTTGTCGCACAAATATAAAGTCTAGGCGTAGGTTGGGTTGAGCGTTTTTTGCGAAACCCAACATCATTAAAGCCACTGAAGTCATATTTTTATCGAGAAAATATAAAGTAACATTGGGTTTTGCGCTAAAAATAGAGACTTCCAGAAATAGTTTCCCGCCTTCGCGGGGATGGTTTAAATTTTTGCAACTTGCTGAATACCAATAGTGCGCCTTCGTGAGGATAACTTAAGTCATACAGACTTGCCAAACACTAGTCGGCCAAACTAAAAAACTACAAAAATTAACGCAATTTTTTCACATTCACTCTACGCGCTTTTAGTTTCCCGCTTTGCAAATACTTAAACGCTTTATCAGCAAAATTATTTTGAATTGCCACATACGAATCGAAATCGGCAATATCAATCTTACCAACAGCTTGCATAGGCAATCCTGCATCCTTAATCAAGGCTCCTAAAATATCACCCGGACGAATCTTATCTTTACGCCCTGCATCCAAACACAACGTGACCATCTCAGGTAAAAAAGCTTCTTTATCCTGGTGACTCAACTCTTTCACATCACCAAAACTTAACGCATGCCCAATCCCTTCTTCAATAGCAGCAAGACGCATACCATCCGCTGACGTTGTCAAACTGAAAGCCAAACCTTTATGCCCTGCTCTACCCGTTCTTCCCACGCGATGAATATGCACATCATGTTCAAACGCAAGTTCATAGTTAATCACCGCAGGCAACTCTTTAATATCTAGTCCACGAGCAGCAACATCCGTAGCAACCATGATAGAACAACTTTGATTCGCAAAACGAATAACTGCCAGATCACGCTCTGCCTGCTCCATATCTCCATTTAAAGCAACCGCGCTGAACCCTTCTTTATTAAGCTGATTGGCCAACTGCGCTGTTTGTTGTTTCGTATTACAAAATATCAATGTAGAACTGGGTTTGTGATGAAACAAAATAGACTTCAATATCGAAAATTTATTTAGCGGCGGCACCACTTCATAAAAACGTTGCGCTATCGCAATCTCGTCTTGCTCTGTATCGACCGATACTTCTTTTGGGTTTTGCATAAACGCGCGAGAGAGCTTCTTAATTTCATCTGGATAAGTTGCTGAAAATAACAACGTTTGACGCTTCCTGGGACAAACACGCACAATCTCTTTAATGGCATCCATAAAACCCATATCGAGCATTCTATCCGCTTCATCTAAAACCAGCGTCAGCAATCTATCCAACGACAATGAGCCTTTATCTAAATGCTTTTGCACACGACCAGGCGTACCCACAATAATATGAGCGCCATGTCGCAGTGAATCGGTTTGTGGTCGCATCGGCGTTCCACCCGACAAATTCAAGACTTTGATATTTGGCATCAGTCGCGCCAAACGACGCAAAGCCTGGCTCACTTGCTCAGCCAACTCTCTTGTCGGACACAATACCAGCGCCTGCACTTCAAAATACTCGGCATTCAGTATATTTAACAAAGACAGACCAAAAGCCGCCGTTTTACCACTACCAGTTTTTGCTTTCGCAATAACATCCTGACCATTCAACATCGGTGGCAAACTTTGGATTTGAATCGGCGTCATCACATCATAGCCCAATGATGAAAGATTATTCTGTAACGCTTCTCGCAATGGTTGGGTGGCAAATGAGGCTTCTAACGTGGGATCTTTTGTCTCTGTCGCTTTCATTTCTAGAATCACTCTTCAATAAATCAATCGCGAAGACTAACATTAATTCGGTTACTTTTGAATCAAGTTTAGCTAATCTTGGAAAAAAATGTCTAAATCAGCCCCCAAACGCCTCTTCACTAAAGCGCTACTACCTGCAAACTGATGTGAAGCCAAATCAAACACTTAGCTACTTTGCGATTGAGTTAGTATTAAAAAAAGCAATATGATATTTTTGATGAAATCCAAACTGGATAGATCTTTTCAGGAAGCGTTATTTTATGGAAAAACACATGAACCGTCGCACTCTCACCGTATTCGTTACCGCTTTAGCTTTCGTTGCAGCAGGTTTATTTTTACTTTTTCATCACAATACTAATCAAATCATCATCGGCAACGGCACCAACGGCCCTAAAGGAATGGTTAGGGTACCTGGGGGCGAATTCTTGATGGGCAGCAACTTGCGCCTTGCCAAAAACAACGAAAAACCCAGCCATAAAGTGCGTGTTAGCGGTTTTTGGATAGATCAAACGGATGTCATCAATGCGCAATTTGCCGCCTTCGTGAAAGCAACGGGTTATATCACCACCGCCGAAAAAAAACCCGATTGGGAAACCCTGAAAGTACAACTGCCACCCGGCACACCCAGAGTCCCAGATGAAAAATTAGTCGCAGGCGCAATGGTATTTGTCGGCACGAAAAATGCGGTACCTCTCGATGATAACTCCCGCTGGTGGCGCTTTGTCCCTGGCGCAAACTGGCGTCATCCCAAAGGCCCAGATAGCTCTATCATCGGCAAAGAAGACCACCCTGTCGTACAGGTCTCTTATGACGATGTGCTTGCCTATGCAAAGTGGTCTGGCAAGCGCCTACCAACGGAAGCAGAATGGGAATATGCAGCACGAGGCGGTGTTGAACAAACCAATTATATTTGGGGCGACGAACTAAGACCCCAAGGCAAAACCATGGCAAATACTTTTGCTGGCAAAACCTTTCCAGTGATTGAAGCAGGCTACGAAGAAAAAATCGGCACCTCAAAAGTAGCAAGCTATCCTCCCAATCGTTATCAATTATACGATATGGCGGGTAATGTCTGGCAATGGGTAGCTGACTGGTATCGCGCTGATGCTTTTGCTGAAGCGGCGACCAAGTCTTTGCAGACAGACCCAAAAGGACCTGATAATAGCTTCGATCCTGCAGATCATTATTCACCCGCTGATGCGCCTAAACGCGTGATTCGCGGAGGGTCGTTTTTATGTGATGAAAACTTCTGCTCAAGCTATCGACCCAGTGCGCGTCGAGGGGTGGATCCTTATAATCCGATGTCTCATATTGGGTTTCGATTAGTGATGACAGATGCGATGGTACGGGAGCGGTTGAGAACTTCTGCGGATTAAAAAATGACTGGGGTCTGTCATGGTAGGTTTACTTTTTTCGTGCTCGCAGGCGCAGCAGCGTAAAAAGCAACCTACCCTACCACCCACAGAGAACCTCTACGTACCGTGGCTTGTCCACGGTACGTAGAGGGTTGTGAATGGTACGTAGGAGTTTGAGAACTTAGTAAACTCTCTCCATCGGTTTTAAAGGATCCACCGAATCCGGCCTCATATTCACTGGACGATAATTCACACTGAGATCAGAGAACACAACCAAATGCTTCAGCCAATTCAAATCATCGCGCTTAGGATAGTCCTCTCTACTGTGGGCCCCTCTGCTCTCTTTACGCGTTAAAGCAGCCATGGCAGTGGCACAAGCCACCTCCATTAAATTATCCAACTCAAGCGCCTGTATGCGCGCCGTATTGAATATTTGACTGGTGTCTTTTAATCTGGCGTCTTTCAAGCGCTCACGTAAAGCTTTGAGTTTTTTCAATCCTTCTATCATGGACTCTTCAATACGAAATACACCAAAGTCACTTTGCATCACTTTTTGCATCTCATCATGAATGGTTTTGATATCCTCACCATTCTTGTTAGTATTCCAACGTTCCACTCGTGTCAGCGCATGCTCAATATCGCTCTCACGAATTGGATGCAACGGCAAACCTGATTTGATGGCTTTTTCAGCGTGCAAACCCGCCGCACGCCCAAATACCACTAAATCTAACAGCGAATTGCTGCCCAAACGATTTGCACCATGCACAGAAACACAAGCACATTCGCCAATAGCATAAAGCCCCTCGACAATACGATCCTTATCCTGCTCGCCCAAAGTAATCACTTGCCCATGCATGTTAGTGGGTATTCCACCCATCATATAATGGCAAGTTGGCGTCACGGGAATCGGTACAACCAAAGGATCAGAGTGCGCAAAAGTAATCGCCAATTCACGAATACCAGGCAATCGTGAATTAATGACATCCGCGCCCAAATGATCCAACTTCAATTTGACATAATCCATACCGCCCGGATTAAACCCCTTACCCGCACGTAGCTCAAGCGCAATCGAACGCGAGACCACATCACGTGAAGCCAAATCTTTGGCATGAGGCGCATAACGCTCCATAAAGCGCTCGCCATCTTTATTAATCAAATAGCCGCCTTCACCACGCACAGCTTCCGTGATTAATATCCCCATTCCCGGTAAGCCTGTAGGATGGAATTGCCACATCTCAATGTCTTGCAAAGGCATACCAGCACGTAGCGCCATACCCAAGCCATCACCGGTATTAATTAAAGCATTGGTTGAAGTTTCAAAAATCCGCCCCGCTCCGCCAGTTGCCAAAATCGTGACTTTGGAATTAAAGAAAGCCATTTCGCCCGTAGCAATACATATTGCAATCACACCAGCGACATCGCCCGCCGCATTTTTCACCAAATCAATCGCATACCATTCATTAAAGAAATGGGTTTTCGCTTTAATATTATTTTGAAACAACGTGTGCAATAACGCATGTCCCGTTCTATCAGCAACAGCGCATGTGCGTTGCGCCACGCCTTGACCATAATTCAGTGTTTGCCCACCAAAAGCTCGTTGATAAATCTTTCCATTTTCCAGACGGGAAAAAGGCATTCCCATATGTTCAAGTTCATACATTGCCGTAGGCGCGTTTTTACACATGTATTCAATACTGTCTTGGTCCCCTAAATAATCAGAACCTTTTACCGTATCAAACATATGCCAACGCCAATCATCTTCGTGCACATTCCCTAAAGCTGCGGCAATTCCCCCTTGCGCTGACACCGTATGTGATCGAGTAGGATAAACTTTAGAGAGCACAGCCACCTTTAATCCTGAATGCGCAAGCTGCAAAGAAGCATACATGCCTGAACCACCAGCGCCGACAATGACAGCATCAAAACTATAATTTGTTAATTTCATTTAAACAAATCTCCATAAGATCTCGATGCCCCAAAAAAAGTAAATAATCAATAACAAAATAGTGAATGCCTCAAGCAAAAAACGCAGCGGGAATGGCTTAACATAATCTGTAATAACAGTCCAAACACCCACCCACGCATGCAAAAATAAACTCAGCAAAGCAATTAATGAAAATACCCTAACCCAGGTTACCGAAAAGAACTCGCTCAATATCAAATAATCAGGATGAGGATGAAAAACAAAAAAGCCAAACAAGACAAAAAAGTACACGCCTAAAATCACGGCAGAAAATCGTTGCACAATCCAATCACGCAAACCATTCCCGGTTAAACTCATATCCGTTGTGAGCTTATTTACCATAACCATACTCCTATCCATAAGGCCCACACGAGAGTAATGACTAACGCCACCGCACCGCTGGTTCTCGCATTTTTGAGGCCTTCACCAAATCCCATATCCATAATCAAATGGCGCACACCAGCAAAAAAGTGATAACCCAGCGCCACTAAAAAAAGCCATAAAGAAATACGACTAATAGGATTACCCAAAATAGCGCCAATGGAAGCAAACCCATCAGAATCACTTAAGGCCATATCAAAGATATAAAGTAAAAAAGGAATGAGTAAAAAAACAAAAATACCAGACAATCTATGCAGAATAGAAATAATTGAAGTAAAAGGTAAACGTATTGTCGTTAAATCAAAATTCATAAATCGTTGCTTATTCATTGCTATCATCCTTGAACAATAGATTTAAGATCCTTTCTCCACCATTTTATGACGAATACCAGCAATAGCCGCTGCTGGATTTAAATTTTTAGGACACACCACCGTACAATTCATGATAGTGCGACAACGATAAACACTGAATGGATCCTGCAGATTCGCAAGTCTTTCTTCCGTCGCTGTATCACGCGTGTCTGCTAAAAATCGTGCTGCCCATAATAAACCAGCAGGACCAATGAATTTTTCGGGATTCCACCAAGATGATGGACAAAAACTCGTGCAGCAAGCACAGAGTATGCATTCATATAATCCGTCCAGCGCAGCACGCTCTTCCGGTGATTGCAAACGCTCTGTTGCGGGTGGTTCAGCATGATTTTGTAAATAAGGCTGCACCTTTTCGTATTGTTGAAAAAACAACGTAAAGTCAACAACCAAATCGCGAATCACCGTCATATTTACCAAGGGTCTGATTGTGATCGGGGCTTTTAATGATGAGACAGGCGTCAAACAGGCTAATCGATTTAGCCCGTTGATATTCATTCCATCTGAACCACAAACTCCTTCTCGACAAGAGGCACGAAATGATAATGTTTCATCTTGATCTTTGATTAACATCAATGCTTGCAAGACCATCATATCGGAATCATGAGGCACATCGACCTCGTAATCTTTCATGTAAGGCTTAGCATCAGTTTCAGGGTTATAGCGGTAAATGGAGAAACGCATGGTCTATCTCCAAACTGTGAGTGGGTTATCTTTCTAAGAAATCTCTGCGAAAATCTATTATTATCGATTTTATAGCGATAGGAAACTTGAATTAGCTGAATTTAATTGAAATTTTGCAATGACAAGATCAATAATTGAATAGATAGCGAAGTTATGCTCTCATTATTACAAAAACAGAAAAAAACCGTCATTACGAGCGAGAGCGAAGCAACCCCGTTTTTGTGTCACTTCAAGTTTTGGAAGTGAATACCAGCACAAATTTATTAATAAAAAATCATTTAATACCAGGTACTGCGGGGGCACTTAATCTTTCTCCTTGAAACCCCACTACCTCACCAAATCGAACCTGATTTTCCCAGTCCTCTGATGCATCAATTATTTCTTGACGAGAACGCGCAACGAAATTCCACCATAACAAAATTTCTTCCTCAAATGGCTTACCACCAATAATAAAAACACGGGCATCTTTTGGCATAGTGAAGGCGATACTACTACGTCCACAACCTATATAAAGCAAAGTGCCTGGTTGAAGCGTCTCATCTTCAACCGACATCTTGCCCGATAAGACCATAATGCCGTATTCAAATTCTGGGTTCAGAGGCAGTGTCGTTGCGACATTATTTAATGCGTTAAGATCTAAACCAACCAACGGTGAATACACTTTTGTTGGCGCATGCAAATGATATAAATCACCCGCTAAGACCGTAATAAGCAAACCATCTTGTTCGTGCATGGGCAGCACAGGATAATGCGAAAATTCCGGCTCACATTGACGCGCCTCATCAGGCAACGCAATCCACAATTGCACGCCATGCAACACATCATCGGGCAAGGATTCTTCAGAGTGAGCTATACCCTTTCCCGCTGTCATTAAATTAATAGCACCGGGTTGAATCACTTGTTTTGAGCCTAAGCTATCCCGATGTAAAATTTCACCCGCTAAAGTCCAGGTAAAGGTCTGCAAACCAATGTGGGGATGAGGTGCCACTATCAAACCACCTTCTTTCAAATTAAGCGGGCCGAAATGATCGAAGAAACACCATGCTCCAATCATACGACGTTCACGACTAGGCAGCGCGCGCCTGATCGTAAGTCCCTTGCCAATATGCGCATTACGCGTCATGATTTTTTCATGGATGGGTTTTAATGCGTGAGCGGGACAATCTTTAGAATCAGAGACTTCACGTCCCGCCATCAAATCACTCATTTCTTGCCTCCCTTCGTTGAATGACGATCCGTAAGCATTATTTCTTAATATCATTATTAACAATACAAAATATTTTTTTTCGCTTTAATTGCTTTTGCATATTCTTATAAGCCGGGCTGTTCTTGATAATAAATTCCATATAAAGTGTTTCTTTAAAATAATTCAACTCTTCTTCACAAAACAAATCCGGATGCTTGCGTTTTAATATATTTAAGGCTTCCAAATCTCCATTTTGAATAGCGGCCTGTCTGGTTTTTAAGAGCATCAAAACATGATTGATCGGCATTTCTCTTAATGACATGGTGTCTTCTCCCAATGATTAAATAGGAAAGAGCGTTATCAGAAAATAAAAGAGAAAAAAAGTGATGCGCTAAGGTTGAAAGACGGAGATGAAGCAAGCATCGTTCATACATGGATTGTGGCCTTATGAATGATATAATTCATCTTATCTACTACAGATTCAGGTTGCAACAAATTATTAAAAGCTAAAAAGTCTCAACCTTCGCCATGGAAAAAGAAATTGTCGATTGACAATCTTCTCTCACAATATTTCAATTTTTTTGATTTTAAAACAATAGGTTAAGCAACTTTAGTCAAAATGATTCGTCATCCCACCTATTTTTAGATACCAGTCCATGTCTAGATAAAAAAGATCGTATTCCTAAAATAACAGCTATAATTTTTACACAGCATGTTGGTATACTAAAGCCAAATAGAAAAACACAATAAACGAGAATAAATTCAATGAAACTAGCCATCACGCCAAAGCATTACGCCGACTATGTCGCAAGAGTAAACCAAGATAGCACCCGATCGCAACGCTCCGACTCACCATCAGCAGATGATCTACTACGACTTTTAAACATCACGGTTGCTAGCAATAACACCAATACATCTTCACAGTACCATTATCTCTCATCAAGTCAGATACAACTGATCGCTACATTCATTAGCAAAGGGCAATCTCTTAATCAGTACACAATCAGTGAAAACGATCTTTATTTTAAACACACCTTTTATCATGCTAAAAACCTGGAGCAAATCCAGGCGCCAAGCACCTATCCCCCATCACTAATCAATGATCTCAAAGACCTGGAAGCATTAAATCTCGTAACCAGAAAACAAAACGGCCATTTGACCCTCAACTTGCAAAAACCAACGTGCCAATCCGCGTCTTCATCCTCTCATCAAGTCGCCTCTCGTTTACTCTATAACGCTGATACTTCGTCATCCAGCAGCAACAGTGATAACGGAGGCGCTGCTGGAGGTGACACTGAAGATTCTGACTATGAAGAACAGAAAGCAGAGAATAATCCAAATAAGTCTAAAAAACGAAAATCCACAGCCAAAGCAAGCAACTCAACATCACAAAGACAACTATCCAATCGGGAATCGGCTGCTCGTCACCGCCTCCGTAAAAAAGAATATCTCAAATCACTTGAAGCACAAGCCGAAAGATTTGAAAAAGAAAGCACTGAAAACAAAGCAAAAATTGCGGCACTGACTCAAGAAAACCAATCATTACGTGAACAACTTCAGCAATTTAAAAAGCAATATGCCTCACAACATCCTCCTGCATTTTTCTCATTGGCTCCGAACAATGCAGCAGCGGCGGCGGCAGCAGCGACAGCAGCAGCGGCAACCCCATCCTTTTTGACCTTACCCAATGCTGACAACATGTTAAGTGATAGTGAGTTATACGCCATATTGGGCAGCCCACAGCGCTAACAAAAATTGCTTTGTTAAATAAATCAAACTCCGAACAAGGGTCATTTCCGCGTAGTCAGCCTGCGCGGGAACGACACGTCTTTATTATCAGAGATCTTTTAATACATTGATGTCATCTAGGAAAACTACGCTCATAAATTTTCAGTATATGCTCACCATACACAATATTCGTCGCTGGATTGGCCATCGGCCTCTTCATCTCTGCCAATAACTTGTCGGAAAGAGAGAAAGGCGAAACAACTGTCGATAAGTTCGGCTCAAAGAAAAAAGGCACAGAGTGACGAATGTGAGTAGATGAATTGATAACGCGATGCGGAGTTGCTAAGAAATAATTATTCGACCAAATCTGCAGCATCTCTCCAATATTCACCACAAACGTATCAGCAATGGGCGGCGCATCAATCCACTGCCCGCTACAGTTTTGTACTTGCAAGCCACCGACCTCATCCTGCAAAAGTATGACCAAACAACCCGCATCCACGTGCGGGCCCACACCCAATAAAGGCTCATCACTGCCCTCTGGCCTTCTTCCCGGCGGATAACGTAACATTCTGAGAATGGCGTAAGAATCATCCGAATGAGCCGAAAAAAAACTCGCCAGATAATCCTTAGGCAAGTCCAGCGCCATCGACATCATTTGCATCAATCTTAGACCCAACTGTTGCAAGGCGGAAATGTACTGAAGCACGGTCTCTTTCCATTGCAAGATCTGTAGTGTTTTTACGTGCGGCCATTGATTTGGGCCTTGCAGAATTTTATAGCGCTGATTTTCTTTTATTGGCTGAACAGATTGCTCTAAACCTAAATCATACGTTTCTTTAAAATCGGGGATACCATCCGTCATCTCTGCCATTAATTTGCCATAACCTCGATAATGAGGAGAAAGCAAAATACTTATCGCTTCTTTTTCCTGATCCGATAAATCAAAAAACACCTCACTTAAGTACAACATTCTCGATAATAAAGCAGGATCAACACCATGGTTTTTTACATAAAAAAAGCCAACGTGATGACAGATATCACGTAACCGTATTACTAGCTTTTGTAACGTCTCCGCAGAATTCATTTCATTCAAATCAAACAAAGGAATCGCTTCAAAATCAAGATCCTTATTTTTTAACATAGGATTGGCTTCCATTTAAAAAACATCACTGACAAAATATCAAAAATCACTCCTCAGTACAAAGCATGAAATAAAAATGTTAGCCGTCAGCTAATAATGATAAAACGATATGCGAGGATTTAATCATTCAGGATTGAAAGTGAAGAAGTATTTCGACTTAAGATAAAATCAAACGTTGATTGGTGAAAACAGATTCCACCAATCAAATGCTTTACGCTGTAAACTTTCTAACAGGCTTAGGCGTATGTTGCGCCAATGCACTCTGGGAAAGACTCTCCGCATCCCCCAGCCAAGGTGTAACTTGTGATGAGATGGGCTCTTGGAAAAAATGATTCGGACTCCTTCTTCCCTTTGGTGTTTTTACCGTGGTTGTGAAGGACAGATTAGTCTTTGTTGGCACAATAACAGATGGTGATTTAGGCATAAGAATAGCGGATGGAGCCCCTGGCACTTGCGAATCATCAGGAGTAGAAGGGGCAGCAGCAGCCGCTATTGCAAGCGTTACTTTAGCCGACGAAGTGGCTGATATTCCAAGTGTGGCATCCTGTTTAAGCTCATCTGTTTCTGTCGCATCTTTTTGAAGATCATTTTCTGGTTTATCTTTATTTTTTATCCCTATTGCTTTTAAGTCTATTTTTTTCAAGTGAGCATTTCTAAATCGCCCAACAGCAATGAGTGCGAGACACGCACTGGCTGTTTTTGATAAAAGAAATAAAATGGGAACAATTGCTGGGGGAGCAAAAACCGCTGCCGAAGTACAAAGCACTAATAATGAGATACTAAAAACCAAAGCAAAAAAGAATCGTTTAGATGTTTTTTTAGTTTGATACTCGTCATATGCATCATCAATCTCTTGTTGTGATCCACCATTTGCCAATGTATCGAGATAATGATTCTTAGCGCATTTTGCAGGATAAGCATAATCAAAATAGGCACTCACCCCTAAACCCGATATCGCTAAAGCCCAAGCTACGGTAATCCCAACAGGTGAAGCAATAATAAGCCCAAAAAATAAAGGAATAGCTAAAGAAAATAAGGCAAGACTAGCAAGATCCGCTCGCGTCTGCCATTTATGCCGTCCTTTTTCTTCTTCATCAAACGTAATATCAAAATACTCTCTACCCACAACACGCGTCACACGAATAAGAGATCGGAAAAAATAAATCATGGGATCGGCAATACCTGCGATTGTACCTAATACAGGGCCAAGCGCTTGAATAAAGGGAAGCCAGCTAGCAACGACTTTATAAAAAATACCGACATTCGATAATTCTGCCAATAAATTAAAGGCCTGAATTGATTTTTGCCAATAGTAATTTTTCTTCTTCTTTACAATCACACCATTGACAGGGTTTTGAATAACAAGAGGCTGACCTTCATCGTCAACTTCTTTTGCTTCTACGACATCGTGCGAAGGCGCAACAATAGCAGCAGCGTCATTATGATATGGCTTCACAACATCAGATTGCTCTACAAAACTGAATGATGGATCAATTGGATTAGTATGGCTTGGCATCACGCCCCCGTTGTGCATATATTTTTAGCAAGGTTAGCATCCAATACTTAAGGAAAAATTAACCCCTATCGCTTTTTTAATAAAAGTATCATTATGTTAAGCAAAACCTACTCTCCGATTTCACTAAAAAAACAACTTCTCAACCAAAAATAATTAATATTAACATTAAGTTACATCAGCCCCTACCTAACCTTGCCTCTTCAGCTACGCCTTGACTTTTGCTGGTATCATTTCTACATTGCCTACCAAATCACCGAAAAGGATATTGAATGTGGCTATCGCAACTCTGCCTGATGCCAAAAAGGCGATCCAGGCACTAACAGAAACCGTATGGATCTTTGCCGTGCTGACAGCACTTGCAGAGACAAGCGGCTTGCACGCCTTACTCAAAGGCGCAGACTTAGCCGTACTCACTGACCTCACCCAAATACCAACAACCATCCTACAAGAAGCGCTGGCTCTATTATCTGAAAAAGGATTTGTCAGTATTCAGGGAGACAAATATCAACTCGCACCAAGCTTACTCAGCGTTGCGGAACAAGATGGCCTTGATAAAATCATCGCTCAGCTCCAAATTACATTTGGCATTACCAGGGAATTCGTCACCTCAGCCCGCAATCGCTCTCTTCGACTCGGCTGGCACTACACCGATGAATCCATTCTGCAAGCACAAGGTACGTATTCTGAATATATCGTCACCGATTGTATTCCTCTCGATCCCAAGCTTCATCATTTATTAAGCCAACCCCAATCCGTATTGCTGGATGTTGGCGCTGGCGTTGGAAAAATCACGCTACTCCTCTGCAAAACTTATCCTTCCTTGCGTGTTGTTGCGATAGAACCCGCTGACAAACCTTATGCCTTGGCGCAAACCAATATCCAACAATCCACCTTCCATGACAGAATTGAATTGAGAAAAATCTTCATTGAAGAATTAGATGATCAAAATGTCTTTGATGTCATTTGGTTTCCGCACGTATTTTTTTCCGATGAAACGGTGAAAACAGGACTGAAAACAGCAATACGCGCACTGAAGCCTGGCGGCATTTTGTTAACCACCGCATTATCCAGAGACAAACCTCCTGCACGCATGAGACAACTGCTCAATTCATTGCATAGCAATGTGAGACTAACCGATGACATTAAACACTATTTGGATGAAGCCGGATTTCATTCTATTCAGGTTTTTTCAACGCCTTCTGATTATAGCGTTATAACTGCCACCAAACCTGAATAAATATATGTACACGCTAGAAGAAGTAAAGAGGTAAGAGGTAAAACTCTAAAGCAGTTGAAAAAGAAGCAGGAACTTAAACGTCTTATCTTATATAGCATCAAGCCCATCTTGCATGAATACAAGACGGGCTTGATATTTTTTTATATGAAATTATTCGTCGCTGGCGTCACTTTTATCGCTAGCATCACTCTTAGTGCTTGAATCGCTTTTATCGCTAGCATCGCTTTTATCGCCAGCATCACTTTTATCGCTAGCATCACTCTTAGCGCTTGCATCGTCACTCTTAGTACTTGCATCGCTTTTCGCACTGGAGTCGCCTTTATCACCTTCACCGACGGTGAACTTAATGCTTTTAACTAATTGGGAATCCACATAAAGATCAACGCGATATTGACCTAATGGCCAACCTGAATTGGGTTTAGAGAGCGAATATTTCGCGGTCCATTTTTCGCTACCACTTAAACCTCTATCCAATGTGATAGCTTTTTCGTCAATTTTATAATTGGCTGGAGCCACATTCTTTGTATCTTCGGCAATCCAGACAGCCTTAGCGGTTTGTCCTTTCTTGATTTGATCCGTACTCGCAATCAGATAAATCATGGGAGTGTCTTTGCCAAAAGAATTTTTTTCGCCAACAGGCTCATCACCCGATACCTTATCGGTTAACGTTGTTTCGAATTTAATAGGAGCATCAGCGGCTAAAACAGAAGTAGTAAATAAGTTAGTGAGTGAGAGAACAAATAAGAAAAGCGTGAAACGAGAAAAAATATTTTTCATGGGTTTCTCCTTATGTTGTATAAAAAATTATACCAGAAACACCTTATTTTGGATACAAACCGAAAATGAGAAACCTTTTAACAAAACAAAACTTGAACTCACCAACACAGAACACATGGTCGTCTTTTTAGTTCAATATAGAAAACCTGATAGATTGCTATTCAAAATAAAAATGGGATTACTTTTTAATAAACACTAACACTAATGGCGCATTTCACCTGCCTATTACAAAAACTAATATAATCATAAAGTTAAACTTAACCCGATAACGATCACTTTCAAATTGCGACATAAGCCGCTCCGTTCTGAAAATTATTTTCTCTTGATCATTTTTTAATCATGGACATATCCGTCTAGCAATCGTATTATAGGCACCCATTTCCCGAGTCAAAGCCGCGTTTACAGGCATGACTCATTAAAGATGCCTACTATTATGATTAATTGTAACAACCTGACAATTGACTTCGCGGGTCGATACCTTTTTAAAGAGGTCAATCTTAACCTGCTCCCCCGTAATCGCTATGCCATCATCGGCGCGAATGGCGCGGGCAAATCCACATTTTTAAAATTATTATCACAAGAAGAACAAGCCAGCACAGGCTCGGTTGATATACCGAAAAAAGCGGTGTTAGGCATGTTGAAACAAGATCATTTTCGTTATGAAAATGAACGCGTCATTGATGTCGTTCTGGATGGCAAGCCACAATTAATTCAAGCTTTTCGTGCTAAGGAAGAATTACTAACCAAAGAAGAGTTCGGCGAAGCAGAATGCAATTTACTCGGCGAGCTGGAAGAACAAATCGCACAGCTACAAGGTTATTCCGCTGAAAGCGAAGCGCAAACCATTTTACAAGGTTTAGGCATACCCATTGAAGCCCACACAGGCCCGCTTAGCGCCTTATCAGGCGGATATAAACTACGCGTGCTCTTAGCTCAAGCGTTATTTAAAAACCCTGATATTTTATTACTTGATGAACCAACTAACCATTTAGACATTGTCAGTATTATCTGGCTTGAAAAGTTTTTAATTGAAAAATACACCGGTTTATTAATTTTTGTTTCGCATGATAAGCAATTTATTAACACCACGGCGAATGTGATTTTGGATATTGATTACGAAACCATTACACCTTACCCCGGTAATTTCGATAATTTTATGAATAAAAAAGCGGAAGCCTTGTTACAGATGGAACAGGAACTCGCAAATAAACAAGAAAAAATTGCCGCTATGCAAAGCTTTGTTGATCGTTTTGGTGCGAAAGCCAGCAAAGCAAAGCAAGCTGCATCCCGCATGAAAATGATTGAGCGCATTGAAATTACCGATATCAAAAATTCATCGCGCGTTGCGCCCAATTTTGCATTCCCCTCAGATCGCCCGACGGGAAAATTAGTTCTAGAAGCCAAAGAGCTGTCCCATGCTTATGGTGACAGAACATTGTTTATGAATTTAAGTTTCATTATCCAGCGGGGCGCAAAGCTCGCCGTGATTGGGCCTAATGGCGTCGGCAAATCGACGCTACTGAAAATTTTACTAGATCAAGTCCAGGTGGAAATTGGCGATTACAAATGGACTGAAACCGCTAAAATTGGTTATTTTGCCCAGGATTTTCATCATTTATTAGATCCCAATCAATCTTTATTACAGTGGTTATGTGATGCAGTACCGGGATCCTCTGAAATGGCAGCTCGCAAAGCATTAGGTCAAATGCTATTTTCAGGTGCAGATGCCAATAAAAAAATTAAGGTATTAAGTGGTGGCGAATGTGCACGCCTGATCTTCGCAAAACTATTTTTAGAAAAATGCAACGTACTGGTATTAGATGAGCCAACTAACCATTTGGATTTAGAGGCGATAGAAGGCTTGGCCGATGGATTACGTGAATTCACAGGCACCGTGATTTTCGTGAGCCATAATCGATTCTTAATTTCGAATGTAGCGAATCATATTTTGGCAATGGACCGAGAATCCTTTGAAGTCTATCCTGGTACTTATGATGAGTACAACAACAGAACCTCAGCTTAAGCAAGAAGCGAACACTATTGCGGATCGCAGGCACTTCCCCCCTTGAAAAAGCGGGTTGGGGGGGGATTTTTAAAATATAACATTCATTAGCCCATAGCATATTCACTTCTTGGTAGGTTCTATCCACCAGACTAATGTTTTATATCACCGATAATGAAATCGGGATTGATTTGAACGGAATAACACTTTCTGCGTAGTTAGATAACAGCTAGTGACAACCCGCCGATCATAAGACTGATTAATTATTTCGGACTAATCAAATTTAGATATACAATGGATGGTGGTTAATGAGGGGCAATAGAGTTTGCTAACTTTATCTTCCCGCTGTTATTGCCATCGCATTACTTTTACCGTCACTCGCCGTCTTAGTGCGACGATTACATGATATTGATTACAGTGGATGGTGGGCTCTCTTACTACTTATCCCACTCATTGGACCAATTGTTCTCATCATCTTTGCAGTAACCAAAGGTACTGAGAGTCCAAATCGCTTCGGCTTGATTTAATCTCTACAATTTTCTTTGCGAAACCTAACAAACATTAGGTTTCGCAAAAAATATGTGTAATTCAGCATGTTTATCTCATATCAAAAAAATGCCTTACTCACGACCGTCTTCGATAGAATTTTTAAATAAAATCTCAGCGCAAATTTAGATTGAAGAACCATACTTTCTTTGTGCATCAATTGTTAAACCTAATCCCACACTACCAAAAGCGTCTCCTTGCACGACCGTCGCCTGCGGAAACATGGCATTGATTTTTTCGCGTATGGCTGGAATCCGAGTGGAACCACCCGTGTAAAAAATCGCATTAATATCCGCATGTTTCACGCCAGCCAATGCCACCGTTTCATTCACAGTTTTTAAAATATTTTGCAATTGATCCTCAATAACGTGATTAAACAACTCACGCTGAACCAGCACTGACAAATCATTTTCGATAAAATCTAAATCCAGTAAAATTTCTGCCGCATCACTGAGTCTCTGTTTCGTGGTTTCAACCGCATCTAAAATATGATGACCTGCACGGTTTTTTAAAATATCAATTAAGCGGGAAATCAATTGTTTTTCATAAGCCATGGCGTGAATGGATCGTACGTTCGTCATGGTATTGACGCCATACAAATTGTGTAACGTATGCCAAGTGGTTAAGTCATGATAAAACATGGACGGCACTTCGATGTCACTACTAGAACCCTTCATTAAACTGCCCATACCCAACAGCGGCATGACGGTTTTTAAGCTAAGTCGTTGATCGAAATCAGTGCCTGCAATATGAATACCACAATTAGCTAACACATCATCAGATCGATCCGCCGTTTTCATATTCGGTCGCAAACGAATAATAGTAAAATCGGACGTACCACCACCCATATCAATAATAAGCGCCAACTGCTCTGCCTTCACGGACATCTCGTACGTCATCGCCGCCGCAATGGGCTCATATTGAAAAGATACTTCTTTAAAACCAAGATCACGTGCAATTTTTTCTAAGGTATTTTGCGCATGGTTATCATTAGTGAGATCGTTATCATCAAAATGAACAGGACGACCTAAGACAACATGCGTCAATTCCATGTCAGCAAACTTTTCTGCTTTCATTTTCACATGGCGCATGAAATAACTTAAAACATCTGAATATGAAATATATTCATTAAAAATATAAGTCTTATCTTCCATCAACGGCGAGCCAAGCACCGATTTTAAAGCCATCATCAATCTACCTGGGGCACCTTCCAGATAACCATCAATTCCCTTCTGCCCAAAAACCCATTCCTTTTGCTCGGTATCACAGAAAATAGCTGAGCGCATTGCTGGCTTATCGCCCTCTAATGGCACAAGGAGACTGCCGCCATTTTCGCGCCCTACGCCGATTGTTGAATTGCTAGTGCCAAAATCAAGCCCACAGAACGCATGCATTGTACTGATCCTCGTAAGAACATCTTCGTTGATGAAAAGCTGTAATGAGATTAAAAAACTCAAATTAAACAAATAGTTTTAAACTGCTGCTATATCAGATTGAGATAAATAGCTAGAATGGGGGCGATACATTACAACTCATTTATTTATTAAGCAAGCAATAATTAAATGCTATTAGCTAATTAGCTTTACAATTGTTATGATAATGTCCTTTTTTTATGAAATGGCCAAAAAGATGCATAGATCTAGAGTCAAACCCAAAATATATGGTTTGTTTAATCAAATAAGTGACACATCACTCTGGCTTCAAAGCACTGTCAGAACATTAAACAATCAGCCTGTGATCTACTCTATTGAAAGTCTCAGCATGCTATTGGCAGAACCCAATCACATTGTTAGCGAGCATGAAGGCAAGTCCTATAGAGTACTGCGCTTCTTAGTGAAAAAAGATGGCACCTTAGTCTTTGGAAAAGAAGGTGGCGTCTATGGCGATATTCCTGCGCATTATCAAATGGCGAGTTTAGATCCCTGGCGGGCGACCTGCCTCACTGCCGGCAATGCGTATTTTGATGAAAATAACAAACTAGCAATACTGGATAACAAGAGTGGTGATTTCAGACCGCCATTCGATACGCTGCAATTTGCGGTGCAAGCATGCTTGAAGCATCAACACATCTTAAGCAACGCGCTAATGATCCGCGAGGTTGACCGCGATGCAAATATCGTTAACCAATATCATTTAGATTTATCAATATACATCCCTCATTCAATCTTAGGTTTTATGTGTTCATTATCCGAAAAAAATAAATCTGCTGCGCCAGTCAATAATGACGAAGAAGAAAAAGCGCACCCACCAGAAAATAACGAACAAATCGTGTATCGTCCCTTGATAAAACCACTCATTGACACCGAAAGAAACACGATATATCTACTAAAAAATTACCTGAATAGTGAAATCATTCGCTTAAATGAACTCAACTTCAACGTTAAAGGTCGTGATGACAAGAGCCGCTTGTTTAATCTACTTTTCCAAAAACTGAGCGCCATTGAAGAGGGACAATTAGCAAAAGGGGAACTACAAACAATCATAAGAGAATGCGCTATTATCGCACATCACAAACGTCGCTCCATTACTGACAAAATCGCATCCCTCACCACATTTGGTATTTTTTTTACTGAATCAGAAAGCTGGAAACAATGGAAAAAACTGGCATTAGCGCCTAATTCGCTATTCTCATTAGTTCATCAGCAAACACTCATGGGAAAAGACGGGAGAGGCATTCAGGTAGGAGAAGAAGTCATTAGTAACTATAATGATTACCGTATAAAACAACGATAAAAGCATCGCTAAATACTATTTGTGTGACATCACCCATACGCCGCTCCACTCTGTCGGTGGGTTCTTTTTCAGCAGTTGGCAACGCTCAATATAAACCAAAGAAGGCTTATCTTTGGGATAAAGCTTCAATGCCAATTGAAAAGAAGCAATCGCTTTATCCCAATCAGCCACATTATAATATTCAATGCCGTTATTGAAATGATTCAATACTTCAATTTGATTGGGGAATTCTGTTGAATCATAAAAATCGATTACCTCGTGAATAGCAACCGGTACCCCCTTCCCTTTTACAATCACTTTATCCACTTGGCGAGTTCGATAAGTGGCTTTTAATGCACGCAAGGTAAACTCACTAATTAAAATATGCGAACCATATTGCTTACATAAACTTTCGATGCGCGAGGCCAGATTCACACCATCACCAATCACCGTATAATCCATACGTTTCTCTGATCCAATGTTCCCTGAAACAATAGTGTCGGTATTGATTCCAATACCATGATCAACTTGCATTAAACCATTTTCAGCACGCTTTTTATTAAAGACTTTGAGTGCTTTCATCATTGCAATCGCTGAACGCAAACTACGATCCGGATCATCTGGATGAACGAATGGAATGCCAAACACAGCCATAATGGCATCACCAATGAATTTATCTAACATACCGCCTTCATTTTGGATACAGTCAACCATTTGCGTGAAATATTCATTTAGCAACTGCACTGTGCCTTCAGGGCCCAAGCTTTCCGTGATTGTCGTAAAATTACGAATATCAGAAAATAATACTGTAGCAACATTACTCGTCCCACCCAATGATGACTCGCCAGAGAGTAGCAATTGCTCTGCCAAATCCGGACTCATATAACGCGACATAGTAGATTTCATTCGCTTTTCAGAGCTGATATCTTCAATCAAAATCATGCTTCCTAGGCGTTCTTGTTTTGTATTCACTAAAGGCAGCAAAGTGATATTGGTTGATATTTTTTTATCGCCAAATTTTAATATAACGTCAATCAATATTTCTTGCTCTAACAGATCTGTAGCATCATGTATTCTAGTAATTTTTTCAGCTAGCCATGCATTTTCTTCTGTAAAAAATTGACTAGCCTCTTTGCCGACAATCATGGATACATGAGACAAATTCAAAATACGTTGACCCGCGCTATTACAAGTGACAATGTGATTTTCTTCATTTACTGTTATCACGCCATTTGACATACTTTCTAATACGCTTTCATTATAATTTTTCATATTTTGCACGTCATCAAAAAGACGGGCGTTTTCAATTGCCATTGAAATCTGCGAATTAATCGCAGTCAATTGAGATTCATCATCTAGCGTAAACTCACCGCGTTTTTTATTTAATACCTGTGTGACGCCAATGACAACACCCGCTTTATTCCTGACAGGAACCGTTAAAATAGAACGCGTAAAAAATCCCGTGGTTTTATCAAACGATGGGTTAAAACGCAAATCGGCATAAGCATGCGGTATATTAATCACTTTGCCGAAGGTAAACGCAGAACCCGCGATACCAAGATGATTGGGAAATCGAATCGGTGTTTTACCCAAGCCTTCCCCGACCTCGGTATATAATTCGTTTGTTCGGGGATCATTGATAAATAATGTGGAACGCTCCGCATCTAAAATTTTAGTGATGATATTGATAGTTTTTTCTAAAAGAAGCGACAAATGAATTTCAGAAGATATCTTGGACATCGCATCCAAAAATTCCAGGTCTTTTTTATTGGATGCTTCTATATGATCTATAATCAATTTACTTTGAATCGCTAAAGCCGCCTGCTCGGTCATGGCCCGGACAAGCTCAATATCGATATCATTAAAATCGCCCGCTATTTTATTTAGCATTTGCGATACACCAATTAAATCACCATTGATGTCTTTCAAAGGCACACATAACACATTTCTTGTCTTAAAGCCGGTTTGCTGATCGATACTTGAATTAAAACGTTCATCTTGATAAGCATCCGCGACCATAATCGCTTCATCATGGGAGAAAGCCCAACCCACCAATCCTTTATTTTTTAAAATGCGGATTTCGTGACGTAAGTTACCATGGGCGATAAAAGAATATAATTCATCAGAAAACTTATCATAAAGAAAGATACTACCACTCTCACATCCCAGTGCCGAAATTGTCAAATCGACTAGCGTTGTTAACGCATCTTTTAAAGTAGCAGCGCGCGCAATATCTTGATTGACACGCAGCAGCATTTTATAAAAATCCTTGGTTTTTAAATTGGTGATGGCTTTTTTATTTTCCATTATTTTTCTCGATTTCATGACGCAAGGCTAATATGGTGTTTTGCAATTGTTGGGACTGACTATTTTCCATCGAGATGGTCTCTTGTAAGTCCTGCTCATACTCTAGCTTCATTTTTTCGAGTTCAACGCGCAACATTTGGATGGTCTGCATTAGCTGAGCATTGATTTGACTATGCTGAGCTTCTGCTTCTTGCTGGTGTTTTGTTTGCTGACGTGCTTGATGCTCAAGCTCTGATCTTAGCGTGACAATACTTTCTTTGAGTTGGTTTATGATGAGATTTGATTCAGCATGCGCACGCTGCAAATTCCGATCTGTATTTGCATTCGCATCTTCCAATGACTTGCGTAAAGAAGAGATAGTTTTTTTGAGTGATTCATTTTCTTTTTCGAGTGCGTAGAGCGATGCATCCATAACGACTGCCCTCTGTAACGTTACTCTAATTATAGACAATATTAGTACAGCGCACAACGTCAACAAAGATAAGCTTTTGATAATATTGCTTTATCCAAAAAACACGGATTTAAAAGGAGACTTTACGTAAAAGCAAACCTACAAGGTGTTAACTCAAGGAGAGTGATCATCTTATTCCAGCTCCAAACACCACATCCCTGTGGTTAACGCCGCCATCCATGGCGGCAATTCGCTTCCATAAGATGATCACTCTCCTTGAGTTAACGCTATTTTTATATTTTTTCCTGCCGAAGATCCGCATTGGTATTCACTTTTGAGCCTGGACAAGATTAGTAGCACGGACTAAGACCCCCACGCTTTTTGTGGGGGTCGTGTCCGCGAACCCCTGCCAAATCACAGAACATTCACTAATATCAAACGGACACTCTTAAATTGACTGAGGTCCCCCATCAGTCTTAAACAATAAGAGAAGATTGAATCGACGGAATCTTTACGTTCTGATCAACTTCAGCATCATAGTCTACTCCTTTCGCATGAAAACCAAATAAACGATAAAACTCATTGCGATAACCTTCAATATCCGTTAATTCCAATAAATTTTCGGAAGTGATCTGTGGCCACAGGGCAGCAATTTTTTCCTGAATATCTTTTTGCATTTCTAAATCGTCTAAACGAATCTGACCTTGAGCATCATAAGCCTCTGTATTATTTGTAAAGAGACTGTCTTTATACAAACGATAAATTTGCTCAACACAACCTTCATGCGTGCCTTTTTCTTTCATTAATTTAAACAACAAAGAAATATAAAGTGGTACCACAGGAATCGCTGCACTTGCTTGGGTGACAACGGCTTTATTAACAGACAAGAGCGCTTTGCCTTGATGAGATTTCAATTTTTTATCGATTTTTTCAGCACTTAAACGTAAATGTTCTTTTGCTTTGCCAATCGTACCGTCTTGGTAAATCGGATGTGTCAGCTCTGGGCCCACATAAGAATAAGCCACCGTGGTAACACCTTCAGCCAATAAATTTTCTTTCGCTAAAAAGTCTATCCACATTTCCCAATCTTCACCACCCATGACCGCAATGGTATTTGCAATTTCATCTTCACTCGCTTGGTCTAGCGTAATATCTTTCACCTCGCCTCTGAATGCATCTACTGTTTTACTGGTGTAAGCACGACCAATTGGTTTTAACACAGAAGAAAAGACTTCTCCCGATTTAGGATGCTGACGACGCGGGGACGCTAAGCTATAAACGATTAAATCAATTTTTTGCAAATCTTTACGAATTAAGTCCGCTACTTGTTGTTTGATTTCATCAGAAAAAGCATCGCCATTAATGCTTTTAGCATAACGGTTTTCACGATGAGCAATCTCTTCAAAAGCGGCTGTGTTGTACCAACCCGCTGAAGCGGTGCGCTTTTCATCGGCTTCTTTTTCATAAAAAACACCAATGGTTTTTGCATCGTTACCAAAAGTGGAGACAATTCGACTAGCAAGCCCATAACCTGTGGAAGCACCGATGATTAAGACATTCTCTGGGCCTTTAAGCTTACCTTGCGATTTAACATATTCAATTTGTTCTGCTACAACTTGGTGACAACCGGCGGGATGAGCCGTAGTACAAATGAATCCGCGAATTTTAGGCTGAATAATCATCTCGTGTCCTTAATTATGGCTACTATAAAAAGTGGGTGATAGTTTACCAAAATTAATAGGAAAATTAAGAAGTTTTATTCTATGAACAGATCAAATTGAGGCCAATATCCGCCAACTGCAACATAAAAAAACTAACTTTTGCATAAATCTGTGTTACTTTAGTATATTAATATGTCATATCAGGCTAATTGATTCACAAATAAGCTTATTTAGCCCAATTAGTCTCAAAAATTTAATTCGCAATTTATTAATGATAGGCAGACTTCGCTATGTTCAAGAATCGAAACAGCCAAAATATCCACTGCAATCACTGCGCAGTAAAAACACTTTGCGTGGCCAGAGACTTAAATCCGATAGAAACAGATGATATTAATAATCAAATTACCAAAATAAAAGTCGCTGATAAAGGTAACCATATTTTTCATGCTAAAGACCTTCAGCAAAATCTCTATGCCGTCCATACCGGTAGCTGTAAAGATTATTGGTTAGACGAAGACGGTAGTGAACGTATTAATAACTTCTATCTGCCCGGTGATATTATTGGTCTCGAATCCATTCCCAATGATAAACATCTTTATTCACTTATTGCGCTAGAAAACACCGAATTATGCGTTATTCCAATTACAGCCCTGTTTGACCTCATGCATCAGCACAGCAATATTTTAAAAAGAGTCATGAACATTGCCGGCTATAAAATGCAAAACGATCAAAGTATTCGCATCACCACCAATGTTAATCAACGCATTGCTGATTTCATATTAAATACTTATTATCGACTACAAGAACGCTCTAACTCCAAAGATTTTATCAGCCTACCGATGTCACAACTTGAGATTAGCAACTATCTAGGCATGGCCCATGAAACAGTCAATCGTGTTCTACGCAAATTTCACAAAGAAAAAATTATCACGATTAAAGTAAAAAGAATTTATATTACTGATATTGATCGCTTAAAAGAACTGGGAACAACATTACTCAGCATAGGCCAAGGAGAAACACATGTCGAAAAAATCCCGGAAGAAGAATGCCAATAATACTAATTGATAAATATCAATTTATGTTGACCTCAAAAATGAAATAATCCTGGCTGATTGAAATCATAATCAATTATGCCTGCTTTACTTCACTCGCTGATCATCAATTGAAATAACATTAGTGTTCACGGTGAATTTCTTTTTTAAATCTAATAAACTTCGAGGCTATATATGAAAATTATTTCTGCGAAAGTCATCTTAACAACAGCGTTAATTGCACTGCCTATTTTCTCTGGCGCTATTTTAACTGGGTGCACAACCACCAACCAACAAGAAAGCACCGGACAATTTGTAGATAGCAGTGTCATTACCACTAAAGTTAAAGCAAAATTATTAGTTGATGAAGGTATTCATGGCTTACCAATCACCGTTAAGACCTACAAAGACACCGTGCAGTTAAGTGGGTTTGTGAACAATAACTATCAAAAAAATAAAGCTGAAGAAATTACAAAATCGGTTGAAGGCGTAGGCGCTGTTGAAAATTCATTAATCGTCAAACCGCACTAATCATTTATCGTAAAAATCTGCAAAGCGCGCCTATTTAACCAATAGGGCGCTTTGCCTACCCCTTTTGTTCGCTGATTCAAACTCGCGACACCTAGGTTTAATACATTTTTAAATGCTAAATAATTCACTGAGAATGAAGCAAGATAGGCTGCTGGCACTAACACATGCAAAATAAACCATTGCATTTGTGGCAACCGGAATATGACAGGCAGCCCGCTCAAATTAGGGCTAAAATATTCCAATACGATTTCTGCAAATGAGGCCGCAGATAACCACGCCACAATAAATATCAGCAAACTTACTGAATTTATTTTTCGAAGGCTTAGCGAAAAATGTTTAAGGAATTGATATAAAGCAGCAAAAACAGATTGCGTCCCATTAGCAAATAAAGCCGCATAAGGCACCCAATTCAAAAATCCAATCACTGCCGCAAATTGATAGGATGTAGCTTCACTAAAAAATTCAGCGTGCAGAAGTTGGGTAATACCGTGAATTGCGGCCATATAAGCCGTTAAGCTCACAACTACTCCAATGATTAATCCAACCGCTCTAAATAGTAACTCCCCCACTTCAATCTTGGGCTCTAATACACTTTTATTAGATAAAGCCATTTTAATTTCATTGAAAGTGAGATAAAGGTTTAATACTGCCGTATAACCAATAGCCGTATTTACTAGAGTGACGATGCTTGAAATAATAACATTGAGCGGAATTGCAAAAATAGTCTGATAAGCAGAATAACACATGAATCCAACAGGAATAGCACTGAGAAAACTAAATAAAATAAGCTTCAGTGGTCTAATAGTCGTTTGTTTTGTTCGCATATTCAAAAGTGAATAAGTGCCTAACGCGACATTCGCAAGGACGGCCGTAATGACCAGAATCACACTCCACATTAAAATAGCATGACTACCTTGCCAGAGTGCTTGACCAAAACGATACGCGTAAGGAACAGTACCCATTGCAGAAATACTAGTAGCAAGAACAATCAAAAATAACGGATACAATTTTGCATTTTGAGATGAGATTTTAATGATGTCATCCATTCAATAAATGAAAATAATGAAAAACTATTTCAGCATCATACTCTCATTTTATTAGCCAGCAAACTGCTACTGTGTCAAAAGACCCCCTATGTAACATAGCGAAGCATAGAGAACTCCTACGCCATATAGAGAACCTTTACACTACATAGAGAACCACGGGAAAAACACTTATTCAAAATTGATTTATTCCACTAAGCCAGAACCCGCCCCAACTCAATATTTTTTATAATAAAAACAATACCAAACAGCTTTTTACCCTCCAAACCACAATAACACTATCGCTTACTTTTTGATCATGCTAGAATGCGCCTTTCGCGGGCAAAAAGTAAAATTAGTCCCCATACATACAAAACAGGATATTCGCATTGAGCTTTGAATCTTTTAAGTTACACCCACAAATTTTATCGAACATACACGGTTTAGGTTACGAAACACCAACCCCCATTCAAAACCAAAGCATTCCGCCAATCTTGTTAGGTCAAGATGTCATGGGCTTAGCCCAGACTGGCACAGGTAAAACGGCTGCTTTCGCCCTGCCAATAATACAACGTTTGATTCCAGGCAAGCGCTCTTGCGTTCGCGCGCTGATTATTGCACCCACCCGAGAATTGGCTCAGCAGATTCACGATGCCATCACAGAACTCTGCCAAGGCACGGGTCTACGCAGCATGACACTTTATGGCGGCGTGAACATCAATCCACAAATCAAAACCCTGAGAACAGGCGTGGAAATTGTAGTGGCCTGCCCCGGTCGATTGCTAGATGTCATTCAACAAAAAGCCATTCAATTAGACAAAGTTGAAAGCTTAGTCCTAGATGAAGCAGATCAAATGTTTGATATGGGCTTTTTACCCAGCATTCGCAAAATTTTGCGTTTTTTACCCAAAAAACGTCAAACATTGTTATTTTCAGCGACGATGCCACCGGCTATCAATGAACTAGCCCATGAAGTGTTAGATCAACCAATCACTGTTGAGATTGGACGCGTTGCGCCCTCGTCAACCGTACAGCAAACTTTGTTTCCTGTACCACAACATTTAAAAGCAGAATTGCTAATTAAAATTTTAAATAAAACCCCAATTGAATCTGTGTTAGTTTTCACAAGAACCAAACATGGCGCAAAACAAGTTGCTTTAAAATTGGAAAAAGCTGGTTTCCGCGCAGCATCATTGCAAGGGAACTTGTCACAGAATAAACGTTTAGCCGCAATGGCTGGCTTCAGAGATGGCTCGTTACAAATTTTAGTAGCAACGGACATTGCATCTCGCGGGATTGATGTGAGCAGCATCTCGCATGTGATTAACTACGACATGCCAAGCACAGTAGAAGCTTATATCCATCGCATTGGTCGTACAGGTCGTGCGAGCAAATTAGGTGATGCATTTACGCTGACGACTCAAGATGATATGCAATTAGTGCGCAAAGTAGAACGCGTCCTCGGCAATAAGATAGATCAGTGCAAATTAGACGATTTTAATTATGCCGCAGCGCCTACCGCTTCATCACGTGTACCTTCGCCCAATGAATTCCGTGACCAACAACGCAGATCACGTTATAACTCACGCGATAACTCTAGAAACAACAAAACTGTACGTGAAAGCTAACACCTAACAAAAAATCCCATTCCCGCGCAAAGCGGGAATGGGATAAATACTCTTTCAATAGTTGATTTTATTATGACGAAGCTTTAACTGACGTCTTACGTACCCACTGACCACCACAATTACTGCCTTGATGACGCACTTCGACAATCTTACCTGTCGCATCGCTTTTAAATACCGTAGTGCATTGCATTGTCATGTTGTTTGAATAGTTGGGACGGACAAAATCACCCGTACCGTACATGCCAAAATTGGATGTCGTTGAGTTGAAGAAGTTTGCCGTTGAGTTCGTAGAATAAACATAAAAAGAAGTGCCTACTCTAGTATGAAAGACTTGATCTGCTTGCCCCCATTGTTGTTGCAGCACCGTAATATTACGACCCTCCCATTGCTTAGGATCATTTTGGCTTTGATAGGTATAATTAGTAGCGCAACCGACTAATAAAGCAGAGCTGATAATAAGACTCAATATGAGCTTCATAACGATTCTCCTAAGATGATGTCTATTTATCATAACTATATTTTAATTAAATTGCGATCTGCCTCAATAAAATCAATTAGTTAAAAATAATTAACGTAAATAACACATCAAAAAGGGCTAACTTTCACAAATTAATCAGGCCATGAGATCCAAGTATCCATCCAAATACCATCCGTATAACAGATCACGCGTAGCCGCATCGCTAGTATTTAATATAACTTCACGTTGATTGGCTAATTGCTTTAAAAGCGCTTTTGATTCAGGATGAAATTTTGTCGCCTCACCATTGATATATAATGTCGCTTTCGTAAAAAGCATCTGCGATTTTAAATCAAGGCAAATACCTTTCTTCTTTGCTTGTTGCAAAAATTGGCTTTTAGTTAATGGAGCATGTGGCGCATCAAAATAAAGATTTTGCTTAGGCTCGCTCAGATATTTTCCGAGAAAATCACTCATCTCTTTTTCATTGAAACGAATTTTTTTCAATACGCTTGCAACTTTCTTTATCATGAGTGGCGAAATTTCTGCTGGGTGCTTTGTCAGCATCAAATCTGGGTCAGTGTATATTCCGTCTAAATCATAATGATCTTCTAAATAATGCAAAAACTCACGGACAATCTCTTGATGGCTTAATGCACGAAAGCCAATGGAGTAAGTCATGCTTTCGCCTACGGCAATTCCGTTGTGCGCATAGTTAGGTGGCAGATAGAGCATGTCGCCTGCTTCTAACAACCACTCTTCTTCTGGAACAAATTTTTTCAAAATGCGTAATGGTGCATCTGGCACTAAGCTTCTATCTTCCTGTTTTGAGATTTGCCATAAGCGTTTACCGAAGCCTTGTAGCAAGAACACATCATAAGAATCGAAATGTGGACCGACACCACCACCATCGGGCGCGTAACTTACCATTAAATCGTCTAGTCGTGCATGTGGGATGAAGTTAAATGATTTTAATAGACGAGCAGCACTCGGCAGAAAATAATTGATACCTTGCACGAGGAGAGTCCAGTTACCGCTTATTTTTTTAAAATCACGCGGGGCAAAAGGACCATTTAATAATTGCCATTCTTTTTTATTTGACATCACTAGACGGGATTGCACGTCTTCGTTATAAGAAAGTGAAATCAATTTGTTTTTATCTAATAATCCCTCAAACTGGGGAATAGCGTTACGTATTAGCAATGGTTTTTTTTGCCAATGTTTTCGTAAAAATGCGGTGTGGGTTAGGCCGCCTAATAATGTGGTTTTCATTAATTCTCTCTGTAGTTGACTGGGGTCCTGTCAGGGTAGGTTTACTTTTTTCGTGCTTGTTAGCACAAAAAAAGCAAACCTACCCTGCCACCCCGTTTTTTTTAAAAATTAAAACTTATTAGTCCGCATTGGAATATTCATCATGAAAGCTTAGCAACTGTAAAATACAAGGCCCACCAGCAATCACATTAATACCATGGGTTTTACAATTCTCTATCGCCTGATCACTCTCCGCACCAGGCTGCATCCAAATACTGGTAATACCCTTAGCAATAGCTTCATTGACGATTTTTTCCGTCACAGATGGTGGCGTAATAATCGAGATACTTTTGACTGACTTGGGTAAATCAGCCACTGCTGCCACACAAGGTATGCCTTCAATTATTTTCTCTCTGGGATTCACGGCATAAACTTTCTTCTTTTTTTGCAAATAACAGCGCAATACTTTGTTGCCGAATTTTGTTCTATCAGTGGATGCTCCAACCACACCAAAGGCAGCGGACGAGAAAAACTGTTTTATTTCTGGCGAAGTTGAAACAATTTTTAAACCTTCATCATCGCTGATGACATCCTTCATCCAGGGCAAATCGTGATAAGCGCCTAACGTATTGAGTGGAACCAGGGGACATTTGATGACATCAAAATACGGGGAGTAATCAAAATCACTCGGGGTATATAAACGATTATTACGTCGAATAAATTCCAATTCATTTTCATAGCCTTCTTCAATTAACGGTAAAATGGGAAAATCGACAGCCTGAAACGCATCGGCAATCATCGATGAACAAATGTCTTTTGTTGGCTGTAACGCATTATGCTCGAACAAAGAAGAACGCCATCGCTTAGGAAAAAACCCCCATGGAAATAAAAATCGCGCGAGATCCAACAAATGTCTCACATCATACTGCATACCTAGACGTGAAATAGCAAAATCAATTACTGTTTGCGCATCTTCCGTGGTTAAAGCTTGCGGACGCAATAATCGAACATGTTCATTTCTATAACTGAAAAGACTCGCAATAGCCGTTCCTGTACCGACTTCACTTTCAATAATGAGCTGATCTTCTTCATCTTGAGTGTATTGTTTGGCTTTTTCACGCAGCGCCGGATCTGTAATATCTTTTAAGCGCCCTATATATAAGGCTGCATGAGTCCAGGGACTGAGGGTAACATGTCTTATGATCGCACTAACACGATTACGCCCTGCCACTAATAAGACATCCCCAATCTTAACGTGCTCTGCAAGCGCATTAAAATCGGTATAGTAAGATTTACCTGGTAGAGAAGAATCGTTTTTCAATAAAAATTTGCTCATTTTGCATATGACCCAATCTGCAAACGCACTCATTCTATTCCTCTCCTTATTATGGGTCTTGTCGAATAAATCAAAAATGACCCCATCGTTCCCGCGTAAGCGGGAATCTATTATTAGCAAAAGCAACTGATGTTCAGAGTTTGATTTTCAACAATGCCTTTACTATACGTCTGAGATATTCACTCTTTACATTATGTCAGAAAAACTTTCACTTCTTTCCTTTTTAGTGAGCTCAAAATACAACAAAACCATGTCAGCCAGAAAAGAGTCTAATAGCAATTTTTAGCACAGATTAAGCACACAAAAAAAGCATGTAAAACCTTGATTTAACTAGTCAAATTTTGAGCAGAAGATTTATTGCATTATTTTCTGCTTTTTTACAATTTTGCAAAGTGGATGAATATACAGACATTTTAGCGCAAAATTTGCGCACAAACGCAATACAAACTCAAACATGAACGTTTTATCCTTTTTTTAAAGGGTATAATAACAATGAAGCCAAAAAAAACAGAGGAGTATAGGCTATGCAACTCAGTCGACTATGGCAAGCGTGTTTGTTCTGCATCTTAACCTTGATACTATCCAGTTGTGCTACTCAAGTAGCAACACCACCTGCTCCAGCAGCCAGTGATTATCCTTACTCGGCTTCTTATGACGAATCGAAATATGAAGCACGCCTACCTAAAAAGATCAGTCTCGGAAAAGAAAAAGTCATCTTAGTCGACCCTAAGCTTTTTGCATGGGGTGCCTACGATAAAGAAGGTAATTTAGTCCGTGGCGGGATTGCAACAGCAGGTGCAGACTATTGCCCTGATGATGGCGGTCCTTGTCGAACGGCGATTGGTACGTTCCGTATCTTTTCACTTGGTGGTGGAGAATGCGCATCCAAAACTTATCCTCGCGGTAAAGGCGGCGCTTTAATGCCATACTGTATGTTCTTCCACAATGGCGAATCATTACATGGTTCACCGGATAGAATGTTAGTGGAATCCAACATCAGTCATGGTTGCGTACACATTCGCATTCCAGATGCAGAATGGTTACGAAATAATTTCGCAAGCGTTGGTACAAAAGTGGTTGTACAACCTTACTAAGCGAAGATAGCTTAAAAATAAAAATCCGTTTAAAGAGATATTTTCTTTAAACGGATTTTTATTTGTCACAATCGGATTAAAAACCCACTTGATTTGGTGTAACGGGCGCCCCTTTGGTTTGAGGTACATTTTGATTGGCGGGCGATATGACATTCGGTGGTGGAATCGTATCTGGTTTAGGGATGGGATTTGTTTTTGGAATTTTATTCGTTTGTGGGATCGCATTCGGCTTTGGAATGGCATTTGTATTCGGGATCGAATTAACGGGCGGAGGCGATATTACTGGCTTTCCCTGTGGGTCTAATGGCTGATTAGGATAATTATTTAGAGGCGCTGTACTATTTGAAGCAGGCACCGCACCTGCCTCTGCAGAAAACAAGAGTGAAGCAATCATTGTACTCAGTAATAAATGACGCATATGTATTTCTCCTATTGTTTCGTTATCGTATGCCTGGGCCGCTGTCAGCAATGGTACCAAGTTAACAGTTAATATCCGTATAAAACAATTGGCTACTCGTCATTTACACTGAACTTAATCTTAACTTAATGCCATATTTTATTGATAGCTAAAATCTTTAAACATAAATCATCTTATGCGTCATGCCACCATCCACCACAAAATTTTCGCCCGTAATAAATCCAGCTTGAAAAGAAGCTAGATAAAATGCCAGTGAAGCAATGTCTTCTGGTCTGCCCACACGTCCTACTGGATGTTGATCTAAATCGGCCTGAGTGTGCTTAGGCGTGTGACGCTTTGAGGATTTTTTCCAATCGTCTACTTCAATCCAACCAGGACTAATTGAATTCACTCGCACATCAGGCCCAAGGCTCATCGCCAAGGCATGCGTCAAAGCCACAATACCGCCTTTGGAGGCAGAATAGGATTCGGTATTGGGTTCAGACATTAGCGCACGAGTGGAAGCGATGTTAATGATAGCGCCTTTGGTTTTTTTAAGAAACGGAGCGGCATATTTACAACAAAGAAAAACACCCGTTAAATTAACGCCAATCACGTCATTCCATTCTTTGAGTGAGAGCTTTTCAATCGGTTTACGCACCATGATGCCAGCATTATTAATGAGATAATCCAGGCGACCATGCGTTTTAATGACGGAGCGTATTAAATTTTTCACATCAGCTTCATTTGAAATTTGTGTTGGCACAAAAGTCAGATCACCAAAAGGTGAAAATTCCTTGACGGTTTCTTTACCGGCTTGCTTGTCACTGTCAGCCACCACCACTTTGATATTCTGTTCTAAAAAATGTTTTGCAATTGCCTTACCGATGCCTTGGGCAGCACCAGTCACTAATGCAACTTGAGTCATCTTCATTATCCTTTTCAAAACATGTCTTCCTGACAAAGCCCCAGTCAATATAGTAATAGAGCTTCTCCTCTATTGCCACCGTATGAAGAACTCCACATCCAGGATGTGTCGACAAGAAAATGGCTAAAGTTTAGTTTCAACAAGTTAGCTTGAATAATTCACAAACAAACCCGCTGCTCTTATAACAAGCAACAGAATAATTTTGACACAAATTATGTTCACAATTACGCCTTATTTTAACATTTTCTTATAATAATTTTTTTCTTAAGCTTTCCTTAAGCATTCATGAGTAGGATGACAAAAAGAAACCACTTATAAGGATTCATGATTATGTCTCACACACCGTTAGCATCAGATAATCAAAATGCTTTTTTGGAAATGAAAAAACACTGGGAATCAAAAGCAGGAAAAACATTATTAACTGGCGGTGTAGAAAAAAATGACATACAAAAAATTCTAGAGATAGTACAAAAAAAACAAAAAAGTCGCATCCTGCCTTCTCTCCTCAAAAAAACAGATGACTTCATCAGCCGCGTCAATAACCGAATTAATAAATTACAAAAACAAGCAGATAAAACCAAAAAGCCTGTCGATCCACAGCAGCTACACCAATTTAGCTTACTATTAGGTGCCTGCAATGTATTAAAAATGACGGCTCCAGGATTCTTTGAAAACAACACAGCAAAAGAAAGCGAACAAAAAACATTAAAAGCCATCAAAGAATTGGAAGCCATGTATCAAAAGGTCAAAGACCGTAAACATCAGTTGGTCGAACCTCAATTAAGAAAGTTTTACACCGACAGCTTAGGCATTGATTTACAAAAACGAAGCTTAGAAGCCGAAGAAAGAAAAAGCAAGTCAAAAGCCCATTCCCAAGTTGAGAAAAACAGGCTGGATGACTTTTTACAAAATATTCGTCATTTTGCTGGCAATGCGCTACTAAGTGAAAAAGATCTTATAACTTTCTTATCACAACTGGATAGCCTGACTCCTACTTTACAAACTTTAATCGCCCCAGCACCAATCATAAAAGGCAAGATCCAAAAAGAATTCTGGAAAAACGATAATAGCATTGCCGCATTTTTGGAGCTCATCTGCGCTGAAAATCTGAACGCACACATTAAACATGAAACTAATACCGTGATGCAAAATGGCGTTACGCGTTTACCGGACGCATTAAAAGCGGTGATGAACCAAAAAGGTTTAACGTCAGCAACTGATACACCCGCCTTGCGCAGATTTACTGATAGTTTATTTCAATGTGCTAATGGTAGCGAAATCAAGAAAGCGCTTCTTTCCGCAGCGAAATGCACTTTAAAAAATCCTGGAGTAGCCAGGGAAAAACCTTTGCACATTGAGATCACTGACGATTCGCTTGATGATGAGATCACTCCCTTTACGCCATCTGTCTCAAGAAATAGAAGTGGATTTTTTGACTCAAGCAGCAGACCTAGTATAGCCTCTACCACTTTGAAAGATAGCGCATCCAATTCTTCAGTAATCTTAGCAAAACCTGAAGCAACGGAAGTAAACGAGCCGTTGTCATTAGCAGCAGACTTAATGAAACAACTAAAAATTCATGCTTCAAAAATTATTCTGGATTTAAATAAATCGGTTTCTTTCTCACCCACCTCACGAAAAATCGACGTGGAAAAAATCTTCAGGGTTGATGCGTTGATGAAGTCCATTAAGGATAACAGCCAAGATGCGGCTGACCTCAAAAAAACAATAGAAGCTGCCAAACAGAAAGATCTGCCTGCTGTCATTTTGAAAACATTGAAACAATTCGAAAGCAAACTGGATAAAGCATTACAACAATCACCTACCAGCCTTCTTAGCAGATTGAGAAGCTAAGCTTTTAGCTATGCAAGCCATTAAAGCTATTTGCAACATTGTCATACCGCGGCTTTGTCCGCCGCGGTATCCACTAAGCTCTCCTAAAAGAATAAACTTCGTATTCATTATAAGAATTGATTTTTTCATTCGGAAGATTAATGCTACGTCCCTCTGCACTTTCTAATGTATTTTGATGCGCTTTTTGATAGACACTCCCTTCCAGAAAAGCAATGCTTCTCCACGCCTTCCAGCTATCTGAATCTGCGCCAAAAAAACCAAAAGTGATTACATAAAGTGCCTGATCACATCGCGGATAACGCTTATGAAATGCCACTATCGCGCACTCTTTAATAAGCCTAATCAAATCGGCTGGATCACAACGGACGGCCGATAAATGCTGAATACGCTTTAATAATTTTTCAAATAAAACTTTCTTACTATCAGCCCCATCCACACAAATGACCAAATTCTTTAAACGTTGTAACTCATCATTTAAAAAAGTTTTAATGAGATCATTAGCGCTCCTTTCTGCGCTCGTCCTATCAAAAATATCCGCCTTAACTTCTTCAGGTTTACGGGCCATATTTTGCTTCCAAAAAGAAGGCGGCCTGGCGATAGAAGTGAATGACACTTTGGATTTCGCAGCAGGAATATTTAATGGGCTTGTTGCATGGGATAACAATGGCGTATGTTCATTAATCTCTTCCAGACTGGCTGGCTGACGACTTCTATGCAAATTAATCTGCGGCGCCACCCCGTACTTCTGATAAAGTACAGCAATAATATCCTTGATCGAAAAATAACTCGACCCATCCAATGGCGTCCTGAGGTTTTTTGGGATGCACCTCGGCTTTAAAATAACAACCCCTAAGCCAATATGATTTGAGGTAAATTCATTATGTTCACGCGAGATTTTATGAAAACTCCATCCTTCCTGAGAATGTTGAAAAGTTAATTCTAGCGATTCAATGCCCATGTAAAATTTCAAACAATAGCTTTTCAAATCAGGCAAATAAACCTGATGATCATACATATCAATGAGTACTTGTTTGCCTTCTGATGGATGAACTTTTTGATCGAGAGCAGATCGATGATGATGCGACCGTGTGTTAGTAGAGGAGCTAGATGAATCTCCTGCTGGCGCCTGATGAGTCACAGGCAATCTAATAAGCGCGCCATTCTGCTGTAAATTACCTGCCGAAGTTGATCGAAACATATTGCTACCCATCCCTATGAGTCAACATACATCCATTTGCGCAAAATTATACCCATGCTATCCTGCCAATGTAAAGATTCGCTTTGCATCGGACACGCTACCCGTTAAGATACTCTGATAGTAAATTTTGTAATGCAAAATTAAATTCAAATTCACTTATTTTCATACTATGCCAAATTATCCAATGATCGTGCCTCTCTATTCCATGACTCATTTTAATGAAGAAATTGAGTCGATTTATCATTCAATGATTTCACTTGCAACGCCACAACTGAAACTGATGGCTGCTGCTTCTGTTTTTTTAGAACGTCCTTATTTTTTTGAACCCTTAGGCGAAGGCCTTACTGGCAAATACGATCAATATCCGCTTTATCGTACTGATTTGTTTGACTGCGTCACTTATCTCGATACAGTACTAACCTTATTGAATAGTACTAATCTACTGGAGTTCCAACAAAACATCTTGCGAGTTCGCTATCAAAATGGCGTCCCCGCCTATCAATATCGAACTGATTGGTTTACTGACCTGGAATGGCTACCCAACGCGCGTGCGCTAGGATGGATTAGCGACATCACCCCACAAATGCAATCTCCCACTAATCAGCCACTCACTGCTATCGCAAAAACGGTGATAGATAAACCGCGCTGGTATCAAGTGAAATCCATGCGAGCGCTTCATCATACAGAAACGTTACCGAAGGAAAGACTGGAAAAATTATTAATAGAACTACGCAATGAAGGTAACGCATTTGCAGCGACTACTAGCGAGATAACTTATATTCCTTCATCTCGTTTAATCGATTTTGATGGCAAACTCAATATTGAACTATTTCAACAAATTCCTTCCGGGACGGTGGTTGTTTTTGTCCGGCCGGACTGGGCTATTCGAGATCATTTTAAAGATTATCCTGATGGCTACGGCACCAATTTAAATGTGTGTCATGTCGGATTGCTTTTATGGAAGGATGATACACTGATGCTCTATAATGCCTCTGCCAGTGATGCCAAAGTATTAGCGATACCTTTAGCGGATTATTTGAAAAGGCATTTAACTACCGAGACCATCAAAGGTATTCATCTGGAAAAAATTATTTTTTGAGATGATTAAACTTCACAACGCTGACCCAGTTGATTGTGATACGCCAAACCAATACCCGGCAGATGAGTGAAAAGTTCCGGACGATATTCAAAGTGCATGGTATCGTAAAAATACCATCTTCCTCCCCATAGAAATCCTTCCTGCTCAAAAATTTCGACAATCTTCATTGGGATATTATTGTGATAAGCTAATTTCACACCGGTATTTCGAGATTTTTCTCTATCCCACAACCAGTAACTGCCGTAATGTGAGTTAATGTCCATCGCAATACCAAAGCTATGCGCACTGAGGTATTTTTCATTTTTGACATTACGCCAGTAGAAAGAGCCGCCGGGATGATCCAAAAATTTATAATAAGAAGGCGGTAATTTTTCTAGCTCAGCTGATATACGTTGAATTTTTTTATCTACGCCGTTCACTGTGGTGATAAGCAGTGGGTAGCGTTTACCAAATACTTTAGGCATCCAATAAACCGTGACTAAGTTCTTTCTGACTGAGCTGAGCGAACCACCATACATTTTTTTGAAAAAGGGTTCATAGCTATCGCACTGTAAATCCCTGATGGAGATGCCCGCTTCCATGGCATCATTTCTACGAAAAAACCGGCTTATTTTACTAAAGAAAGAATTGGAACCTGAAACCGGCATACTGGATCCATCTTGCCAGTTGATTGCTTTTGATGAGACATCTTGAATCGTGGCTGGATAAGCGTCTTTGAGGTATTGAAGCTCAATGTCCGTGGCAGCCTTTGCAGAGAGGCAGCAACATAGGGAAACCAGTAAAAGGCTATGACGAAATAATTGACTCATGTCCATTGATTAACCTTGGGGTTCCATCCCGTTTCGAGAACTAACGCTTAAGTATTTCATATACTTCGCACATCAGCAAGCGGTGCCCATCATGGCGCACCGCTGACTAATAAATGGAAAGGTGACGCTAAAGCAGTAGCCCTAAAAACCCGGCCAAAGCCCCGACAAGTCCAAATAGCAAACCAAATCTGGGAAACATTTTTTTATGTGAGAGGAAGTATAGGGAGCTCATGACTAGGGATATTTCTAGCACCCCTTCAGCAAAATCAAAGTACATGGCTTTTTTCTCAGACAACATACTTTTTGCACCGACTATTTTTGCGTCATTTTTTAATTCTTCTAGCTCTTTTCTATATTCTTCGTGTTTAGTGGCATAGGCTTTTGTCAGGCTTGTTGATTCGGGACTGGTTGCCCCTACTACCTTTAAGATATCCAAATTCATTTCTAGCTGATAATCACGAATACGTTTTGCCTGGTATTGTGACCACTGATCATTGGAATCATTTTGTAGCACGATGGTTTCTGTGTGAGCGCGGTGAGCGCATATGGTAAAGACACTCAAAAGCACCGCTAAAATAGCCGCTTGTGCCCCTACTCTTTTGCCATAAGAATCGTGTGGATCAACATGCAGTTCATGACCTTCGCTCATCGTTAGCTCCTTAGTGGCTGACATTTGAAGATTCAATTTATTATACTATGAAGCCAGAGAGCATAAAGCAAATTTAACTTAACATATTGATAGATATAATCTTTATCTGGTAATGAATGCTTCCGTGATCGCATGGATTATGTTTTAAACTATTATTTTTTTCGCGCAAGAGCACTATCATCCGGCAAATCTGTGTAAACTTAAATCAACCCCCGCACAGATGGGGCCCTATATCTAAATCTACACTAATATCAATTGAATACTCTGAAGTTGACTGTGATCCTGTCAGAGTCATACCATTCTCCGTAAGTTCTCAACCCCCTACCTGTCAGTTCTCAAATCCCTGCGTGCTATGCACACAGAACCCCTACGTACCGTTCAGTTCTCAAATCCCTGCGTGCTGTGTACACAGAACCCCTACGTACCGTGGCTTGTCCACGGTATCCAGAAAACTCTCGAATCAGGTTTCAATCGCTGGATACCGTGGACAAGCCACGGTACGTAGGATTTGAGAACTAAACAGCACGTAGGCATTTGAGAACTGACAGGTAGGGGTTTGAGAACTTACGGGAAATGATACGATCAGGGTAGGTTTACTTTTTCGTGGGAGCATGGGACGCGGCTGCGTAAAAAGTCAACCTACCCTGCCACCCCGTTTTTTAAAAAGCAGAAGCTTTATGCGTTATACAATTGAATAATGATCAAAAACAGGCATAATTGCCCCTCAGACAAACACAACAAACAACTCATTCAGGAACATCGTCATGCAAACAGGCAAGGTTATGCGCTTTAACAAAATCAAAGGCTACGGTTTCATTGCACCCGACGACGGCGGCAAAGAAATATTCGTTCATTTCTCAGAAGTACAGGTAGCTGGTTACAAAGAATTAAAAGAAGGTCAACGCATTAGCTTTGAACTTGCCACAGGCGATAAAGGCGATTACGCAACGAAAGTGCAGGTTATAGATTAAAACCGATTGGAATAGCTGCAATTTCCAGAAAGAGAGACTATCTATGTCAGCAACACGAAGCGGAACCGCAGCTATTCACCAGTCTCACATCAATCGAGCAGCACGCTTATAAGCAACATATGCGCGATATATATTATTACACTACTTACTCTTCCAATAATCGCTCCCCCAAACTCGAAGATAAGTCGCGGCCAGACAAGCGTTCTGGATTTGTAAAGTTTTGTTTAACGCCTACGTCGACCAAAACTACTTTTAGCCATTTCCATATCACTCACATCCAGACCTTCAACCGGTGCTGGCTTATAAAAAGCTAAACGAGACCGGGAAATCTCAGGAGCCGAACTCTTCGCAGCATAAGCCTGTCTATCAATCTTATAGAATTTAAGCTTTTCATCTTCAGATTGAAGAGTCAAACCCGCGCGCAATAAAACTTGTTGAGACGCAACATTGTCTGGCTCTGCAATCGCATATACAGCATCAAAAAATTGGTCTCCATTAAAAGCCCATGCAATTAAACCTTTTGCTAGTTCAGTCGCATAGCCCTTGCCAAAAGCAGAAGGATGCAATCGATAACCAATTTCGTTATTCGGTTGATTGTCATCGTGATGCAAATGAAAAATGCCCGCTTGCCCAACAAACCTCATCGTTTTCTTTTCGTAAACAGGACCAAAGCTATAGCCAAATTTATCAAAATGATCTTTAGCTTCTTTAATTTTCAGACGGGTCTTCGCTTTAGTATTGAGAGAACCATCGCCAATGAATTTCATGACAAGATTTTTTCGAGAAATTTTATGAATGGAATCGAATGCAGCAAACGATGGCTCCATAATAAAAAGCCTGTCCGTGCTCAAGAAAAGTTTCATTTCGGCTTTATAGGGAGCATTTTTAATTTTTGTCATGGAAAAATACCCTAAAGAAAATCCAAGGCTAAAGCATAATTAAAAATAAATCAACAGGTTACCTATTGCAAAAAACGTACTGGTTGATTTATTGGTTTGTATGATACATTTCACGCCAAACTATAGTCTTTATTCATAGGATTTTATGAACACACTAAATCTTTTATTTGAAAATAAAATCGGTGCCATTATTGTTGACGACTTTTTAAATACGCAGCAAGCACAGTCTTTATTAGAAGACATTGCTGACCAACCTGAATGGTGTGAGGCTAAAGTTCCAGAGATTCATCAACATCTGACTGCAAAAAAAACCAATCAACTATTTTCTTCTCAATATATGATTGCGGCAGATGAGATAAGTGAAGAAGGCTATTTAGAATTATGCAAAGAATATCAATCCGTTTGGTTACGCATTACTAATCATTGTGGTTTTGATCCAATTCTTTTGTTATTCGAATATTTAAAAAATACCTATCACACATCATTCGAAGTTGCCGGCAAAAATAATTTAACTTACTCCCCTGTTGTTGCCAGAGACTTATCCATTGAAGTACTTCCTCATGCGGATTTTGGTCCTTTCGATGGCAAAGAGTGGGCTATTGGAGAAGTAAAAAAGCAGCTTGCCTGGAATATATATTTAACTCCCCCAGGTGAAGGTGGTGAGACAACTGTTTATGATTACGTTTGGGATCAATCGGACATGCTGGATGAGAGTTCTTATGGGATTCGGAATTTTAATCAGCCTGTAAAAACGAAATTTTCTGTTAAACCTGGCATGCTAGTGTTATTTAATAGTCGCAATTTTCATTCTATACAAAAATCCACTTTACCACGCATCGCTATTGGGGGCTTGCTTGGTCAAACAGAGAAAAACACATTTATTGCGTGGAGCTAACAAATCATCAACAGGGCATACTGAACTTCAACATGCCCTATCGCTGGTTTTAGTTTACAGTAATTTTTAATCCGTAAATCAGGCTACTGCTACTAGATTGCTGATAAACAGAAGTCTGACATTTTGCTTCATCAGAATTTGTTGCTTTGCCCATGCTAACGGAATTTTGTGTAATCACTAAATTACTTTGCACCGTACAGATGGTTGAATAATCCACGCTGGAATGAATAACAATAGTATGCGAAAAAGTTTGGCCATTAGGATCGGTAAATTGGTCAGATGCGTATGCCATCACTACTTTATAGTTGTTTTCTAAGGAAGAGTTTTGCAACTCAGTTAAGACTGGGTCTGTAATTAAAATGGGATGACCGGAATGATTAGCTACCGTGAGGCCTTGTTGAAAGTAGCTACCTGGCGTCATAGCCAAGACATTCGATGAGAATAATAGAGCAAGTATTGTTATTTTAAGTTTATAAGACATAGAAACCTTTCCAGTAATTTAATTGAACATGAGAGCTAAAAGTGTGCAATATTACACTTAATGGGTAAGGCGGGCAACAATAGATTTACTCTTTTACTAAACAGATTGGAGGGGTGGCTTGATCCGCCACCACTATCTTTTTATAAGGCCTATTGCCATTGTTTTTCTCGACTATAGTTATGGTGAACCCGTTCTGCTAGAAAACGGACTGCTAACTGCGCTGATCGTTGAAGGTTCTTGCATAGTCAATACTTCAGCTTGCTCTGCAGTCTCTTGCTTTTCTTGCGTTTTAATTAGTGCTTCTCTAGCTTGCTCTATCATTTGTTCCATTTTTTGAATGAGTCTTTGCTCCATTTCCACTCTATCTTGTACTATTTCTGCTTGATACTGCGCTATAGTAGCCTCCCTTTGCGCGCTGTCTTGCTCCATTTTCGCTCTATTCTGCTCCATTTCCGTTCTTAATTGCTCCATTTGCGCTGTGGATTGCTCCATAAATGCAATGTGCTGTGCGCTTTCTGTTATGATTTTTTCCATGCGCTCATCAAGCGCTATTCGGATCTCAGCTATCATCTCTCCAATTTCAATGTGATCTTTATATGATGCTCGACTTCTTCTACCCTCTGCTAATAGCTCTCTTACTTTACTCATTTCTATCAATCGATTCGGAAATAGCTTCTCATCTTGGGGAAGATCCAACTTACCAAATTTTGAATTGATGAAATCAAACAAGTGGGACCGATGGCGCCTATAAAATGCCAACGTATCTTCAGAATAGACGACTTTCTGACCGTCATTACCCTTATATTCAAGCTCTACCTTATCCGGATGAACCAACAATACATTCTTTCTAAAAACACTTTTGATTTGTCTTGGGGTAGCATCCATTAAATTTAAATTGAAAAAACCACATGCGCGGATGAAATTGCATAGATTTTCATAATAATCTTGCTCTTCACTCCTAGTCTGAAAAGCACGGGATATAACGGCTGTCGATATTACTGGGGGCGCCTTTTCTGCTAATAGTGGTTGTTTTAAGTTGAGCTGAGGAGCTTGTTCTAGTGCACCATATTGTACTGGTGCTGGATTTTGCTTTTTTATTTCTTTTTTCCACTCAGTGAAATATTTAAGACCTTCATAAATGGATGTTAAAATGCCTCTCCAAGAAGAAGGCAGAAAAGGCTTGGCGATCAAGTTTTCAAGCACCGCATAATCAGGATCATCTATATTAATCAGACAAGCGTCTTCTTTCTTTTTTTGCTGCAAGTGTTTACAGTCTTGATAGGATAGCCATAATCGCTTATCTGTTATATCTTTATGAACACCTGTGATTCGCCACCAAACATGAACCAACCAAGAGCGTTTGTCATATTCTGCGATTTGCTTAGCTATTTCGTTATGTTGCTCTTTTTCATCTTGACGCTCTGTCCACATGGCAGGTGTTAATTTTTTTAAAACTATTGAAGCGGGGGAATTTTTTAGACCATTTTTTTCTTAAATTAAGATATAAATTCCCATTCAGTTATTGTTAATAAAATATCTTAAAACCTTCGTGATAATAATCCTAATCGAGAATATGTCAATTAGGATATTTATTTTCTACATGATAATTACTTTTTTCTCATGATAGACCAATGCAGGTGTTCTATCATTTTTTAGTCCCTGATGCGGTCGGTCATGGTTATAAAATTTAAAGTAATCTTTTAGCCCTTGGCGAACATCTTTAACATTTTCCCATTCACGCCTGTAAACACATTCATACTTTACTGATCGCCATAGCCTTTCTACAAAGACATTGTCTAGTGCGCGACCCTTTCCATCCATGCTGATTCTTACCTGATGTGAAATTAATAATTCTGTAAATTTTTTACTTGTAAATTGCGCGCCTTGGTCAGTATTGAAAATTGAACATTTCCCTTTTTCTAGTACACGCCCTAATGTCTCGATACAAAAGTCTGCTTCCAAACCGATGCTCAGTTCCCAATCCAATACGTAGCGACTATACCAATCAATAATCGCCATCAAATACACAAATCCGCGCTGTAGGCGAATATAAGTTATGTCGGTGCTCCACACATGATCCGGCCTAGTAATCGTCGCTCCGCGCAGCAAATAAGGGTAAATCTTGTGTTCTGGATGGGGTTTGCTTGTGTGTGTGGCCCTGGCGCAAGCGAACGCAATCCAAGTCGTTCATAAATCCCGCGGATTTCTTCGCGCTCAACAGCATGGCCTTGGGTTCGCAAATAAGAAGCCATTTGACGCGTCCCAAAAAATGGATATTGTGTGTACACCTCATCCACCACGCGTTGTAATGCTAACGCCTCATCACTTACAACAACACGTGGCGTATAATAAACACTCGACCGATTTATCTCTAATAATACACATTGCTGCCGTATGCTTAACCCAGGATAATTAGGCTCCAACAATGAGCGACGATCACCCCTTAAACTGATCAGATTTTTTTTTCAAAAAGTCGTTTTCAACTTTTAGTCGCCCAATTTGTTAATAAAGCTCAGCAAGCTGCGACTCATAATCAACCTGAAGCGCCTTGGTCTTATTGGTGAATAATTCGGGTAATGAGTCTAGCGCTTGACGTTTCCACTGGCTTACTTGAGTCGTGTGAACATCGTATTGTGCGGTGATTTCTGCGGCTGTTAAGTTACCCTTGATGGCTTCCAGGGCAATTCGTGCTTTTTCTGCTGGACTATAGCTTTTACGTTTAACGCTCATCTCGCCTCCAATTTTCAGCGAGAACTATATCTTAATTTCCTCCAAAAGTGGTCTGAATTTCCCCCACCACTTCATCGGTTGATGCTCAGATGGAAAGTCTGAATAAAAGCTTAGAACAAATGCGTTTAGGTGAAGAAAAATCTAATGAACAGGATGCAAGCACCCAAGCGATAAATGTATTACATGCTAAATTTGAATCTGCTAATAAGACTTTAAAGATAATTAATCGTAATATTGCGGCTATATCCTCTAATTTAAAAACTAAGTCAAAAGAATACGATGATGTGAATTTAGCAGCTGGTCATTTATCCAGTACCGTTAAATCAGCAAGAGAACTCGCAGCTTCTTATTCACCTTCAGCGCTGATGCTCGATGCAAAACAAAGCTTACTGGTTTCCGGTTTTCAAGCATTAACCGCGGATATGAATAAGTTAAAGTTAATTAGTTCGGACTCTACAAAAGAGTATATATTACAACTAACTAAGTTGACTGAAGAAATTAAAGATTTTATTGAAAAGAATACAGCTGTTTTAAGCAAAAATAAGCTACTGAATTTAAGCAATGAAAGCGTGGTCAATTTGATGGCAATGATTGCTTCAGTTAATCAACAATTAATAACTATAACTAAACTACAAGATGATCTAAAGGTTAAACGCGAACCTATTAAGTTATTGTTTTCTCAATGTAAAGCCACTGTTACGGCTGCTATTAAATTACTGGATCAAGCAAAGCCTAAAGTACCAGCGCCTAATCTATTGTCAGGCAATCAGAACAATGTGCCCATAAGTAACGGACAAGTCATGCAACCCGCAATATCTCATTTAGTAAAGTAAAATTGAAAATCTCAACTTGAACTGACAGTAAATTCATAACATCAAAATGGGTGACTGTCAGATCAAGTCGGTGTAAGGATTTGACTAAAGCTGCTCTGACAGTGATTGAGCAAGCTAAACCAAAAAATCAAGCTTCCAATTTATTACAACCAGTTATCAAAAAGTTGTTGCAAATAATCCTGGTGCTAGTGTACCAGCACAACAGGCAGGCTTGGCCAGATAAACTTACCCGCATTGATAAGAATGTCCTTCGAGGGCGTTTTTATCAAAATCTTCATTCTTCTATTGTAATAAACCTATGCAATTTGGAAAAATATTTCCACTACCCTTTTAAAATGAGTGATGGAATTTATGAATATTAAAATCCACTGACTTGTGATGAATCCAGCGCTACCCATTATCCAACCTTGCTACACTATGAACTTTATTAGACTGATAAACACCAAGCAAAGCCGCACTTAAAAGCCCAAGCAATCCACACAGAGTCAGCAAGGCAGAAGCAGAAAAACCAAAACCCAACGCAAATCCCAACACCATCGTACTGGCAAAAGAAGAAAAACGCCCCGCCATTTATGCCCAACCCACATATTCAATATAACCTGGCCCACGTAATTTGGTAGTAACGACCTTTTGCATACCAGAAAGTGTCAACGAATAAGTTAAACCGATAATAAAGCATACCGTAAGACGCCATAATTCTTGATGACACAATGCAGCAAAAATAACGGCAACAGCACATACCGCCATATTAAGTGCTATTTGCGATATCTTACTAATAGGAATAATATCTTCCCCAAAAACTAACACGATAATTTGAACCATTAAAAAAGCGAAATAGAGCATGGTAATTTCATTCATAAACAAATCGCCATGGGGCTTCAGTTCTTTCAACAGAATGAAACTAACACCCGCGAATGCCAAGTTACCCACTATTTGATAAATAAATCCCCAGCGCATATAGGGATTATTCATTAGCGCATTAAATCCTAACGGCTTGTTGGGAACTGCTATTTTATTATCGTTATCATTAAAAAAGACATTTTTTAAAAATAAAATGCTCAACAAACAGATCGCTATTGAAATGATAAAAATTGTCAGACTTGCATGCGCCGTTTCAATCATTATCAACGCCAAAGCTGGAGCAATAGAAACGCTGGCTCGAATTAAGATATTTTGCGCTGTGGCACTTTGACTTAAATCACTATAAAAATATTTTTTCAACCCAAAAATAAATTCAGCGCTAACAAATGAATCAAACAATAATAAAATTTTAAAAAGCACATAGGGAATGAAAATATCAATTGCAACTTTATCTATAGGAATCTTAGCCACCGAAATAAACCATAAAATAATAAGCGACAATCGTAACACCGCACTTACTTTACCTCTGGCAGCAGATGGAATCGACAAAGCTAATCGAGACATGAATACCGAGAAGATCACCTTAAACAATGCATCGACTGACATTAAAAAAGCGGCTATAGCAGGAAATCCCGCCATGAGAAATGCTATCACGAAAACATGTGTTAACACTGTATCCAGCGAGAAATGCCAGTAAAGAGCAAAAGGTGAAATTAGCTTTTTCAGGTTGTTCATTTTTTCCCTTAAAAAGTAGAAAAATTAGTATACTTGTCTTAGTTTCGGGTTATCTTGGTCAAGGCATCACAAGAAAATAACATCATTGCATACCGCTCAGGCAATAGCTCAAAGACCCTGTTTTGACAATCAGGCTGCGCATAGCTATGATCCGGCATTTGAGCATTTAAAGTAAAGAGTTTTGAGATGACGATTGATACACCCATAAAATATGATGCTCCTACCACGATTCAAAATGAATGGCGACATGCGAATGATCAATCAATATCTGATATAAAAAGAGGCATTTTTATTGATAGGCTATCTTTATCAAATGATAAACAAACCATCAGTAAATTTTTGAAAATGTATGATGAGACAAAAATCCCTGAATTAAAATCAAAATTTATCACGGCAACTCAAACTTATTATCAAGCTCATAAAGACGCTGTGAACCAGAGCAATGATAAAGAACTTTTAAGAGATTTTTATTCCAAGCTATTGCAGGAGCCCTTATCACCTACTGACATACCCGATGTGATTAGAGGTTACATGGAGTATCACACGGCTACCGAGGTTATGAGCAATATCAAGCAAATTGATTTCCAGCTTACCAAAGTGGAGGGGAAAGAACTATTAAGCCTAAATTTAAGTATGGCGGGCAAATCCATAGAACTGGAAAAGATCTATATTCCTAAAATTATTTCTCAGCTTTCTAAAGATAATAATGTTATGGAAGATTCTATGTTTTTTTATTTGATGAATGGTGCATATCACTATCTTAAAGATCCTGGATCATTATCTATTATTAAATCGTACTTAGATCACGTTTCAGGAAAATATTCTGTGGGAGACTTTGATAAAAATGATGCTTCTTATTTTATTGCTAGAAAACATTATGAAGCAATAGTTCAGGCGGTAGCTCTGGATCCCGCGGACAAGCCGCGGGACGTAGGTGGTACGAGCAGAGTTAGCGGTACTGGCAGAGTTAGTGGTACGGGCAGGGTTAGTGGTACGGGCGGAGTTAGTGATACGGGTGGGGTTAGCGGTACGGGCGGAGTTAGTGGTACGGGTGGGGTTAGTTGGTACGGGTGGAGTTAGTGGTACGGCCGGGGTTAGTTGGTACGGGTGGAGTTAGTGGTACGGGCGGGGTTAGTGATGCGGGCAGGGTTAGTGTTGCGCGCGAGGTCGGTGGGGCGAGTGGGATAGGCGACATGGATGGGCATAAGCGCTAACGTGAACTAGTATCAATTTAATCTGAGATTTTTTCTTTTGATGATTTTCCGCTCGCAAAGCAAGCACATTCCGATCACTAACTCATTAACTGATATTAAAAAGCAGCTACCGGACAAGCTGCCCCAGCTTCATATTATATTATTTACCCCAAACCGCTCGCTGCCGCAAATCACGACCACACCCTTCACGATAATTTGAATACGCTTCTGGATTTTTATCCGAATAATGCTGATGATAATCTTCCGCCGGATAGAAAGTCGAAGCTGGCATTACCACTGTTGCAATATGATTAAAGCGACCTGACCCTACTAAATCCTCCTTGCTTTTGAGTGCCATGTCTTTCTGCTTTGTGTCTTGATAAAAAATAATGGGACGGTACTCATTTCCCTTGTCACAAAATTGTCCCGCCGCATCGGTAGGATCAGTATCATGCCAATAGATTTCAAGTAATTTTTGATAAGTGATTTTTGCAGGATCATAGACAATTTGAATCGCTTCAACATGTCCCGTTTGGCCAGTTGAAACTTGCTCATAAGTTGGATGACTGACCTTACCCCCTGTATACCCTACTGTTGTCTTCATTACCCCAGGGACTTTTTCAAAATCATGCTGCATACTCCAAAAACATCCGCCAGCAAAAGTCGCCATTTCAGTTTGCGCAGCAAATCCAGGCAATGCAGCAAAGAATAGTGAAAATAAAAAAATAACCTGTATTAATTTCATCTGTGTTCTTCCCTAAAAAATTATAACCACTTACGTCGTTTAAAATAACGAAACGGTAACCAGGCAGATAACAGCATAAAGCTAATCGCCATGAGATAACCAAAATGCCACGATAACTCTGGCATCGCCTTAAAGTTCATCCCATAAATACTAGCAATCAACGTTGGCGGCAGAAAAATAACAGCAGCGACTGAAAATATTTTAATAATATTATTTTGCTCGATGTTGACCATACCCAAAGTAGCGTCCAATAAAAAATTCACCTTACTGGAAAGAAAAGTCGCGTGATCCGATAACGAGGCAATATCTTTACTGGCTGTCATGAAACGAACTTGCATTTCAGGATCAATTTTAGAGGCCGCTGTTTGCACCATAAAAGTAATCAAGCGATTAAAGTTCATTAAACTTTCCCGTGCTTTTGTATTTAAATCACCGCTGCTGCCTAGTTGCTGCATCAAAGATTGATAATCCACTCTTTCATCCGAATTACCAGGCGAACTGGGACGAAAAACTTGTTGTGAATATTTATCTAGCGTATGCCCAACAATTTCCAGAATATCCGCTAAACGATCAATCGCGACTTCTAAAAATTCTATCATCAACCCCATTGGGTCATGACTCAATAAACCGTTTTTTTGTAAGATGGCGATGAACTTCTTAAATGATTGAGGATCAATATAACGAATCGTAATTAATTGTTTATCCGTCATAATAAAAGTGACCGCATCACTTTTCTGTTCTATCGAGGTCGCTTGTGCAATCATCGTTGCCGTCATGAATAAATTGCCGTCATCTTTGTAAATCCGGCTAGAAAGTTCAATTTCTCTCATCTCTTCACTGGTTGGGACATTGAGACCGATGACATTCTCGACCAGTTGCTCTTCTTCTTTCGTTGGGGACAGTAGGTCAATCCAAGTCGCTTGATGCAAAAGCGCCTGGTTGTCCGGCGTAATCACCTCGAACTTATTCATGTTGTGATTGAGATAAACGGTGATCATAAGTGTTCCTTTTTTCTTTCATGTTATCAGTAAATACATTGCCCCTATTTAATCATAAACAATCAATTAACATCATTAACAATCTACTTGGAAATTAGTATGGCGAGATTTATAATGCGCAGCTAGCTAGGAGCCTCTTCATCATTAAAAGGAATAATTATGAAAAAGATTCAACTATTAGTCGGATTCACCTCTGTTGCTTTATCTTCCATCGCACTCGCTTTACCCACGCAACCTTTTTATGTTGCCGTGAATGCCGGTATTTTCCAAGGCAGTTTTGATGCAGCTTATCGAGACCAAACCGATCTCATCCCTCAAAACATTGCACAAACCTTGCAACAACACGGCTATTCTGAAGGCCTGGCTGTTGGTTATCAAAGACCTTTTCGCAATCAATATCTTTTAGGGGCTGAGTTATCCGCTAATCTTGACTCACACAATGCCAGCTATCAAAGCGGCGCGGCTAATACATCATTTTCAAACAGCACCCAGATTAAAAATCATTTTGATTTGACCTTCGTCCCTGGCGTGATGCTTGGCTCTACCGTAGAAGGTTATGTTAAATTAGGTCTTTCCTATGCTTCTCTTCAAGATAACCTAACCTCACCCGTAGGTTATACACCTACCATGACCCGCTTTAACAGTAACAAAAGCGTCGTGGGTTTTGCAGGCGGCATTGGCGTGAAAAAATTCGTGACTGAACAAGTTTCTGTTTATGTCGAAGGCGATTATCACGATTATGGTTCTGTCTCATTCGCTAATTTCCAAAACTTCACTGCTAGCTATACCCATAATGCGCACATTTATTCTTATGGCATGATGCTAGGAGCTGCTTATCATTTTTAATTCATTTAAACAGGGACGTTTATGAAAAAGATTTTAACCAGCTTATTAATCACCTGCTCTCTTCCGGCTTTTGGTGCGGATGCGGTTTATCCAACATCAAAAGGGTCTTACATCATCATAGACTCAAGCCAAAGAAAACCGGGTGATACTGGCTCTAAAATGCATACTAATATCGTCTTATTCAAACCCAATCAATTGCAAGCCAACGGCTTACCGGGCGGCGAAACCCCAGCTTCCATTGCTTGTGTTTATGGATTAACTCCGCAAGTTCCCGGTTGCCCTATTTCGGGAACGAGCATTTTACCTAACACCGGCTGGGGTGCGATTGGTATTGTTGATGCCTATGACAACCCTTACGCAGAAAGCGATTTAAATACATTCTCAGCAGCTTTTAAGTTGCCCGCTTGCACCACGGCAAACAATTGCTTCCAAAAAGTTTATGCTGCTGGATCCGCCCCTCCTTATAGTGAAGGTTGGGCAGATGAACATGTGTTAGATATCGAATGGGCACATGCCATGGCACCCAATGCAAAAATCATCTTGGTCGAGGCTGCCTCAGGTTCCACTGCTGATTTAATGCAAGCCGTTCAAGTCGCAGGCACTCTGGTAGCAGCGGCTGGTGGTGGCGTGGTTTCAAATAGTTGGGGTAGCCCAGAATTTGCGGGGGAAAACGCTTACGATAGTAATTTTATAAAACCGGGCGTTGTATTTGTTGCAAGCAGTGGTGATTATTCCGCACCAGCAACCTATCCTAGCAGCTCCCCGAACGTAGTGTCAGCGGGAGGCACAACGATTATTCGCGATCAAAACGGTAATTTAATTAATGAAACAGGCTGGAATACCAATCCGAATGTTCCTATTGGTAGCAAGTCAGGCGGCTCAGGCGGCCCCAGCCAATATGAACCACGGCCTGCCTATCAAAACTGGGTGGCAAAAATGGTAGGGCCTATGCGCGGGACGCCAGATATTTCATTTGATGCTGACCCCCACAGTGGCGTGGATGTTTATTCGACGGCACATGGTGGCTGGCTTATCGATGGCGGCACTAGCGTTTCCGCACCTTCGTTAGCGGGGATTATTAATTCAGCCAATTCACGCGCGAAGTCTACTAATGAGGAACTCAATCTCATCTATAAGAATGCTGTAAAAAATTATCATTCTTATTGGCATGATATTTTATCCGGTAATAATGGCTTTCCTGCATTATCAGGTTATGACTTTGTTACAGGCTTAGGAAGTCCACTGAGCTATGCTGGTAAATAGATTGCGAGCAAAATCTAAATTGACTGGGGTTCTGTCAGGGTAGGTTTACTTTTTTCGTGCTCATAAATTCCGCGCGTAAAAAGCAAACCTACCCTGCCACCCCGTTTTTTTGATTCACTTCAACTTCGTTGAAGCGAAAAGAACATATCTACATTAGCTCATTGCGCGAAGATCAGTAGCACGGACTAAGACCCCCACGCTTTTTGTGGGGGTCGTGTCCGCGAACCCCCGCCAAATCACACACATTCACTCGATACATACAAATCAAAAATCCCCGCCATAATCATTAAAGCCCACCGGCGTCACACTTTTGCCGCGCAAATATAAGGTAGTGTTGGGTTTTGTACTAAAAATAGAGGCTTCAAGAAATAGTTTCCCGCCTTCGCGAAAATAACTTAAGTTTATGTAGATTTACCGGACATTAGTGCGCGCATAAGGAAAAAGGCAGGGCTTTTAAACTCCATGTCAGCATCTATACACAGGCTGCCACTTGCAATGAATTCTGCTTATGCCTCATACGAGTACGCCAAATCAACCAAACAGCTAATACCCCTATTGTTTTACTCAGTGTCAACACCACAACACCGACTACATTTAACTGATCTACCATGTATAAAAAAACCGAAGAGTCGATAGGCGCGCAAATCAAAGAAGAAGATAACAATCGTTGTGATAAAGGTTTTTTAGTGTAAGTGAAAACTAACCAGTCAATAACTTCGCCGACAAAAAAAGATAACACACTAGCAAGAGCCACCGCTTTATCCGCTAAAATATAACTTAAAAAGCAACCCAATAGCATGGCAAAAATAACATAATGCCCGAGTTCACGCTGTGAAAAATCACGCATGATATAAACCACACCGACTACTGCATCTGCGCTTGAGAAAGGCGCTCCAAATACCATTAATACGGGTGCGTACGTAAAGATATTATTCACTAAAATAATAAATGTAATGTAAATGAATGTAGACATATAACGCATAAAAATCACCTTACTTTAAGTCGGCGCTTGATCAAACTTTCTGGCTCTTATTAGGCTCCGCAAGCCAGTAAACTCTTAACTCTAACTTCCTATCTACTATTAAACTTAGCAATGCTGGCATGATACCAAATATCAAATCATTAGCTACCCTGACAAACGTTGTAAATTAAAAAAGCAGCCATTTCCACGCAAGCGCATATTCCATGCCACTATCGGGCACATCTTAACTTATTGTAAAGTAAGCTTTTCTTCTGTATCCAAAAGCCAAATCCCCAGTAATACAGTTACAAGCCAAAGCCAATAAGAAATACAAAAAACGCTTTATTTAAGAGTATTTTAAGCAAAAAGGACTAGAATATAATCAATAGCATTATGAGGTGAATAAATGAGATACCCCATCACCAGAGCACAATTAGAGACCTCGTCAAACAGCCTCATTATGGACTATGTCACCAAGGACAAGTTTGTCTATACCGCTCAAGCCAGTGACATTCGAAAATACCCCGATCTCGTGGTTCGTCGCGAAATGAACTCCGTGCTTTGGGATGACTATACACGCAGTCTCCATTTTAATTCCAAACCCTATTCAAGCCTCACTCCTGAAGAAAAAAGTCATCTCGACCATGAGCTTGAACGTCAAAAAGAAAATAGAAATTTTATCTCGATAAATTATCGTAGCAATCCAGATTTCGCAGAATTTGATTGGGCAGCCTGGATAGAAGCAAACCGCATCCAATCACTTACTGATATTTTAAATCAGGCATTTCCCGGCACAATCGATGGCGTGCCCTATAGTGATTTAATCTTAGAACACCAATCACAAGCGCCACAAGGTCCAACAGTAATGCCCGCTTATGCTTGGGCTATACCAGGCCAGCTAAGCGTATTAGAAGACGAACAAGGCAGCCGCTTTGCCAATATGTATTCATCCAATGAAAATGGACAGCAAAAAGTGCATTATGAAAGAGTGTGCGAAAGGTTCACCATTACCTGCGATCGCACCGGTAGACAAGTCACCATTCGCGGTGGACATCTACAACATGAACTCACTCGTAATGGCTATGCTTATGATGAAAACAAATCCGTTGCCTTTGGACTGGATTATCATCGCATCATGATGGGCTCCATTCTACCACGCTTAGATGCGCTACTCTCTTATCCGCTGAATTATCGCCTTCAAGATGCTTATAATGCTGTATTTCGCGATAACGCTGAAGCGCCAAACAACAAAATGACTTTGCGCAAAATACTAGGCTGGCCAATCAAATTGGTCGCAGAATTCATACCTAGCGCAATTGGACAAACAGCAAGATGGGCTCGCGATCAAATTCTTGAAAATTTCCCCGATAAATATGCTATTTCTCAACCGCTTTTACGCTACCCCGTTCAGCTTTTGGCGGGAACGGCGATCATCTTATTAGGTGTCATCGAAGGTGTAGGCAAATTAACGAATCTCATGCTCGCACGCATTACCTCACCGCTGAAATCCTACGAACAAGCGAAAGCCATTCATCCAGCACTTGGCGTAGTTAGCGCCCTCTTTAGCATTGCTGCTACTATCGCGCTTGGTATCGTCCTTTCGCCTTTGCTACCGGCTTTAGGTCTCGGCAGTACCGCCGCATGGGTTGTTGCACACACGGGCGCCGTAGGGCAATTCTTTACAGTCCTGGGGGCAAAACTCACCAGTGCCGTTGGCATATCTGTTTTACCATCCGCAGCTGCCATTACCACCATGGCGGCGAGCCTATATGCCATATTCCTAACACCAATAAGATATATCGCTAATCGTTTAGCTAATCCTAAACCGGAAGCAAACGCAGCGGCTCCGGCAGTCATCGCCAACGAGGTCAGACCTAATTTATCAGACAGTTTTATTCGTGAGCACCTACAAGCAAGCCAGGAAAATGCCCCAGCGCCACGCTTAGATAAATCCAAGAATGTAGAACACAAAGTAAGAGATACGCCTCCAGAAATGAATAATATTCCTTTTAATCAACATGTTCATATAGAAGAGGTGGAACCAGAAACTGGCGCTCAACCTGTCTCGACTTATGTCTCACCCAGTAATCGCCAGGTTTAACCAAAAGAGGCTGGCCTCATATTGCACAGAACCTGGGCATCTGCTACCATACCTGCTTTGAAAATAGACAGATATCATAATGAGGAACATCAAAATGTCATTCAGAAATATATTTTCCTGCTTTTTTAAAAACACTGAAAAGCAAGAAGCAAAAGTAGCACAAGAACCTTCTGCTCCATCCAGTTCATCAGTTCCAAATTGGGTATTACCTTCTGAAGAACAAGAAGCTAAAAGTGCACAACCTTCTGGCGATCAGGCAAAACCAAATTGCATGTTAGATTCTCTTGTAACACCAGCAATCAATTATGTTAGTCGTTTTTATCCATTTCCAGGCGCCTCGCTACCCAATTTAAATAGCCCAACCATCCAAGACCTTGTGCCTGTATTGAATGCCGCTTTCAATGGTACATGTGTTAATAATAAATTAATCGAAGGAATTAGTAATCGCGGAATCAAAACAAGCCGATTATACACAACCATTTCTGAGGCCGCATTAGCCTGCGAAGCTAACAATCTGGATTATGCTTTCATGGAATTTCGGATACCTCGCCATTTGCTCATCAGTGACATTATTAAGCTTTCCATCGAAGATATCGTAAGCTTTCGTCAAAGCAACGGCGACATTGTCAAACACCCCGGAAGAGAAACTTTGACAGGAAAGTGGATTGCAGAAAACGGCACGAGATCCATCTCCTACAGACCATAGATTGTGATAAATGAAGAAAAATATCTGTCAGCAACTTTAAGAAAAAATAATTATCGGTGAATCACTATAAGAGCTCCTTTGTGATTCATCGATATCATTTTGAAAAACGCTACTTAGAAAAGGTAACCGTCTTCGGCTCAGTGAGCATACTATTCGTCTCTTCAGGCACGCTACCTCCCGCATTACCATACCCACGGTTTTGCGCAATCATGTCTGCAATCGCATACGAACCCTGAGGTAAGCGCAAGGCGGCTGCACTGGGCTGCGGCGAGGGCTCTTTTAATTCAACAATAATCGCTCTAAATTTTTTCTCCAGCCATGTATTAACACACTCAGCCAATTTATCACCATAAGTTGTTCGTGCCCCATGTATAACATACATGTCTAACTTTTCTTTTCCACAGTTCAATGTTTTATAATATTCCTCTCTCCCCTCTGCTACACGAATAAACGCTCGCACTGCCATCTCATCCAAAGGCGCAGACGAAAAATTTTCGCGCATTTTTTCGATCGCCTTCGTTGCACTTTGTCTTGCAGCAACAAATAGATGTGCTAACAAAACAGTTCGCCTAGCCTCAATACACATTTCCAAATGATTATCAATTCCGTCTTTGGCTTCCGTTTTTTTTGCCTGACTCAGTTTATTAGTTTGAGTGTGATTTGAGAGTGTAAAATAATCCACAACTTCATCGTAGAAATAAATATCGATATCGCCGTTCGCGCCCATGATGAGAGTTGAACTCATGGTGCCAATAATTTTATTACTATTATCCAACAAAAAAACATGATCTGTAACAGGGCCGCCCTGCGAGGTATTTTCTAAATTAAAGCGACACATCATGTCTGTCACATCAACATATTCGCCCATTTTCTCCGGCGCATAATTCGCACACCGTAGAAAAATATCCACTAAATCAAGATATAGCTTTGCTTCAGCACCTTGGTATATTTTTAATAAATCCGCCAAATTAACCACTTTAAAAGGAATTTTAGCTATTTCTGCCTGAGAAACCTTTAGGGAAAAGGAAAGATCCCGTGAAAAAGGAATAGCCTTACCGACATTCAATTTTTCCTCAGGAGGTTGGTTATATGCGGCACCCACCAGAAAACGCTCGGCGCCCAAAACAGCGGCCATATCATAACCACGTGGATCACAAATAAGTTGGGTATTATCAAAAGGCTTAAAGACGGACACCAAGACATCTTCAACCTTATCGTAAATAAGAACCGATGCGCCTTGTCTTACTAGCCTATAGTCTATCACTTTGGCAAAAAACTGCTGATCGGTCACTTCATGATGATCATCCAGGTAGAATTCTAACGCCCCTGCCTCCCTTTCAATGAACAATCCCTCTGTTACAAATCGATTCGCCGCCATCTCTTAATCCTCTTAATTTTGATATAGGTTATATGGATGAAGCGTAAGAACAACCACGCTAGATAGCATGTCTGTCACGAAAAACTTGCGTATTATCCGCAATTTTGTCATTTTGATTTGCATCAAGCAGGCCTAGACCTAAACAGTATATACACTATCGCATGCCTGGCTTTGTGATACATCATAAACTCGGCTCTTCTGGTCTCAAACGATTCACCCCTGAAATCGAACCGGGCTTAGAAAACATAGTACTCTGACTCAAAATATTATCCAAATATGATAGTGATTTGCTATCATTTTCGTTTAATTCTTTTAAAAATATTTCTGGTGGCTGGGTACGAAAACGGCGCGCTATTGAATAGTGTGCGATATTAGACAGCAGCAGAGAGGTCACCTCATCTTACCCCTATTTTTTTAGCTTTTTTTCAGCTTTTTCTGCTAGTCCAGCCTGCACTTTATATTATGATTTACTCGAAAAAAAATGCATAATACGACTCATTTCATTTATGTAGGAAACAAGTAGTTATGCCAGAGGTAGAAGAAAAAAATCAAGCCATGGTTACCACAAAAACAAAACGAGGCAACACCACCACATTGTCATTTGCTCATCTAACAGCTCAATACTGCACACAAGGAGTCATGCAAGCCGGTAGCAATTTTTTACTGAATCCGTTCGATAAATTTGCCCAGGAAGTTTTAGCAAAGAATAAGCCGGCCAATTGGGCTACCTTTTCGAGCCAGCCCTGGAAAGCGGCGCCTTATATGCTGAGAATAAATCTTGTCAGACTGCCATTGATGTATAGCGTCATGTTTAATATGCAAAATGAATTAAAAAGTCGCGAGGTAAATACACTGGTTAGTCATTCTTTAAGTGGAATGAGCGCTACGGTGATTGATGTTGCTTTGATGGCGCGTGTCAACATCGTTACAGCCATGTTACACACCCAACCCGAAAGTTGTCCTAAAAAAGCGTGGAATAATATTCCCACTCCCCAACGCAGTCGCACCCTTCGAGCGGCAATCAAGTCGAGTACAACGGCAGGATTTTGTTATTGGACTGCATTTCCTATTTTATTTGATTTTTTCGGTCAATATATGGATCCGGTGTTTGCAGCAATGACAGCGGGCGGAGTCGGGTCTTTTATTCGCTATCCTTTTGATACTACGGTGCGTCGCTCTATTGAAAATCCGTCTTATGAACCCTTTACAGAACTTCGCAATGCCTATAAGCAGTATGGATTATTTGGCTGCATTCGCCATCATACCCACAAAAATATATTAAAATTGGCAACGGCGCGCACTATTATGGGTGCGGGTATATTTGGGGCTACGATTAAACCTGCGAAAGAGATAGTTGATACTTTGTTTGCGCCGGAAAAACATGGGATCTAAATAAAGCGTATAAGCTGATTGACTGCAAAAGGAATTAGCGGTCAATTAGTTTGTCTTAGCTAATTGGAGAAACGGCTTAAGCCTGGCAATGTAAATAGCTATTTTCTCCAATACGATAGAGAGCCTTTCCCGCCTGCGCACATGCGCGGGGATGACAAGCTTGAGAGATTTAACGAGAGAAAATAGAAAAGAAAGAAAAAGAGATCTGGTGCAAAGCTGAAGAAATACAGTATGAAAGAGTTATTGAATTCACGAAGTAGCATGCCACCGGCATGCTACTACATGATTATTACTTTTATCTCATACGCTGGCTAGGTTGCGCAGTTGCTTGTTGATGTAAATGATCTTTGGCAACTTTAATCAAAGCATCGCGATCAAACGTCTCAATCCAAATACCTTGTCGAATTTTAACTGCTCTTAACCACTGAGTCTGCATTGTGAAATGCTTACTGTAATTAGGAACGAAATGATTAATAAACATGCCGCGAAGTCCATCCGATGCAAAACTGCTTTTTCCTTTTAAGTCTTCCACTTTACCCGTTTTAACCATATCGATAATCAAGCGGGCTATTTTCTCGTAATCACCACTAGCAAGTTGCATTTCCGTCTGCAAAGCTTGTGCTCTTTCCACTTCAGTCAGCGGTACACATTTATAGAAAAGATTAGTGAATTGATTACTGCATGAGGTACTAGTATCTTCCTGGTCAGCATAATAATCAACAATGTGTGCTGCCATTTGTTCAGCATGCTCTAATGCTAGCTCATCAGTAATATCATCTTGCTCAACAACCGCAGCCGCTTGTCTTGGTGAACTCAAATTAATCGAGGTAAGCTCCATCGCTTGCTGTGTTGCGGATGCAGCAGGCAGAACCACAGGTTGTGACTGAGACAAAAATGCTAACAATTCCTCATTATCATTGGCTACCACAGCAGAATGATCTTTTGCGCTGGCGGAAATATTTGCTTTTTTCTTGCTGGAAGAATCTGAGAAAGAAAAGAAGCTTGGTCCCAACGTTCTTGGATCTGCACTGCTTTGTGATGATGATCCCAAACCTAAAAAATCCACTGTTTGACGTGGTGGCTGAATTAAACTGGCAGCGGGTGATACATCACTATCCATAAAAGGATTAGAAACAACTTTTTGTGGTGATTCTGATTTAACAGGACTTGCGCTGGCTACAGGCACACATCCATCAGGCTCTGAACGTAGAAAATCCTCTACTTGCTGTGGTGAAGGCTTCGCTGGGCTCAGTGCTGCTGGCACATATTCATCAGCCTCTCCTGCTTCCATAAAAAAATCAGGCACAGTATGAGCGTGTACTGGGTTAGAAGCTTGTGGTAGCTCTCCCAAACCAAAAAAATCTACTGTTTGTTGTGATGACTTAGCTGAGCTTAGTACAGGTGGTACATATTCATCAACTTCTGCGCGACGATTCACTGACTGAAGAGGCTCTAGCTGATTTACTTCTTCTTCGTAATCGTCTAAAAGTGATTGTTTTAACGCCGGATCTATTCGATGCATGTTCTACCCCTCATTTGTATGCTTTTTTTAGTTTCCACATAATACCATCCAAACCTTAACGAATTCTTATGAAAAACGATTATTTTGTATATTATATATTCAATTTGAGGGTAAATAGGTGCTTTTACGAGATAAATAAAGCGCTTCTGCGAAAATAAGGGGTCAATCTCTTCTTCATTGTCCTTAGATCAAAGCTGAGCAATGGTCTTTTCCGCATAGGTGTATAGGCGTTAACTTAAGAAACATCCCTGGTAATTACTAAATCTCGTCTTTGCGAGCGACAGCGAAGCAATCCAGAATGGAGTGTTAAATGGGGTGCGCTCTGGATTGCTTCGCTATCGCTCGCAAAGACAAATGGTCCAACCTGCTTTTTTCAAAGGAGTGGTTAGAGCCATACACACTTGTGTGAGATAAAGGCTAAATAAAATGAGGCCTACTCTATATCATTTGCTCTAGCATCCCAAAAAACGACATGCTCGGGTTTTACCATGGTACTCAGTTTTTCTAGAGCCAGTTTTACTTGTTCAGGATGATCAAAGAACTCAATCGCCAAAGGTAGATCCAACGATAAATCCATAAACGATGACAAATGCGCTCCTGTTTCGCCATAGCCGCTCACCGCTCTAAACACACTAATGCCACGGACTTTAGCTTCTTCTTGCAAATACTGAATGATCGGTTTTAGCAATTTTGAACTTTCTGTTATATAGATTCGCACCATCGTCACTTGAATCACCTTCATAACTGCCTCCCTAAAATCATGCCTATCCATGTTAAACCAAGGCATAAAACCACGCTGATAATAATATTTAATAAGCCGCGATAATAATCCGCACTTTCCAGCAAATTCATTGTTTCAATTGAGAAAGCTGAAAAGGTGGTAAATCCCCCTAAAAAACCTATAATTAAAAGGGTGCGCAGTTGATCAGCAATACCATTAAAACGCTCTAACAAAACCACAAAGAGAAAGCCTATCAAAAAAGATCCTATGGCATTCACGCATAAAGTCCCATAAGGAAACGTACGACCGAATATTTTATAAGCGCCAGTCGATACCAGATAGCGCAAGATGCCACCCACACCGCTACCAAAGCCAATTAATAATAATCTCTCAATCATGATATGACCTTTGCTGACTTTTTTTATTGCCGTGGATTGGTTTGATTGTTAATAGGCTGGGAAACAAGAGGCTTTGTAGCATCCACTGGGCCTAATATTTGTTGCAGTTGATAGGAACGATAGAATGAGAAAAACAATGGCATGGCAATAACGATAAAAATAATCAGTATCCATTTCCAAAGAGGGATACGTTTGCGGAAGCGTTGATCGCGAATGCGCTCTGAAGTAGGCATGTTATATCAGTCCTTTTGATAAGGATTAATTATAGCCTGATTTTAGGTTTTATCGATAAATATATTGAGGGAGTGAACTTGCGTAGGAGTCATCATCTTACAGCTAATAAGGTTTCGGATCGCAATTGAACTATGAACCTGGATTGCCCTGAATACCGCGGTCTGTACACAAACCGCGGTACGGTAGCATTAGCTTAAACCATCATTTGCGGCTTAGGCGCCTCGCCTTGCACCATCTTGATAACTTGCTCATCAATCTTATTACTTAAATCAGTACAGGCTTTTGGCTCACCAAAAAAGAAAGCGAAGGGCGCAGATACGCAGCCAGCCACGCAACCCACTTTTATGCCAACGAGACCGCCAATACCAGCACCTAAATAACCGGTAATTTTTGCACCTTCTTTGATGTGTTGCATTTTGTTTTCTTTTTCTTTATTGCATAAAATGGAGGGAGCACATAGCAATCCACCAATCACTGCAGTTGAGGCAAAACCCACCGCAGCTCCTGCTGCCCCGCCTATTTTCACGCTATCTTTCATACATGAAAGAGCGACCAAACCACTGCGAACTTTTGGCATCACACCGTTGTCTTTATCTTCTTTACTTTCTTGCTCCATCGGGGCTAGAGGCTGCTTATCAGTCATCGGTTGATATTGTGCTTCAATGGGATTTTCTTCATCGTGGGAAATCATAATCATGACCTTATATTTTAAATTAGTGGAAATAACCTCGTTTTTGGCAAGGATACAGAGTAAATCTTAAGGAAATATTAATAAATTAAGTGAGAGGTTGCTGTCAGCGCAGAACAATCGAGCTCATAAGATTATGTAGCACGGACTAAAACCCCACGCTTGTTGTGGGGTTGTGTCCGCGAAACCCTATTTATTTATTCTCTTTATTTGAATATTTATTCTTGTGCATCATAAAGAATTTTAGCTAGATATTGATGATTCGACACTGATTGTTTTTTCTTGCTTTAAAGATTCAACGGATAGTGTTTCGCGGACACAACCCCACAAAAAGCGTGGGGGTCTTAGTCCGCGCTACAGAATCTTAATCTAACAAAAATCAACTGTTTTTTGCGATAAAATCATTCACGCTATTCGCAATTTGCTGCGGGTATTGATAGATCATGGCATGTCCGCCATCCTTCCAACGCAACAATTTAGCACCCGGAATTCTGCGCGCGAGAATCACACTGTTCATGGGTGGAATCACTATGTCTGCTTGACCATTCAATATTAAAACAGGCAAATGCAGTGCTGTGATTTTTTTCGCGGACGTCTCGTCATTCAGCCAATCCATTACTAACCGTCTTTGTTCCGGCATGGTTTTAATGGGATTAATTTCTAAATAATTTTCAGGCTGAAACCGATCTGTCGCCAAGGCTACTGCCATTTTCGCCCTCCATTCTGGCGGAAAAAATAATTTAATCGCAATCGCATAGCGACCCAATTTATTTTGCGGCATATCAATCAGACTTTTTTCAACTGCCTCACTGGGATGAATTGCATTTTTACCCGCAATAGCAGTATTAATTAAAATTAACTGACCGAGCTTATTGGGACATAAGAGCGCTAATTGCTGCGCGATCATGCCTCCCATCGAAATCCCCAATATCGCTGGTTTTTTTAATCGGAGTTTTTCGATGAGCTGGTAGGTATCTTTTGCTAAGTCTTGACTTTCGTAATGTTCTGATGGAACGTATGAACCACCAACATTTCGATTGTTTAGTACAATAACTTGATGATGCTGACCTAGTGTTGCCAGAAATTTTCGATCCCAACTTGATACATCAGTTGCATACCCCGGAATTAAAACGATCGGACTACCTTGACCAAATCGGTAATATTCCATTCGACCACGTTGAACTGCAACATAATGAGGGTGTAACTTGGATAATTGCTCGGTTGAAATAATTTGTGTTGATTGCTTGTAAGGACTACAAGCCGATAGCAACAGAACCAAGATTAAAATTAATCCTCGTTGCAATGAGCAAATATAACGATTCATCTTTTCCCCTATATCTGCCCAAAATCATAATTAAGGATGGGTAACTGATTTTGAGAATCTTATTAAATCCATTATTTGAACTCGTGCCTTGAAAAATCTTTAAGACACCCGGCAGCAAAACAATATGCCATTGTTTGCCACAAAGCAAGGGTTATGCACATTAATTCAACAAGAAGAAATAGACTAACTGAGAGGAAGAAAAAAATCAGCGCCCATTGAAAGGCGCTGATTTTGAGACAAGACGTCTTATACGGCTTTCCAAGCGCTATCATCGCCCACACAAGCTGTACCCATGGATTCATGTTTGCTTGTGCCATTTACTGTGGTCACGCTGTATCTACGGCAGTTATGATTGCCATTAATGGTCACAGCTTTCACTGGCACTACAGTGTAGGCTGTACCACTATTCGCGTTGACCCAGTGAGTGGCTTTACCAGGTGCTTTATCTAACGCGTGTGACAATCTGTTTTTGTCGCCTTCATCCATGCCACTTCTAGCAATACCAACGTCAGCCGATTTTTCAGGAACTTGACTGGTCATGCCATTCGCTGTCATTGCGTTGTTTGTGGATTTAGTAACAACTGTATTAGTTTGATGATGTGTTGTTGGTGTTGTTGCACAACCTACTAAACTCATGCCTGCGAACAAAATCGCTAATTTCGTGAAGGTATTTTTCATGGTAATTCCTCATTAAGTCACAAGTGCGCCAGTTAAGAGAAAGAGTCTTAAGCTCATCGACACAATTGATAGTGCCAAAGGATTAGTTGACCACTTTTTCCACAAAAGGTCAAGTATCTTCAATAAGTTGCGACGAAGATAAGACAAAAGATACTCTATTTGAAGCTTGTCGTAAAAAGCTTGGCTTGTTTTTTGGGTTTTAAAACTAACAAACATAGCGACGGCAGCCAAACCATCGCCATGAAAGTCGCTGAAACAAACAGAGAGGATAACCTGCCTCTATGTGCTTGCACATGTGAGATAGCGCATTATTTTGAAGTAGAGCTTTCGAGTTTTTCACCGTTGGTTTGCATATCTTTACCAAAGCCTTGAACCGTATGCTCACAACCCGCCAACAAGGAAACGCTCAATAAAATAATACTAATAAAGGCAAAAGGTGCTTTCATGCTAAAACTCTCCTGATAATTCATTTCATGTTAATCAAAACTGTATTGATATATCCATTTTTTACGTTTCAAACTACGCGTGAAACAAGGTGAGATACTATCATCTCTGATTAGACATTTCTGCTTATTCTCTATTGATATTGATTATTGACATGCATAGCTTTTGACATTCTTTTGCCAGGATTGATAATATCGCGCAATGATTACGCAGTCGTTCAGCTACGCTTTTGAAATTCAAAATGCTTATACCGCCGTGCTGCATCACAAACAATATTTTGCGCTGTTAGTGACATCGACTGATTTAGTCACACTAAGACAAAAATATGACTTGGCTGAGCAGCCTACCTTCAAGGATCATTTGATTCGTTTGCATATTACCATTGGGGTTATGTAGCACTCTAGTCTAGTTTGCTAGCCCCTTCTAAGTCGCATACCGTTTATCAGAAACCAAAAGCTTAGTAAATGCTTCGGCAGTCACGGGAGGACTAAAATAATAGCCTTGTATCATGTCGCAATCGTGCTCTTTTAAAAATTGTAATTGCTCTTTTGTTTCTACACCTTCTGCAATCACTTTCAGATTCATTTTTTTCGCGAGCGTAATGGTGTTTGACACAATCGCTTTATTGTTACTATTTGTTTCAATATCTTTTATGAATGACCTATCTATTTTTAATGTTTCAAATGATGCTAATTTCAAGCTACTTAAGCCAGAATAGCCTGTGCCAAAATCATCAATAGACAATCTGAACCCCATACTCTCAAATTGATTTAAAATAGGCATAACTTCCAATTTAAATGCTTCAGATTCGGTTAACTCCAATTCAATGAATTGGGGTTCCAGTTTGGTTTCGCGGATCACATCTTCCATCGTTTCAATGATGGATTTTTTTTGTAATTGTTTTGCAGAAAGATTAATCGCCATTTTAAACGTATTGTATCCCTTATCATGCCATTCTTTGGCTTGGCGACAGGCTGTTAGCAGGACCCACGCCCCGAGTGGAATAATAATGCCGTTTGCTTCCGCCAAGGGAATGAATTTGTCTGGCGAAATCAATCCTAAAGTCGGGCTATTCCATCGGACTAAAGCTTCGCCCGAACAAATTTTACCGGTTTTTAAATCCACTACAGGCTGATACAGGACAATGAATTCATTATTTTCTACCGCGTTGTGAAGATTGCGCTCGATCTCTAATTGCTTAGACAAGTCCACATTATTTTCAGCCTGATAAATCATAAAATTATTACCGCCCAGCTGCTTGGCGTGGGACATGGCTGAATCGGCATGCATCAACAATGTTTTAATATCTCTTCCATCCCTTGGATAGAGACTGATACCAACACTGGCTGTTAGTTTTACGGCTTGCATTGGCGTTAAAACTGGCTGATCCAATATGGAAAAGATGGCATTCGCTTTTTCAATTTCTTCCACAGATAGGATGGGATCTAATAAAATGACAAATACGTCTTTGCGTGAGAGCGTAATTGTATACTGAATTCCGTGCCCTACTGAAATAGCGTGATTTTGAAATAATTTTTTAAATCGCTTAGCGACTGTCTGAATAACAAGATCACCCGCTTGATAACCTAAACCGTCATTGATTTTTTCAACTTCATTGATCGTAAAAAAGATAACAGCAAAATAATGCGCGCCTGCATCGGCTGAGCGCACGGCTGCTTCTAAATATTCAATCAGTAATCGTTGATTTGGCAAATCCGTTAATAAATCATGCGTGGCCTGATAAGTCACCAAATCCAGAGAAGATTGCAACTCTGCCGTACGCTCAGCCACTCGCTTCTCAAGTGACTTATTCATGTGCTCCAATCTTTTACTCAATTCCACATTGGTCAAACTGACTTTAAAAAAGTTTTTTAAGAGACGATGGCCAATAAAAGCCACTGCCATTAAAAAAGCCCCTAATATAAATAGATTGAGCGCAAAAGCCAAATTCAAGTCTGAATCAGGCTGTTTATCCAAAATGGCACGAATAACTAATGACAAACGAAATATAATGGTAGGCGACAACAGTAGCGTGATGCAGATTGCCGAAGCATTAAAATCAACCACTGAGCCAAAACAAAAACCCAATACTACGACTTGGAGAAAAGTGATGATGAAGAGTTGATAATGTGGATTTGTTGAAACAAAGACAAAGCCAATGCTACCCCAAATCAAGCACAGAACAACTAAAATAGCATACAAACCCATCCGCCAATGCTTCAATTCAGCGAGTGTCACATCTCTTCTTTCATAATAAAGCGCCCAGAGTGTATTTATCACATTAATAAAGACAAGAGCGACATACCAACAAATTAAATGCGAAAGTACTGTTTGATTGTAAAGAATCCAAATGATAAAAATACCGCCCGTTACATTCGCTAGCGCACCAAGCTTTATGACTTTGCAATGCGATTTATCAAGCTCAAATTTGACTTTTTTCTCGATAACCTTGTCATCATCCAAATCGAATGAAGGTTGGAATTCTGGATCGGCATTACTATTAGCCATACCATTTCCTTTTTTGGTTTCTTGTACAATCCGCTTTGCTATAAATTGTATCTATTGGATATTTGCTATAAACTTTACAAAATTATCCAAAAGGAATTGTTCTAATGAAAAGGTATTTCAAAAATAAGCTAACTAGCATTAGTGTTGCTGTTGCCTTATCAGCAATCTCATTTGAAGCATCCGCGTCAGACTTTAATATTCCTTTTGTCAACGCATCTGGCTTAGGTAATCTTTATGCTGGGTGGGCTTCATCCGCTGAAGACGCTAGCACGCAATTTACAAATCCTGCGGGCTTGACCCAGATACACAACCAGCAATTCGTGGCGGCTGGCATTGGCCTCTCAGGTAGCACACAATTTAAGGGTACTTCACAAACGCCTCTTTTTCCATTCGGTGCACCAGAAACAGGAACGGTCTCAAGCAAGCTACGAGGCTTCATACCTTCATTTTATTACGCAATCCCGCTTTCTAGAAACATTGTTTTAGGTTTCGGCGAAACAATACCGTTCGCGCTGGGCACAAATTATACAAAAAACTCTGTAGTGAGCTATGCAGCAACACGAAGCCAAATTATGATCGCTGATCTCGGTCCTAGTCTTGGTATACAGATCAATGACAAACTCTCAGTCGGTTTAGGAATTGATGCCGATCGATTAGCCTTTACGTTAAATCGCACGACCCCACCTCCCCTATCATTTTCTAATGCAGAAGGCCAAAATCATTTGTCTGGCTGGGGTTTTGGATGGCACGGGGGGTTACTCTACCAAGCATTACCGACGACACGTATCGGGCTTAGCTTTAACTCCATGATCATGTTCCGCACGACAGGTGACAGCGAAGTGTTTACACCTACAGGCGAGATCCGAACAACTAATCAAAAAGCCAATTCCGCCATGCCTGCGCGCACTCAAGTGAGCTTAAATCATGACATCGGCAAATTTACGCTCATGGGAACGGTGTTTTATACTAACTGGAGTACCTTCACGCAATTAACGTTAAAACACACGATGACAACAGTAGGCACTATGCCGGTTGTTATTCCATTTGAATATCACAATACATTTGATTACGCCGTTGGTTTAAATTATAAAGCCAATGAAAAATGGTTGTGGCGTACTGGTGTGATGTTCCTTAACTCACCTTCTAATAATCGCGATCGCTCGGTTGTCGATCCGATTGCGTGTGGCATTATTGTTGGTGTCGGTGCGCATTATCAGCAGAACAAAAAATTGGGATACGATGTTAGCTATGCGCATGGCTTCTTTCAGGACACACATATTAATGCGGTTACACCGATTTCTGCTGTCACTGGAAGCTCTTCTCAAAACACCAATTTGCTGGGTGCGCAAGTGACTTGGGATATTGCTTAATCCTCCGACTGAACCTTGATACAACGATACACTGTTCAGTCTCAACGTGAAGTTGAGACTGAACTTCACACTGCTTTCCTAGTCGCTAAATACAGGGACTCTGAGATCTGCCACTAATGCACGCGCGATTTCATTTAAAATGACCTGCTTTATCAAATTGTCTTTAATAAATAAGTGTCCGCTATCAAACTTATGAATCTCGCAGGTTCTGTTTGTATGATCCACCCAGCGCAAATGATCTTCATAAGCAACCCAAGTATCGCGCTTACCTAAAAAAACAGTGATGGGTAAATCTAACGGCTCTGCATCATCGTATTCATAGCTTTTTACAATACCCATATCACCAATGAAAATGGGCAACAAGACTTTGATGATATCGCGATTCATTAAGTGGTCGCCATATTCCGCCACGCCATTCTCGCCGAAAATATCGGAAATTTGTTTGAGCTTCTCATCACTTAATTTGGTAATAGCGCTTTCTGTATTTAATTCAAATAAATCGAGACCAACTGCAGCAGACTGCTTTAACAAATTATCTAAACTCTTGGCCGGTACACGCGGATCAGGAAACGCCGAAACAAAAAGATGGATTGGCATAGGCAAATTGCGTTGACGTAAAGTTCTAGCCAATTCAAAAGCCACCAATGATCCAAAGCTGTGACCGAAAAATGCAAATGGCACATTCAATTCTGGTAATAAGCTATCAATCAATTCATCAACTAATATCTTGATATCACCGATAGGTGTTTCATTCATGCGATTTTCGCGACCCGGCAATTGTATGGGACAAAGTTCAATCGTATCAGGCAAATCACGCTGCCAATCGCGATAGATGGATGCGCCACCGCCACCGTAAGGGAAACAAAATACTCGCACCTTTACTTTTGGCTGGGGTTTTCGATACGCAATCCAAAGACTGGCTGATTTTGTCTTGGATGCAATAGACGCATCCATAGCACCTTCTGTGGTATTTACAACAAAATCCGCGAGCTCTGCAATGGTTGGCCCTTCCAATAAATCATGCATTGGATAACTTGCCCCCAATGCCACTTCTAAAGTACGCATCAATACGAGCGCCATCAATGAATCAATACCCATATCACGCAAGGAGCGATTCACTTCAACATCTTGTTTTGGCATAGAAAAGATCGTAGCGATCTGCTCAACCAGAAAATCTAAAATACGCTTTTTACGTTCCGCAGGTGGTAATGCAGAAAAATCCATATTAAATTGCGACTTGGCTTGCATGATTTGCTCGATTTGAATTTTATTATCTAATTGCGTCAGACAAATGTTTTCAAATTCAGCAATGTACTCGCCGTTTTCCGTCAAGAGATAACAATCACCAATCATTTTTTCGCCCGTCACTTCACGCAAAATGCCATGCAAATACACAGGGCCTTTTTTCATCCCATAAAATCGGATTCGCTCGGCACTGGAAGCAATGTAAGGTGTGGTCGAATTTTCTGGCAATAATTTAAATAATGGCTGAATGCACGCATCGATAATACTGGGATGAACTTTTAAACTATAAACGCCATTTTTTTCTTCAAACTTCGGTTGCTTAAACTCACAAAGGATTTCTTTATCATTGCGCCAGAACTGTTGCGTCCAACGAATGCTCTCACCCGCCGGCATACCCATGGCAATAACCTTGGTATACAAACTCTCTGCTTGTTCGTGCTTGGGGCATTCACCTTGTATACTTTTAATTGATCGGCTTTTTTTATCTGGGCTCGCGTGCAAAGTCATTTTACCTTTTGCGTGTTCTACCCAATTTTTTTGTCCATCGGAATGGCTGAAAAATTGGAATGCAAAACGGCCATCGTCTAATTTAGATAACGTCAGCTGGACTTTCAGTATGGTGCTCGCTGGTATAATGAGCGGCGATAAAAACTGATGTTCTTCAATGGTGAATGAGGGTTGCTGCGAAAGACTATTGACGGCAAATGAAAAGATCTCCATGTAATAACCAGCGTGGAGGATGTTATAAGTGTCTTCGATATCTGGAATCAGCTTACTATCTAAATTAAATTCAAATTGTAAAAAGTGTAATGGCGATGCTAGCTGTCTCGCACGCAATGGATAGGTTAAATCAATATCCTGTGAATAGCCTTCCACTTGACCCAATGGCGGCCAATACTGTTTGTATTGCCATGGATAAAGCGGCATATCCATATGAGGATAGCTACGACCTTCTTCGTATTTTGCCCAACTGATGTTGGCGTGGGTAACATACAAACTCGCTAAGTTTTTTGCGTCTATGTCTACCAAATTGACTGGTTCTAATGATTTTTTAGCGACTTTATCTTTTGAGATATTAATAAAAATCGTTTTATCGTTACTGACCGGATTCGATTTTAATGACTTTAATGCATCGAGCAACTCTGTCGTTGTCGTGGCGACAATGGCTAATCGATAAAAATAATGCGAACGTCTAAGGTGAGTATTATAACAAAGCTGAGCCAAATCCATGTTTGGATTATTAGTTAATGTTTCACACCAGCGATCCAACAACAAACTGAGTGCTGAAGGGTCTTTCGCTGAAATGGTAAAAATTTCAGGACGTGAGATATCCAGAGGAGATGCTATCGGCTTTTCACTTTCGGACAGTTCGCGCATGACGATATGCGCATTAGTACCACCAAAACCAAAGCCACTGACGCCAGCCATACGGTATTCACCGTATTTTGGCCACTCTTGCATTTCTCTTGGAATCTTAAATTGGTATTTGTCGAAATTGATATGCGGATTCGGCGAGGTAAAATTAAGGTGCGGTGGAATTTGTCCATGCTTTAGTGCTAATGCAACTTTAATAATACTTGAAATACCGGCAGCTGGCTCAAGATGACCAATATTGGTTTTGACAGAAGCAATCCAACATGGCTTGGCTTTATCCCGGCCTTTACTCACGACCTCACCTAACGCTTCTACTTCAATTGGATCACCTAGAAACGTACCTGTGCCGTGACACTCAACATAGGAGATATCAGTAGGATCAACATTCGCTGATTGATAAGCCGCTTTTAACATCGCTTCTTGCTGTAAACCATTCGGTGCGGTTAAACCATTCGTTTTCCCATCTTGGTTGACGGCACATCCTGTAATTACGCCATAAATTCGATCTTTATCGTGAAGTGCCTTTGAGAGCGGCTTCAAAATCACAGCACCCACCCCTTCACCTTGTGCATAGCCATTGGCATCTGCATCGAATGTTTTACATTGTCCGTCTGGCGAGAGCATTTTTGCTTTTGCCAATACATAATTTACATAGGGCAAGACATTTAATTTGGCGCCGCACACAAGCGCTGTATCGCAAGCCTTACTTTGCAAATTTAAACAAGCAAGCTGTAGAGAAACCATGGAGGAAGAACAAGCCGAATCAACGATGACGCTGGGTCCTCTTAGATCAAACAGGTAAGAAATGCGATTAGCAGCGATGCTGATCGCATTACCTGTCGGTAAATATAATGCGTCTAAATCATCGTCCATGGTTTGCATGTGAGCCAGCTGACTGACAAAAAGACTGGAAAACACACCGGTTTTTGAACCGGCTAAACTTTCAACCGACATGCCAGCATCTTCAAATGCTTCATAGGCCACTTCTAACAGCAAACGATGCTGTGGATCCATGCGCACCGCTTCGCGAGGACTGATTCCAAAAAAATAGGCATCAAAATTGGCAATATCTGACATATAGCCACCAAAATACGGGAAAGCTTCATCGCGCAAAGCAATTTGGTCCGTGCCTTTTAGCAAATCCCAACGCTCTTGTGGAATTCGCGACAGCACATTTCTACCTTCACTTAACATACGCCAATAGCCTTCTTTACCAATCGCTTGCGGATAACGACAACTTAATCCAACAATAGCGACAGGTTCAAAAGATTGACTTTGTTGTTGCAGCACTAAGTGCTTTAATTTTTTGATGGTAAATAACGCTTTCTGTAATGTGTTTTGTGTTTCTGTCATAAGCTAATCCCTTAGTAATATCAGTGCCAGTTATCGATTGCGGATAATTCGTTTTCGAGCAATTGTCGAACCTGTTCATCATCAAGATGTGCAATATCCACGAGAAATGCATCTTCATCCGGTGTTTCGAGTAAGGTCATTTTAACGGGTTCAGCCACCGCTTCGGATTCAGGCTGAGTGAGTTCAATGAGATATCCCACTAACTGACTTAATGTCGGATACCGATATAAGTCCATTGGTGAAACGGCGTCGGGGAAATGCTCGTTGATTTCAGCAATAAAGTTAATCCCAATAATGGAGTCCATGCCATAATTCTGGAAAGGCACATCCAGCTCAAGTTCCGTTACATCAAGATCAAGCAGCTTGGCCGCTGCATTTAACAGTAAAGCGGTCAAATGATCACGACTGACAGGCTCATGCTGCGTTTGGCGTGGCGCACTTTCCACTTGTTTATCAAAAAACGCATTGAAGAATTGGAGTTTTCTGATCTCGGTATTGACTTGAAAAAACTTCTGCCAATTCACATTCATCACTACCACATTTTGCAATGGGGTCGATAGCAAATATTGCAACATGGGAAGTCCTTGCGAAACAGGAATAGCTTTTAATCCTACGGCACTTAAAAAAGCAGCATGATTAAATTGATGGCTCATACCGATATCAGACCATGCCGACCAATTGATGGTGAGTGCTGGCAATCCTAAATGATGACGTTCAGCGGCCAAGGCATCTAAAAATTCGTTACCTGCAGCATCGGCTACTAATCCTGACAAACCAAAGAACGGCACTGCTGCCAAAGAGGAAAACATCACAAAGCAATTCAAATCGGTTTTTTGAAATAATTCATGCAAATGCAATGCACCATAAATTTTAGTATCAAGCGCTCTTTTTAATATCTCAGGTGACATTTTAGCAATGGTGATATTTTCTGTTGTCAGACCTGCTAAATGAAATACACCTTGAATGGGTTTATTCCATAGTCGTTCTGTTTCAGTGATGGCTGTCTGCATTTTTAATTTGTCAGTGACATCTACCACGACATAGCGCACGTCCACGCCTAATTTCTGAATAGCGATAAGATTAGCGGTTTTCTGCAACAATGACTCTTCTTGCAAATCTTTCCACTTCTCTAATTCTGGCAATTCACTACGGCCGATTAATAACAGATGTTTGGTGCCACGCATTGCTAACATTTTAGCGACTTCTGTGCCTAATGCGCCCAGCCCACCTGTAATGAGCGCTGTTTCAGGAGCTTGCCATGCAATAGACCGCTCTGATGTTGGGATCCACTGCTTCAGACGATTGACATATCGTGTGTTATGACGATACGCCACATGATTATCTTCGTGGCGTAAATGCATCACCTCAGTGGCAATGTATTTAGCATCGTCGCGCAAATTCTTTTGAGGATTCAAATCGATTAATTGCATTTGAAAGTCAGGCTGCTCCACACCAAAAATACGCGCCATTGACCACAGATGACGCTGGCAAACATCCATTGGATCCGTCGTTTCCACCGATTGTGCGCCTCTTGTCACCAGACAAAATTGCAACTTCGTTTTCCAATGTTGCTGCGCTAAGGCCTGGAAGGTCGAAAGTAACTTGAAACTGTTTTCTGTTTCAGGCGATTCATCGGACAGAGGCCAAAGATAAATGATCCCTTTTAAATTCGCTCCTTGCTCAGCTAAAACACGTGCTAATAATTGATTGTAATCGCCCGCTTGCGCTGGATTGATGTAGAAAGCATTAGAATTTAGCTCATCAAATTCCTCGCCCATAAAATTATATAAGCAAGTACTAATCCCCAGTTCGTGCTGCAACAAAAAGCCCAGTTCTTTGTCACTGAAAACCAACCAACGATCTGCCGGATTTTTAATAATCGCAACATCTTCTATTGGTTTGGGCTCCCAGGCAGTGGTATAGAACCAGTCATTGGCAAAGTCTGCTGATTCAATGGTTTCACCTTTCACCATCTCGTATGCTATTTCAACTTCGGCAACTGCAGGTGAAAATGCTACTGTTGTAGACTCAGTCAATATTGGCTTTTCAATTATTTTTGGCGCAACACTTTCCGTGTTTAATGTTGGTACCCAGCAACGTCGCTTAGCGAAAGGATAAGAAGGCAAATACACGCGATTGGGTTTTTGATTTGGATATAGCGCATTCCAGTTTATTTTGGCGCCATCTATCCATGATTTTGCCACTTCATTCAGTTGACCTGCTTGCATTAAAGTAGATAGTTTTTCATCCGGCATCTTACCATTCAATCCAGCTGAATGATTAAACCAAAGCTGATGACCAGATGCTGTCGGCGCATCAATGTAGGATTGCAATTTTTCAATTAAATCCGCAAAAGAAGTCGTTACAATGGCTAACCTTGCTGTCATTGGCTCACGGCCCATTTGTAGCATGTAAGTGATTTCATTCAAGCGTTTTCGCATTGCGCTTTCTGAGGCAGATATGGCATTCTCTTTACTCAAGAAAGCTTGCATCTCATTCGCGTAGGCCTGTAATCGATCCGCATTCAATGCAGATAATATAAATAAAAATGTTCCAGCAGGAACGATATTATTTTCCGCTACAGGAGGAATATATTCATCCACAATCAAATGCACATTAGTACCACCTGCGCCAAATGAACTGACACCTGCACGTCTTGGAAATCCGGATACTGGCTGCCAATCACTTAATTGTTGCTGCACATAAAATGGGGATTGCTCAAAATCAATAAATGGATTTAATTTTTCCGCATGCAATGAAGGGACCAGTTTTTTATGCTGCATCTGCAATAGCACTTTGGTGAGCTGCGAAATTCCAGCGGCCGATTCCAGATGCCCAATATTAGATTTCACTGAACCAATGGCACAAAATTGCTTATCTTGCGTCGTTTCTTCAAAAGCATCTTGCAATCCACGTATCTCAATAGGATCACCTAATGAGGTACCCGTTCCATGGGCTTCAATATATGAAATCGAGCGTGGATTGATATTCGCTCGCTTCAAAGCACTTTTAATTAAATCTGTTTGAGCATTAGGATTGGGCACCGTGTATCCGCTCGTCTTGCCACCGTGATTCATTGCGCTGCTTTTGATAACGCCATAAATGCGATCGTTATCTTTAATGGCTAAAGCCAATGGCTTCAACAGAACAGCACCGACCCCTTCTGATGGTACGTATCCTGCGCCACCTTCAGCAAAGCTGGCACAGCGGCCTTGATCGGACATAAAACTGTAACTGCCTAACATGTGATACTTGGCAGGATGCAATGATAAATTCACGCCGCCTGCAATTGCCATGACACATTCACCACGCACAATGCTTTCACAAGCTAAGTGAATGGCCGCAAGAGAAGAAGAACAAGCCGTATCAATAACGTAACTCGGTCCTTTTAAATTCAGGAAGTAGGAAATACGATTAGCAATAGAAAATGATTGTATGTCTAAAGGAATGCGATTGCCTTTTTGCCATTCCTCAAAAATAAACAAAGGATAAAAATTATAAGTCACACCGGCAAAGACACCGACCTGATTATTCACTTTTTGCTGCAACGCATCACGGGTATAGCCTGCATCTTCCAATGTCGCCCAACACGTTTGCATAAACAATCTTTCTTGTGGGTCCATTAAAGCCGCATCACGTGGAGCGATATTAAAAAATAATGGATCAAATTTATCGACATCTGGCAAGAAGCCGCCGTCTTTAAAGTATTTGACTTCATCACCCACTTTGACAGGATAATCCTTGTAATCCCAACGTTCGATTGGCACTTCACCCACGCAATCTTTTCCGTGAACCAAATTATCCCAGAAAGCATTGATGTCATTTGCCATAGGATAAACACCACTCAAACCAATGATGGCAATATCACCATCACCCACCAGCTCACTCATTGCGCCCTCTCTTCCGCTTAAAGATTGCGGCTTATCTTCGATAGTTTTTATTGCTACTTCATTTTGAACGTTTTCTACTAACAAAGCGTCAGTCGCTGGATTGGCATTGGCAAATTGCCATTGCACTTTGTCTTTGTGCTTTTGCATAAAATAAGCGGCTAAATCGCTGATATTGCTACGCTCATATAATAAGGTTTTGGACAATGTGCCAAAGTCTTCTTCTAAGCGGTTGGTGATTTCAAGACCTAGCATGGAATCCACGCCATAGACTTCATAGGTTTCATTAATAGCGATTTGATCGGGATTGATTCTCAGTTTTTCTGCAAACACCTGTATCAAGTAATGTTGAGTGAAATCTTGCAGATCAACAGCAGTTTTTAGTCGAGCTACCGGCATCACCTGTGGAATTGGAATAGATATTGGCTTGGCGTCTGGCGCTGCGCAGAATTCAGCATCAAACCAATAGTGCTGCTTGATAAATGGATAGGCTGGTAAACCTGCAATGCGTTGCCTGGATTCGTTAACGTGTATTGCCTGCCAATCTATATTGTAATTTTTGGTAAATAAATCCGCTAGAATCAATAATTTTTCACGATAAACTTGAGGAGCATCCGTGACGTAGTTTTTTATTACATCTAACGTTGAACGATATACTTCGTCAAACACAGGCCCGACTAAATTCGCACTTTGATTGCCACTCATCAAACAATTTGTCAATGGTGAACCATCAAGCAAAGACTGCAAAGATTGTAGCAATTCATCCAAAGAATTAACGACGATGGCACAACGTACATTAAAATGTGTTCTTCCCGTATTTAATGTAAAACTGAGTGGTTCTAAGTGTGTTTTGGAAAAGTGATGTTTTAACCACTCATACAAATCCACTATTTTTTGTTGCAAGCTTTCTGTGGTTTTGGCTGACAAGGTAATCAGGTAGTGTGGCTTGTGCATTTTTGCGCTTTGGTCAGTATTGGATGGTATCCTGCTTTCTTCCAATACGACATGCGCATTGGTGCCACCAAAACCAAAAGAACTCACTCCGGCGCGGCGCGGAATATCATTATGATTAGCGTCTTTTAAGCGTGACCATTCTTGAGTTTGTTGCACAATGTAAAATGGGCTATTTGTTAAATCAATAAAAGGATTTTGCTCATTAAAGTGTAAATTACCTGGAATTTTTCCATGCTGCATCGCAAGCAATACTTTGATCATGCCAGCAATACCTGATGCAGGCTCAAGATGCCCAATGTTAGTTTTGACGGAACCAATACCACAAAAATTGGAGGGGTTTGTATCCAGATGTCTTTCTGCTAACAATGTTTTGAAAGCTTGTTTCAAACCTTCAATTTCAATGGGATCACCGAGTTCAGTACCCGTACCATGAGCTTCAATATAGGTGACTGTTTGGGGTTCAAAACCGGCTTGTCTATACGCTTTAATCAATAATTGACTTTGTGATGCAGCATCCGGCGCGGTCAATGATTGTGTTTTGCCGCCATGATTGACTGAAGTGGCTTTAATGACACCATAAATCGTATCACCGTCTTTTTCTGCCTGGCTCAAGGGTTTTAACATGAGAGCAACGACACCCTCACCTTTCACATACCCATTCGCGGATTTATCAAATGTTTTACAACGGCCATCTGGCGATAAAGCGCCTAATTGACTGGTAATAACAAACGTATCAGGATCTAGCATTAAACTCACGCCACCAGCGATAGCAACCTCACATTCGCCATTATGCAAAGCATTCACAGCGCGATTAACTGCAACTAATGAACTAGAACAGGCCGTATCTACCACCTCGCTGGGGCCATGCAAATTAAGAAAATAGGAGATGCGGTTGGCTAACATCGCATGTGAATTCCCTGTTGCGACATGTCCATGAAAAATGTTTTTATGTGCATGAATTAAGGTTTGGTATTCGCTGAATTCAACACCGGCAAACAAGCCAACGCTTTTATTCGATAAAGATTCGGGATCATAGCCTGCATCTTCAATTGTCTTCCAGACGATCTCCATAAAGAGACGCTGCTGGGGATCCATTAAATTAGCTTCGCGCGCAGAAATTTTGAAAAAACTCGCATCGAATTTATCCACATCCTGAATCACTCCACCCCATTTAGAATTGGTCTTAGAAGTGTCTTGCTTTGCATCGCCAAAATTGTTTCGCCAATCCCAGCGCGTGAGTGGCACCTCTCCTACCAAGTCATGCCCTGCTTCAATGTGATCCCAAAATTCCGTCACGTTATTCGATTGCGGCAAGAGACCTTGCATACCAATGACAGCAATGGATTCATGTTGATTATTTTGTGTTTTTAAACCATTTGCCTCATCTGACGGAAGAGCATCGACCCAAGCCGCCTCGACCGGAGCATAGACGCGCATAATCTCAGTAGGATAATTCTCTAATAAATATTGCGTAATGGCTTTAATGGATTTATGGGTAAAAAAGACGGATGGCGTCAATTGAATGGAATAATGTTTTTCCAGCTTTACTGCTAATTCTTTTAAGGCGATAGAGTCAAAACCTAATTCTGTTAATGAGGCAGAAATATCCATTTGATTTGGCGGTATTTTTAATAATTGTGATGCCTGTTGAATAAAATCTTCTTGGATAAATTCAATAGCGTTACCAGATAGCAATAAACGCTTTTGTGGTTTAATGGATGATTGTTGAGTGACTGGTATTTTATTCTCTACCCATTCAGGCAATGAGGGAGTCACGACCCAGTAATGCTCTTTAGCAAAGGGATAAGTTGGCATGGAAATACGTGACTGCTCTGCGAAATAAAGCTTTTCCCAAGGAAGATCATAACCTTGCAGATAATAGAGAGATAAATTTTCTAGTTGTGTTTTATAAGTGTTTGCTAATTTATTTTCTGCATTTGATAAAGTCGATACTAATGCATTAAACGCTGTCTCGTTTAGTGACGGCGTGTCAGATGTTTGAATCTTGTTATGCACTTTCTTGGTTAATAAAAATTCTTCTAGCTGGTTTTTTAATCCCTGGATAGAGCCAACCACGAATGCAGATCGAAAAGCAAAATGATTGCGGCCTTGATTTAGGGTAAAACTCACCGCAGAAAGGGATGGCAACTTTTCTTGTTTATCTAACCATTGTTTTAAATCTTGTATTTTATTGATCAGTACAGATTCTGTTTTTGCTGAAATCGCAATAAGATAAGGAAATGCCCCCTCATTAAATGCGGTGAACATAGGGGCCACGTATTCTTCTAAAATAATATGGGCATTGGTGCCACCAAAACCAAATGAACTCACACCGGCACGATTAGGAATCTCTTTGCCTGATTGATCCTTTAATCGATCCCAACGTTTTGTTTTACTCACAATGTAAAATGGGCTGTTATCTAATTCAATATAGGGGTTCAGTTCGTTAAAATGTAAATTACCCGGTATTTTTTGATGCTTCATTGCTAGTAGCACTTTAATAATACCTGCCATCCCAGCAGCCGATTCCAGATGACCAATATTGGATTTCACAGCGCCTAATCCACAATAATGATTCATCTGAGATGAGGCGTCACCTAATTCAGAAAATGCTTTTTTCAAACCATTAATTTCAATTGGATCACCGAGAGATGTCCCTGTGCCATGCGTTTCAATCAAACTGATGGTTGCGGGTGAAACACCAGCACGCCGACATGCCGTCATAATGACTTCAGCCTGTGCGTTTGGATTGGGGACAGTCAAAGAACTGACATTACCACCATGATTTACCGCTGAGCCTTTAATCACGCCGTAGATATGATCGCCATCTTTTTCAGCTTGCGCCAATGACTTCAGTACAATTGCCGCAATACCCTCGCTACGTACGTAACCATTTGCCTGGCTGTCAAATGTTTTGCAACGTCCATCTTCACTTAACATGCCTGCTTTACTGGCAGAAAGATAAGAACTCGGCGTCACCAATGCGTTTACTCCGCCCACAATAGCAACATCACAATCACCACTTTGAATTGCTTGCACGGCATGATGCAAAGCCACCAATGAACTTGAGCATGCGGTATCGATGGCCTCGCTTGGGCCGCGCAAATTAAGCAAATAAGAGACCCTGTTCGCTAAAATACTGTGAATTAAGCCCGTAGTCGTATAAGCATCTGTAATGCCATTCTGATGCAAAAGTTCTGCATAATCATTGCTGAACGCACCGACAAACAAACCCGTCTTGACTTTAGCCAGTGCTGTCGTCGTAATACCTGCGTCTTCTATTGCCGCTAATGCGGTTTGTAAAAACAGGCGTTGCTGTGGGTCAATCATTTCCGCTTCGCGAGGCGAAATATTAAAAAAAGTGGCATCAAATTGCGAGATGTCATCAACAAAACCACCCCATCTGATATTGGTTTTATTGGCTTCTACTTGAGGATCACCCTCGTATTGTTTCCAATTCCAACGATCTTGTGGAATCTCACTGATAGCATCTATTCCTTCCACTAAATTCTGCCAAAAAGCCTCTACATTAGAAGCCCCGGGAAAGATGCCACTCATCCCAATAACAGCAATAGGTTTTTTATTATCAGGGAGTGACAATGCTATATTTGCGATTTCAATTGAATCCGTTTTGATGGTGTGATCACTGACTGGATTCTGTAATTGATAATAATGATTTATCGCGTGGCTATTTTTACTCAACAAGCCATCCACAAATTCTTTTAATGTGGTGAATTCAAATAAAATAGCCGGAGTCAGCGATAGCTGAAATTTTTCATTTAATTGATTGGTCAACTGAATCAAATTGATTGAATCAAAATGATAAGCGCTCACCGCATCGTTGATATGAATTTGACTTGCATCTATTTTTAAAACTGCCGCCGCCAAACTGAGGAAATCCATTTGAAAACGACCGGCATCATGATCCGCAGGATGACTGATCTTTTCTTGTTTTAAAGCACCCACATGCGATTTAATGATATTCAACTTATTCTCTTCAAAAAATTGCTGACAGACTTTGCGTTGCAATTTACCGCTAGCTGTTTTAGGTAAAGAATTTGACTTGACCAATACCACGGTATGCAAATCAATCCCAAAACGCGCAACAACGGCTCTCCGAATCAAATTAATGATTTCATCTTGCGTTGCTTCAGACACATCCTCTTTCACTTCCTGTAAAAAAATCACTTCTTCATTATTTTGAATAGATAATGAGAAAGCCACTCGATATAAATGCACCGGCAACGCATCTAGCGCAGTTGCGACTGTTGTTTCAATATCCAGCGGATAGTATTTTTTCCCGTGTATAACAATCACTTCCTTCAAACGTCCCGTGATACACAGATCACCGTCACGAATAAAACCCAAGTCCCCCGTTCTAAAATACCGATTTTCAGAAGTGGGTAGCGTAAAACCAAAAGCATTTTTGGTTTCAAAGGGACGTCGAAAATATCCACTCGCCACTGAATCACCTGCCAACCATATTTCGCCGATGCCATCTTCGCTGACCTGCAACAACGTATCGGGGTCAACGATAACCGCCTCTAATCCCGGCAATCTATCGCCACTACTAACAAATTTTCGAAACACACTATTTTTTGTGGCTAAAACCACTTTATTGGATTTGAGATCGTCTAGCGTCACATCAAAGAAATCCGGCTCGGCATCATATTGCGTTGATGCAATTAACCCCGTCATTTCTGACATACCATAAGCAGAATTGAAATGATTTGGCTTAAAACCGAAAGCCTCAAATTTTTGCATGAACTTCTGTAATGTTTGATACTGAACACTTTCACCACCATTCACGGCGACCAACCATCTTTTTAAATTGACGCCATTGAGTTCACTGGTATCAATTTCTTGCACGCAAAGATCATAACCAAAATTCGGACAACCACTGTGAGTCACCCGATAAGTAGATATGGCTTGCAACCATGAGGCCGGATGACGAATAAACGCAGCAGGCCGCATAATATAAGCGGGTGTTCCATGATAAAGAGGCAACAGCAATCCACAAACCAAGCCATACACATGAGAATGTGGCGCCCACGTTAACGTGATACTTTCTTTAGAATAGTGCCAGGCTTCTGCCGTAAAGGTCAGCGAATGCGCTAAATTTTTATGAGAAGTCATGACACCTTTAGGCGTCGAGGTTGAACCAGAGGTATACTGCAAGTATGCGACCGTTTCATCTTCCAGATCCGGTAACACATAACGACTCCCGTCATTTAAATCAATCATGCTTGAATCAATAACAGCAACAGACTTAGCCATCAATATATCTGCTAAATGCTCTTTAAGGGGCTCAAGATACGCTGATTCCGTTAGAATACAGCTGATATCTGCGTCCTCTGCAATCGCGTTTAATAAATCGCGCGATCTGGCCAATTCTGCTGGGGCTGGCGCATTAACCGGCACTGCAATAGCACCCGCATACAAACAACCTAAAAAAGCAGAAATGAATTCGAGACCCGTAGAATATAAAACCAAAACACGTTGAGAAAAAATATTTTTCTGTTGTAGATACGCAGCAATAGCACGGGCTTTCTTATCCAACTCAGCATAAGTCAATTGCACTTTTGCTTTTTTAGCATCGTCTAAAAAAGTATAAGCCATTTGATTGGGTAATTGAGCTGCCCAATTCTGTACAACAAAAACAAAATGATTTGATTTCAATTCGACCTGCTCCATGCGGACTTCCTCATCGCTTCCCTGTGACATTTTTAAAGACGCTTATTGTACCCAATAAATATTCAAATGTGTTTACATAAATAGTGAGTCATGCAATTCTAATACCTTATTTTTTCAATGTTGTCACTAAATTTACAGATATTCTTTTTCAGGTTATTTTTTGCAACATATGGCTAAAAAATAAAATTAATCATTTAATAAATAGCGTAAAATTAGTAATAAGGAGAAGTAACATGTCAGACATCACAGCGGAAATGACCACGCATTCTCATCAACTCGATAAATCCAAACCATTTATCCAGGTGGGCATTAATCAAAAACTGACAGTCTCCGATGCAAAACTACTCGCTAAATATATCGTTCCAGTTAATTTAAGCCACGAATCATTTTCCAAAATACAGGAATCATTTCAATTTTTACAATCCTGTGTTGATCATCGCATGCCCATTTATGGCGTTAATACCAACTTTGGTGATCAAGTCGGATTTGTTGATGTCACACCCAGCTATGAATCCATCACGGCAAGACAAGAAAATCTGATCAAATCACTTGCATGCAGCATTGGCAATATTATGCCACCCGAAATCATCAGAACCACCATGATGTTGCGAGCGCATTGTTTATCTCAAGGGTATTCTGGCGTTAATCCTGAAACAATTGAGTCCATCTTAGCATTCTTAAATGCGGGGATTACGCCTGTTGTTCGACAATACGGCTCGATTGGCGCAAGCGGTGACCTTATCCCACTCTCCTCCATCGCCGCTGCTATCATTGGAGAAAATGTCGACGTTCACTATCAAGATAAAATCATCAAAGCGCCGCTTGCCATTGAATTAGCAGGGCTGACTAAACTAAAACCTCAACTACGTGACGGGCTTGCCATGATCAATGGCACTTCTTTCATGACGGCTATCTCTAGCATTGCTTTATATAACCTAAAGCGCTTATTCAACCAAATGCTATCGGCTATAGCGATGTCGCTTGAGTCTATGATGGTGATTAGCAGCTCCTATAATCCACTGGTGCACCAATTAAAAGGGCAATCCGGTGAAATGGCTGTGAATGATTTCATGTCGAACTTCTGGAAAGATAGTCACTTATTATCTGATCTGGAAGAGCTTCGCCATGCCAATCAATCCAATGACAACTCCAAATCCAATAAAACCATTAAACCAGTCCAGGATTATTATTCACTGCGTTCAGTACCTCAAGGTTTTGGACCTTTCTACGAAAACTTAAGCAGAGCCACTCTCTGGATTGAAAATGAAATGAACTCAGTCAATGACAACCCTATCATTGATGCCGCAAACGAAGAGATTCACCATGGCGCCAATTTCATGGGCTATTACGTAACAAGCGCTTGTGACATGTTAAAAATGGATATCTCCCAAGCTTCAACCTGGCTACATGCTTTATTAGCCAACATGGTTCATCCACGAAAAAGTCACCACCTCCCTGCTAATCTGGTTGAAGAACCAGGCAAAAATAATGGATTTCGCTCTATGCAATTACTGGCTGCCGCGTTGGCCGTGCAAAATCGCAAGTTTGCGCAATCTCATCAAGCTTATACTTTACCGACGGAAGGTGATAATCAGGACGTGAATAGTTTAGGCACTCACGCCGCCATTGATTTGCGAGAAGCGGTTGCCAATTTAGAGCGATTGACAGCTATTATGTTACTTGCATCAACACAAGCATTAGAATTACGTGGCATCGAAAAAGCCAGCCCAAAAGCGCAAGCCATATACCACACCATACGTCAGCACTCAGCTACCGTATTAGATTGTCGGCCGATGACAGACGAAGTCAACACAGTCATCAGATTATTAGAAGAGGAAAAAATTTAAGGGGCTAATACCATTATGCTTACTTATATCTTCCCTGGCCAAGGTTCCCAAGCTAAAGGCATGGGAGCAAATTTATTTGATGAATTTCCATTACTGACGCAACAGGCAGATAAAATACTGGGTTATTCCATCAAAACACTTTGCCTGGAAGATCCTGACCAACACTTAAATCATACGCAATATACGCAGCCAGCGCTCTATTGCGTCAATGCTTTCAGCTATCTTAAAAAAATTCAAAGTGAGGCGGTTAGGCCTGATTATGTTTCAGGCCATAGTTTAGGGGAGTACAATGCACTCTTCGCTGCAGAAGTTTTTGATTTCACAACGGGTTTAACACTAGTCAAAAAGCGCGGGGAATTGATGAGTGAGGCGATTGGCGGAGGCATGGCTGCCATCATTGGTCTCAAAGTGGACCTCATCAAACAAATATTAACAGAGCATCAGCTTTTCAATATTAATGTAGCGAACCATAATTCCCACTTGCAAAATGTGATCTCTGGACCTAAAAAAGATATCGATACTGCGCAACGGCTTTTTGAAAAGATGGAATCGGTCATGTATATACCGCTCAAAGTCAGCGGTGCGTTCCATTCACTTTTTATGCTATCTGCCCAACATCAATTTACCCAATTTTTAAATCAATTTCGCTTTGCAATACCAACGATTCCAGTTCTCTCCAATCTGAATGCAAAACCGTATCACCCTGCTACCCTGCATCATAATTTATCAAATCAAATTACGCATAGCGTGCAATGGATTAGCATAATGGAATACTTACTACAGCATGATGATATGAACATCGAAGAAGTAGGTCCCGGCAGCGTGTTGACTGGGCTATTACGACGAATTAAAAATGGGCAATAATGACCTGTCTTTCTGGAGCGCAAAACCATGATGAAAGAATTTATTCAAAACATGCCAAAGGCTGAATTACAAGTCCACATTGAAGGGACGCTTGAGCCTGAATTATTGTTTGAATTAGCAAAACGAAATAAGGTAGAGCTGCCTTATGCCACATTAGAAGACGCAAAAAAGGCAATGCCATATCAAAATTTACCGTCTTTTTTAGTGAGTTATTATGCTAATTTAAAAGTACTGCTCACTGAGCAAGATTTTTATGATTTAACCTTGGCTTATTTAGAAAAAGCCGCTTCTCAAAATATTCGCCACACGGAAATCTCGTTTGATGCGCAAGCCCATCTAAACCGAGGTATAAGCTTATCCACCGTGATGGTTGGTATGCATCGCGCAATGCAAGATGCCGAACAAAAATGTAAAATTTCTTCCGGGTTGATCTTGTGCTTTATGCGCGATTTATCAGAAGATGATGCGCAAAAAGTCTTATTAGAAGCGCTAGAGTTCAAAGATTGGATCATGGCGATAGGTCTTGACTCGTCAGAAATGAATAACCCACCTGAAAAATTTAAAAACGTTTTCGATAGAGCAAGAGAATATGGGTTTTTAACGGTAGCAGCGGCGGGCGAAGTGGGACCGGCTGAATATATCTGGCAAGCAATCGATGTACTACATGTGTCACGAATTGACTACGGCATCCATTGTGTAGAAGACCCGGATCTCATGTCACGATTAGTCATGAAAAAAATCCCCATCTCTGTTTGCCCTGTTTCTAATGTTAAACTCGGCATCATTAAATCGATGCAAAAACATCCTCTTAAAAAAATGCTAGAGGAAGGGTTATGCGTCACTATTAACTCTGATGATCCTGCTTATTTTCATGCTTACCTGAATGAAAATTTTCTGGCAGCGCAAGCGGGCTTAAGTTTTCATAAAGATGAAATTTACGAGATGGCAAGAAATGCATTTTTATCCAGCTTTCTAGACAACGATAAAAAAGAAAAATATTTATTGGAACTTGATCATTATTACAACCAATAACTTGTGTTTGTTTGAAGGTGTTAACTCAAGGAGAGTGATCATCTTATGGAAGTTCCAAACACCACATCCCTGTGGTTAACGCCGCCATCCATGGCGGCAATTCGCTTCCATAAGATGATCACTCTCCTTGAGTTAACGCTATTTTTATATTTTTTTCTTGCCGAAGATCCACATTAGTATTCACTTTTGGACTTGATTGCCCTGATTGATCATAAGACAAGATTAGTAGCACGGACTAAGACCCCCACGCTTTTTGTGGGGGTCGTGTCCACGAACCCCTGCTAAATCACAGATGCGTATACACAAGGTTGGGTTGAGCGTTTTCCGCGAAACCCAACACCATTAGAGCCCTTTTGCCTCTATCTAGTCAATCGATCGAAAAGTGGTGCCACATTATCTACATCCCGCTTTTCTTCCTCACGAGGAGGCTCAGGCTGTGGTTGCATTGGCTGTAATGTCTTCCAAAACTTCGAAAGACCTTTAGCAATCCCCTGTTGAAATCCATCACAGAACATCGAAGGACCTTTAATCACTGCCGCCGCACCCAGAACCAAACTCGTCGCAGCAACCCCAGATTGAATCAAGCTCTGGCTAATGACCAAACCTTGCAGACTAACCGGTGTCATAAAACCATTCGATAAAACACCTAATGTAATACTGGCTCCCAACAAGATAATGCCGGTCATTACCAATAAACAACCACCGATAAATTTCCAATAATTTGTTTGACCCGTTGCTTCATTTGCTAATTCTTGGCATCGAACAAAATTGCCGACATTTCCTGGTTCAACAATACCTATTCTAGTGACGCCTAATACTTCAATTGCTTTTTTGATTTCAGCTTCTGTCTGAAAATGCGCATTTCTAAGTTCATTAGCAATTATCCAACCCACTCTCTTTAACGATGCGTCATATTGATTTCCTTCATGAAGCAAATCATCTAACTCAGCCAATGCTGCCTTAAAGTTCATTAGCTCCATTGCAAATTCTTCTTCATAAGATGGCTCATCTTCGCCCTCATCAATCTCATAGCCACCATGCGTTGAGTTAAATTGATCCGAATGCTCAAGAGCTGAAGCCTGGTGATGCATTCTTGTAGCAGGATGGATGCCTATAGCTTGAGAAGCCAACGCGGAATCATCAGTCGCACCAAGCATAAGCGAATCCGATTGATCATAATGAAAAACTCGCCCATCTAACGAATCAGCCGCCCTCGGCGTAACAGCAGCTGAAGGATTCTGATAATGGTAATTGAGTTCACTGCCTTGGCGCGAAAAACTTCGCGAAGGTTGACGACTACGCACCAATAAATGCGATACTGAAGACGATCGAGAATGCGATCTAAGACCCATAACTGATTCATCATCTGATTCTGACTGATGATCATCACGTGACCCAACCTGATCAGCGCTCTCTGCTAATACTCCTGTCTCAAAATCCGCATGATCACCGTCATCATGCAAAATCTGAGACGCAGATGAAGAATAAAGAGAAGACCCGCGAGAAGAATAACTGGTTGCTTCTGATATCGCGACCTCAGATTCTTCCTTAGTTTCTTGCACATTATCCCCACTCAAATACTTGCCATTGATGACGTCGCGCGCTTGCTGGTTAATATCACGTTGCGCTTGCGTCGCTGATGTAGCTTCAGCAAATTTAACCTGTTTTGGCCCAATCCCCATTCGTTTATCACGGTTTCTCAAAAATTCTTGCATGACGTCATTATTTTCAAACACTTCATTAGGAGAAATAGCTTTCTGATTTTGATTCGTGTAACCACAGAAGCTCGCCATTTCCAATACTGACTCACGCCAATGCTCATCGATCAATCCATTCGGATTAGCTCTCAATTCACGGTATAAGGTAATGTCATTATCACTTTTGTAATGATGCAAAAACAAATTGAGTCGCTTCGGTCTGAGTGCTTTGTTTTTTTCAAAAAATGCTGCTATCGCTGCAAGAATGTCTTCTCTATCTTCATAAAGGTGATAATTCACACCAACCGGTTGACCGTCCTCTGTGACATCTTTAAATTCGGTCATGATTTTATGGATATGCGCATAAACAATGGATAGTTTGTAATCGTCAAAAGCCCAATTAGCATCTGTCCCGCTTGCATAGGCTTTTTCGCTATATGCTACCGCCGCCTCGACATCTTTTTTATAAAGACTTTCTATCGTTTTCTGTATGGAACGCGTAGCATCATAATTAACTCCGGCCTTCCAACCACTATAAATGTCAGCCATTGAAAAAGTATCTAGCACACACTCTTTAACTTCCTTCTTGACTTCATCAGCGAACGCTTCAACCGCCAAAAAGCCTGAGCCCACGCGAATATCTTTTTCTACTAATGATTTAGTACCGTCAGAGGCTACCACTAACTCCTCTTTTATCTTAACATCATTGATTAAATCATATAGTAGAGATTGCCTGTTACTGCCTGACAATATTCGCTTTACAGGACTTTTTGATGCCTGCATCTGGCTTGCAACTTGCTTGATTAGGTTAAGACTCGTTTTGGTAATATTCCCATAATCCACGGTAGTAGGAGTACAGAGTTTATGGTATTCCTCATTAAACAACACTCCATCCACATCAATAGCATGAAACTCAACAAAATTAGGCATTTTTAACTCCTGGAAATAGTGCTTGGTGGTGATAGCTCACCCATGATGACTATGCAAATTCTTGGCGCCATTTATAACATTTAAAGATTAAGGTTTTCTTAAAAAACCACTCTAATTTATAAGCTCAGAAATTAGATTGACATAAGTCTAGCACCCCACGTAAATTGGTAGGCATTCATTTTATCTATCTCTCTGTAAATATTACAGATTTAAGGAAGCTTTCATGCTAGATAGTCGGCGATCGTCTTATTTTAAAAATAGCCAACGCTTTACCTTATTTTGCGGTCTCATCACAGCATTGAGTGTGAACAGCACGCAAGCGGCCGCCATCGTCCAGCCCGTTGGCAATCTTATACAAGACTGGAACCCTACTTTAGTTAATCAATATCTAGCAAAATGGGATCCCAATATTGTCCCTGGCGTGACAGACCCATTTGACACGCACTATGCCGTCACTGAGATACAACCCACACAAGATCAATACTTTGTACGGGTTTATGCAGGGCCTTCTGATAATGGTGCCGTGGGTACCTATATTGTTCGCTCGCAATTTATTCGGGGCCTGTCTCCTGAACAAATCAAAAATTTACTTGCCCTACCCACTTTGCCGAATAAATTAGCTTATGTAAAAGTACCTGCTGGCTCACAATACGGCTTATGGACTGGCATTGCAGGCCCCATTAATACACCCGCCTACCCTTACGGAAACGGTGGCGGCCAACAAACAAAAATCATTGGCCGACATGTCAATTCAACACCGCCAGCCGATCCCGCTAATTTTGCAAATTATACTTACGTTCCTGTCGTTGACTATCTCAATCCAGAATACATTGGCGCCTCGGCATTGAGTTACGCACAAACCGTGAGTAGTGGCAACGCTGGCAAAATAGCAGCCTATCTCGATAAATTCATTCCACAACCTTATAGCGATATGGAATCTGTCTATACCACATTGGATTTTGTGAATTGGATGAATAACAATAAAGCACTCACTCAAAGTTTAAATCAAATCAGTCCTGATAATTACGATGCTATATCTACCATCGCTTTTCGTGATTATCTTTTTTTCAATAATATTTTATTAAATCACAGCCAAGGTGCATCCCAAAACATCAACATGCGCTATCTCGCTCCTGCCACAACTCAAACCGAGCATAGAGGGCTATGCCAAAGCGCATGGGGAAATGTTAGCGGTGAGCAAGGCGAAGAATCCATTAGCACTAATCGCGTGGGTTTTCGCTATCAAACAGCCGCTGCCACAACAGGCATCGATTGCGAAATACGCCCCAACTTTCGAGTAGGCATCGGTGCAGGTTATATCAGTAGCAACATTGGCTGGAGCCAATCTCGTGGTAGCGCCCAAATGAACATGGCTGAAGCGGGTCTTTATTCAGGTTATTTTACTCCGGGATACTTCGTCAAAGCAGCATTAACCACAGGCTATGATTGGACATCCGCACAGCGCAACATTCATATCACAGGGATTGGTTACGGACTTCAGTTCGTAGGAGGACAAGCTATTGTTAGTGGGCCTTCTGATTACTTAAGTATAAATCGTTCTGCTAATAGTGACCAAAGTGGCGAGAGTATCGGCTTACAATTTTTAGGTGGCAAAAATTTTCAATACACTCATTGGAATCTTTTACCAACGGCTAAAATTTCTTATTTTTATTCCCAACAAAATGCATTTAAAGAATCAGGCGCAAACAGTTTAAATTTAAATGTCGGTAATGTTGGCGCACAAACGTTACGGACTGAATTGGCTGTTTTACTTGGCAAAGATTTTACGTTTAAAAAAGATCTTACAATAAATGGCAATATCCAATTCGGCTGGGCGCATACTATGCCTATTGTTAATCGCAGCATCTCAGCGAATCTCGCCGCACTTGGTGGCTCATTTACCGTTAATGGATATCACGAACAAACAAACAGCTTGCTAGCAAGCTTGGGTTTCACCGCTAAAATTGATAAACGCTTATGGATTGATGGACGCTACAATGCAGATCTCAGCCATGGATTCAACGAACAGATGATAGGCTTACTCTTTCGATACGCGCTTGATGCATAAACGTTAGAAACGCGCGGTTGTCTTAGAGCAATCTTAGGCTATAATGCAAACTTATTTACAAGGAGGTGACATGTTACAAGTTGCAATCGTACTATTGATTTTTGCTGCCATACTCGGCTCTGTGGTATTAATTGCCATTCTTAAAAATCACCGCACACCCAAACCCGTTGTTGTTGCGCACGGTAGCGTTGCCGGTTTTGCTTTATTGTTAATATTCACCTACATCGCCATGGGTCACACAGATACACTTGTGATTGCCGGTGCGATTGTACTTCTAATCGCTGCTATTGGTGGCTTTATCCTATTTGGACTAGACGTATTCACCAAACGTCCCCCAAAAGTCATGGCTATTGTTCACCCTATCATTGGTATCAGCGGCATTGTGTTACTCATTACCTATTTTCTTGCAAAACAATCTTCCTAACACAGTCACCTTTTTTATTAAAAAAAGGTGACTCGGTATATCCCTTTTTTCACGGAGCACAGCTACCACGAACAAAGAGATATACCATGGCAAGATCCCAGTCCAATCACAGTAAAAATTAATTTTAAACCGAAATAATGCAAAAAGAGAATCAGGCTAAACACAATCCCCATGCTTAGCCCAAATTGAATTAATATTCATTAAAATCATCCGCCGTCCGCGTGTCAAAATCAGGACTATCATCGTAAGAATTTGGCGCAGGCGTATAGACCACTTCAGGTTGATAATAAACCCTACTACCATGACAACCCGACACATGGCAACCGCCGCCACAAGGCGAACAACTACCACAACTGTAACTCGTACTACAAATTGAGTCACAACCACAAGGAGGTGGTGGCGGTGGCACATGCCACACATAATAAACTTCTATACTGTAATGACTGTGACGATGATGAGTCACATGGCGATAGTGATGATAAGGCCGATGGTAATAATGATGCACATGACGATAATATTGCGGAGGATAATACACATACGTTGTCGAATAACGCGAACAAGTATCACATGCAACAACTGGAACAGGTTGTGATTCAACATAATATGCCGCTGATGCTTTACAAGAAGCCATCAACAAAAAAATAAAAACGAAGGCTTTAGAAAATGAGAGAAGCTTACTAACTGATATCCCAGCGTTCATAAGAATTCCCCTCGAATATTATTCTTTATTACATTATTTTAGCATTAAGAGGGGAAGCTAAAATTCAGAGCGATTCTGCAATTGAAAGGTAATTTAATGAATGTACAAAAGATTATGCCTAAGATAATTTTATTTCAAAAACCATAACATTCTCTTAGGCATTGATTTTACAGAAGATATCGCACTGAGAAAAACGTGCCAAAATACGGGTTAACTTACAAAATTTTTACCCATGACGCTGATTTCGCCAGAGAGAAATACCGAATTGTTCCAGTGTTTCGTCTGACATCTCACTTGCAACCAAACCAGATCTTCTGAGACCTGCATTGACGTCTTTGATAGTGACATGTGTTTGGGTGTTTTGATAAATACGCCATAGCGTATCAAAAGTATTTTGCATCGCGTCATCATTATTTTGCTGACGTCTCATTTTCACTACAATCATCGCTTGCGTTGCGATGGAATTAGCACTGTCATCTGACGCTGTGGATTTCACTAATGAAACAAATCTTTCAAAATCTTTTAATACATAAACGGGCGGTAATCGATGAATAGAAGAAACCATAATATTACAGATATCGGTTTTTTGTTGTGGATCTAGCGTGCTGACATTGATTTTACCCATCTCAGTCGTGCTACACGAAGTAATGGGTAATTTAGCATTCTCAGATTGATTTTTATAATTGGAATCGCACCCTGACATGGCTAGTGCTACAAAAAGTAATGGAAGAACTTTTCGCTGTAATAATTTAGTTAGCATAGTTTGTTACTCATTAAATCGTCATGAAAGAGAATGAGAATATTTTTTGTACTGATGATGTCATATCAAAAGAGACTATCTATTCTTTCAGATAGTCTAATACGGTTTTTCATTTAGGAATAGTTCTAACTCAATAAATGCTGAAATATCACAAACTTATACAGAAATCGGCAATTTGCTACTCAATAAAACAGTGATAACCTCAGTAGGGACGGCAAACCCTATTCCTTCCGTTGCCACCCCTTCGTCCTTCAAAAAGGTAAGCCCAATTAAATTGCCCTTGGTATCAAACAACCCCCCACCGCTGGAGCCCGGAGAGATCGCTGCATCCGTTTGTAACACCTTGCCATTACGGTAGGTAATTTCATTAGAAATAATGCCGCGTGAAATACTTTTTTCATACCCCTTGGGACTTCCAATGGTGTAAACCTCTTCACCAATTCGAACTGACTTCGACGAACGAAATTTCACGGGTTTGAATTTTTTTCCCTCAACTGCGATTAAACAAATATCGCTAGCTTCATCTTTCGATACTAAACGCGAAGGAAAAACATTTTTGCCAATTTTCACTAATTGCTGATCGCCTTTCAGTACGTGACAATTGGTAGCTAACAAATTCGATTTCACCGCCACCGCGCTGCCATATGCCACCGCTTTCGTTTTATCAGAATTCTTCACGTCCAAAATAGTAAAAATAGACTGATTCACATCCGCATACACTTTTTCAGCGCTGCTAATGCCATCAGCATAAAGAGGCAGAGAAATAGCACCCAACAAAACGAGAAAGAGCATTGATTGTATTTTTTTTATCATGTGATTGACTCTGGAGAGGGCAAAGTAAGTTCACAAATAATACAGGCTGAGCCCCCAATAGTAAAGAATATTATGCATTTTTTGAACAGATCAGCCTGCCCTTTCCTCTGCTTCAACGCAGAAAATGGCTAAAACGCTAATGTGAAAAACTAAAAAACATGGCAATCGCCGCCACACTCATGCAAATAAAAGTAAGCCATACAAAAGTATTCGACAACCAGCCACTTTTATATTTACCCATGATTTTTTCATTCCTGGCAACCAAGGCAATAATAAAGATCATGGGGACAGCAATGACACCATTAATGACTGCTGCATATACCAATGCCCTGAAAGGATCAATTCCAACAAAATTAATACATAGCCCTATCACAGTGGCGATGGTAATAACACCATAAAATCCATGAGCATCACGTAATTTTAAACTTAAGCCTTTTTTCCAGCTAAAAGCTTCACTCATCGCATAAGCCGTTGACCCAGCCAAAACAGGTACAGAGAGCATGCCAAGACCAATAATACCTATGCAAAAAATTAATTTTGTCAAGAAGCCCGCTGCTGGAAACCCATGTACCAAAGGTTCTAAGGCTTTTGCCGCATCAGCTGCGCTATTAATTGTCGTAATGCCATTCGTATGTAATACCGCTGCTCCCACCACAATAATAGACCAGGTGGCTATTTCTGAGAAGATCATACCGACGCAAGTATCAATCCGTAAATTACGAATATATTGTTTACTTATATGTGGTTTACCAGATTCTTTTATCAACCCTTTGTCTTTTTCTTCTTCTACTTCCTGCGAAGCCTGCCAAATAAATAGATAGGGAGAAATAGTTGTACCCAATACGCCCGTGATGATAAATAAAAATTGAAAATCAAACTGAATATGCGGAACAAAAGTGGCTTTCATTACCGTTGCCCAAGGCACATCGATAATAAACACGGTTAAAGGATAGGCAATCAGCGATAAACATAACCATTTCAGAATATTGGCATAGCGCCGGTACTGAATAAAAATTTCTAATATTAAAATGACAGCAGTAAATAATAAGGTCAGTACTGCAAAATTAACTGGCACTAATAAGTGCAAGGCTGCCGCCATCGCTCCGATATCAGCACCAATATTAATCGTATTGGCTACCAGTAACAGCATGACAATAACGTAAAGAATTTTACTGCTATAATTTTTTTTGATAACGGCGGCGACACCCTCCCCATTCACTGCGCCTACACGCGCACAGGCTTCCTGCACGGCAATAATCAATGGCAGCATGAACAGGGCAGTCCATAACTGACCATACCCAAATTGCGCACCCGTTTGGGAATAAGTGGCGATACCCGATGGATCATCATCCGCAGCACCCGTAGTGAGACCTGGACCTAGTTTTTTAAAAAACTGTTTAAAGTAAGCAGCCATGAGTACTCGATACTCCATTATGCGAGTCAGAAACGATTAACTTAACACTAAGATCGACCTTCAATCTACCCGCAGTTATAAGTTGCCAAAACAAGCTGTAATCTATCTTGCATTCTTTTCGCCACATCGATTCAAAAAATAAAGCCCAAAATAACAGCCTTCCCTACTCAAAAATAGCACCACTATCACCTCTCAGAATAAGCCATCACAGCGCTCTTTATTACCCATTTAACCTATTGATTAATATAAATATAACCAAAAATATCGGAAATCCATTCGAACAAAACATTTTATCTGAATGATTTATTGGATTTTTCCCCCTTGCTTGTATATTCTTAATCCTTTCTTAATAAACGAATGGTACACTATTTGTACATTTTAAAACCGATAGGGCAATAGATACCGATGAAAAAAACAGGATTAACCACTTTTGCATTAGCCATGCTGATCACCGGAGCAGTCGATAGTATCAGAAATTTACCAGCCGCCTCTTTGTTTGGCAGCTCACTTATTTTCTTTTTTATCTTCTCTGCCATCGTATTTCTCATTCCCAGCGCCTTGGTGTCAGCTGAACTCGCCTCAGGCTCGACTGAAGAAAGCGGCATTTATCATTGGATACGCAGGGTATTTGGCGAAAAAGCCGCATTCCTCGCCGTCTGGCTACAATGGATTGCCAACCTGGTCTGGTTTCCAACTATTCTCTCTTTTATTGCGGGCTTAATTTGTTATTTGATTAAACCTGAACTGGCTCAAAATAAAGTGTATCTCGTCACTGTTATTTTAATTACCTTCTGGGCGCTGACATTTGTTAACTTAAGAGGGATCAATGTCTCTGCCAAGTTTGCGAGTTTTTGTGCCATCTTTGGCATGGTCATTCCAATGACACTAATTATAGTGCTAGCAATAGCATGGCTAATCTTAGGTAAGCCGTCACAAATTCATTTTACCGTATCGAATATCTTCCCCACTTTATCGAACGCGAATACATGGGTATCTTTAACAGCGATCATGACAGCATTTGCTGGCATGGAATTAGCTGCCGTTCATATCAAAGACATACGCGACCCGCAAAAAACCTTTCCACGCGCACTATACATCTCCGTTTGGTTGATTCTAACCACCATGTTATTAGGCTCGCTTGCCATTGCTATTGTATTACCACAAAGTCAAATTAGCTTAGTGAACGGCGTCATGCAGGCATTTACCTCCTTCTTTGAGGCTTATCACATTGGCTGGCTCATTCCAGTTATGACCGTCATGATTTTAATTGGCAGCCTGGGCGGGATTGTTAGCTGGGTCATCTCCCCTGCTAAAGGTCTGTTACAAGCCGCACAAATGGGCTACCTACCGGAGTTCTTGAAAAAAGAAAACAAACATGGCGTAGCCGCGAATTTACTCATAGCCCAAGCTGTCATTGTGAGCGCTGTCTGCGCCGCGTTCCTCTTTATGCCTAGCGTCAGTGGCTCTTACTGGTTGCTCACCGCGTTAAGCACACAGCTATACATGTTGATGTATGTGATGATGTTCGTTGCGGGTATTTGCACACGTTATAAGTTTCCAAACAGCGAGCGCTCCTTTAGCATACCAGGCGGAAAATTTGGTATCTGGGCTGCCTCACTAGCTGGTTTAACGGGCTGTTTTACCACACTGACTGTGGGCTTTTTCCCACCCGATGGCATCAACGTTGGCAGCGTGTTCCACTACGAAGCTGTCTTCTGTAGCGGGATCCTGGCAATGCTCTTGCCTATCCTGTTCTTCTATGGCTATAAGAGCTACAAATCTTCGTGCACATTGAGAATGTCAGAAGCCAAAGCTTAATTCACGCCTTCGCTTCCATCAAAAAGCCCCTCTCTTTTATAAAAAGAGAGGGGCTTTTTTTATATCCCAACACCGATAAGAAATTAGCGCGACCAATGGCTAGGCACCCAAAACCAGCCTCGGCAAACCCCGGTACTTCTGCTGTATCGATCGCAGCGCCAATGACCTTCCACCCAAATATTGCGATGATAATAATGATTCTGACGATGATAGCGACAAACACGATGCGCAGGAACCCACCTGCCACGATACCAGCCTGACTCAACCACATAACATTTCTCATAACCACCGGGAATGACCGCCATTTCTCTTGGCGCCGGGACTGGCGATATCAGTACAACACGCGTATCGGCTTCTACCGCAACAGACATCGCAACAAGGCTCACTAATAACATCCATTTCTGAAAAAATTTTTTCATGCTTTGTGCTCCTAATCCGACCTGAAAATGCATACAAGTTAAATAAATTTAGCGACGCTTAAGTACTTTCTGTAACTGAGATAAACTCAGTGTATTAATAACATCCGAAGCTTCTAACCAGCCACGTCGACCTTGATAAACCCCAAACTGCATCCAATCAAATTGAGACACCTCGTGCGCATCAGTCGAAATAACCAATTTAACGCCCATGTCTTTTGCCATCTTGCATTGCACATCACTTAAATCCATACGCTCAGGCTGTGCGTTTAACTCTAGAACGCACCCTCTCATCGCAGCGGCTCGCATCACATTTTCCATATCAACTTGATACGCTTCACGTCGATTAATCAATCGTCCTGTCGGATGCGCAAGAATATTAAAATATGGATTATCCATGGCTCGCAGGATGCGCTCCGTTTGTTTGGCTTGTGATAAATGAAATTTAGAATGCACAGAACAAACCGTTAAATCCAATTCTTTTAAAAGCTCATTTGGCAAATCAAGAGAACCGTCTTCTAAAATATCAATTTCTGCTGATTTTAAAATCACGATATTCAGCTGTTCATTCAAACGATCTATCTTTTTAATTTGTTGTAGCAAACGCTTTTTATCCAAACCATGCACCATGGTGAGATGTTGGGTATGATCGGTTATTGCCAAATACTCATAACCTTTGCTTGCCGCTGCTTTCGCCATTTCTGCTAGCGTATTATTACCGTCCGTTGCATCAGTATGACTGTGCAAATCACCGCGAATATTTTGTAATGTGATTAATTTGGGGAGTTGATTGTCTCTCGCTGCTTCAATTTCACCGCGATCTTCGCGCAATTCAGGCTCGATATAAGATAAGCCAATTTTCCGATATATCTCATCTTCTGTGCGCCCCGCAACACGCTCATTGCCATCAAATACACCATACTCGTTTATTTTAAGATTATGTTGTAAGGCAATTTTACGTATCGCAATATTATGTGCTTTTGAACCAGTAAAATATAATTGAGCAGACCCAAATGCCTGCGCTGGCACGACACGCAAATCCACTTGAATACCTGATCGCAAACGCACCGTTGATCGCGTCTTACCCTGACTAATCACTTCCTTAATTTCGTCGTATTGAATAAAATAATCAATCACGGATTTTCCATCTACGGCAATCGCCAAAATATCCAAGTCACCCACCGTTTCTTTTCTCCGGCGAAAACTGCCTTCGCATTCAACTTCTGTTACCCTTGGACATTGTTTGAGATATGACAAAAGCGTTTGTACAATCGGGACGGCTTCATTCAATGCATAACGAGATTCATATTCTGTGAGATGCTTTATGCCTTCTTGAATACGCTTTGCGACCTTTTCACCAAACCCGGCTAACTCATAAATTTTGCCGGAGCTGATCGCTTGCTTCAGATCTTTAATACTGCGGATATGCAATTTTTCATGCAAAAGCTGAACACGCTTAGGTCCCAAACCATCAATACGCATTAATTTACTGAGCACAGCTGGCGTATGAGACTCCACGTCTTTGAGATATGGCAATTTGCCTGTTTTGACAATGGTTGTGATTTTTTCTGCGATACTTTTACCAATACCAGGAATGTCCGTTAAATCCTTACCCTCATCAACCCAATCAGACACTTCATGAGACATGCCGCCTATTACGCGTGACGCATTACGATAGGCACGAATCTTAAAAGGATTCTCGCCGTCAATTTCTAGCAAATCTGCTAGGCGATTGAGTGTATTGACTATCTCAGCATTGTGAACCCGCATCGGCTTCCCCCCCAACGCAGCTTTGATCACTTATTATAACCAATCTGACCAACGTTAGGGGGCGATAAACAGAGTTTTTTTAAAGAGATTGAATCAATACCCGTTTAAGTTCAATATCCTTCATTCCCTTTAAATAAAGCGCTTTTTCATGATCCTCTAACAATAAAAATTCTTCCGCTGTTAAAGCTAGAGGTAATAAAGCCGCCATCGATAAAGTTTGGATATAAAACTCACAACGCGATGCAATATTGTCGCGATAAAAACTGCCTCCATAACCGACAAAACGTGCGACCAGATCTATCACCGCTAAATCATTTAAACCATCACCAACAAACAAGGTTTCTGCACCGGTTTGCTTTAATTGAGTCACAATATCTCGCTTGCCAGAAGCGGTTATCATCGGAGAGTGACGATCAAAATCAACGTAATTCCCCATGGAATCAAACGTTAAATCGACTGCAAATATGTTCTCATGAAAAATACCTAACATCGCCCCAAATTGACTCACCGCCGGATTAACACCGGCAGACACCACACAAATCTTTTTACCTAACCGTTTAAAAATTTGTATGACTTCCTTCACATCTCCCGACAAATTGGCAAAATAAGCCTCTGTCAGCTTTACTACATCAGCCTGTGTTGGGCGCACCAGATCTAAACGGGTTTGATATAATTCAGGATAAATACCGGTCTTACCCATTGCTTCTGCTGTGAGTGCCTTAACCTTATCTGTCACATTATTTTTATTCGCTAATTCATCAATCCCTTCGATGGCACTTAATGTACCATCGCAATCAAATATAACGGTATTAATGGCTGTTTTTAATTGCCAGTTTGGTGTAAACATTGCTTTTTTCCTATGTAGCACGAAATTATGATGCGATAATGTAACCCAAATTCTTTAGGAGCGAAAATGTTTAAAATCCAGACATTAAACACGATTTCGGCAAATGGGCTAAATTTATTCCCACAAGATACTTACACTATCACAACGGATAGCGTGGATCCTGACGCCATTATTGTTCGCTCCCAAAACATGCACGAAATGAAAGTCCCGTCCTCCGTTAAAGTCATAGGTCGAGCAGGCGCTGGTGTTAACAATATACCCGTTGCGGATTATACCAAAATCGGTGTACCAGTCCTAAACACGCCCGGCGCCAATGCCAATGCCGTACGAGAGTTAGTGATTGCGGGTATGTTTCTAGCCAGTCGCAATATTTGTCAGGCATGGCACTACGTCAGCCAGTTAAAAACCGCTGGCGCTGAACTAGATAAACAAATTGAACAAGATAAAAAGCAATTCGTCGGCTTTGAACTGTACGGCAAAAAATTGGGAGTCATCGGCTTAGGTAGCATTGGTGTTAAGGTCGCAAATACCGCAATCAACCTCGGTATGGAAGTCATTGGATTTGATCCGACGATCACTGTCAATCGCGCCTGGGAATTATCCGCCAATGTAAAACAAGCTTTAAGCATTGATGACTTATTAAAAGAAGCGGATTTTATCACTTTCCACGTGCCCTTGAATGACGAAACCAAAAACCTGATTGATGCAAGACGTTTTGGCATCATGAAAAAAGACGCTGTTTTACTGAATTTTGCGCGTGATGGCATCATTGATAACAAAGCCTTACTGGAAGCACTCAACGAGAAAAAAATCTTAGCCTACGTGAGTGATTTCCCTTCCGTGCCGCTAAAAGATCATCCACGCGTGATTAGCTTGCCGCACCTTGGTGCATCAACCAAAGAAGCCGAAGAAAACTGCGCAGTGATGATAGTCAAACAAGTCCGTGATTTTTTAGAAAATGGCACCATTGTTAATTCTGTTAATTTTCCAACATTAGAAATGCCTAATAACGGCAACTTCAGGCTCAGCGTCGTGAATGCCAATATTCCCAACATGGTCGCGCAAATTTCATCAACATTAGCTTCTGCAAAATTAAACATTTTAAGTCTATTAAATAAGTCACGCGATGACATCGCCTACACCTTGATAGACGTAAATAACGAAATTAACAACGATATATTAAAAAATATTTCAAACATCCAAGGGGTTGTGCAAGTGCGGAGAATCAAGTGAGTCACCTAATTACGCTAGACAATGTATCACTCGCTTTTGGTTTAGATCATCTACTAGACCATGCAAAATTACAAATTTCATCCGGTGAAAGAGTCTGTCTTATCGGCCGCAATGGCGCGGGTAAATCATCGCTCATGAAAATCATCGAAGGCAACATGCTGCCTGACAGCGGGACAATTTTTCGCAGCCCTAATCTTCGAATTGCACGCCTGGCGCAAGAATTACCGCAACATAGCACTGGCACGGTATATGAATTTGTTGCCGATGGCTTAGCTGAAATGGGCAAACTACTTGCTGACTATCACGCACTCATTCAACGCCTCGAACACTCACACACAGAAGATGATTTGCTTCAATTAGAACGCATACAACATGCAATTGATGCGAACAATGGCTGGCACTTTGAGCAAGATATCAAAAACGTGCTCACTCGCTTAGACCTTGATCCCGATCAGAATGTGGCTGATCTCTCTGGCGGCTGGCAAAGACGCGCGGCACTAGCCAAAGCACTCGTGATTTCACCTGAATTATTATTACTAGATGAGCCGACTAACCATTTAGACATTAGCGCCATCCAATGGCTAGAAGATCAACTTCTCGCTTGTGACACAGGCTTATTATTCATTACCCACGATCGTTCCTTGCTGCAACGATTAGCCACACGCATTATCGAATTAGATCGCGGTCAACTCACCTCTTGGCCTGGCGACTATAACAATTTCCTTCGTCGCAAAGAAGAAATGCTACATGCAGAAGCACAACAAAATGCCGAGTTTGACAAGAAATTAGCACAAGAAGAAAAATGGATTCGCCAAGGCATCAAAGCTCGCCGCACAAGAAACGAAGGCCGTGTCCGCGCCCTGGAATCATTGCGTATCGAACGTTCTAAACGTCGTGAAGTACAAGGCAAAGCCAACTTCAATGTAAACGAAGCACAAAAATCAGGACGCCTGGTAGTTGAAGCAGAAAACATATCACAAAGTTTCGGCGACAAAACCGTCATCAAAGATTTTTCTGTCCGCATCATGCGAGGCGATCGCATTGGTTTGATTGGACCGAATGGTGTTGGCAAAAGCACTTTATTAAATATCTTATTAGGTAACAATGCGCCTGAACATGGCAAAGTGACGCTCGGAACAAAACTGCAAGTCGCCTATTTTGACCAATTAAGACAAGCATTAGATCTTAACAAAACGGTCATTGACAACGTGGCTCAAGGATCTGACATGATAGAAATTGACGGCAAAAAGCGTCATATCATCAGTTACCTGGGAGATTTTCTCTTTACGCCACAACGGGCTATGACACCTGTTAAATCGCTATCCGGTGGTGAATGTAATCGTTTGTTGTTAGCGCGTTTATTCAGCATGCCATCCAATTTATTAGTCATGGATGAGCCAACGAACGATTTAGACATTGAAACCTTAGAGCTCTTAGAAGAACTGCTAAACAGCTACGAAGGCACTTTATTACTCGTCAGCCATGATCGTGCATTCTTAGACAATGTTGTGACAAGCACCTTAGTATTCGAAGGTGAAGGCAAAATCGAAGAGTACATTGGTGGCTATCATGACTGGTTGCGTCAACGTAAAGCACCGGTCAGTACAGCAAAACCTGCTACACCCAAGGCTGCAACGACTGAAAAAGAAAAACCCGCCGCCACTAAAAAGCTTAGCTTGAAAGAACAAAAGGAACTCAGCGAACTGCCTAAAATCATCGAAAAACTGGAAGCTGAACAAACCAAGCTGCAAGCCATTACTTTGGAACCACAATTTTATCAGCAAGACCAAAAAACGATTGCAGACAACTTAGAAAAATTAAACAAGCTAACGCTTGAACTGGAGAAAACGTACCATCGCTGGGAAGAACTTGAAAAAATTTCACTCGTCAGCAAAAGTGGCTAATAGAAATATCTTGTCAGCCTTGCGCAGAGGTCCCCTTGCGGGGGCTTTGTTGAATCAACACTTTGAAAAATAGTCATTCCCGCGAAGGCGGGAAACTATTTCTTGAAGCCACTATTTTTAGTAAAACGAGTTAAAATGGTCATAGCACCCAAAATGGATAATGCCTCCTCTTACCCATAGAGCGAGAAAACTAAACAGAAGGATCCGAATATGTTTACAAATTTAGTGAGCGCCGCATTAAGCAATCTAAGTCTCACCCTCTTTGTTTTGGCCATGATATTAACCATCGTACAATGGAGCACACACCAACGACTATCTTCCTACGAAATTTTATTTCGCTGGACCACTCTTTTACCTTTAGGCTTAGCCGGCATCTATGGCTTTGCGATGCATGGCTTTTTTCCCGAATTCACGGCCCACACCATCGGTTGGTCCAATAGTCCCTTCCAATTTGAAGTTGCAGTAGCCAATCTAGGCTTTGGGATGATTGGTTTGCTTGCCTATCGCGCGAGTTACGGATTTCGTTTAGCCAGCGTCATCGGCAACACCTGCTGGTTATGGGGAGACGCCACTGGCCACATTTATCAAATGATAACCAAACATAACTTTGCCAATGGCAATGCCGGCTCCTGGTTTTGGATGGATTTGATCATTCCCATGATTTTAATTATCTGCATGGTCAAATTAAAAACCCGATATTAGTCAACCCATTTCAGGGAAGGTAGGCACCCTCAATCTGAGGATCCCTATTCTTGAGTGGTCGAGCCCAATCATTTCCTGTAAAATTTCACGATCGTATTATTGATAGGCAGTCAGTCTCCATGCAAACAGAACAACGCCAAAAAGCATTACAGAATAAAGCGGTTTTTATTTCATGTATCGTCCCTGTTTATAATGAAGAGGCTTTAGTTGAACCCTTCTTTACGCAATTGGCGGAAAGCTTAAATCAGCTGGCTAGCCGCTTTGAAATTATTGTCATTGACGATGGTAGCAGCGACCAAACCGCGCTCAAAGTACTTAACCTACCTAAAGAGTGCCATGTCAAATTTCTCGGTTTATCACGTAATTTTGGCAAAGAAACCGCTCTGACAGCCGGTCTTGAACATTGCTCCGGTGATGTCGCGGTCATACTGGATGCGGATTTTCAGCATCCAATTGAAGTGATTCCCACTTTTTTAAAGTTCTGGGCCGATGGCTACGAAATGGTTTATGGTGTTCGCGAAAACCGGGATAATGAATCATCAATCAAACGCAATTTAGCCCATCTTTTTTATTGGTTAATGACTAAAATTACCAATATAGATATTCCCAATAACGCCGGAGACTTTCGCCTACTCGATCGAAAAGTCGTCACCGCGATCAACCAATTCCAAGAACGCTCACGCTTCATGAAAGGTTTGTATGCTTGGGTAGGCTTCAAAAAAATTGGTGTTCCCTTCGTCGTCCAAGACCGCCCAGCAGGCGAAAGTTCTTGGGGTTTAGGCAGATTAACGGAACTTGCATTAACAGGCATCACGACTTTCTCTGATATTCCACTACGCGTTTGGGGATTAATCGGCTTTATTATTTCTCTTACCTCACTTATCTATGCCATTTATTTTCTAACAAAAACATTAATCTTTGGTGCTGATTTACCCGGCTTTCCAAGCATTATCGTAGCCGTGATGTTCCTAGGTGGTGTTCAATTACTTTCGATTGGAATTTTAGGTGAATACATTGCGCGCATCTTTACTGAAGTCAAACAACGCCCCAAATATTTAATCGGACAACAACATGGCTTTGAGTAACAAACTCTTACCACAGTTAATGCGATTTGGCGTCATTGGCGTTAGCGCGGGTATTGTGCATTTTAGCATTGTGGTGTTACTAGTTGAGGGGGGCTTATTGCAACCATTACTCGCGAACATCATCGCTTTTATGATTTCATTTCAAGTCAGTTACTTTGGTCATAGGCTATGGACATTTCAGGCAGAGACTCAGCATCGTATTGCATTTCCAAAACTACTGCTGGTCTCTTGCACAACCTTCATGGCAAATGAAGGCTTGTTTTATCTCTTCATGTCGCTCTTTAAAATGCCTTATGCCTTAGCTTTATTCGTTGTTTTAGCGATCTTGCCGCTTTTTACATTTACCGCGAGCAAACTCTGGGTCTTTCGCTAATCAGGCTTTATTACTCAACAAGACCATATTGTTTTCTTGCTGGATCTTATAAACATGCGTTTTTCGGCTTAGTTTATTGTAATTATCATCATCAGTGATAACAAACACCCTCTTCTCACTATTCCAACGCTGCCAAAAAGCGGCCTCTTCAATTAACCAATCTTTAGTGTCCTGAAAGACCATGCCATACCACATTTCACGCAACCAATTATCTTTGTGTGGAATATCAGCCGCATGCCAATCCGCGACAATAGTAATACGTCTTTCTAAATAAATAGGCAGATCCTGATAATATTTATAAAAAGTCACTACTTCGTCATTAGGCTGCAAATTAGGCTTTAAGGTCAAAGCGATTGGCTTCACCGATTTATCATTAATAAAAGGCGTACTCGCCACAAAAGTCAGCAGAACCAATACGATTGTTACAGTCGAACAAGCAAACAAAGGCGCCATGCTTTTTTGACGCGAAACAAAAAATCCGGTCATACCAGAAAACAGAATAATCAGCCCCATCGCACGCAAATAAGGCAAAAATACAGGAGGTATTTCAATCAAATTGAAAGCAGGCGCCATAAACAAACCCGCACCAATCAAACCGCTGAATATCAGAAAAGCCGTTGATAAAGCCCGAATCTTTTTTGCATCATGCCAAACTTGATTGAGATAACTTCCAATCAACAGGGCACTGACAGGGAAAATTGGCAAGATATATCCCACCGTCTTTGAACGCGGAATAGAAAAGAAAACCAGCACAATGAAAAACCACAATAACAGATACAATTCGACCGGATGATGCTTGCGATCTCCCCAAACCAATTTTATTTTCTGAACTAGCGACTGAATTAAAAACACAGACCAGGGAAACAAGCCCGCTAAAACCACAGGCACATAAAACCACACCGCCGCCTTACTGTTAAAATCCTGGGTCGTCAAAAAGCGCGACACTTGCTGCGTGACAAAAAAGAAATGCAAAAACTCTGGATTCGCCTTCTGTACCAACACATACCATGGCACAGTAATCACAAAGAAAATTACCATCCCCATGAGCAAACGCATTTTCAGTATGGTATCCCAACGATTTAATAACACTATCCAACTCCCAATAATCATCATGGGAAAGACAATACCGATTAAACCTTTGGTGAGAGCGGCAAGCCCTGCAAAAATGTAGGCCGCTATTAATAAATATTTTTTAACGCGCGATGACCCCGCGTGCATCGCCGCAATAAAACACAGCAATGAATTGCTAATCAATGAAGCCACTTCTAAATCTAAATTCGTATAATGAGAGCCGCCATAATAAAGAGGGCTTGTGGCTAGAATAATAGCGGAAAGAATACCGGTGCGGCGATCAAACAAAACGCGTCCGGTGATATAAGTCACAAGACAACCGAGAATACCAATCAACGCTGGCCAAAATCGCAATGACCATTCAGCCAAACCAAACATTTTAATGGCTGAAGCTTGTAACCAGTAATAGAGCACAGGCTTATCTAAAAAAGCCACTCCATTTAATCGTGGGGTAATATAGTCACCCGAAACCACCATCTCTCTTGCCACCTCAGAATAACGCCCTTCATCTGGGGTCACTAAGGCATGGGAACCAATCCAAATTGCATAAAAAAGTCCTAACAAGACAATAAGGCCAAGCACATCAATGACCCAACTTTGTTTAGCGTTTAAATTTGTTTTGCTAAGGCTGAATAACACTTGTTGATTCCTGCAATTTAATCTAAGCTTTTCGGAAGATTTTAATACACAAAAGCACTGTATACTATGAAACGCATTATTCTCTGCGCCGACGATTATGGACAAAATCCTGCTATTTCTCAAGCCATTATTGCCTTATTGGAGAAAAAGCGGCTATCTGCAACCAGCTGTCTCACGACGTCAGCTGATTGGCTGGAACAGGCTCGCAACCTGGAATCATTTAAAAACCAAGCAGATATTGGATTACATTTCAATTTAACGGAAGAAACTCCTCTTGCTGAACCCGTTTCCCGCTTAATTCTCAAATCACATTTAAGGCTGCTAAATAAAAAAGCCATTATAGCGGAGTGCCATGCACAATTAGATCTATTTCTACAAGGCACTGGCCGATTACCGGATTTTATTGATGGCCACCAACATGTGCATCAATTTCCCGTGATACGCGATGCGCTATTTACCGTTTATGAGGAGCGTTTACGCGATAATCAGACTTACGTCCGATGCACCTATAATCCCAATAGCCTCCTACGCTTCCAGGCGGTAGGCTACACCAAGCAATTGATCATCCAATTGTGTGGCGCGCGCGAATTTAAAAGACAGCTCCTAGCACGCCAAATTCCCCACAATCACTCATTTTCCGGCATTTACGACTTTGAAAACGCAGCAAAATACGCTGAATTCTTCCCGCAATTTGTCCAGCAAGTTCAAGAGGGTGGCCTGATTATGTGTCACCCTGGTTTAAAAGAAGCAACACCAAGCACAGATACAATCGCCAACTCCCGAATCATCGAATATGACTACCTCTCAACAGATAAATTCCCTAATGTTGACCTTATCCGTTTTAAAGAAACCCTCAAATAATGGTCACCAACAACACAGCACCAACTGTTATTATTTGGCCAATACTGGCATATAAATGTCCCACGTGGAACATTTTAATTCATTTTGGACATTATATGACAATTGCAAACCCCTTGAAAAACAGGTAATTTCTCCGCTCTGCTTCTACCTTACTCAGCCAATGACACCTCTCCCGATGTACCGTGGCTTGTCCACGATATCCAGAAAACTCTCGAACCCGGTTTCAATCGCTGGATACAGCGAATAAACACCACGGCACGACAAAGTTCTCGGCAAAAACCTCTCACACCCTATTCGTACATTTACAAACCAGATCAAGGATAAACATTATGCAAATTCCATCTCGCATCCGCGGCTTTTCTTTAATTGAACTAATGATCGTCGTCACTATTATCGGCATCTTATCGATGGTAGCGATCCCCTCCTATCAAAACTACACCAAAAGAGCGCGCTTTACAGAGGTCATCATCGCCGCCGAACCCTTTAAAATTGCTGTAAGCTTGGCTTTACAATCCGGCGCCACTCTCGACACGCTCACAAACGGCATCCAAGGGATACCTTCTTCACCCAAAGCCACTAAGAACCTAGCCAACCTTACCATCCAACACGGCGCAATCATTGCCACTGGCACACAAGCGGCAGGCGGCGCAACCTACATCTTAAAACCGAATACCGATGGTAGCGATTGGACAGTCAGCGGAACCTGCTTAAAGGAAGGCTTGTGTGAAGCATAATGAATTCAGTAGCCGACATTTCGCAGCCCATCTGATACAAGAAGACTTAGATCCGGCTTTTACTCAAAATACGATGCCTTTTGTCGTCAAAGAAAATACTAAAGGATACGATGACCCCATTATTCATTTCGTAAATAACATCATCTATGACGCGCTACAAAAATCTGCATCAGATATTCATATTGAACCCTATGAAAATCTTTGTCGCATTCGATATCGTCAAGATGGCATCCTATACGAGATCACAACAGTGCCATTTAATTTAGCCAGTCGACTCGTCACACGCTTAAAAGTCATGGCGAATTTAGATATATCTGAACGCCGTCTTCCGCAAGACGGCCGCTTCCAGTTGAATCAAAAGCATAATCACACAATCGATGTGCGCATGAATACCTGCCCCACTCTCTTCGGCGAAAAAGTGGTACTGCGACTGTTAGATGAAAAAAAAATTTCGCTCAGTGTCGATGCGCTCGGCATGACCAGCGCTCAAAAAGCGATTTTTCTCAACAAAATCACGCAACCCCAAGGCATGATCCTGGTAACAGGCCCGACAGGCAGCGGCAAAACCGTGACACTCTATGCAGCCCTCAGACACTTAAATACTACCGAAAAAAATATTTCGACTATCGAAGATCCGATTGAAATTCAATTGAACGGTATTAATCAAGTCAGCATTCATCCCAAAATTGGTTTGGATTTTTCGACGCTGCTACGCACCTTCTTGCGACAAGACCCTGACATCATTATGGTTGGCGAAATTCGAGATCACGAAACCGCTAAAATAGCGCTACAAGCCGCACAAACCGGACACCTGGTCTTGTCGACCATTCACACCAATAGTGCTGCTGAAACATTAATTCGCTTACAAGCCATGGGCATCGCCCCCTATGACATAGCCTGCTCTCTTTCGCTTGTTGTCGCACAAAGACTAGTAAGAAAATTATGCCCCCACTGCAAATCTAGCGTCTGCGTCCCGACCGAATTACTGAATATGAACGATGCGACTGCATCGACTGTCACCCTCTATGAAGCGAGAGGATGCGAACATTGTTTGAATGGTTATTGTGGCCGCTTAGGAATATATGAATTTTTATCCATGACAGAGGAGACCACACACCACATTCTCAGTGGTAAGCCTTTATCGCAATTGTCTCATCTCAATGCATTTAGCTCATTGCACCAAATCGCCATCGAAAAATTGAAAGCTGGCGAAACCACTCTTGCTGAAATCAATCGCGTTATTCAACGAGATCCACCGTTATCCTCTTCCACTGAGCATGCATCAAATGAAATCCTATAAATTACAAATCTATCATCAAATTCATCTATGGTCGGAGATAGCTGCGCAAAAAAATAAACCGCAGCGACGAGAGGCCAAAAAATTTAAAATCTCTTTTAAACGACAAACACAAAAAATAGCGGCCAGTGATATGATGCTATTTTTTCGGCAATTAGCGACACTGATTGCCGCTGACATTTCCTTAGTAAAAAGTTGCGATATTTTACAGCTTAGCCAGAAAAAAATGTCACTGCGGCTTCTTATCCAAGCCATGCAAAGCCACCTGAACTCTGGCAAATCCCTGACTAGCCTACTACACCAATATCCACACTATTTTGATTCACTGACCTGCCAACTGATTTACATTGGAGAACAAAGCGGAAAATTGGATACAATGTTAAACCGCATAGCCCTGCACAAAGAAAAAGCCTTACATCTTAAAAATAAAATCAAACAGGCCTTAATCTATCCTACCATTGTCATGATAGTGGCTTTTACTCTAGTCACCACGATGTTGATCTTTGTTATTCCGCGTTTTGCTGATCTTTTTCAACAATTTCATGGAGACCTGCCACGGTTCACACAACTTGTTATCCAACTATCTGATCTATTGCGACATCACGCTTTGTTATTCCTGGTTCCTATCATTGGCATAGTGTTATTGGGAAGATACGCAAAAAAAATTCCCAAACACCACAAAATAGACAAACTCATTTTAAAATTACCCTTCCTTGGCAATTTCATTCAAAAAACTTTCTTCGCACAATTTGCCCGCTCCCTTTCAACCCTATCATCCGCCGGTATACCTCTGCTCAATGCGTTGAAAATGATGTCAGATTTTAGTAATAATTCTATTTTTACTACAGCCGTAGCCACATTAAAAAATGAAATTGCAACAGGCCACGATCTTTATCACGCAATGCAAGTATCTCGCGTCTTTCCTCACTTAATGATTCAAATGGTAAGAGTCGGTGAAGAATCCGGCTCAACGGAACAAATGCTCGAAAAAATAGCGTCTTTCTATGAAACAGAGACAGACGAATGGATAAATAATTTTAGTCACTTATTAGAACCCTTGATTATAATTATTCTAGGTGTTTTAATCGGTGGAATAGTGATTGCAATGTATCTGCCGATCTTTAAATTAGGGGCTATTATTTGATGGACACCATTCATTTCTTAAACGAAAACCCTAATTTTTTCCTCATGGTCGTTGCGGCCTTATCCTTGATTGTTGGTAGCTTCTTAAATGTCGTCATTTATCGCTTACCACGCATGATCGAAAATGACTGGAATCAAGAATGCCGCCAATATTTAGGATTTAAAAACGCAGAAACCGAACCTACCAAGACATTCAGCTTATCGCTTCCCTTCTCGCACTGCCCTGAATGCAAAAAAACACTCAAACCATGGCATAACATACCTATCATTAGTTATATTGTATTAGGCGGTAAATGCGCCTATTGCAAAGCGAAGATTTCCGTACGTTATCCCTTTGTAGAAGCTCTGACTTGTTTTACCTCAGTTTATATTGCAATGCATTTTGGATTCACCTGGCAAACGTTGGCGGCATTATTTTTCACTTGGATATTAATCGCATTAACTTTTATTGATCTGGATTTCCAATTACTCCCTGATCAACTGACTTTCTCTTTATTAGGTCTAGGATTGGGCTGCAGCTTATTCAATCTTTTTTGTTCGAGCCAAGATGCTATCATTGGTGCGATTGCGGGTTATCTGCTTTTTGCTATCACACAAGCTATCTTTAAGCTCGTCACCGGCAAAGTGGGCATGGGTGAAGGCGACTACAAATTCCTTGCGGCGTTAGGCGCATTTATCGGCTGGCAAATGTTACCTGTCATCATCTTACTTGCCTCTATTAGTGGTATCATCATCGGTGTCACCCATATGGTGATAAAACATCAATTCAAAAGTATCCCTTTACCATTTGGGCCTTATTTAGCCGTTGCCGGTTGGATAAGCTTAATGTGGGGATCCGACATAATGAGAATATACCTTCATGTCATCCAATAAATTAGTGATCGGTTTAACCGGCGGTATCGGTAGCGGCAAATCCACAGTAGCCGATCTTTTTGCAGATCGCGGTGTTGATGTCATTGATACTGATCGTATCGCACGTGAGCTAACAGACCCAGGCCAACCTGCCTATCATGCGATTGTCGAAAAATTTGGCCGTTATGTTGTCATGGGTAACACACACTTAAATCGCAAAACATTACGTAAATACATTTTTTCAGATGATAGCTTACGCGTTTGGCTAGAACAGTTATTGCATCCCCTCATTCGCCAAGAGCTCGCGCGTCGCATTGCAGCATCCGAGGCGCCTTATTGCATGGCTGTCATTCCTCTGCTGTTTGAAAATGAAATAAACCCTCTCATCACTCGCACTTTGGTAGTCGATGTCCCAGAAGAAGTTCAACTCACGCGCACACAATTACGTGATATGAACACACCAGAAGAAGTTGAAGCCATCATGAAAAGCCAGGTCACTCGCGAAAAGCGCCTGGGATCAGCGGATGATGTGATTTACAACGATAAAAAGATTCAAGATTTAATCCCTCAAGTAGAAAAACTGCACGCCTCCTATCTTGCACTGGTTGGAAACAGCGGCTAAGCCGCTGTTCTGTTTCATATACTATGCAATTGATGCAGCACTTCTCAAAAAAGCGTGTTATTATTGCGCGGTGCAGCAACCTGACTAGTAGAATGAAAACCCATGATTGCAGATGCTATAATTTACGAACAGCCTTTGAATGAATTAATCCGCGTGTGTTTACGCCTGGAACAATTATTCTATCAAATTGATCATCAAGTGAATGATGTTTCCATTGCGGGCACTCGTAATGTCGTATCGACCATTGTGAATATTTTACAAGTTCTGGATCGCCCTGATTTAAAAGCAAAACTCGCAAAAGAATTGGGCCATCATCTCAGTAATTTAATGCGTCTAGAAAACACCCCACATATTGATCAAGATAAATTACGTCAATTGTTGCGACAATTGGATGATCTCATTCGCTGCTTCATTGATAGCAGTGGCAAAATTGGTCAAAACCTACGCGACATTGAGATGTTAAACAATCTGCGTCTACATTTAACAACGCCAGGTGGTGGTTGTAGTTTTGACATTCCCCTCTTCCACAATTGGCTCCAGCAACACGCGGATATTCGTCTTGATACGATCAAGTCCTGGATGGTTGAATTTAATGCTATCCGCACTACGGTTAGCTTGATCTTGCAGTTGGTCCGAGAAGGCACCAAAATCCAGGAAAAAACAGCTGATCACGGCTTTTATCAAGAATTATTAGATTCACAACTCAACTTAAGATTGATTCGAGTTGCTGTTCCCAAGAACATCGTGGCCTACCCTGAAATCAGTGTTGGCCGACACTTTTTGAGCATACGTTACTTCGCCCCTACTGTGAACGAAAGACCTGCTCAATATGCAGACAACCTTTCCTTCTGGCTAGCTTACGGCGGTTAACCCATGACATCATCAAAACTCGAAAATATCGTATGCCCCACCTGTCATAAAAAAGGCTCATGGAGACAAGACAATCCATACCGTCCTTTCTGCTCTGATCGATGCAAACTGATTGACCTCGGTGAATGGGCTGATGAAAGCCGCAAAATCCCCGGCGAAACCGTCAACCCAGAAAATCTAGACAGCAACGAAGATCAAGATATCTAAATTCCGCATAACAGTCTTAAAACTACCATCTTCCCAAATCCACTGCCTACGTCCCGCGGCTTGTCCGCGGGATCCAGAGCTAGCCATAAAAGAGCTTAAATTAATAGCCTTTTTACATTGGCTCATTGCACAGAGAACCCCAACGTAGCACAAAGTAGCGCGGACTAAGACCCCCCCGCTTTTTGTGGGGGTCTTAGTCCGCGAACCCCTGCCAAATCAAATCACAGGACATTCACTCGGCACATACGAATCAAAAATCCCCGCCGTACTCATTAAAACCCACGGGTATCACATTTTTGTCGCACAGCTTGGGTTTTGTACTAAAAATAGGGGGTTTCTAAAAATAGTTTCCCCCCTTCGCGGGAAAGACAAGCAATGTTGCAATTTCGATATTGCCCAGACTTTAAGCCAAAAACACCCATTACAGGTTAATGAGAATTGATTTATCTTGAGAGTATTATGATATACAGCTTCAACTTGAAAAGAGAAACCAAGACCGGCCCGGTACCCAAAACTAAGCCGTTAGCTTCTCTATAATGGCAAGATTACCTTCTGGAAACTGAAAATGCTTCAAATCTTCTAATGCACACCACGCAATAGGCTGACCTTCCGCACCAATAGGTAAACCTTCATACTGCTTTACCATCCAGGTATCTAACAAAACCGATTTATGCGGATAATCGTATTCAACCCGCATCCATGGATCAGCTGCCGTTATCTGAATGCCTATCTCTTCCTGCAATTCTCGCACCAATGCATCATAAGCGGTTTCATTCACCTCGACCTTACCGCCAGGAAACTCCCACAACCCACCTTTTTCTTGATGAAATGAACGCTGAGCAATCAGCACCTGATACTCAGCATTAAGAATAATTGCAATGACCACATGAACCATAACTTAACCTACCAACGACTATGAAAACATCCGTGTTTCTCCCGCAAACACGGGAGCCCATCATCGCCTATTCCATTTTCTCTCGCTTTTTGGCGAGACGAAGATATTAACTATTCTGATCTTCCAACAACAAATTCCCGCTTACGCGGGAATGACATGGTATTTTTAATGACTTCATTGAAACTTAAGAAATACTACCGTGACACTGTTTATATTTTTTGCCAGAACCACAAGGACAAGGCTCATTACGACCGACTTTATGCTGGTCACGAACAAAAGGTAAAACGGCCGCTGTCGCGACAGCTTCTTCCTGAGCTTCATCACTTTGCAATGTATCTAATTCAGCGTGCTCAAACTCCATCTTCACCTTTAGCGAATCACGCCGATTTTGCTCTACTTTCTCAACGTCTTCTTCCGCACGCACTTCAAACTTACTGAGAACAGATATCACTTCAAAGTTGATTCGATCTAGCATTGCAACAAACAAGTCAAATGCTTCACGTTTGTATTCTTGTTTTGGATTTTTTTGTGCAAATCCACGCAAATGAATACCCTGACGCAGATAATCCATAGCAGCTAAATGTTCACGCCATTGCGTATCCAGTGTTTGCAACATGACAGCTTTTTCAAACTGACGCATAACAGTCGCACCCGCTTGCGCTTCTTTCTGGCTATAAACATCAGCAAATACGGCTTGAACTTTTGTTCGTAAATTTTCTTCATGCAGCGTGCCGTCTTGATCTAACCAATCTTTAATTGGCAGGCGCAGATTAAAATCTTTTTCGAGTTGCAATTCAAAACCAGGGATATCCCACTGCTCTTCTAAACTGTGTGGTGGAATAAAGGTATTGATGAAGTTAGTCACTACATCCTGGCGAATAGAAGCTATCGTTTCTGCTATACTTTCCGTAGCAAGCAATTCATCGCGCTGACGATAAATGACTTTACGTTGCTCGTTAGCCACATCATCGTATTCTAATAATTGTTTACGAATATCAAAGTTATGCGCTTCCACTTTACGTTGCGCATTCTCGATGCTATTTGAAAGGATTCTGGATTCCAGGGCTGCGCCTTTTTCCATACCAATACGCTTCATGATTGACGTCAAGCGATCGCCACCAAAAATGCGTAACAAGTTATCTTCAAGGGAGAGATAAAAACGTGACTTACCAGGATCACCTTGGCGACCCGAGCGTCCACGTAATTGATTGTCGATACGTCTAGATTCATGACGCTCGGTGCCTAATACGTATAAACCACCTGCTTTCAGCACTTGGTCATGTCGCTCATGCCATGCGGCTGTACGTGCTGCGATATCATCTTCTTGTGGATCTTCTAATGCTTTTAATTCCGCATCCAGATTACCGCCTAAAACAATATCGGTACCACGACCTGCCATGTTCGTTGCAATCGTTACAGCGCCAGGTCGCCCTGCTTCTGCAATAATTTGCGCTTCCTGCTCATGAAACTTCGCGTTTAAAACCTGGTGAGCGATCTTTTCTTTCTTCAATAGATTAGAAAGATACTCTGATGCTTCAATCGAAGCGGTACCCACCAAAGCAGGCTGCCCACTTTCGCGGCTTTTTTTAATATCTTCAATAATGGCCGCATACTTTTCATCTGCTGACATATAAACAAAATCAGAGAAATCTTTACGAACCATATCTTTATTAGTAGGCAAAACAACCACTTCTAACGCATAAATTTGTTGGAATTCATAGGCTTCAGTGTCAGCTGTACCGGTCATGCCAGAAAGCTTGTTGTAAATACGGAAATAATTTTGGAAGGTAATCGAAGCGAGTGTTTGGTTTTCTTGACGAATTTTAACTTTTTCTTTTGCTTCTACTGCTTGATGCAAACCATCCGACCAACGACGACCTGGCATCGTACGACCTGTGTGTTCGTCAACAATAATGACTTCACCGCCTTGTACAATGTAATCCACATCACGCTGAAATAACGCGTGTGCACGTAAAGCCGCATTCAAGTGATGCATCAACATAATGTTATTTGCATCGTAAAGGCTTTCACCTTCTTTCAATAAACCCGCTTTATAAAGCACATCTTCCACATGCTGATGGCCTTCTTCAGAAAGATAAGCTTGCTTACTTTTTTCATCGATTAAGTAATCGCCTGGCGCATCTTTTGATTCTTGTCTTTTCATTTGTGGGACAAGTTCGTTGATGGCGATATAAAGATCAGTGCTGTCTTCTGCTGCACCTGAGATGATTAATGGCGTACGCGCTTCATCGATCAGAATCGAATCCACTTCATCGACAATTGCATAATTTAGAGGACGCTGAACTTTATCCGCTAAACTGAAAGCCATATTATCGCGCAAATAATCAAAACCAAATTCGTTGTTAGTACCATAGGTAATATCCATCGCATAAGCTTCCTGCTTTGCTTGTGGCGATAGATTCGGAAGAATGACACCGACGGTCAGGCCCAAAAAGGTATAGAGCGGTCTCATCCACTCAGCATCACGTCTTGCAAGGTAGTCATTCACGGTGACGATATGAACGCCTTTGCCACTTAATGCATTTAGATACGCGGCCAAGGTACCTACTAATGTTTTCCCTTCACCGGTGCGCATTTCCGCAATACAGCCATCGTGTAAAACCATACCACCTAGCAATTGCACATCAAAGTGGCGCATGTTCATCACACGCTTACCAGCTTCACGCACAACGGCAAAAGCTTCTGGCAACAAGTTTGTTAAAGTTTCGCCTTGCGCTAAACGCTCACGAAATTCAACTGTTTTAGCTTGGAGGGCTTGATCGGAAAGTGCTGAAATGTCATTTTCGAGTGCGTTGATTTTATCAACGACCTTCCACATGTTCCGTAATACACGTTGATTACGGCTACCAAAAATTCGAGTAATAAAACCTGTTAACATGGCTTTGGCTGTCTTCTCTCATTCAAAAATTAATCGGGAAGCATTACCTACTCTGCAATAAAAGTCAAACTTGATAAAAACCTGAGAACTGAATTTATCTATCGCAGATAATTAGGTAGACTATCAGGATGAATATAACCATAAAAAATCAATGGTAACACCATGGGCACAATATCATGAGCCAAGGTTATCAACAAGCCATAACACATGTTTTACAACAAGATAGCAAAATCTTAGGCACACTTTTGAACAAGCTAAATCAGCTGGCTCAAATTAACCTGATTTTAGCACAAAATTTGGAGCCTAAACTGGCCCCCCACTGCAAAGTGGCTAATTTTGAGAATCATTGTTTAACGGTTGTTACGAATAATGCTATCTGGGCCACTCAGTTTCGCTTCCAGATTCCAACACTTCAAGCCAAATTACTGAAGCACTCTGATTTTGCTGAATTAAGAAGTATTGTCTGCAAAATCATACCTGTCATTGGCCAACGCGAAACCCCAGCTTTAGATCAATCGCGTATCGTACCCAAGCTATCGCTAAAAACCGCCGAAATCATATTGGATACCGCTCAAAATATTAAGCATGATAAATTGCGCCTTATTATGCGTAAAATAGCGAAAAATACGGCTTAGAAATGATGCCTTATTAACAACCAAAGCAGCAAAGATACCCATGCTCGTTCAAGGAGAACCGAATGAAATATCTATTACTGACCGGATTCGTATCACTTGCTCTGACAGCCACCGCCTCCTTTGCTGAAGAAAAATGCGGAGAAGCGAAAGGCAACATGATTGTTGGCAAGGTAACTCTGCAATGTTTAAAAATCACAGGCACTGCCAAGTTTGATGGCACAACTATAGCCGGCAACCTTCATATTACAGGCCCTCTAGAAGCAAAATCAGCTAAATTAAGCAGCTTAAAGGTCGCAGGGGTTGTTACCCTCACCGATACCACAGTTTCTGGCCCTGTGAATATTGCGGGTACTTTAGAGGCAAAAAATACCACTTTTCTCGATAAAATTCTGTTCCAGGGAAAATCCGCCTCTTTCACACACTCCACCTTGAAAGATATCGAGATCACATCAAAAGCCAGTCAAAAAACAACGATATATCTTGAAGATGACTCTGTTATTAATGGCAATATCACCTTTAAAAATGGTAATGGCCTCGTTAAAAATCATCATGCAACGCTAAACGGAAAAATCATCGGCGGAAAAATGGCACAATAGGTCATTTCAAACTATCCCTATCCCGCAAGGAATATTCAAAATAAAAGACAAAAAAAACCCTATCGGTACAAGCGATAGGGTTTTTTTAAAGCGCAAAATTTGCTATTAGAAATCAACAGCCAATATTGGTTTAGCATAAGAGATAGGTGCTGTCGCAATATCTTCGAAAGTAACGTATTCCCAAGCATCTTGCTCAGCTATCAATTTGCATAGCAATTTGTTATTTAAAGCATGGCCGGACTTATGGCCGCTAAATGCACCAATCAAACTGGAGCCCAGCAAATATAAATCGCCAATAGCGTCTAAAATCTTATGACGAACGAATTCATCTTCATAACGCAAACCATCTTCGTTTAACACACGAAAATCATCAATCGCAACCGCGTTATCCAAACTTGCACCGCGCGCCAAATTTACAGAACGCAAATGCTCAAAATCAGCCATGAAACCGAATGTTCTAGCACGGCTTACTTCTTTGACGTAAGAAGTACTAGAGAAATCCAAAGTCGCAGTTTTGTTATGGGATTTAAAAACAGGATGATCAAATTCAATTGAAAATGTCACTTTAAACCCTTCAAAAGGTTCGAAAGTTGCCCATTTATCGCCATCTTTGACTGTCACTTTACGTTTAATACGGATAAAGCTCTTTGGCACGTTTTGTTCTTGTATCCCTGCCGATTGAACGAGGAATACAAAAGGCCCAGCGCTGCCATCCATGATTGGAATTTCAGGAGCGGTAACTTCGATATATGCGTTATCAATACCTAATCCAGCTAATGCAGACAGCAAATGCTCTACAGTGGATACACGCACGTCATCCTTCATTAAAGAAGTCGATAAAGTGGTATCACCAACGTTTTGAGCGCGAGCTTTAATCTCCACAACGGGATCAAGGTCAGTGCGCTGAAAAATAATGCCAGTATTGGGCGGAGCCGGACGGAGCGTTAACTCTGCTCTTTCGCCTCCATGAAGCGTAATTCCTGTCGCCTTAATAACATTCTTTAAGGTTCGTTGTCTTATCATTAAATTGTTCACTTTTTTGACAGTGCCAGATTTTATAGTAGCACAAAAAGATTGTTTTAGAAATTAATAATTTACCCTAAAAATATCCAGTAATCCCCCTTTACAAGGCTAAGGTTAAAGGGGTTATCAGAGTAAAATATTTCTTTAAAAATCAGCTGATTTCAGTCTCTTCCTTGCGTCTTAAAAACGCAGGAATGTCTAAATAATCCATATCTGCCGCAGTATCAGCAATTGGAGGCTTTAGTGGTGTGGCAATATGCGAAGCTGTAGTAACAGCGTGCTTACGCATCACGGTAGGCTTTTCGAGTGATTGATAGTCAACCGTACCATCTGAACGAGTCGAATCTAATAATTTGTTGGTGGTTGTGGTTTGATTTTTACGTCCCAAACCCGTCACAATGACAGTCACTCTGACTTCATCGCGCAATTCAGGATCAATCACAGTACCTACAACTACGGTCGCGCCTTCAGAAGTAATGCTCTTAATCGCATCGCCTACTTCTTCGAATTCGCCAATAGACATATCCAAACCAGCGGTAATATTCACCAAGACACCGCGAGCACCTGACATATCGACATCTTCGAGTAATGGGCTTGAGATAGCCGCCTCAGCAGCAATCCTAGCGCGATTTTCGCCGGATGCAACGCCTGTACCCATCATCGCCATTCCCATCTCAGACATGACAGTACGCACGTCAGCAAAGTCAACGTTGATTAATCCTGGACGTGTAATAAGCTCAGCAATACCTTGCACAGCACCGCGTAATACATCGTTTGCCGCTTTAAAAGCATTCACCAAGGTTACATTTTTACCCAAAACGCTGAGTAATTTATTATTTGGGATGGTAATTAATGAATCCACATATTGGCTAAGATTTGCAATACCCGCTTCAGCAACGTGCATGCGCACTTTGCCTTCGAAAGAAAAAGGCTTAGTCGTAATGGCCACAGTCAAAATACCCATTTCTTTGGCAATTTGAGCAAACACAGGAGCCGCACCTGTTCCGGTACCACCACCCATGCCTGAGGTTAAGAAAACCATATCAGCGCCAGCTAAAGCTTCTTTAATACGTTCTCTGTCTTCTTCAGCAGAACGACGACCTACTTCTGGGTTTGCGCCTGCGCCTAAACCGCGAGTAATCGCTTCGCCTAATTGAATCAAGGTATGAGCCGATGAATTTTTTAGGGCTTGGGCATCGGTATTAGCACAAATGAATTCAACACCTTCAATAGACGCTGCCATCATATGTTCGACTGCATTCCCGCCACCGCCGCCAATTCCGACTACTTTAATTACTGCATTTTGCGGATCTGTATGTACTAATTCAAACATATGAGATGCTCCTTATCACTTCTGTGGCCCGGCAAAAAGTTGCGTTTTATCCTCACATTTTTGCTGAGGAGGGTTTAACAGATGGTAGTTAAAAATTGCCTTGAAACCAACTTCTCATTCTTGACCACAGACCTTTAAAGTTCTGCTGGGTCAATGTCTCACGTTGGGTATCACGTTGTTGCATGCCATAAAGTAACAAACCAACGCCTGTCGCGTAAACAGGATTATTAATCACATCCGTAAGCCCCGTCACAAATTGAGGCGTCCCGATTCTGATTGGCGCTTTAAAAATCCGCTCAGCAAGCTCAACAGCACCTTCTACTTTCGATGCGCCGCCAGTTAAAACAATGCCTGCTGCGATCAAATCTTCCAGACCACTGCGACGAATTTCAGTGGCAACCAGGGTAAATAATTCTTCATATCTGGCTTCAACCACTTCAGCTAAAGCACGTTTTGAAAGATGTCTGCCGGGTCTATCACCTACCGTTGGAATATCAATCATTTGATTGGTATCCGCCAAGTCTTGTAAAGCACAAGCATGTCTTAGCTTAATATCTTCAGCGTTACGAGTAGGTGTACGTAATGCAATGGCAATATCATTCGTCACCTGATCACCAGCAATCGGTATCACAGCAGTATGTCGAATGGCACCATCGGTAAATATAGCGATATCGGTGGTGCCAGCCCCAATATCAATCATGCAAACGCCTAATTCTTTTTCATCATCCGATAAAACAGATTGGCTAGATGCAAATTGTTCCAAGACGATATCACTGGCTACCAATCCACAACGCTTCAAACATTTGACAATATTTTGTGCTGCGCTGACCGCTCCTGTCACAATATGCACTTTCGCTTCTAAGCGCACACCAGACATCCCTACCGGTTCGCGGATCGAATCTTGGTTATCAATAATAAATTCTTGCGGAAGAATATGCAGAATTTTTTGATCCGCAGGAATGGCAACCGCTTTGGCTGCGTCAATCACGCGCTCCACATCAGTCTGTGTCACTTCACGATCGCGAATAGCAACAATCCCATGAGAATTGATACTGCGAATATGACTACCTGCAATACCAGTATAGGCCGAATAAATTTGGCAACCGGCCATCAGCTCAGCTTCTTCTACCGCGTTTTGGATTGAGGTAACCGCAGACTCAATATTAACAACAACGCCTCTTTTCAAGCCTTGTGAAGGGTGAGTACCAAGGCCCACAATATTCACTTTGCCATCAGCGGTGATTTCGCCAACGATCGCAACGATCTTGGAGGTACCTATATCAATTCCGACCATTAAATCTTTATTTGGCTTCTTTGCCATAATTATGCTTCCAGACTAGAGGTTATGTAACCGACTTCCAGCGAACTGCCATCCCGTTAGAGTAACGTAGATCAATATACTCTACATCCGCTACTCTATCTCCTACAATTTTTGGATACACTTTCACAAAATGACTGATTCGAGTCAAGACATCTTTATGTCCAACATTCAATTTCACGCCATTATCGAGCGTGACAGTCCAAGCCATGCCGGGCGTCAATTCTAAGCGGGCGATTTTAAAATGCAATGGTGTTAACAGGCTATTCATTCTCGCATAATATTTTGTCATGCGAATTTGTTCGCCGGGCGGCCCTGCCAATGCTGGCAATCCGTTTGGATAGGATTCAACGGCGGGCGTAAATAACTCCCCTGCCTCACTCAATAAACTCGCATCATTCCATAACGCAAAAGGAATTTTTTCATTAACGGTAATAATCACTTGATTAGGCCAGACCCGACGAACGACAACCTGAGCCACCCAAGGCAGTTGCAAAATACGCTCTTTGATTCTATCCACATCAACAAAGAAGAAACCTTTACTGACAAATGGCAACACCAACGATTGAACTTCATCGTGATTTAAGTGCTGAACACCAAAAATTTTCACATCTTTAATAGGAAAATAATCGGTACTTTTTAGCTTGGGGTATAAAAAAGCAAAAGTCATTATCAAGCCGATAATGACGACTATTTTTGCAATCGATTTCCAGGGGAAATTGAGAGGAACTGATCGTTTTCTGACACTGCTTGCCATCCGTTGCTACCTTTTATACTGACTTTCCTATGATACGCACTTCTGGTTTAAGACGAATACCATGCTCTTTTTCAACAACATCTGCCACGTGAAAAATCAACGACTCAATATCGGCGGCTTTTGCGTCCCCTTCCGTAATAATAAAATTCGCATGTTTTTCAGAAACACGCGCATTACCAATACTCATCCCTTTTAAACCGGACTGCTCGATTAATCTGGCGGCATAATCACCCGGCGGGTTACGGAAAACAGATCCACCATTTGGCCAGCTTGTGGGTTGGGACAGGTTACGCTTTTCGATTAAAAGTTTAATATCTTCAAGCGAGCGTTGTTTCTCACCCGCATTCAAATTGAAATATCCTGCGGCAAACCATTCGTTTTCCGGGCCCTTAACGTGACGATAACCGACTTCAAAATCAGCGGCGGTCCGCAATTGCCGATGACCCAAACGACTGATGGTTTCAACTTTGGCAACACGTTGCCAAGTTTCACCCCCATAGCAACCAGCGTTCATCGCTAATGCACCGCCTACCGTTCCCGGAATCCCAGCCATGAATTCCAATCCTGCCAAACCTAAACGTGCTGTATAACGTGCAATTTGAGCGCAAGAAACACCAGCCTCAGCACGCACTAAAAAAGGCTCACAGTGTTCAATATCATTCAATGCGCCCTGTGTAATGAGAGTCACCCCCGGAATACCACCATCACGGATTAAAGTATTGCTGCCAAGACCCAACCACAACAAAGGCACATCAATCGGCAATTGCTGTAAAAAATCACTGACATCATTCAGATCCGCAGGAATATAAACGAAATCACCAGGCCCGCCGACACGCCACGAAGTATAGGGAGCCAGTCGTTCTTTCTGCAAAACACGACCGCGCAGCTTTTGGAAAGCCTGTATTGAAATATCGCCTGTGTGCATAGACGTTAGCTCCGTGTTACGGGTTCTTCTATCGGCGTCGCCACTGATTGTTTAGGGGCTGCCATTGCTTCCTTTAAATTGGATGCAGCCAAGTTAGCCGCCATAGCGCCAATGTTGCCCGCGCCTTGCATTAAGAGCACATCACCCCCACGCAATACATTGGCAAGGACGCCAGCTAATTGATCATGGCGCTCAATAAAATGCGGCGTGATGACACCTTTTTCCTGAATTTTTTGCGCGAGTGTTCTACCATCAGCGCCTTCAATATAGGCTTCCCCTGCAGAATAAACGTCTAATAAAATCAATTCGTCTGGTATGGATAAGACCTCGGTAAAGTCGTTAAACAAATCGCGTGTTCGAGTATAGCGATGCGGTTGATAAACCATAACCAATCTACGCTCAGGCCAACTTTCACGAGCAGCTTGCAAAGTAGCCGCCACTTCGCGTGGATGATGACCATAGTCATCAATCAAAGTGACATTGCCAGTTTCAACGAGAAAATCACCATAAATTTGGAAACGACGTCCAATGCCAGCAAATTTTTCTAAAGCGCGTTCAATCGCTTGATCTGATACTTTTAATTCGGTTGCAACCGCAATAGCCGCCAGTGCATTTAATACATTATGCTTGCCTGGCAAATTCAGTGTGATTTTTAAATCCGGCAATTTGCCTTGACGACGCTTCACAACAAAATGATTCTTCACACCGGTTTGAGAGATATCAACCGCTCTAAAATCGGCATCTTCTGACAATCCATAAGTGAAAAATGGACGAGAAACTTCCGGCAACGTTTCACGAACAATGGGATCATCCACACACAGTACCGCCAAACCATAAAACGGCAACCGATGGAGAAATTCGACAAACGCATGACGCAATTCTGAGAAATCATTATTGTACGTGCCCATATGATCCGCATCGATGTTTGTCACAATCGAAATCATTGGTTTAAGGTATAAGAACGATGCATCACTCTCATCGGCTTCGGCCACCAAATAACGGCCACTTCCTAAACCGGCATTGGTGCCAACGCTATTCAAACGTCCACCAATCACAAAAGTAGGATCAAGCCCCTCTTCTGCTAAAATACTGGTAACTAAACTTGTTGTAGTCGTTTTACCATGCGTTCCTGCAATGGCAATCCCGTAACGAAAACGCATTAACTCACCCAACATTTCAGCACGTGGCACAATAGGTATATGCCGCTCTCTTGCTGCTTTAAACTCAGGATTTTCCATATCGACAGCCGAAGAGCGCACGACCACATCGGCATTTTCAACGTTGAGCGCATCGTGACCCAAATAAATTTCGGCCCCCATTGCCCGCAATCGTTTGGTCAAGGCATTGTCTGACAAGTCTGAGCCGGAGACTTTATATCCTTCACCGAGCAATACCTCAGCAATTCCCCCCATGCCCACTCCGCCGACGCCAACAAAATGCACATGCTTTATACGACCCATCTCAAATGTCCAGTTCAACGGCATATCTCCCCACAAATTTTGAATACTTTATCAGTTGCATCAATCCGGCGTAATTGATAAGCCGCTTGCGCCATTGCATCACGCTGAATAGGCGAAGCTGCGAGCTCTCTCAATAATTTCGCCAGACCGTCTACGGTTAATGCGGTTTGCTGAATTAACAAAGCCGCGTGATTTTTAACTAAATAGTTTGCGTTAGCAGTCTGATGATCATCAGCCGCATGCGGATAAGGCACTAAAATCGCCCCCAATCCAGCAGCGCAAAGCTCAGCGATGGTTAAAGCACCCGCGCGACATAAGACAATATCAGCCCAAGCATAAGCTTTATCCATGTCTGTAATAAATGGCACTACCTCAGCGTCTACTTTTGCGCTTGCATAAGCTTTCAGTGTGTCGTCTAAATGCTTAGCGCCCGTCTGATGATACACTTTGGGACGCTCACTCAGTGATAATTCTGCCAACGCTTGTGGCACCAAATCATTAATGGCTGCAGCTCCTAAACTGCCACCTAACACCAACAAATGTAGCGGTTGATCTATTCTGTCCAGCCTTCTACTTTGAGGCGAAGGCAACTTTGCAATCTCGATCCTTACTGGGTTACCCGTTGCCACCGCTTTTCCATTGGCGGGAAATGTACCTGGAAACCCTTCCAAGACTTTCTTTGCAAAACGCGCTAGCCATTTATTGGTTAATCCCGCTTTGGCGTTTTGCTCATGAATAACGAGAGGATAACGTAAAAGCCAACTCGCAATACCACCAGGCCCACTCGCAAAACCACCCATTCCCAATACGACATCCGGCTTTAATTGCCGAATGATTCGCAAGGATTGCATCACGGCCCAGAACAGACGAAATGGCGCTAAGGCTTTATTTAAAAACCCTTTTCCTCGCACACCGCTAATGGAGATGTAATGAATAGGTATTCCCGCCTCAGGCACTATACGCGCCTCAAGACCATTCTGTGTCCCTAACCAGTCAACAGTGACGCCTTGCTCGCGCAATAGCTTAGCCACAGCAAGCCCCGGAAACACATGTCCGCCGGTGCCACCCGCCATGATCAGCACTTTTTGTAATTTACCCATCAACGCAATCCTAATGCTATCATTCGGTTTTCATAGTCAATTCTTAATAATACCGCGATTGTAATACAATTGACCAGCAAACTGCTACCGCCATAGCTCATTAATGGCAAAGTTAATCCCTTGGTGGGCAAAAGTCCTGAATTAACGCCAATACTGACCGCAAATTGAATCGCTATCCACAAACCAAAACCGTACGCCACAAAACCAGCAAAATGCTGGCCTAAGCGCTGCGCCTTGCGCCCTATTACAAATATTCTTAGCACCAGAAAACTAAACAAAGCCACAATTACCAGCATACCGATTAATCCCAGCTCTTCTGCAATCACTGCAAATAAGAAGTCAGTATGCGCTTCAGGCAAATAAAATAATTTTTGAATACTCTTTCCTAGCCCGACTCCAAACCATCCTCCACGTCCAAAGGCAATCAAAGACTGAGTCAACTGATAGCCACTACTAAAGGGATTAGCCCATGGATTTAAAAAAGAGGTTAAACGATGTAAACGATAAGGGGCGGAAATCGCTAAAACAGACATCCCAACCATGACTATACTTAATAATGCCACAAAGTTTCGAAGACGCACGCCAGCCAAAAACATCATGCCAAGCGTAGTGGACATAATTACCACCACCGCACCAAAATCAGGCTCTTTGAGTAGCAACACCGCAATCACACCCAGCAACGCCATGGGTTTCAAAAAACCCAAGAATGACGTCTGAAGGTCTTCATTATAACGCACAAGATATCCGGCCAGATAAATAACAAAAGCAAATTTCGCCAATTCAGAGACCTGAATGCCAAAAATGCCCATGCCAATCCAGCGCATACTGCCATTCACCGAATGTCCAATTCCCGGGAATAAAACCACCGCCAGCAAAAACATAACGCCGATGAGTAAGACACCCCCCATCTTTTCCCATACTTCAATTTCGAATTGAACAACAATAGTGCCCAAGACTATGCCGATAATAAGGAAAACCAGTTGCTTATAAAGATAATAAAAAGGTTGATGTAATTGCTGATCTGAAACGACAATAGAGGCCGATGCCACCATCAATAAACCTAAACCGACAATACTCACTAAACAAAATATTAACCAACGATCATAGGGAGGCGGAGGAACCATAGCTCGCCTGGGTGCCGCGCGATGAATCATAGCTGGCTGCATTTTCATATGAGTTCCTGAACAACCTCGGTAAATACATTGCCACGATGTTCAAAATTATTAAACATGTCAAAACTCGCACATGCCGGTGAAAGTAATACGCTGTCGCCAGAGACAGCAATCTTGGCTGCATGAATAATGGCCGCTTGCATACTATCAGCCAGTATCACATCCACCCTATCACTTAGCACACCCGCTAAAACCGGAGCTGCCTCACCAATCAATATCACTGTTTTAACATATTTTGTAATGGCAGGAACTAAAGGTGAAAAATCTGCATTCTTGCCCACCCCTCCTGCGATTAAAACCAATTTTCCTTCAATTTCAGGGCCCAGGCCATCAATCGCAGCCAGCGTAGCGCCAACATTAGTTCCCTTAGAATCGTTATACCATCTGACGCCAGCGCGCTCTCGCACTAATTGGCAACGATGAACCAAGCCTTTAAATTCGACTAATGTTTTTAGCATGGCATCCATCGGCAAGCCGAAACCATAGCCCAAAGCGAGTGCGGCGAGCGCATTAGCTTGATAATGACGGCCTAAAATAGGCAACTCGCGAACGGGCATTAATGGCTTATCTTCAAAAGCCAAAAACATTACGCCATTTTTATTTAATAATCCAAACTCATCATGACGTGGCTCTTGTAAAGTAAACTGCAATTTGCGCTGTTTGAATTGATCACCACAATCTGTCATCGGATCATCACGATTACAAACGGCAACCTCGCAATCTGTATAAACACGGAGTTTAGCCTGCTGATACGCTTCTAACGTATCGTAGCGATCCATATGGTCCGGCGTCACATTTAAGACGATTGCGACCTTAGGCGCCAGGGTATAAGTCGTTTCTAACTGAAAGCTCGATAACTCTAAAACATACAAAGCAGGAGCGGGATCTGTTAATAAATCGAGCGCGGGAATACCAAGATTGCCGCCTACCTGGGCTTTCAGGTTTGCCGCTTCTGCCATCTTACCCACTAATGTTGTCACGGTGCTTTTTGCATTTGTGCCGGTAATAGCAATCACCGGCGCATTAACTGCTTTCGCAAATAATTCGATATCACCGATCACCGGTATGCCACGAGCTATCTGCTTGGCGATCGCGGGTTCACGCAGTGAAACACCCGGGCTCACAACTAATGTAGCCGCCTGGCTTAAAAAGTCATCATTTAATGGCCCTAATTGCACCGGAATAGTCGGATAAGTCTTTTTAAATTCGGCTAATTGTGGTGGATTAGGACGCGTATCAACCACAGCAACGGGGATATTACAGCCCGTTAAATAACGCACACAGGCATTACCTGTTGCGCCCATACCAATAACAATGTGCAAATTTTGTGACATACCCTACTCCATTCCTAACGCAGCTTTAATGTCGCCAAACCACATAGTACTAAAATAAACGTAATAATCCAAAACCTGACGATGACTCGCGGCTCAGGCCACCCCTTCAACTCAAAATGATGATGAATAGGCGCCATCCGGAAAATACGTTTGCCAGTTAACTTAAATGAAGCCACCTGCAAAATAACCGAAACGGTTTCCAGTACAAATACACCACCCATCAATAACAAAATCAACTCCTGGCGAACAATCACTGCAATGATGCCTAAGGCTGCCCCCAACGATAAGGCGCCCACATCACCCATAAACACTTGTGCGGGATAGGTATTAAACCATAAGAACCCGAGCCCAGCTCCAACCAAAGCCCCACAGAATACAACAATCTCACCTGTGCCTGGCACATACGGAATGGCCAGGTAATTCGCAAAATTGATGTTACCAGTAGCATAGGCAAAAATCGCCAAAGCACCCGCCACCATCACCGCAGGTAAAATAGCCAATCCATCTAAACCATCCGTTAGATTCACGGCATTACTGGTACCAACGATCACAAAATAAGTCCAAATGATATAGAATGGACCTAAAGGCAATAACATATGCTTGAAAAAAGGAAAGACTAACTGTGTTTCGATGGGAAGATGTGCCGTGAAATATAAATAACCGGCCGCTGAAAAACCCAAAATCGATTGGAACAAATACTTACGTTTAGCCGATAAACCACGACTATCTTTCAAGAACAGTTTTAAATAATCATCCCACCAGCCAATCGCGCCAAAACCTAATGTCACGAATAACACTAACCACACATAGCGATTAGATAAATCACTCCACAACAAAGTACTCAAGGTAATCGCAATCAAAACTAAAGCACCCCCCATCGTTGGGGTACCTGCTTTTGACATATGACTCTTTGGGCCCAACTCGCGAATCACTTGTCCTACATGATGCTGGCTCAATCGTCTTATCATCGTGGGACCCACCACCAACGCTATGACTAGCGAAGTCAACGTACCTAAAATGGCACGCAAAGTGAGATACTGAAAAACGTGGAATACGTGGTAGTATTTTGCTAAATATTCACTAAGCCAAAAAAGCATTAATCATCTCCAGAAGGTTGCTCTATTATTTATATTTTTCACTACTTCGATAATGCATAGATTGTAATTTGTTCCACCAACCTTCACACTTTTGCTGCTTTCTTACGACTCACAAAAATTTTGCTACGTGCGCCACATCGCTAAATGGAATTTTAGTATCGCCAATTTGTTGATAGGTCTCAGCACCTTTACCTGCCACCAAAATACAGTCACCTGCCTTCGCGCATTGTATAATGTCTTGAATCGCTTTAGAACGATCATGTTGCACAATTACTTTAGATGGATCCACAAAACCCTGCAAAATATCCGTCATAATTTGCTTCGGGTCTTCATGGCGCGGATTGTCATCGGTTACAACCACATAATCTGCATAATCTTCGGCTATTTTAGCCATGATTGGGCGTTTTCCTCTATCCCTGTCACCCCCACACCCAAAGAGACAATACAGCTTACCTTCGCAATGCTGACGTATTGCCAACAGTGCTTTTTCTAATGCATCTGGGGTATGCGAATAGTCCACGACCACCAGAGGCGTATCTTGTCCGCCCAAGGCTTCCATACGACCAGGAACAGGTTGCAAACCGGCAAGAGAGGCTAGCGCTGCTTCAAACGGCACACCCATCACACAAAGAGTCGTTAAGACCGCTAGGACATTACTTAAATTAAATTGGCCAATAAGCGATGTCTGTAATTGTCCCTCCCCCCATGGGGTATGCACTACCGCGCTCAAACCCATTATGCTGGAATGCACTTTATCGGCAAATATGGTAGGAACAGACAACGACTCGGATTGCTTAACACGATAAGCATAGATGTCTTGTGTCGCATGCAATGTTTGAATTAACGCTTGGCCAAAATCATCATCGGCGTTAATAACAGCATGCTGGAGTAGTGCATTATCATATAATCGCTTTTTGGCCGCACCATAGGTCGCCATATCACCATGATAATCTAGATGATCGCGGGTTAAATTGGTAAAAATAGCGACCTCGAAAGGAATATCATCCACACGTCCCTGATCCAGACTATGCGAAGACACCTCCATCGCAACCGCCTTAGCGCCCTGCGTAACAAAATCAGCAAAAATCGCTTGCAACGTAATAGCATCCGGCGTGGTTAAATTGGTTGGGTGAATGTTGCCATATAAGCCATTTCCTAAGGTACCAATCACACCACAAGTGATACCTTGTCGCGTCAAAGCGGCCGCCACAAAATGCGAGCAAGAGGTTTTACCGTTTGTACCACTGATACCCACAATCCGTAATGACTTTGCTGGGTATTGAAAAAAACGTGCGGCAATTTTTCCTACTTGATGATTCAAGTTTTTGATGAAAATAATGGGCACATCACCTTGCCATACGACGGATGGATTCGCTGCATCCCCTTCTGATAAGACGGCTTTCGCACCATTCAATATGGCCTTATCAATGAATTGACGACCATCTAGCTGAGTGCCAACACAAGCGAAGAATAAATCCCCCGCTTTGACATGGCGGCTATCTAAAGTAAGCCCTGTAATATCACAATCCGCTTTTGGCGGTATTTCACAAAAATCATGTAGTAGAGCTGACAATGTTGTTTTCATGATTTATCTATCCGAGGCACTATCAAAAGGATCCAATTCTGAATCAGACAACATTTTCTTTTGGGGCGTAGCGATGGCTTGTTTTAGGGGCACCGCCTCTTTTGCTTGACCGACATCATCTATATTATCGGGCGGAACATTTAAAATACGCAAAGCACCTTCCATGATCTTTTCAAAAATAGGCGCGGAAACCGTACCACCTAAATGATATTTACCTTGAGGATCATGAATAATCACTGCGACAACCAAGCGAGGATTCGTGACAGGTGCAATACCAACAAAAGAAGAAGTGAAGCGATGCTTCTCATAACCGTGCGCGCCCGCTATACCCGCAGTACCCGTTTTGCCCGCTACGCGATAACCTGGCACCCGAGCATGATTACCGGTTGCGCCTTTTGCAGTAGTGACCGTCTCCAACAATGCCAGCATTTCCGCCGCCACCTTCGGATCCATTACTCGTTCACCTATCGGCGACTTATCCAACTTTAATAAAGAAGTCGGCAACTTCATCCCTTTATTGGCAAAAATAGAATAAGCCTGGGCCAACTGCAGAGGAGTCACGGAAATACCATATCCAAATGCCAGTGTCGCGACAGCAAAAGGTTTCCACTCAGTACGTTTAACCAAAGAGCCTCCCTGTTCACCAGGAAATCCCACGTTGGTGGTTTCACCAAAGCCCACTCGATGTAAAAGACCATATAGCTGTTCTGGCGGTAAAGACAGAATGACTTTCGTCACACCCACGTTACTCGATAACTGTAAGATCTGGGCGATGCTAATCGTACCATTATCATGCTCGTCTCGAACCAGACTACGCCCAACTCGCATCCAGCCTGGCGCTGTGTCAACTTGGCTATCAGGATTAAACTTTCCACTATCCAATGCGGTCGCAATACTGAACGCCTTAATCGTCGAGCCAGGCTCAAAAGTATCAGTGACCGCTCGATTACGATAGGTATCACTATTATGACCGACACGATTATTGGGATTGAATGAAGGCTGATTAACCATCGCTAATATTTCGCCCGTTTTCACGTCCAGTACCACAATAGAACCCGATGCAGCCACGTTTTTTTCAACGCCTTCCATTAATTCGCGATAGGCCAGATACTGAATGCGTCTATCCATGCTAAGCACTAAATCGCTACCTGGTTTTTGTTCTTGCATCAATTGCACATCGGAAATGGAGCGACCTAATCGGTCTTTCACTACCATTTTTTTACCAGAAGTACCTGTGAGCCACTGATTATAAGTCAGCTCTAAACCTTCCTGACCTTTATCATCTACATTCGTAAAGCCCACCACATGGGCAGCCACTTCTGCTTCTGGATAATAGCGTTTGTATTCTTCTTGTAGGAATAAACCAGGAATCTTGAGCTTTTTAATTCTTTCAGCAAGCTCTGGAGAGACGCCTCGCTTTAGATAGATAAACTCATGGTGCTTGGCTTTATCATGTTGAATTTGCGCCTGTATCAAACCAGGCTTTGTGCCTAATAGTAAGGACAAAGATTTGATATTATCAGTCGCAGTAACAAAATCGTGGGGGTTCACCCAAATAGAATAGACCGATGTACTCACCGCTAACGGATAACCGTTTCGGTCTGTGATCATGCCACGAAAAGCGGGCGTGCTAACAACACGCAAGACTCTGACATCCCCTTGATGCTGTAAAAAACCTCGATTTAAAATAGTGAGATCAACAAGACGGGCAATTAAACCGAATACAACCAAGAGAATTACAGAAAGTAATAAATAAAAACGCCAGGGAATAAAAGATATATGAAAAGTACGTTTCACGCGACTACCAATCCTAAACCCACCATCCTCCTACCCTTATAACCCCGCTCTCCAAAAAACAGAGACATCAAATGAGGCTTAAAGACCCTCTCCTGCTATTCGTAGCTAGCGAGAGGGCCAATATCATTAAAGGGGCTCTTTGCTATTAATAATGACTACCGATTTACCATCGGGTATTACCATTCCGAGTTTTTTCTCAGCGATAGTCTGCACACGGGCCTGCATCATCCACGTGCTCTTTTCCAGTAGCAACTGACCCCATTGTACATGGAGATGATCGCGCTCTACGAGGTTTTGTTGATAGCTCGCATTCATACTGCGTGTTGCGTTGGTGACATACACCATGCTCAATGCAGACGTCAGAATAGCCAGGAACAACACCAGGGTTGACAGCCGCGCTCTTGTTAAGAAAGCAGAAACGGCCCAGCCACGAGATAACACACCTTGATTGAATCGAGCTGCTGCGTTCATAGTAGCTTCTCCGCGATACGTAATATTGCACTGCGAGAACGTGGATTTGAAGCAGTTTCCGAATCACTTGGCTTGATTGCGCGCCCTTGACGCTTTAATCGTGGACGCCACATATCTTGGGTCACAGGCAAGCCTGGTGGGAAATCGCCTCCCCTTTCATGTTGCTGGATAAAACGTTTTACAATACGATCTTCTAAAGAATGAAAACTGATCACAACTAACTGTCCCCCCACCGCCAGGGCTTCCAAGCTTTGGGCCAAGGCTTCTTTCAAGTCATCTAATTCATGGTTAATCTCAATCCGAATCGCTAAAAAGCTGCGTGTTGCCGGATGTTTGCCTTTTTGCCATTTAGGAATCGCCGCAGAAACTATCTCTGATAACTGCTTGGTAGTCGTAATAGGCGAGATTTGGCGTTTTTCTACTATGGATCTTGCTATACGACGAGCGAACTTTTCTTCGCCGTACTCAAATAAGATTTTGACTAAAGCTTCTTCGCTAACGGTTGCAATATAAGTTGCAGCATCCATACCAGCTTCGGAATTCATGCGCATATCCAATTTACCGTCACGCATGAAGCTAAAACCACGATCTGCTTCATCTAATTGGGGGGAGGAAACGCCTAAATCGAATAAAATGCCATCCAACTTACCCATGAGCCCTTGCTTCTCCAGGACTTTTTGTAAATCGGTAAAAGAACCATGTTGGATCATAAAGCGTGAGTCACCAGCAAAACGTTGCTTGGCGAATGCAACAGCGGTAGGGTCTTTATCTAATGCAATCAATCTCCCATTAGGGCCTAACTGCTTTAAAATTTCGGATGCATGGCCACCGCGACCAAATGTGGCGTCGACATAAATACCGTCCGGTTTAATGGCAAAGTGTTCTATAACCTCAGCCAGCATAACCGGTAAGTGTTTATCTGTTTCTTCATTCATTCGACATGCCGCCATATAAACCCCTTCCTAATGAGGGTCGGTATATTACAATGAAAGTGTTTTCACTTCCTCTGGTAAATTAGAAATTGAATTCGATTCTTCATCTAACCATTCAGAACGACGCTTTTGCCAATGCCCTTCGTCCCAAATTTCCATCTTTTTGCCTTGTCCTACTAACATTGCGAGCTTAGACAATCCTGCATATTCTCGCAACAGTGGCGGCAACAAAATTCTGCCGTGACTGTCAATTTCAGTTTCGGTCGCATGACCGATAAGTAAACGTTGAATTCTACGAGCAGCAGGATTAAAGCTTGGCAATGCAGCTAACTTGTTCTCGATCTCTTCCCATGCTGCGATTGGGTAGAGCAATAAGCAACGTTCTTCAGTATCGATAGTCAAGACGACTCCACCGCGAGTACCGTCATTTTGTAGACGTTCGCGATAGCGGGTAGGAACTACTATCCTACCTTTTTCATCTATGTTGACTCCGTTAACACCTCTGAACATCTTTTTTTTGCTCCGAAGCCTAAGGATTTGACATCTATCCGTATGATCAATATACCACTATCACCCACAATAAACCACTTTTTACCACAAAATATACCCGTAGGCCCTTGATATGATGGAAGGTTCCCACCAGCGTAATTCCCGCAAAGACTAAGGGTTTCCCAGCAATAAATTCAACATTTCGCCGAAAGCGAAAGCGTTTATGCACAAGAAAAAAGGGGATTTTTAAAAAACGAAAAAAAGCTGAGTTAGCCAATAAGCCGGGTTCTGTCATGGACAGTCATTTATCTGGGATGTCTGTCACCAGACACCTCAAGCAACCTACCCGAGCTAAGTGTGGGTCACACTGTATGAATACGTTTAACCGTATCCACGTAAGCTCCTATTTGGTCTTGCTCCGAGTGGGGTTTACCTTGCCACAACTGTTGCCAATTGCGCGGTGCGCTCTTACCGCACCTTTTCACCCTTACCGCGCATCACAAAAGACACGGGGCGGTTTATTTTCTGTGGCACTTTCCGTAAGCTCACGCTTCCCAGGCGTTACCTGGCACTTTACCCTATGGAGCCCGGACTTTCCTCCATCTTGCTAATGCAAAACAGCGACTGCCTCGGCCAACTCAGCGCATAGAATAGCTTATATTATTTATAATGAGTAGTATTTAATCTTACAATCGGGTCGGCAGAACAAATAAAATGGGGCAAACCATACTCACAAATATTCATAAAATCGCAGTTTAGCCTATTAAACAGTCAAGCCTTAAACGAAAATGTGATATCTTTGTGCAGATAATAATTTGATAAATGGAGTGGTAGTATGAGTAGCGATCGCAAAATGTCTTCAACCCAACCAGTTGACCCCGTGACTTCATCAGCACAAATATTTCAGCAACTTGAAATAACCCCGAATACCAGATCACAATCATTACCAACAGCAGCCTCTGCTCCCCTAGCATTCCGAGTAATCAGCCAACCCATTGCCATTGTGCCGTCACCTAAATCTGCCTCTAAAGTTATGTCGATCCCCGCTTGCACCTTACCGTCATATAATCCTGGCAAAGCTATATTATTGGCCCAACTAGAGGCCATCAGAAAAGCCGAAGAGCAAAAAAGGCAAGAAGAAGCTGATAACAGTGATGAAGACGAGCACAGCCAAAAAAGCGAAGCTGGCACATCAGACAAAATCAATGGTGCGGCAACGGCAAGCTCATCTACCGCAAATACTAATGATGCCGAAAGAGACGTGGATTTTTTTGGAAATTTCTCTGAGGATGAGGAAGATACTGAAAGCAGACAAACGCCAGCAGCATCACACTATTCCGCATTCAGAAAATAAGGGCAAAATCTAATAAACCACCTTCCTGAGCCATCAGGAAGGCATCGCTACCTTCATTATCAATCAGGATCTAATACTTTTCACCAACTGCATAAACTGCGCCAAAGAACAGGTGTCCGCATGACAAGCTGGCACAACCACAGGCTCATCATTCAAACTGATTTTGACATAATATTGATTGGTTGGTGTTTCAAATAATTCAAAATTCAAATCGGACGCATAATGCGGCCACTCTGCCACCGGCACGGCCAGCGCACTCATCACCATCATGATGGTACTGTCATGAGCCGAATATAAGACATATTTTAATTTATTTTTTGCATCCGTTGCCTCTTTAAGATGTTGCTTTATCTCTGTTAGCAGCGCTCCTGCTGTTGCCTCTCCTACTTCACGAGGATAAAACAACTGTGAAAATGCCCACTTTGAAGTTGAAATAATATCCTGAGCATCTTCTTCAGTGATACCTGCGGGCAAAGCAACTTGATAATGCTCTCTTACAAATAAATTATCACCCAGCAAGACCAGATCTCTCAAACTCCCAATTTTCAAGCCTGTTAACTCAGTCCAATACCTGAATTTATCGTGCAACTCGGAAGTTTTTTTCTTCCATTCAGGCTGTGAATACACATACCGATGCAATAAGGCATCGAACTTTTTCTCATCCTGATCGGGGATAAGCAAAATCTCTTCTTCTTTTTTTATTGTATGAATGGGAATCGGTTGAAAAGCAGAAGGCAATGTTGCCGCCCCAACACCTAATGGATACAACCCGTACAATAAAGATTGCGCACTCATTAATGTACGATCAACATTGGTTGAGCGAACATACATGGCTTCATCCGCATAACGCGCAGGCAGCAGGTGATAAAGATCCACATATTTGGCTCGCATCTTGACACCAAGATTATATTCCTGCTGCATGCCCTCTTCCGTTAAACGCCCCAGTCCCTGTTGCCAGGTATAGCTAGCATTGGGCAACTCAACAATAGGCGTTCTGTCACCATGACGGATGATATCGATTGCAAAAACCAGCTTATCATCAGCGAAAGCTTGAGTAGCGACAAACAAACTGATTAATACGGCTGTAACACGCATCATTGCTTTATTCATTCTAGTCCTCTTTCTTTGATTTTTGGCTAATGGAACTGGTTATAGGGGGCAAACGATTTATTTTTTCATTTGAAGCGCTAAATCATAAATAATATTTTTTTTCTGGCCAGTGATTTTTGTGGTTAATTCTACAGCCTGCTTTAAGGGCAAGGATTCTAGCAATATCGCCAAAATTCGCAATGATTCCTCATGCTCCTCGTTCGATACACCTTTAACGCCTTCGACAATTACCACATTTTCACCACGACGTTGATTGGCGTCTTTGGCAACAAATGCAGCCAAATCTTTTAAAGGCCCTGAAGTGATAGTCTCGAATAATTTAGTCAATTCCCTGGCAATGACAGCGCGACGATCATCGCCAAACACCGTCTGCATTGCCTCTAATAATTCTAGAATACGATGCGGGGCTTCATAAAAAACCAGCGTGCGAGATTCATTACGCAACGCCTCCAGGCGCTGCAATCTTGCCCCTGACTTGGCTGGTAAAAACCCTTCAAAAATAAAACTGTCTGTTGGCAGGCCCGCAACACTCAATGCCGCAATAGCAGCGCAAGCACCAGGCAATGGCACGACCCGAACACCTGCCGCCCTAGCCTCATGTACCAGATAATAACCCGGATCACTGATTAAAGGCGTGCCCGCATCGCTAATTAAAGCAATTGATTCGCCACGCTGAAAGCGCTCTAGTAATTTTGCAGTGCGCTCCCGCTCATTATGCTCATGCAATGCCATGATCGGGGTTTTAATAGAAAATTGCTGCAGAAGAGATTGGCTATGACGCGTATCTTCAGCCACTATGCAATCGACGGTTTTTAATATTTCTAAAGCGCGGAAACTGATGTCTTGCAAATTACCGATCGGCGTTGCAACGACATATAAAATACCTAAACTATTTATATTCATATCTTGAAATGTTATCTTCTTGTTTAATATTATCGTACACAATAGGGTAATTTATGCGAAAAAATACACTCTTGTTCTATTTTGCATTATTCAGCACACTGACTATCACCAGCTGCTCTTCTACCTCGAACTTATTGAATCATTCCCTCTTCAGCAGTAAGTCATCTGACGAAGCTCACCATACTGTCTCATATCAACCAGAAAATCCAGAATTTTGGCAAGGCGGCACCCAGACCATCTGGGGCAGACTGCAAGATGTCCCTCTCAGCAAACTAGAGGCAAGCCAATCTATGCCTGATGCAACAGAAGCCGCCTGGATCAAGCTTGCTATTATAAGCAAAAAAGACAGCACAAATACGCCTCAATTAGTCCATGATCTCAATGACTGGCGCAAACTGAACCCCAGCCATCCCGGCAATCAACTTTTCCCTAATGAAGCCACTCTCAGCACCCTGGCTAATGCCGCACCACCAAAAAATATTACGCTGATGCTACCGTTACAAGGCCCTTTTACTGCCTCTGGCAGCGCGGTTCGCGACGGGTTCCTCAGTGCTTATTATGAAGAATTAGCGAAAACCAGCTATCAACAAACCATCTCGTTTACCGATACCAGCAAAAACCCCAACATGTCCGCTCTCTATCAAGAATCGGTCAACAAAGGCGCCAATATTATTGTCGGACCACTGCTGAAAGACAATGTTAAACAATTAACCAGCACTGGCAATTTCACCATTCCAACCCTTGCATTGAACTATACTGAAATCTGGTTAGGCTCTCTTCCTAATAATTTATATCAATTTGGTCTATCACCACTGGATGAAGCAAAACAAGTTGCCGATCGCGCATCGGAAGGCGGCCATTCCCATGCTTTGATTATTGCACCGCAAAATGACTGGGGACAACGCGTAGTCAAAACCCTGTCAGATCGCTGGACAGCAAACGGTGGCAAAATCACTGAAACTTACTTTTTCAATCCTAAATCCGATTTATCGAAAGATATTCCACGGCTTTTGCATGTGGACACCAAAGTAGACACAGCAAAATCCAGAGACAAACTCGCCAACAATAAAGCAAACCTTGAAAAACAAAGACGCCAAGATTTTGATGTCGTCTTTTTATTGGCTCCCCCACAAAGCGCTCGCGAAATCATGCCATTATTACGCTTTTATTACGTGGATAATGTGCCTATTTATGCTACCTCCGTGGTCTACTCCGGTAAGCCTGATCCCGCAAAAGATTCGGACTTAAACGGTATTAACTTTGCAGACATTCCCTGGATTATCAATGGCAACCAAGCCCCCGCTGTGGACAGTGACAACATCAATCGTCTCTATGCTGTAGGTCGAGATGCGTATCTTATCAGCCATGAATTACAGCGATTTGCGATTCTGCCAAACTTTCCTATTTACGGTGCAACGGGTGCGCTCACATTAAATGCCCAGCATCAATTCAACCGACGTTTACCAATGGCTCAAATGCATGATGGACACCTCTAATAACAGCGGACAACAAGCAGAAGACACCGCTTGCCGATACCTAAAAGCCCAAGGCTTGACGGTATTGGCACGTAATTATCGCGCAAAAACCGGCGAAATTGATTTAGTCATGCAAGACCAAGAAGAGATTGTTTTTGTTGAAGTTCGCTTACGTAACAATCCCAACTTCAGCAGTGGCATTGAAAGTGTCGACCGCTATAAACAACGCAAACTCATTAAAACGGCCACCTTTTATCTTTGCCAAAAAAACTGGTTTGATAAAGTCAATTGTCGATTCGATGTAATTGGCATAAGCTATGCACAGACCAAGGTGGCCATTGACTGGATCAAAGACGCCTTTCCCGTAGATAATTTCTAATATATCAAAGAGCTATGAATACTATACTTGACCGCATCAAACATAATTTCAGTGAAAGCATTCAGACAAAGATTAATTCCGTCGACCTAATCTCCGATATCGTCGCACTGGCTAGCCAAAAAATCGTCCAATGCTTACTCGATGGCCACAAAATCATGAGCTGCGGTAATGGCGGCTCAGCTTGCGATGCCATGCACTTTTCTAGCGAGATGCTAAACAGATTCAAACATGAGCGCCCTGGCTTGCCCGCTATCGCATTAACTGCTGACATTGCGACTCTGACGTCAATTGCCAATGATTATAGCTACAACGACGTTTTTGCAAAGCAACTAAAAGCATTAGGGCAATCTGGCGACGTGTTGTTAGCGATTTCGACCAGCGGCAATTCAGCAAACGTCTTAAATGCCATTAAAGCAGCGCACGATAAAAAAATAATTGTTATTGCCATGACTGGCGGTGATGGTGGTAAAATACCCGCCCTATTACAAGAAGATGATATCGAAATACGTGTCCCCGCACACGATGTAGCCAGAATCCAAGAAACCCACTTACTCATTATTCACTGCATATGCGATATCGTTGATTATCAACTATTTGGTCATGGAGATTCTTCCACATGAAAAAACTAATCACCGTTCTCGCTATTGCATGTTCGTTGCAAGGCTGCATATTTGTTGTGGGTGCCGCTGCTGGTGCCGCCGCTGCAGCTGCTGTGTATGATCACAGAAAGCTGGAACAAATCACAGCGGATCGCAATATCAATAACAGTATTGTCTACAAAATTAATGCCATGCCAGGCATGAGCGACAACAATCACATTAGCGTTACCACGTTCAACGGCGTTGTCTTATTGGCTGGTGAAACAACCACACCTGCGTTACGTGAAGAAGCAGAACAAACCGCACATGCCACACCGGATGTGACCAAGGTCTACAACGAGATAGTGATAAAGGGCCCTACTTCTTCTTTGACCCGCGCAAGCGACTCTTGGATAACAACCAAAATCAAAACACAAATGCTTGCAACCAAAGATTTACAATCAGGTAGCATCAAAGTAGTTACAGAAAATGGAACAGTTTATTTAATGGGACTTGTTAATCAAGATCAAGCCGAAGCAACCGTGGATATTGCACGCAAAGTCAGCGGCGTACAGAAAGTAGTAAAGATTTTTCAATATCAAAAATAACATCAAGCTATCTATCCTCCCATTTTAAAACGATGGGAGGGTAATTTAAAATACGCGAAATGACAGGGATGCATGACGCTATGAATAAAAAATTTTTAACCTTGACCGTTTTTACTACCTTATTTGCTATATCAGGTTGTATGAATGTTGCTGTAACAGGAGCTCAAGCTACCTATAATCGCTATAATCTTTCGAACTCGCTGCGTGATCAATACATTACAATGGTAGCGGATCGAAAAATTCATTGGTACACACCTGATTTTAAGGACAGCAACATCTCTGTTAGCACATTAAATTGTGTCGTTGTCATCACAGGCGAAGTAGCAAGTCCCGCATTACGAAAAGAATTAACAGACATTGTGAAAAAAATTCCCGATGTAGATAAGGTCTATAACTTAACAACGATTACCAATGCTCCTTCCACCTTAACGCAAATCAGTGACGGATGGATTACAACAAAAATAAAAGCCCAACTGATTGCGGAAAATGAAATAGACCCTTCCCAGATTAAAGTCATCACTGAAAATGGGACTGTTTATTTAATTGGAATTGTCTTTCCAGAACAAGCTGATATTGCAGCTGACATCGCAAGAAAGACATCTGGAGTGCAAAGTGTTGTTAAAATCTTTTCATACTTAAAAATTACAAAATTAAAAGGCTGACAAAATTCAGTCTATCAGAAGAAAGGAACCACGTGATGGTCTCAAAGACGACATCAGAAGCGAATACATATATCAAAAAATTAGAAGAAAAAATACATCAGCTCGAGGATGTTATCGCTTTATTACCCGGTAGTGTCTACTGGATGGATAAAAATGGCCTTTATTCAGGTTGCAATAATGTGCAAGCCGCTTTCCTAAATTTTGCCTCCCCGAAAGAAATTGTAGGCAAAACCAATAAAGAATTAATTCCTTTAGACTACAGAGCCATCGACAAAACCAATAAGAAGGTAATGGAAAGTGGTCAACTGCTAATAACAGAAGAAACGGCAACGGTAGAAGGCATTGGCATTGTCACCTATTTATCTCATAAAGTTCCTCTGCGTGATAAAGAAGGCGAAGTAATAGGCTTACTCGGTGTCTCTTTTGACATTACAGAACGCAAACAAATGGAAAAAGATCTACAAATAGCGAAAGAAAAAGCGGAAGTGGCCAACCAGACAAAAACCGAATTTATTCGCAATATGGAACATGACATACGTACGCCATTAAGCGGCATTATTAGCGTCACTAATTACCTCAAATCGAAAGAAACTGACAGTCAAAATAAAGAACTACTAAATGACATTGAAATATCTTCCAACGAATTACTAGATTACTTAAATAGCATTCTGGAATTTTCGCATATCAATACTGGTGGAATGCCTATTCTACTAAAAGAATTCAATCTTCGAGAAGTTGTAACCAGTGTCGTTGTGATGGAACTACCCGCTTCAAAATTCAGACAAATTGACCTGTTAATTGATTATCCTGAAAAATATCCAGACATTCTGATTGGCGATAAATTTCGCATACACAGAGCACTATTAAATCTAGCCAGTAACGCGATTAAATTCACCGAAACCGGACATGTTAAAATAATAATCAATGTAGATAAAAATGAAAAAAATGATACAATGCTGAGGATTGCCGTGGAAGATACCGGCATTGGCATTACGAGAGACCACCAAGATTCGATTTTTGATCAATTTACACGTTGCGACCCGGCCAACCGTGGCATCTACAAAGGTACGGGTTTAGGATTAAGAATCGTAAAACAATTTATGGATGAACTCGGCGGAACCATCACACTGGTCAGCCAACCAGAAGAAGGCTCTACGTTTACATTGTCTATGCCAATTAGCCTTACCTCAGGACGTTAGGAGTTATAACCATATGTCTGACAATAGAATTTCTGTCTTGTTTGTTGAAGACAATCATCTTGCTCGCAAAATTGGGGTAATCATCCTCGAAAAGCTGGGCTGTCGCGTGGATGCGGTTAGCGGAGGCTTATTAGCAGTAGAACTCGCTAATATTCATCTTTACGATATTATTTTCATGGATATTGGCTTGCCTGATATTAATGGCTTAACGGCAATTGAGAAAATCAGACAAGAAGATGGCTTGAATAAAAACGTACCTATCATTGCACTAACGGCTCATTCAGATGATGGATACGTGCTGCAGTCTCAAAAGGTTGGAGCGACTGACTTTCTTGTCAAGCCGCTCTCCGAGCATCTTGGAAAACAGATTTTAGATAAATATCTTTAGCTATTTCGCCTTGATGTATGTTGGTCTTTTCCTTTCGCTTTCTTGATGTTGTTGATTAAGCGTAAACTCTTTCACAGCTCTAAAGAGTTTAGCCAAATGGGCATTATTTCCATTAGAAAACCCTGCAGTTAATGCTGTTATGGCATCACTTTCAGCGGCTGGTGGTGCTGATAATGGGCGTTGTTGTGATGGGCCTCTAGCTCTGCCGGAGAGCGCATTTTTTAATAACTGGCGGATCATAACATTAGAGAGAACCTCGAACTGCTCTGCATTGCCTGGCTCCCCTTCTTTTTGGTCGCCTGCACCCAACAAGGCCCGAGGAGAGGGATATTTTTCTTCTCTGCTTTTTCCTTCTGGCGCTTCTTTTTGTTCGCTAAGAGGCGGCAAACTCTCTTGCATGACTTCTCTGCGAAATCTTGCGCGCATCGCGGCTTGTGTGTTTAGCTCTATTTTTTGAAGCGCTTGCTTATTATGTAAATCAAATTTTTCTTGCTGCTGAACGAGTTCTTGCTGGCGCTTTTCTTCTAATTGCTTTGTTAGTTCATCTTCAATTTTTTTGCGAAGTGCTAATTTTTCGGCGCGATCTGCTAATTTCTGGGGATTAATTTGGTTAAAAGCAATTGGCGTCCATTCTAATGTTTTAGTATTTAATAACTTAAATGCTAATTCTAATGCTTTGGGCGCACTTTTAGCAGGATATACATTATGAGTAAAACCCTGATCCTCGGCGAGCGCCAAGAAAAAGGGAATCTCTTCTAATAAATAATTTTTGCTTAATATTCTAGCTAACCGAGTAAAATTCACGTTGCTTAAAGTAGGGACCAATCTTTGCATTCTGTAAACTTCAGCCTCAATGAGAGCGAGCTTACTTTTATCTTGTAAAAAATCATCAACAGTTGCCTCTACTGCGCATCGAAATTGATCGCTAGTTTTGTAGAGGTTCAACACAGCTGCGCGCTTGTTGTTATATGCGGAAATAAAGGTATGGCTAACAACATTACTAGCCTCTGATGGAACCCCTGTAACAAAGTCAGACCATTTCATGACTTTTAAACGCGGTCGCAACTTCTCTAATTCCATTGTATTTTCAGACAACATTTTTTCGCTGTCGCTTAGATAACTTTCTTCAAGTGCTTTTGCATTAGGTAAAAACTTTTCTGCAAAAATAAGCGCTAACGATTCCAGATAATCTGCATCGTTGGTGTTTTCTGGCAAATCTTTTAATTTGATGGCTAGCTCAGCATCGGATAATTTTTGTGTGAAAGTCCAAAAGTTATGGCGCTGTAATGTCCCACCGACTAGCATCACAATTGATTGATTATGAAAATGATCATTTTCAAGATGGCCATTGAGAGCAGAAAAAATTGCTAATAAATGCTCTCCTTCATGATAATCCTTACCTACACTGATACCCAATAATGGCTTTGCATTAATTAAATTATTTTTTTTAGTCTTTAAAAAAGCTTTCAGCTGTTGAGAATGATCTTCTGCGTCAGACTGACGAAATCGAGTAGGCACTAGTTTAATAGCTGAAGGTATTGTAGATGGGTGAGCACTCTGTTGGCTGGATTGATCATCAGCGGCATTTAGTAATTGAGTTCTGCTAGTTGACATTATTTTGTATCCTCGATTATGCATTACAACTAACCTTGACAAGATACCTTGTTCTAATTATTACTCGATTAGCGTAGTTTTGTATAATATCACAATCATTCTGGACCTAGAAGCAACTTTAAATGAAACTAATCAAATAGTTCGGGAACATTATTAATATTTTTGAAAATTAATTATTATAATAAAAACAATAGGTTACACTTTTCCGAAGGTAAGAAGACGATATATCTAAGGGAAGACAAAAAGCAGATTGGGAGAGGAAAAAAGAGTAAGCAATGCGCACACAGCAAACAGCTATTTTTGTGTTTTATGCAGAAGCGCGAATGAATTTAATCTCTAAAAACATCCGCGCAACCAGCTTAAGATTACGCTCTAGCTATTCAACTAGCTTGAGATGGCTAGGACGCTTTGAGTCTTGTGTACGAACCCCTGCTTCACCCTGATCAGCCATTGGAGAATCATCCCAATCGCCATCTTCAGCTTCGTTTTCAAGATCAAAAAACATGCCTTGGCCATTCTCTTCAGCATATACGGCCAATACTGCTCTAACCGGTGCTGAAATGATATGCGCAACGCCAGAAAAAGAAGCCTTAAACTCAACCAAACTGTTGCCAATTTTCAAATCACGAATGGCTTCTGGAGCAATATTTAAAATAATTTCGCCATTCTCGACATATTCTTTTGGCACATTACAACGAGGCAATGTTGCATCCACCACCAAAAGTGGCGTGCATTTACAATCCACTATCCATTCATAAAATGCGCGGATCAAATAAGGTTTGTTAGAAAGCATGTGATCCCCTTATGCAGTATCAGCTTTTGCTACTTTTCTTAAATCCTGCTCTGATTCCGTTAAGCTTGCCTGGAATGAGTCACGCTCAAAAACGCGCTCAGCATATTTCATAACAGCTTTCGCTTCGGGCGGCAAAGTAATGCCCCATGATGGTAAACGCCATAAAATTGGCGCAATGCAACAATCTACCAAAGTAAAATCTTCATTTAAAAAGAATGCTGAATTTCCAAAAACAGGAGCCAATTTAACCAAATAGCTTTTCAATTCTTTTGCGGCAGCTTCCGCTTCAGCAGGCTTGCCTGTTTCGATTTGTCGAACCAAGGCGCCCCATTCTCTGTCGATACGATAAATCATCAATCGTGTTTTAGCACGAGCGACGGGATAAACCGGCATCAAAGGAGGATGTGGAAAGCGTTCGTCTAAATATTCCATAATGATATTTGCATCATATAGAACAAGCTCACGATCGACGAGGGTTGGTGCGCTACCATAAGGATTAAGCTCAAGTAAGTCTTCAAGCTTATCGTTAGAATCTGTATTAATGACATCAACAGCAACGCCTTTCTCAGCCAATACAATGCGAACACGGTGGCTGTAGATATCTAGTGCGCCGGAATATAAGGTCATGATTGATCGTTTGTTGGCAATAATCGCCATGTAAATACTCCTCAATAAAATATTATTTTGAGCACTGACGCCGCCATCTGATAAGCAAAGCAGGATGCTTTGCTATCAACAAGAATAAGAACATCAACTTTAAATGGATTGGTTGGGGGGACTAGGATTTTAACCTAGGTTAGCGGAGCTAGAGTCCGCGATCCTATCACTAGGCGATCCCCAACGATGCTTATTACCGGGGCTTTAGTATTTTGTACTCATCTCAACGTAAGCTTCAAAGCTTTAATATAGAAGCCCATGTTTAATCATGGGCTCTATCATCCATTTGAGGAGATATACAAAACTCCTATAAACTCCGAAGGCAATAAGCCACAAATCCAATATCCTGCTGCCAGGATTAACGCTTAGAGTACTGTGTACCCTTACGCGCTTTGTGTAAGCCGACTTTCTTACGCTCGACTTGTCTAGCATCACGCGTTAAATATCCTGCAGTACGTAAAATTTTACGTAATGTTAGGGTACCGCTTCCGCTGCTAGTAGTGTCGCCACTTTCACTTTGATCTTCATCACCGATTGCTTTGCCATATTGTAGCAATGCACGGGCAATACCATGACGAATTGCGCCAGCTTGGCCATTCATACCACCGCCAGCAACAGTTACTTTGACATCGAATTTTTCGAGCAAATTGGTTGCTTCTAATGGTTGACGAACGATCATACGGGCTGTTTTACGGCCAAAGTATTGTTCAAGTGTATTATCATTTATTACGATATTACCTGTACCTGGGGTCAAGTAGACTCGCGCAGTTGAAGTTTTGCGACGGCCGGTACCATAATAATTTGCTGCTTGTTTAGCTGCTGCCATATCTATTTATCCGTATCAGTTTCAATAACTAGTGACTGCGGTTGTTGAGCCGCATGTGGATGTTCAACTCCAGCATATACCTTGAGTTTGCGATACATTGCACGACCTAAAGGATTCTTAGGTAACATGCCTTTTACTGCAATCTCGAGCACTCTTGTAGGATGCTTAGCGATAAGCTTTTCAAAAGTCACTTCTTTAAGGCCGCCAACATAGCCTGAATGGCTATAATAGATCTTAGCTTTGCTCTTATTACCGGTCACTTTGATGTGCTCAGCATTAATTACAACGATAAAATCACCTGTATCCACATGGGGTGTATACTCTGGCTTATGCTTACCGCGTAGGCGCATAGCAATTTGAGTTGCTAATCTACCTAGGGTTTGGCCAGCCGCATCAACCACATACCAATTATGAACTGCTGTTTCGTTTCTTGCGCTATACGTTTTCATCTGACTCCTACTCCGCGGGAGTAAAAAATTCTATTAAAAATAGTCTAAGATCTATGTGAACTACTCGCCCGCTGTGTGTCGCGTTACATGCACTTTCCGCAGATACGTGGCTCACGCTTCGTCTCTTCTGCGCTACGGGTGGTGAATCAAAAGATGTGGAATTTTATAGTAATGGTAGAAAACAAGCAAGCTTTGTCTTAATTTCTATTGTTATATGAATTATTTGAGATCATCGAGAGGGGTTAAGAATTCACAGAAACCCCTTGTTTTCAGCACTGAAAATAACTACGCACTCCTATTTTCCGGGTGAACCCCCCTAAAAACCCCTTTTTTCACCCAAAAAAATGAATAAAATTGGTGATTTAACATAAAAATACTCGCAAATTTTTAAAGATATTGCTATCGTTTGCAGTGCATCATTGACATTAACATGAGGAATTTACAATGGCTGCTAAAAAGAAAGCTACCGCCAAATCAGGGAAATCCGCTAAAAAAACATTAGTGAAAAAAACCGCTGTTGCCGCTCCTAAAAAAATGGCTACAGTAACCGTGAAGGATCCGCTTACAAAAGGTGGCATCATCAAAGCTATTATGGATATGACAACTCTGGCTAAAAAAGACGTTGTTGCATCTCTTGATGCGCTAACCAAAATAATCGATCTTCATGTTAGATCACGTGGACCTGGAAAATTCGTTATGCCAGGACTATACAAAATCACCGTAGCAAAGAAAGCTGCTAGACCAGCTCGTAAAGGCATCAATCCTTTCACAGGCGAAGAGGTCGTATTCAAAGCTAAGCCTGCTCACAAAGTGATTAAGATCAAAGCACTCAAAAAGCTAAAAGAAATGACCGTTTAATTTTAGCCTACATAACTTCTCCCTTTATTTTGCGATTAACGAAAATAAAGGGAGAAAGTGATTCAAAACTTCTTTTAAACCGCTAAATCCGCTTTAACCACATCTGCTAACTCATTGGCTAACTGTGTAACACGAACCGCATCTTCTCCTTCAACCATGACGCGCACCAGTGCCTCAGTACCTGATCGACGCAACAACACTCTACCCGCCTCACCTAACTCGATCTCAGCATTTTTTAGCGCATCTTGAATACGAGGCCTATCAGCCAAATTACACATATCTTTTACTTTTACATTGACTAAAATTTGCGGATATTTATGCAATCCATTTTTCAATTGCGACAAAGGCTGCTGCATATATTGCATGGCAGATAAAACTTGCAGGGCAGTAATAATACCATCACCTGTTGTTGTCGAATTCAGGCAAATAATATGTCCAGATGGCTCACCACCCAGTATCCATTTGCGCTGCATTAACTCAGAAATAATATGCCTATCGCCCACAGGCACACGGACAAAATCGATATTTAGCTTATCCAGGGCCTGCTCTAAGCCTAAATTAGACATCACCGTACCGACAACACCACCGTGAAATAAACCTGCCTGCTGGCGATGCTTAGCAATGATATAGACCAACTCATCGCCATCCAGAATATTGCCTTCACTATCCACCATGATCACGCGATCACCATCACCGTCCAAAGCGATACCTAAGTCAGCTTTTTCTTTCAGAACATGCTGTCTTAGCAACTCTGGATACATGGCGCCACATTCGAGATTGATGTTCAACCCATTCGGCTCAACGCCAATATCAACTACTTCTGCACCTAATTCACGAAAAACGTTTGGTGCTATGTGATAGGCGGCGCCGTTTGCGCAATCCACCACAATTTTTAAACCATTAAAAGAGACATCGGAGGAAACAGTACTTTTACAAAATTCAATATAGCGGCCTGGCGCATCCACAATACGAACTGCTTTGCCAAGCTCGGCAGAGTCGACCGTCGTCATGGGCATCTCTAGCTGCTCTTCTATCGCAATTTCAATATCGTCCGGCAATTTACTGCCTTGAGCCGAAAAGAATTTAATACCATTATCATAATAAGGATTATGCGATGCGCTAATGACAATGCCAGCCTGCGCCCGTAATGTGCGGGTCAAATAAGCGATAGCAGGTGTCGGCATAGGCCCTAATAAATGAATATCAACTCCGGCAGCTGACAAACCCGCTTCCAAAACTGACTCAAACATATAGCCAGAAATACGGGTATCTTTGCCAATTAATACCTTGCCGTAGCCTTTTCTAGCCAATACTTTTCCGACAGCCCAGCCTAACTTTAAAATAAACTCGGCTGTAATAGGTGAAGCACCGACGCGGCCTCTAATGCCGTCGGTGCCAAAATATTTGCGAGAAGAATTTGCTGATGAATTAGTGTGTGCTTTCGTCATGTGCTGAATTAAGACCTTGATTCTCATCTGGATTGATCACACTACCACTACCCGAGTCTTTACTTGAAGATTCAGGATCAGTAGGCTTTGCCGTAACATCTTCCCAGCCCATTGGTACACGGACTGTTCTGTTTTGCATAACATCGTCAATTTGTTCCGAACCAATAGTCTCATACTTAACCAGTATTTGAGCCATGGTGTGCAGTTTATCCAAGTTTTCTTTGAGGATCTTCTCGGCACGCACGTAGTTCTTATTGATAATGGTATGGACCTCTGTATCAATTAAGCCAGAAGTGGATTCTGAAATTTCTTTATGACGCGAGACAGAGTGTCCGAGGAATACTTCACCCTCATCTTCACCAAAAGTTAATGGCCCTAGTTTTTGTGAGAGACCCCACTTAGTGACCATATTACGAGCTAGTTCGGTTGCTTTTTGGATATCATTGGATGCGCCTGTTGTGACTTTATCGCTACCAAATATCAACTCTTCAGCAATACGACCGCCGAATAAACTCGAAATTTTGCTTTCGATATGCTCTCTGGAATAACTATAGCGATCACCCTCTGGTAAGAACATGGTGACACCCAATGCACGTCCACGCGGTATAATTGTTACCTTGTGCACAGGATCGTGCTCTGGCACCAAAAGACCTACTATTGCGTGACCGGCTTCATGGTAAGCGGTTAATTTTTTCTCTGAATCACTCATGACCATTGAGCGACGTTCACTGCCCATAATCACTTTATCTTTCGCTTTTTCAAATTCATGCATGCCTACGGAACGTTTATTGGCACGCGCTGCAAATAAAGCCGCTTCATTCACAATGTTAGCAAGGTCAGCACCCGAGAATCCTGGTGTGCCTCGTGCAATCACTGCAGCGACAACGTCATCTGCTAAAGGCAATTTTTTCATGTGAACTTTTAGAATTTGTTCACGTCCACGAACGTCTGGCAATCCCACGACAACCTGACGATCAAAACGGCCGGGTCTTAATAAAGCTGGATCTAAAACATCAGGACGGTTGGTTGCTGCAATAACGATGACGCCTTCATTACCCTGGAAACCATCCATCTCAACTAATAATTGATTTAAGGTTTGTTCACGCTCATCGTGTCCACCGCCAAGACCTGCACCACGATGACGGCCAACAGCATCAATTTCATCAATGAAAATAATGCAAGGCGCTTGCTTTTTCGCTTGCTCAAACATATCGCGAACACGGGATGCACCCACCCCCACGAACATTTCAACAAAGTCTGAACCAGAAATCGTAAAGAATGGAACTTTGGCTTCACCCGCAACAGCTCGGGCTAATAAGGTTTTACCTGTACCTGGAGGGCCTACTAATAGAACACCTTGAGGAATCTTGCCGCCTAATTTTTGGAATTTGCCAGGGTCACGCAAGAAGTCGACTAATTCTTTTACTTCTTCTTTGGCTTCTTCGACGCCAGCCACATCAGCAAAAGTGACTTTGATTTGGTCTTCGCCTAGTAGGCGTGCACGACTGCGACCAAATGAGAATGCACCGCCACGACCCGCGCCTGCTTGTTGACGCAGAACATAAATCCAGATAGCAAAAAGGATAATCCAGGGAAGGAGATTCAAGAGGTGCATGAGAAGGCCAGGTTGTTCAGGTGGCTTACCGCGCACATTCACACCTTTGTCGACCAACTCTTTCATCAACATCGGATCTTGCCGCATGGGCAAGTAGGTCGCGAATGTTTTGTTGTTTTGCATGTAACCGGTTACGTCTTGATCTGAGATCGTGACGGAACTGACATTGCCTTGTTTAACTTCATTTAGCAGAGAAGAATAACTAATCTTTTCTTCTGCTTCCCGCCTTGGGCCGAAATTATTAAAAACGGAGACAAGGATAATTCCAATTACCATCCACAACAATATCGTTTTGATTGTGTCGTTCACCTTGCAGACCTCGCGTTTAGAAAATCAATAAAGTCCGGAAATTTTAGTCGAATCATACTTAATGATACCTGAAGTATAGACCAGACACTAGAAACTCTATGAATATTATCGTGTAAATATTCAGTAAATCCGATCACTTTCTGGCTAAAATGTATACTTCACGAGAGCGGTCACGAGACGCCTTTGGTTTTCTTATGATCACTTTCTTGAAATTTTGTCTTAATGAGACAAGAAAGGGATCAAAACCATCTCCTTGAAATACTTTTACTAAGAATCCGCCACCCTCGCCTAACACTCTATTAGCGAAGTCTAACGCCAATTCAGCCAAAGCGATAGAACGGGGCTGATCCACACTATCAATACCACTTAAGTTTGGCGCCATATCGGATAAAACCCAATCGACTCTAGCACCGTTTAAAGAAGCTAATAACTGTTCCAGCAAGGCTTCTTCGTTAAAATCACCGAGAATAAATTCTACGCCTTCAATTGGCTCCATCGGCAGGATATCAAGCGCAATCACTCGACCTTTGCGCCCGATCAATTTCGTCACGACCTGAGACCAACCACCGGGGGCAGCGCCGAGATCAACGACTGTCATACCTGGTCTAAATATTTTATCGCGTTCTTGAATTTCCTTTAGCTTGAAGACAGCTCTAGATCGGTAACCCAGAAGCTGAGCTTGTTTGACATAAGGATCTGCAAAATGTTCTCTTAACCAACGCTGGCTGCTTTTTTTTGGCATTTAAATATAAGCTACATCAATGATTTCGTAAGAGATGATACCGTCTGGTGTATGGACATCCACCGTATCACCCGTGAATTTGCCGATCAGCGCGCGAGCAATAGGAGATGAGAAAGATATTTTTGATTGCTTAATATCAGACTCGTCCTCACCTACAATTTTATAAGTCACTTGTAGCTCGGTTTTTAGATTCATTAGCTGAACGGTCGTGCCAAAGATCACTTTTTCAGTGTTCTCCATTTGGGTCACATCAATGACTTGTGCGTTGGATAACTTGCCTTCAATCTCTTGAATTCGGCCTTCCGCAAAACTTTGTTGCTCTCTAGCGGCATGATATTCAGCATTTTCTTTTAAATCGCCGTGTGCGCGAGCTTCGGCAATAGCATTAATAATGCGTGGACGATCAACGGATTTTAAGCGTTGCAGCTCTTCCCGCAACATCTCAGCACCTTGGACTGTTAATGGAATTTTATTCATTTGTCGACTCTCTATGGTTTCATTTCTTCAAAAAACTTCTTAACGCGATTAAACCAAGAACTGGATCTTGGGCTATGAGTATTGTTGGTAGACATGGATTTTTCAAATTCTTTCAACAATTCCTTTTGCTTCGCTGTGAGGTTAACTGGTGTCTCAACGACGACTTTGCAGAGCAAATCGCCAGTCGCACCACCTCTCACGGGCGGAACACCCATACCACGCATACGGAATACTTTACCGGATTGCGTTTCAGCAGGGACTTTTAATTTAACGCGTCCATTTAACGAAGGCACATCTAATTCGCCGCCTAATGCCGCGATCAGAAAACTGATTGGCACTTCACAATGCAAATTGGTGCCATCACGTTCGAAAATAGCATGTTGTTTCACGCTGACTTGCACGTAAAGATCGCCAGGATGTGCACCAGCCTCACCGGCCTCACCCTCGCCACTTAAACGAATTCTATCGCCAGTGTCGACTCCTGGTGGAATTTTTACGGATAATTTTTTGTTTTGCTTGCGTCTACCTTTACCTTTGCATTCACCGCAAGGATCGAGAATTTGCTTGCCCTTGCCGCGACAAGTAGGACACGTTTGTTGTACGGAAAAAAAGCCTTGCTGCATTCTAACTTGACCGTAACCATCACAGTCTTTACAAGTCACAGGACTTGCGCCTTTACGAGCGCCACTGCCTTTACACTCTGCACAACCCACTAATGTTGGAATGGTGAGCTCTACTGTTGTACCGAATACGGCGTTTTCTAGAGTAATTTCCATGTTGTAACGCAGGTCTGCGCCACGTTGAGGACCGGCTCTGCCACCCCCAAAAATATCACCAAAAATGTCACCGAAAATATCGCTAAAATTCATGCCGCCCATACCACCAGGGCCGCCACCACCAAATCCGCCTTCTGTTGCACTATGACCAAACTGGTCATACGCCGCACGCTTGCGACTGTCTGATAGCATTTCGTAAGCTTCTTTCAATTCTTTGAAAGCTTCTTCTGCGTTCTGATCACCTGGATTTCTATCCGGATGATGCTTCATCGCTAATCGACGATACGCTTTTTTAATTTCCTCGTCGCTAGCATTGCGAGCCACGCCAAGGATTTCATAATAATCTCGTTTACTCATTAGTGAAACTTACCTATATATTTTTGCTAGGCCCTATAAAATAAATAGTGGGCGGGGAGCCCGAAAGCCGCCCTACCCACCCTAATTTTACCGAATAAAGATGAATTACGACTTCTTGTCGTCTTTCACTTCTTCGTATTCAGCATCAACAACATTATCGCCTTGTTGTTGACCTGAAGATTGCTGTTGCTGACCTTGATCTTCTGGTTGTTGACCGCCTTGCTGTGATTGATCGGCATACAGACGCTCAGCCATCTTAGAAGAGGCATCCGTCAAGTCTTTGGTCTTCGCTTCGATTAAGTCTTTATCGTTACCTTTGACCGCTTCTTTCAAAGATTCGATCGCACGTTCGATTGCTTGCTTCTCATCGGCCGATACTTTATCGCCAGCTTCTTTCATGGACTTAGAAACAGAGTGCATGAGGTTGTCCGCTTGGTTACGCGCGGTGACCAATTCATGGAATTTACGATCTTCCTCTGCATGGGATTCTGCATCTTTTACCATGTTTTTGATTTCGTCCTCGGTCAAACCACTGGATGCTTTAATGGTGATCGATTGTGCTTTACCGGTTGCTTTGTCTTTTGCAGAAACATGCAAAATACCATTCGCATCGATATCTAAAGCCACTTCAATTTGCGGCATACCACGTGGGGATGGTGGAATGTCGGTTAAATCAAAACGACCTAGTGATTTATTAGCAGATGCCATTTCACGCTCACCTTGCAATACATGCACAGTTACTGCTGTTTGGTTATCAGCTGCGGTTGAAAACACCTGGTTAGCTTTGGTTGGAATAGTTGTGTTCTTTTCGATTAGCTTGGTCATGACACCACCTAGCGTTTCGATACCTAAAGATAATGGTGTTACGTCTAATAACAATACGTCTTTAACAGAACCGGATAAGACCGCGCCTTGAATAGCTGCGCCCACTGCTACTGCTTCGTCTGGGTTCACGTCACGACGTGGATCTTTACCGAAGACTTTCTTAACCATCTCTTGTACCAACGGCATACGGGTTTGACCACCCACTAAAATGACGTCGTCAATTTGGTCCAGTGACAAGCCAGCATCTTTGATTGCTGTTTCACAAGGGCCTACGGTTTGTTTCACTAAATCTTCAACCAGGGATTCTAGTTTAGCGCGAGTGATTTTGATGTTTAAGTGCTTAGGACCACTAGCATCTGCTGTGATATATGGCAAGTTAACGTCAGTTTGTTGTGCGGAAGATAATTCAATCTTCGCTTTTTCAGCAGCTTCTTTCAAACGCTGCAAGGCTAATGGGTCATTACGTAAATCCATGCCGCTTGATTTTTTGAATTCATCAACCAAATAGTTGATCAGACGTAAGTCAAAATCTTCACCACCTAGGAAAGTATCACCGTTAGTCGATAACACTTCAAACTGGTGTTCTTTATCCACTTCTGCAATTTCAATGATGGATATATCAAATGTACCACCACCTAAGTCATAAACAGCAATTTTGCGATCGCCTGGCTTTTTATCCATACCAAATGCCAATGCAGCTGCAGTTGGTTCATTGATAATACGTTTCACATCAAGACCAGCAATACGGCCTGCGTCTTTGGTCGCTTGGCGTTGGGAGTCATTGAAATAAGCTGGAACGGTGATGACAGCTTCGGTCACTTCGTGGCCGAGATAATCTTCAGCGGTTTTCTTCATTTTCATGAGGATTTGTGCTGAAATTTGTGGAGGAGCCATTTTTTTACCGTTAACTTCTACCCATGCATCGCCATTGTCAGCACGAACAATTTTGTAAGGAACGATTTCTTTGTCGCGTTTAACCACTTCTTCGTCAAAACGACGACCGATAAGACGCTTGACGGCATAAATGGTGTTGGCTGGATTGGTTACCGCTTGTCTTTTTGCTGGCTGGCCAGTCAAAACTTCATCATTGTCGAGATAAGCGACAACGGATGGCGTTGTGCGATCGCCTTCAGCATTTTCAATGACTTGAACCTTGTCACCAATCATTACCGCGACACAGGAATTTGTCGTTCCTAAATCGATACCTATAATTTTATTTGTAGCCATAATGTTCTCCAGAACGGTTGCGTATATTATCTAATATGTGGTCAAAAACGGATTTTTCAAGAGGAAGCCTTGGCAACAATCACTAATGCCGGTCTAATCAAGCGGTTATTCAATAAATAACCTTTTTGTAAGACGCTGATTACTGTGTTTGGTTTCACCTTGGCATCTTCTAATACTGATACAGCTTGATGCAGCTCAGGGTTAAACGCCTGACCTTCAGGGCTTACCTGCTCTACCCCAAATTTTTCAAGGGTGGTATAGAACATTTTGAGGGTTAATTCAATCCCTTCTAGCACTGCTTTCGCTGAAGCATCGTCCGCAGAAATTTGCAGGCTGCGTTCCATGCTATCAATAATGGGCAAAAGATCGAGGACAAATTTTTCCAGGGCGTATTTGTGTGCATTGGCAATATCACGTTCGGCACGGCGAGCAGCATTATCTGTCTCAGCCTGCATGCGTAAAAGGCGTTCCCAATATTGGGTCGCTTTTTCTTCGGACTCAGTGAGTCTTTTTTGTAGCTCTGGATAAGAAGGATGATCTAATAACTCAGCCTCTTGCTCGTCTTGCATAGGCTCAGACTCTATCCCTTCCGGATTTAATTTTTGATGCAAAGCAGCAGTACTGTTGCCTTTAGATGCATTTTTATCGTGAGACGACACCGTTTAACCTCCAGTTTTTAATGTATTCAATATGGTATGTATATTGGGGCAACTTAGCCCTGATTCAAGGCCGCAGAGAGCAATTTCGCTGTGACATCGACGGCGCTAATGACACGATCATAAGGCATACGAGTAGGACCAATCACCCCCAGACTGCCTATTAATTGGCCATCTACAGCGTAAGATGTTGTTACTATACTGCAATTATTAAATGCCTCATACCCCGATTCTCGGCCGATGAATATTTGGATGCCTTCCGCTTCTAAGGAATGATCCAGTAAATTCAAAATTTCTTGTTTTTGGGTAAATGCCTGAAACAATGAATATAATCTTTCTAGCTCGTCTTTTTTGGTATAGCCGAGCAAATTATTTTGACCCGCCATAACGTAGTCTTTCTTGTCATCTTCTGATACAAAAGCCTTATCTGCTACTTCCATTGCCGTTTGTAGCAAGCCCGCCATATTGTCTCTGTCAGATTGCATTGCATGCATGAGTTCTTTGCGAGCATCGAGCAAGTCTTTACCAATGTAATGAGCATTTAAGTAATTAGCGGCTTGTTGCAGTTCACTTTGGGAATAAGTGCGTTCAGTATAAATAATACGATTTTGGACTTCACGATTGTTTAAAACCAGAATAACCAGCACTCGGTTACTCGATAAGGGCAAAAATTCAACTTGTCTTAATTCAATCCGATTGCGCCTGGGCAATGCGACAACCCCTATCATCTGAGTTAAACCCGACAATAATGAAGAAGCCGACTGGAGCAAATTTGGCATCGTCATATCAGGATCGAGCTGGCTTTTTAAGGCTTGGACAGCATGATTCTCAAGCGGAGTCACTGACAGAAGGCTATTAACAAAAAGGCGGTAGCCCTGCGCAGTAGGAATTCGGCCCGCAGAGGTATGCGGAGAAGTTAAATAACCTCCGTCCTCAAGATCGGCTAAGATATTGCGAATTGTCGCTGAACTCAATCCTAAAGCTGACTCTTCGGCGATGGTACGTGACCCCACCGGCGCGCCGTCTTGGATATATCGCTCAACTAAAACTTTTAGTATCTGTTGCGCTCGCGGATTGACTGCTGCTTTGCTCATTTCATTGACCCTATGGTGCAGAACGGTAATATACCATAAAATTACCCTATTGCCTCATTACAGCTTGTGATAAAGGAACCAAAATGGCCATCGAATTCAAAACCATCGGGATCATCGGCCGACTCAGAAACCCCGGGGTCAAAGAAACCCTGCGCACCCTTATCACTTTTCTCGGTGAACTTAACCTTAAAATCGTGACAGAAGCCGAAACGGCAGAGTCTGTACCCGACTTGAATCTGACAACAGTCACCCGCGAAGACCTGGGCACGAGCTGTGATTTGCTCATTGTCATCGGTGGTGACGGCAGCTTGATTAGCGCGACCCATGCCGTGGTGAATCATGAAATACCCGTACTTGGCATTAATCGCGGTAGCCTTGGGTTTTTAACCGATATTCACCCAACCGAATTACAAAAAATCAAAGCCATTTTAAATGGCGAATATCGACTCGAAAAGCGCTTTCTTTTGAATGCTAATATCGAATTACAGGGTGAACATCTGGGTAATGACGACGCCTTGAATGAAGTGGCACTCATTCCGAATATGGTGCCACACATGATCGAGTTTGAAATTTATATCGATGATCAATTCGTTTGTAGTCAAAACTCGGATGGGTTGATTATTGCAACGCCCACAGGGTCAACGGCTTATGCACTATCAGGTGGCGGCCCCATTTTGCACCCCCAACTGGATGCGATTGTATTGGTCCCTATGTTTCCACACACATTAAGCAGTAGGCCTATCGTGATTGAAGGAAATCAAAAAATTCATATTATCCTTTCACCACATAATACAACCTCCCCCCGCTTAAGCTGCGATGGCCAGGCTTATATTATTTCCCCGCCCGGCAGTCATATTACTATTCAGAAAAAACCTGAACATTTACACCTGATTCATCCCCTGGACTACAATTATTACGAGACCTTGCGTAGCAAATTGCATTGGGGTAAAAAGTTGCAATATTCTGAATAATATACTGTTTATTGACAATACTGGGTGAGAGCGCCCTTCTCTTTCGTGTCATTGATTCTGATTGAGAAGGCCCTAACTCTGGTTTACACTACTCTTGCAATAAATTGGTCTAGCCTATCTTTTAGCACTTCAAACAAAATCTATCGCGTCTCAGGGATCTTATGCTGACACAAATCGACATTAGTCATTTAGCAACCATCAAAGACCTGCATCTTGAGTTATTGCCTGGCACTACCGTGATTACCGGTGAAACAGGCGCGGGTAAATCGGTTTTAATTGATGCTATTGAATTGGCTCTAGGCAGTCGCGCTACCGGTGATATGGTCCGCGCAGGGCAAGACAAAGCGGATGTTAGTATCAGTTTTGATATCAGTCGGCTGAATGAAGCCAAAGCCTGGCTAAAAAATGCGGACATGGATGCGGATTCAGGTGAGTGCATTATTCGCCGCACCGTTCACAAAGATGGGCGCTCACGCAGCTACATCAATGGCACACCCAGCACTTTGCAATTGCTGCGCGAATTAAGTGATTTGTTAATCAATATTCATGGTCAACATGAACATCAAGCGCTTTTCAAACAAGATACGCAACGCGAGATGCTAGACAAATATGCGGGGCATCTGGACTCGGTGACAAAAGTGGCTAGCCTTGCCAAAGAATGGCATACATTAGCTCATACTATTTCCACACTGAAAAAATCGAATGATGAACGCAGCTCCCGTGGTGATTTTTTAAGATTTCAATTACGCGAATTAGAAGAATTACAATTAAGCGCGGATGAATTTCAAACACTGGAGATCGAACACAAACAACTGGCAAATTCAGGTGAACTATTACAAAACGTGAATCTTGCGCTACATCACTTAGCAGAAGAGGAAAATCACAATGCGTTGAGCTTGTTGAATCATGCTCTAGACGCACTCGAATCCGTTCAAGCATTTGACCCTAAAATCACAAGTTGGATTGAAAATCTGAAAAGCGTCACTATTCAATTAAGCGACAGCGAAAGTGAATTGCGTCACTATCTTGAAAATGTGGATTTAGATCCTGACCGATTACAATGGGTAGAACAACGTATAGGGACTTTATTTGATACCGCGAGAAAACATAAAGTCGCGCCATCTGAACTATTCGATTTGCAACAACGTATTGCGACAGAACTCGCAGCCCTCGACACTAGTGATGAACGTATCGCTGAATTAGAATTACAATTACAAGATATCGAAAAAAATTACCTGATTGCCGCCACCAAATTAAGTGATAGCCGCAAAAAATCGGCTAAAAAACTCACGCAAGAGATTACTCAAATTATCCATGAACTCTCTTTGCCGCATGGGCAATTTCATGTGCATTTCGCCACAGACGATGTGCCACGTTTTGCGCCTTTTGGTTTAGAGAAAATCGTTTTTCATATTACGACTAACTTAGGGCAGCCATTACAACCTTTAGCGAAAGTGGCATCAGGTGGCGAACTCTCACGTATTAGTCTTGCTATTCACATGGCAACCGCAGAACAGCATACCATTCCGAGCTTGATTTTTGATGAAGTGGATGTGGGAATCAGTGGTGGCACCGCAGAAATTGTGGGCAAATTATTACGTCGATTAGGCAATACTCATCAATTGCTTTGCATTACCCATCTTCCACAAGTTGCGGCACAAGGCGAACAACATTTGCTAGTTGAAAAACGTCATGAGCAGAACGAGACTTATACCCAAATTCGCATGCTAAATACCAAAGAAAAAATTAATGAATTGGCACGCATGCTGGGCGGCGTCGAAATTACCAAGAAAACAATTGAACATGCTCGCGAGATGTTGGAAAAAGTTTGATTTTTTTAGCCAGTTATTCTGATGCGAGCTTTATCAAAAACGTTTAGCTGTTTTTGTTATTTGTTCTGGCAATCTTTGCAAGCACCGTAAATATTTAGACTGTGGTCTGTAATGGTGTAGCCTGCATTCTTTGCGATTTCTTTTTGACGCTCTTCGATGATGAGATCAACAAACTCTTCTACACGTCCGCATTTGATACAGACTAAATGATCGTGATGACGCCCATGATCTAATTCAAATACGGAATGACCGCCTTCAAAATTATGTCTAATCACTAAGCCGGCTTCTTCAAACTGTGTTAATACGCGATAAACGGTAGCGAGGCCAATGTCTTCTGAAGATTCTAATAAAATGCGATAAACATCTTCGGCACTTAAGTGATGTTCTTTTGCATTTTCTAGAATTTCCAGAATTTTAACTCGCGGTAATGTCACCTTGAGGCCTGCTTTTTTTAAATCCGAATTATCCAATGCCGCCTTCTCCCTAAATCAATACAGAGACATTTATAACACATACCAAAGTGATCGCAAATCAGGTATTATGGCCCGCAATAAAACCTGAACTGGAATCAGCATCATGCGCAAATTATTGATCATTATGTCACTTTGGATAACGCTATCTGGGTGTTCATACTTACATGTACACAGAATGGATGTCGAACAAGGCAATTATATCACACCCGAAATGGTGAGCAAAATTCATCCAGGCATGACCCAGGCCGAGGTGAAAGAAATTGTAGGTGACCCTATTTTGGCGAATGTGTTTGATAAAGACCGTATTGATTATGTCTACACTTTCAAACCCGGCAATGGTGAGATGACAGAAAAATACCTCACTTTGATTTTCCGCAATGGCCATTTAAGCACCATCAATGGAAATATGTATTCGCAATATATCAAAGGCAGCCATAATTAAAGGCTGCTCGCAATATTAGGGACTTCGCTTTTTATTGGCTGGTCCCTTAATCCTTCCCTGCACAAGCTGACTCTTTTTAACTGCATTCGCTTTATTTCGGCGCGCTTCCATTGGATCTATGGTCAGCGGGCGATAGATTTCGATTCTGTCACCTTCATTCACATGATCCGTTAGCTTTTTGAGTTCACCAAATACCCCTACTTTTTGTTGATTTAAATCAATTTCAGGGTAAATCTCGAGTATGCCCGAGCGATCAATGGCTGTCTCAAGCGTGCTCCCTGGCGTTACTTCCACCTGGATTATGCGCTGGTCTGTGGGCCTTGCGTAGGCGACTTCTACCTTGAAAGTCTTATCGTTCTCCATAAATCTCGGCCGCTCGCTTACAAAATGCATCTACCAGTGAATTGGCAATGTGATTGAAAATTGGCTGGAATAATCTATCGATTAATCCTCCTTTGAAATCAATTTCAAGGTCTAAAGAGACTTTACATGCATCGCCATCTAATGGATCAAATGACCATTTGCCTTCTAAGCGGTTAAATGGCCCGGATACTAAAATCAGATCAATCCGACTATAGGGATGCAAGATATTACGGGTGGTAAAGCTTTTATGCATGCCTGACCAGGCGATATCCAGAGAGGCTTCCACCATGGTTTCTGTCCTGGTGATGATCTCGCTACCATGACACCATTCTAAAAAGCGGGGGTAATCTTCAATAGCGTTCACTAATTCAAACATTTGGCGCACCGAATAGGGCACCAGGGCACTGCGTTTAATAATTGTCATCAGCAATTTACTCTTAATCTATCCAAGTCTTAGATTTGGTATTATACTTCGCGGCATGAGTGATAAACAGAAATCTGATCAGACAATTGCTTTAAATCGCAAAGCGCTTCATGAGTACTCTATTGAAGACCGTTTTGAAGCAGGTATTTCATTACAAGGTTGGGAGGTTAAAAGCCTACGAGCCGGACGGGTTCAACTCGACCAAAGTTATGTGATCGTCAAAAATGGCGAAGCGTGGCTGCTGGGCTCGAATATGACCCCTCTGCAAACCGCCTCAACCCACATCAATCCAGATCCTCAGCGCACACGTAAGTTATTATTGCATGCCAAAGAACTCAGCAAGCTGATTGGTAGCGTTGAACGTAAAGGCTATACCTTGATTCCGCTTAGCCTTTATTGGAAAAATAACCGCGTTAAACTCGCTATTGCCCTCGCTAAAGGTAAGAAGCAGCATGATAAGCGCGCCGCTGAAAAAGAACGCGACTGGAAACGTGACAAACAACGGATCCTAAAGAACTCAGAATAAGGAAATCCCATGCCTAAAAACCATTTCGAGCCTATGCACATCAATGCATCCCCTGAAGACATGGGGGGAAATAATGGGATTGGTCGCTATATCTTATTACCGGGCTCGGATGGGCGCGCGCAAGAGATTGCTCGGCATTTTACAAGCATGGTGGTTAAACCCCATTACCGTGCTCACAATTTGTATTTAGGTACCCTGCTTTGCGATGGCAAAAAAATTGATGTCGCTACCGTTTCTTCTGGCATGGGCTGCCCCAGCGCGGAAATCATTGTGCATGAGTTATTTCACTTAGGCGCTAGACGTTTTTTACGAATTGGTACGGCGGGATCGTTGCAACCGGATTTTGTCAAAGTGGGCGATATTGTGAATGTGCAAGCGTCAGTTCGTGACGAAGGCACCACACAAGATTATGTGCCTTTAGAATTTCCTGCGGTGGCTTCACTTGAAATGGCCTCCTCTACTTTACTGGCTGCAGAGCGATTAGGATTATCTGACCGAATTCACACTGGAGTGGTTCATTGTAAGAACTCGCTCTATGCACGTGAATTTGGTGCAGGGCCAAGACATGAGCAAAATAAAGCTTATTTGGACTTCTTAACGAAAACCGGCGTGCTGGCTTCTGAAATGGAAACCGCTACACTTTTCATTCAATCACAGCTTTACAATTATCAGTTACGCAAAGAAGGCAGTGGGCCAAGTCATCAAGTCTTATCGGGTGCCATTTTAGGTATCATCTCTAACACTAAGACATTTGATAAAACGTCTAAATCCAAGTCCGCTGTTGATGACAATATTGCGCTGGGTCTTGAGACCATTAAAACTTTGGCCATGCAGGAATTATTAGATTAACCCCTATTAAGATTGTTTCGTTTTATTTTCATTTAGGAAAATATATGCCAGAAACTAACCCCCCTGCCGCCTCGAGCGAGCCTGCTAAATCTAAAATACATTCTTCTTTATATGTTTATCCTATTTGCGCCTTCGTCAATACCACCGTCGTCACTGCCGTCACGCATCCTTTTGATAAAGCGCTTTACCATGCAACCACACAGAAAAAACCTTTTTTTACTCGGGCTAATTTTGCCAAACCTTACAAATGTGTTATGGCTAGCGCTACTCAAAAAATGACGTTTGGTAATACCTATTATATTTTTCAAGGGATCATGCGAGATAGATACGATGAACAACTCAGTTGCGAATATAACTTCTCGAAGAACCAGATTGCTTTTATCAATGGCGTGGTAGCGGGTAGCGTGAATGGCATTATTTCCAATCCTTTTTCTGCTGCGAAATATCATTCTTGGGATCCGTGTAAAGGAGGATTTCTTCGTAGTGTGCGCGATATGTGGAAAGCCGGTGGCTTTGAACCTTTCATGCGCGGCACGAGTGACGGCATTCTTCGGGAGATTTTTGGTTCAGCCGCATATGAAGTCACTCGCGGGGCATTGCGAGCGCATTTTGTGCCTCATGGTACGGACGAAAAAGGTAAAGCAACATTTAATGCTGGCTTTCTGTGTGACTTGGCAGGGGCGGCGACTGGTACTGTTTTAGGTGGACCGTTTAATTTTACTCGCAATGAAAAATATAAAGCACCAGCAGACAAGCATCCACCGACAACGAAAGCTATCATGACTCAGATATGGGATGAAGCGAAACAAAAACCCAAAAAAGCGCTGGGGAAAACAGGTTTTTTTGCACATCGATTTAATGTGGGCTGGGGGACATTGTTAACCGCAGCAAAAATGGCTAGCTCGCAGGCGATATATGATTATGTAAGATCGGCTTTAATGCCAAACAAAGGGGAAAATGAGCAAGGTAGCCCTACGTGTAGACGTTAAAACCCGGTGTTTAATATTGTTTTTTTTTAAAGTTTTGACAAAAAGCCTTGCTATACAGCGACTTAATGGTTAATATTTAGCCGCTTTTTACTATTTTATATAGTATACTTAAATATGGGGGCGACCTGGCTTCGACGTGGGTTGCAAAGCTTGAGGGGCATGTCGAGGAGGTAACTAACCTCGTAAAAAAAGTTGCAAACTTATAGTTGCAAACAAAAAACGCAACTACGTTAATGACAGTTCCTTCGCCGATGCCGGCGCGGTTGCTGTTGCTGCCTAGTAAGGTAGCATAACGTCATCTCACCGGTTGTGCTTATGCGACCGGATTTACGCAAGTAAATAGAGGTGTCATATTACATAAGATCGTAATTTTATCTGCCCGAGATGAAATTATTAAAACCCTTAGGGCTAGTTTCATATCACCTTGCCTGTCAGGGGGTATGCTGCGAAATTAAATGATAAGGCTAAACATGTAGATCCAAAGGTAGAGGACTTGCGGACGCGGGTTCGATTCCCGCCGCCTCCACCAATAACAGTTCCAAGGGAATCCAATAGAGTCCATAAGCCCTTGAAATAAAATTAAATTAACATCAATAATCATCCAGTAAAGTCCAGCACATACCCCAGTCATCCAGTATTGAAGTGGGGTATTTCTTTGGGTATGATCCAGAATCTTGAAATAAGTTTTGGAGATACCCCAGTTGTCATTGACCGATATCAAAGTTCGCAGCCTGAAAGGGCGAGATAGACAGTACAAAGTCGCTGATGGTAGAGGCTTATTTCTTGTCATTACCCCCACAGGTTCGAAGTATTGGCGTTTTAGATATCGCATCGCAGATCGTGAAAAATCGTTAGCCATCGGAATCTATCCAGACATCTCTTTGGCAGACGCTCGTGACAAAGCCCATGAAGCCCGCAAACTGTTAGCCAATGACAAAGATCCAGGCGCTGAAAAGCAGAGTAAGAAACGCGCCATAAAATTAGCAGCACAAAACACATTTGAAATGGTTGCTCGCGAATGGTATCAAAAGAATTCTGCACAATGGGTTGATAGTCATGGTGATAGAATTATTCGGCGTCTTGAAAAAGATGTTTTTCCTTGGATTGGCAAACGCCCTATTACTGAAATATCAGCACCTGAAATATTAAGTGTGCTACAACGCATCGAAAACAGAGGTGCGATAGAAACAGCTCATAGAACTCACCAGAATTTCGGCCAAATTTTTCGTTATGCCATTGCAGCCGGATATGCTGAGAACGATCCATCTCCTCATTTGCGAGGCGCTTTAAAACCCGTCCAACAACGTCACCATGCCAGCATCACCGATCCTAAAGCTATTGGTGATCTCTTACGTGCAATTAATTCTTATGAAGGCTTCTTCGTCACTAAATGTGCGCTGCGACTTGCCCCACTCTTTTTCGTTAGACCTGGCGAACTACGCAAAGCTGAGTGGTCTGAGTTTGACCTTGAAAATGCTGAGTGGAGAATTCCAGCATCTAAAATGAAAATGCGCTCAATACACATTGTACCGATTTGTACTCAAGCTATTACCATACTACGTGAACTGCACGTCCTGACTGGCGAAGGCAAATATGTTTTCCCAGGAGTCCGCACCCCCAAACGTCCTATGTCAGAAAATACCGTTACAGGCGCTCTTCGTCGTCTTGGTTATACCTCCGATGAAATGACTGGCCACGGCTTTCGTTCAATGGCTTGCACAATCCTCAACGAACAAGGCTGGAATCGTGATGCAATTGAAAGACAGCTCGCACATGCAGAACGTAACAACATTCGCGCTGCTTACAATTATGCAGAGTATCTTCCCGAACGCAGAAAGATGATGCAAGAGTGGGCAAATTATTTAGATTCACTTGTCTCAGGCAATTTGATTTTGGGGAAATTTGAACAAGTTGTAGCTTAACGTTAGACCATCAAACAAGGAAAATTTAGATGAGAGATAAAAACAAAGTTACTGAATCATTATTATGGGAAAATCTTCAAAACTGTATTAACCGTGTAGAAAAAGGCGAAACTTTTGAAGGTAGAGATGTCCTTCATTCAATTGCTGAAGTCCTATCAAGCGAAAAAATAAGTTCGATAACTGGAAAGCCCCTTGAAATCCCAAATTATGTCAGAGATTACTTATCACGGTGCCTTTTAAGAATAGTTGCCGGAGAAAATGCTAACCATGCATTGGGCTTAACAAAACCTGGAAGGCCGTCAAAAATTGGCTACAGACAAAAACGCCTTGTCGCACATCTTGTTTATGAGTTACACGATGAACAAGGAGTACCCGTCAGAGAAGCCTGCGAAAGTGCTGTGGAAATGATAAATGAAATTGCAAAAAATATTGATCAGTATCCTGCATGGAAAAAAATTATTAGCGAAACTACCGGTGACAACGAGAAGAAAGCTTTAGAAGAACAAATACAACGATGGTATTACGATCACAAAGAAGAGCTTCAACAAATTTATGAAAAAGCAGAGTTGTAGCAGCCTTAGAAAGTAATCAGCCTGTCTACAAAACCCCCTAGGGTTTTGCACATGTCATTCAAATAGTACCTCTTTAGAATTAGCTGTATTCAACAACTAACCAAGAGGTACAAGTATGTCTATCAAAGGTATAAGACTTCCCAAGGTCTTAGAAATCACCGGCGCTTCACGTTCATGGCTTTATCAAGAAATTGCGGCGAATCGCTTTCCCCAACCCGTTCTCCTTGGCAAAAGATCAGTGATATGGGTCGAACAAGAAATTTTTGATTATTTGGAAGAGCGCGTTAAACAAAGTCGTCATGCCCTCCAAACTCAGGGGAGGAAGTGACATGAAGAAAACCACCAAACCAACCAGCTCTCGAACTGTTTCCGCAGTGAGAGCTGGCATATCATCTAAATCCACACACCAAAATATTATCATACATCGGCAAGCATCTGAAATTGAAATGAAGAAAATTAATTGGCTTTGGCCTGATCGTATTGCACGCGGGAAAATCACTATGCTTTCTGGTAATCCAGGTCTTGGAAAGTCACAACTTATCGCGTACATAACAGGAGTCATTACAAATAGTGGTACTTTTGCTGATAAAACAGAGTGCATCGGCGGAAATGTAATTATTCTCAGCGCAGAAGATGATGCGGCAGACACCATAGTTCCACGCTTAAAAGCTGCAAATGCAAATTTAACTAAAGTAAGTATTATTGAGTCAGTACAGAAGAACAACAAACAAGACCAACAATTTAACTTAAGCACAGATATCTCTGCATTAGAAAAGTTTCTTCTAACATATGGAGATGTAGCAGCAATTTTTATCGATCCAATTTCTGCATACTTAGGGGACATTGATGATCATAAAAACGGTCAAGTGCGATCTGTTTTAAGCCCACTTTCAAAATTAGCTGAGAAATACCAAGTTGCAATCATCTGCATCTCACACCACAACAAAAGTGGCTCACCTGAAGCCTTATTGCGTGTGCTGGGCAGCATTGGTTTTGTCGCAGCAGCGAGAGCTGCGTTTGCCGTTATGAAAGATCCTGACGACGAAAATAGGCGTTATTTTCTGCCTCTAAAAAACAATATTGGCAATGATAAAACTGGGCTTGTATTTTATATTGAGCCAGTTCTTGTAGATGATGCGATTGAAACATCAAGAATCCAATGGGTAGATGGTGCAATCACAAAAACTGCCGATGAAATCCTTCGGCTTCAAGCAAATCCGCCCAAAAAAACTGCTCGCGACGAAGCAAAAGAAATGATGAAAGAACTACTATCAACTGGTTCCAAGAACTCAGCCGATGTCATCAGCATGATACAAGACGCCGGTTATTCTTTACGAACCATTGAACGAGTAAAAGCTGATCTCGGCGTGATATCTAAAAAAATTGGATTTGAAGAAGGATGGCTCTGGCATTTACCCAAAAATCCATCCAATGAACACGAAGACCGCCAAGATAGTCACTAATAACTTTGGCGGCCTTCGATGATATTTGATTGTTATTTATTGTTAAAAACAATGGGAGATTAAAATGCCATTCCAACAAGGCTCCAGTGGCAATGCCCGAGGTAGGCCAGTCAACACTGGTCATCGTCAAAAATTATTTAACACATTAGTGCTACCTCATAAAGAAAAGCTCATTAATCAAGCCATTGAAATGGCTTTAAATGGTAACGAAGCCATGCTCAAGCTTTTTCTTGAGAGAATGCTACCTGCAAAACCAATCGACGACACACTTGATGTAAGTCTTCCTAATAAAGACTTTACTCAAGCCGACACATTACTTGAAGTGGGCGCTGATTTGATAAGGGCTATTTCAAACAATGAAATCACCCCCGAGCAAGGTAAAGTATTTCTAGATGTAATATCAGCTCAACGTAAAAACATTGAAGCTAGCGTGCTAACCGAACGAGTCACTGAAATTGAATTTTTACTTAACCTTAGAAAACAGGAGAAAAAACATGCTTAATATTACTGATAAAAACTACAGTCAACTCACCGCCAAAGAACGTGTGAATTTAGCTCTTGCCGCATTCTCTCGTGGTGACGAAAATGAAATTTCACGTCTAAAAAGAACATGTCCACGCAAACACTATACGATGATAGATGCTGAATATATTGGATCAATCGAGGGGTTAGTCTGGGTTGTCACTCAATTTTCAGAAATGTGTGACTTCAGTTACAACAAAATTATTTTGTGCGAAGCATATATTGCAATGTTTACTTTTTTAAACGAATATCCTCAACATGAGAATGATGATAATTTAGAAAAATTTTGCAATGCAAAAACAGAACACGTTTCTAATTTAAAATCTGTTTATCAAGCATTGTCTGAATTTTGCTGTGAAAATAAATTAAATTACGATCATGTTATTGAATGGCTAAAAATATCACCAGAATTAGCCTCTCAATACGATGAGTATTTAAGGCTTGAAGTAGACTCTACTAGAGAATTTACGGATTATGTAAAACAGAAATTGTTTTACATTTGGCAACGGTATACACCGAATTAAATATACTTATTTAGAATCGCCACGAGTAACAATATTATTTAACGCCAATGTATACTGGCAAAAATCGCAATCATCTGCATGTGGTGGTATCTCGTTCAAACATAAGCACTCATATGCTTTACGAATAGAAGGTTCCACCCATTCACTACTACCAACATAAGGGATTACAGAAATATTGAACAAGAGCTGTTTGTCAAAGCGATGAGGGTCTGTGCGGCCATTGCAATAAACAAAATAGGCAACATCCGAAACGCTGAATCCATTTTGACGAAAAAGCCATTGATACACCTCGGCCTGCCTCTTATACCCAATCTGCCACTCAGCATCTAGCGAAACCTCCCCCAACTTTGAAGTTGCCTTGTAATCAACAATAATCAACTCTTGAGTGACCGTATTAATCCATACATCATCAACACCCCCAGTCACGACAATATTCGTATTAGGAATCTGAAATTGTATGCCGTGATGCAAAGAGTCACGCCATTCGTCAAGCTGGGAGTGCAGGAAAGGGATTGCCTCAATACCGTTCTCAATCAACAGAGGATGCGGTTCTTGCCTTTGGCGGTAATAATCAAATTCCTTTTTCAATAAGGCATCCACAGCGCTATTCAAATTAAACGGATATCCTGGCGGTTGCCCTACACCTAAACGACGATCCATATAGAAACAACGAGGACATCTAATAAACAAATCAAGCTTGCTGCGGCTGATTTTATAACGCTTAGATGCCGTAGGATCAAAAATATTGCGAGTCCGCTGAGGTTTATAGTAAGCCGTCATAATACCTGCTCAATAGTTAGCATCTATTTCTTTTCCAATTTAAAATTGATTTTATACGTATAAAATTCAATATTAGGTGCAACAGCAAGCGCCCTTTTAATTTTCACATCATCTTCAAACGCAATAATTATTCCTCTTACAGATTGATCAGCTTCAGCTAATTCTTCTTTAACGAAACCCATATAACGTTGCACTTGCCCAACTACCACATCACTGGCACGCCCTTTTTTTAACTCTATAACAACGATAGTTTTCTTATCCTTGCTCCTTGCGAGAATATCGATTTGCCCAGTATCGCTTGGATATTGTTGACCGACAATTTCACCCTCATCCTCATAAATATCATATTGTTTGCCAAGCTCGGTTGATTTCCAGTTTTGAACCAAAAAATCTTCCAAATGCTTTTCAAGAGCAAATTCACTGGGGTTTTCTATTGTTTCATCGGTCGAAATTATTGGCGTTGATCGCATGCCGGATATCAACACATCAATTTCAGCAGCATACTTTGAAATATTGCTTACTGTACCAATTGAACCAGCAGAATTTTTGAGTGATTCGCTCATTTCATCACGTGAAATTACGCGGGGGAACCAGCGCATAGCACGGCGATGCGGAAGAATTTGATCTTTGTGATATTCATAAGCCCCAGCTACCTCTCCAACGTAATAACCACCTTGTCCATCTGGGCATAGTACGATATCGCCTTGCTGCACCCCCTTGGCAATCGTCCAGAGCATGCCACAAGCAAGACCCGCTGAAACTTTTGTTTTGTCTGGATGACGCTCTAAAAGTTGGGGAATAAATTTTTTGCTAAACTCTCGTCTATCTGAGAGATAACTAACAAGATCATTACTTATACCAAAATCAGCACCAATGTAGTTACCCTCATATGCTTGTTTTGCATAGATACTCTTTTGCCCAAGCATTATGCGATAGTAATTTTTCACTGTTCTACTGCTCCTCTGAAATTTTAAGATACAAAGTGCGTCGCATCTTGGTAATGTTGATACACAAAATTATATACCTCTAACCCTTTACTTTCGCACTCTTGCTCTGAGAAAGTTGGCTCAGGAAGCTCAGAATATAAAACGTCAAAAATAGTAGTTTTCACCCCTGCACGTGTTGCTTCCCACTCTCGCCACTCTGACACAAGCTTTTCTTCTTTCAATTTCTTTAGCAAATCCCGTGCCACAACACGAATCTTATCGACTTCTTTAGGATTTATATTTTCTTTCAATAAAAGATCAAAAATTGCCAACTCTTCTTCGCTTAAGTTTTCTTTAGCTGCTCGTTGCTCTTCTTCATTTAGGCTTTTTGCCAAATCAATTAAATCATCAAAAACCTGATCAATATCATGAGCACCACTATTGTACTTCTGCAATAATGCGCTTAGGCGATCCATAAATTTTGCGCGCATCTTATTGCGCTTAACCATATCAATAATTTTTTCTTCTAACTCCGCTCGCAAGCTTTCTACTTGCATATTTTTGTTTTCAATACTTGCAAAAAAATCATGTAATGCATTAGCATCGAGCGCACTTAAATCTTTAATTTTCCTATTAGGAGAAATGACATACTCGCCAGCTTGAATAGATTTGTCGAGCAGGTCTTCTAAATCTTGCTTTACTTGAGAAACATCAATACTCATCGCACCCACATCGCGTATACGCGAAGCAATCACACGTACTGCCGTTACTTCATGATAATAATCATCAGCGGCAGGATCGGGCAGTACTGACTGATAAGCATGCTGAAGATCACTAGCTAAATTTAAAAATGCTTTTTTCTTCTCTAAATTACCCACAAGAATGTTGGCATAACATTCAAGTAACCGTAACTTCTCTTCATTAGGCGCACTTAGTAGCGCAGACAGATCAACGTTTTCGCCATTTAAGAATTTTTTTACGGTTTGCAACAAAGTTTCAATTTCACCAACAAGCTCTGCTTTGCTTCGAATTATTTCATCATTTTTAATACCGCTAGATGCATAAAGCGCTAATGCACGTTCAATATTTTTAAACACACCGATATAATCTACGATCAAGCCATTCATTTTACCCACAGCCACGCGGTTAGCACGTGCAATGGTTTGCATTAAGGTATGATTTTTAAGTGGTTTATCGAGATAAAGTGTCGAGAGGTTAGGAACATCAAAGCCTGTCAGCCACATAGCACAAACAAAAACAATGCGTAAATCGCTTTCTGGATCTTTAAACGTCTCCTCCAAACTTGGCTCTTTCTTCTGCATACGAGCACGAAGTGGTTTCATATCGATATCAAATGGCTCAAGATCGGCAATTTCATTTTGGCCTTGGCTAACAACAACTGCCATATCAACATTTTCATGCTTTTCTAGCTGCGCCTCAATCTTACCCCGCTCTCGCTCGTCTGTTGTGCGAGAAAGATCCATGCGAAGCTTGCCGATATAGCGTTCCCATTCAGCCTTAACTTTGACATACATACGCACTGCTGTTTTTTTATCAACGGAAACTACCATTGCCTTTCCGTTATAGCCACGACCAACAAAATGTTTCACAATATCTCGCGCAATAGTATCAAGACGATCTTCGCGAGTGACTAATTGATAAAATGTCGAGAACTCCTGTTCAAGTCGTTCCTCTTCTTCATCGTTCAAATCATAAAAATCCATCACGCTTGCCAAATCTTGTTCTAGTTTTTCATTCACATTTTGCAGTCTTGGTACGCGATTTTCGTAGTAAAGCGGCACGGTGGCACCATCTGTAACAGATTGGCCAAAATTATAAATTGAGACATACTCGCCGAAAGTTTCACGTGTTTTTTCTTCACCTTTAGCCATCAAAGGCGTTCCGGTAAAGCCAATAAATGAGGCATGAGGCAGCGCTTTACGCATGTTTCTTGCCATACGATCATATTGAGTGCGATGAGCTTCATCGGTCATTATGATAATGTCATCACGATCTGAGATTGTACTATCAATATTTTGGAATTTTTGAATCGTGGTAAAGATTTGACGATGATCCTCTGACAGCAACTCGTGCAAATGAGCAATACTTTCAGCGTGAACCTCTTTCTCATACACAGCCCCAACAGTAGCAAAATTCTTATAGGCTTGTCGGTCAAGCTCTGTGCGATCAGTCACGATCACAAAAGTAAAATTTCCTTGCAGTTTTCGCAAAACCTTTTGCGACAAGTACACCATTGAATATGACTTGCCCGAGCCTTGCGTATGCCAGAAAACACCTAGCTTACCCGCATTGTCTCTACGATTAATTACTTTTTCAAATGCACGATTGACGCCATAATATTGAAAATAACGCGGAACAATTTTTTTTGTTATCGCCTTAGACTCATCAAACAAAATAAAGTTTTCGAAAATATCTAATAACCGTGATTGGTCACAAACTCCATTAATCATGGTAGCAAGGTCAGACTTAGAGTCTTCATTTTCACTCGCTACTTTTTTCCAATCATTAAAATATTCATAAGGCGAGGTGAGTGAACCAAATTTATTTTCAATACCATTTGAAATAATGATTCCCATGTTGTACCAAAATAACTTAGGAATGGTGTCTTTGTAATCACGTAAATTATCTTGGTAGGCGTCCACTAGGCTTTTATGAGAGGCTTTGAGTTCAAGGAAAATTAATGGAATACCATTAACAAATAGAACTACATCAGGGCGACGAGTATACATGTCGCCCACAACCCATAACTGAGAAACACACAAAAAATTATTATTCGCTGGATTATTGAAATCAAAAAATATCACTATTTCAGGTTCGCTTGAACCGTTAGCTTTAACGACATTAACAGTTGCACCACCTTTTAGAAGTTTGTAGATTTCGTGATTTGCATTCACAAGAGAAAGATGCGAACGGTCTCGCACAAGCTGATCTATAGCTTGATCGATAGCTTCCTCGGGAATAGATGGATTAATCTTAATAAGCACTGGTTTCAAAAATTTCTTGAGAACAACTTCACTACGATGTTCGCGGCCTAATTTTGCATCTTCGATGTCTGAATATGCATTAATATGGCATATGTTATCATGCCATAATTCTTTAATAAGACTGATGGATGTGAATTCGACTAGACTGGATTCTGTAAATGGATTCATGTTATTTCTCGATCGCTTGAATTTCAGAATGATTTTTATGCAAATTATTAAATAAGCTAACAGACAAGCTTGAAATTGAAATAAGTAATGAAAGCACAGAAAAAATAACTACAAAGTTTTTATTAAATATACTTGTTAACTTGCCTAACTTCCCTAACAGTCGAAAACGATAATAATCTTGGAAAAATTTCTCGCCCTCGTCTGTGACATAAAGAAATGTCACATTCTTTGACTCGCCAATATACCCGCCATGAATCAAATATTGCTTTGCCAGATTTATATCATATTCCTTATAATTAAATTCATTAATTAGCGCATCTTTTAATATTAATGAATAATTATTACGATATCTATCGCCCTCATTTTCCTGATTTTGTTTAACATGCATGAGGAAATTTATATAAATTCCTTTGGCATAAAAACCATAAAATATTTGTTTTATTTTCTCTATTACCTTCATTTTCACCCTTCTTAATTAATGCCTTCAGTTTTTATAGGTAATATCAAATCAAAATATTCCTTTATCGCATTAATTTTACTCTGAAAATCACCAAGCTCATTACTTTCTTTTTTTATACCATCTTTACTAAAATATCCAGTTTTCGCCTTTGGAATCTTAGTTGAAAGTGGCTTATCACGTATATCTGTCCGATCCCATTGAACAACTTTATATTTTTTTCCTAGCTTCTTTTCTAAACTTTCTTTTACAGTATTCTCATTTGGTGTTTCATCAAGATCGGATGGTGAATCAATCAGTACACATGCTTTTTCAATTCCTAAATCATTCGCTAACTGTAGCGCAAATTCAAAGTTTTGATATCCTCGCACACCATATCCAAAAAAATTAATGTCTTTATCAGCAAACTCATTTTGCAAAAGACCGACATCCTCTTGCCCTTCAACAAATAAAATATTTTCCTGGAAGAAAATTTCTTTCGAGACTATATCCATTAAGTATGGTTGCTGCCAATTAGCGCCATTAACAAGTTTGGCATATTTTTCAAACTCCTTAATCGTATGGATTTCAGAGCTAGTATCACCAATTTTTGAAACACGATTAAGGACTGCGCCATTTTTGATATATTCCCAACTAACAAAATATGGGCTATGAGTAGAAATAATGATTTGCCTTCTTTGTGCGTACTTTGCAATTAGCTTGATAAGTTTTTTTTGTGCCAGTGGATGCAGAGAAAGCTCAGGTTCATCAATAATCAAGCCTGATGATCTTGGCTCAAAAAGATGAGCAAGTATTCTTATAACGGAAATAACCCCATCACCCAAAAAATCTGTTTTGTGCTTGACGCCATCACTGGAAGTATATTCAATATATTCATGATCTTCATAAGCAACAGCCCATTGAGTAAATTCAGGAATAATGCCTTTTACAAGATTTGTAAATTCATAATATTTGGTATTATCCTTCTCAATATCTTTTAATATACTCGCCGTAGGAACATCCTGCTGAGTACGTGGATTATTTCCACTTATTGTTGCATCAAGAATTTGATTGCTAGTATTATTGGTATTTGCACTTGATTGCCAATGCCTTCTTGAAGTAACCACTTCAAATAAATTCTCTATGGCAGTTTTTGGATCTTCTTTTAAAGTATATGATCCCGCTCTTATCAAACTAACTTTCCGTGTTACATTATCATTGATATCATACAAACAAAACTCGGGGCCCAGACTTGATTTTTTTTCAGATGCTTTTATTTTTTGATTTTCATTTATCCATAACCCTTCAATAAGAGTTGTTTTTCCAGAATTATTTGCACCGACTACATAGGTAATGCCTGATCCCATTTTGTTTTCCAGTGGCATACCAAAATGAAGCGCTTGTTCCATTGAAAAACAGCGAAAATCTTTTATTGTAAATTTCTTATAATTCATATTATTTTTATCTCCCGCTTTCCTGTCACTAACTGCGCAATCAAAAGATCGCGGGTTTGTACTAATTTCATATTGTTATCTCGAAGAATATCCACTTGTTTAAAATACGGAGCTACTAGATCGACAAACATTTCTATAACTTTTTTTCCTGGAATAATAACCTCAATACCATATGCTTGATTTCTACTTAATCCAGGTACAGCAACATCACTGCTTATAAAGTTCTGCATTTTAAGCAAAAAATATACAAAATGGAAATCTAAAGAAGACCGAACATAATAAGTTGTGTCAATTGCATAAAAATCTTTACGTACCCAGAAAACGGTACCCACGTTTCCTTTCCGTCCAACAACTATGCCGGGGCCAGATACAAGTCTCTCATTGTGAGTCCCAACAATTCCACTTGACCCATATACAGGGATACCACCTGAACAACGATCATCGGCCGTAAGTGCTTTCCCATAGATAAGATCTATGACCTCACCTAGCTTTTTAAGCTCCCATCCCTCTGGAATCACCTCATACTCTGCCACACCATCAACCATTTTCAATTTCTCATACCCAGGAAATCGGAAATGAACAAACCACTCGGTATAGAGACGTTGCGCAATTTCTTCTAGCACTTTGATGCGTTTTTCGTTGTTCTCGATTAGATCATCATAGGCAGAAAGAATAGATACAATTTGTGATTGCAAATTAATGGAAGGTACTTTTATCTCCAAATTTTCAATATCAGATTTAGTTAGTGCTTCTCTAGTTGCACCAGTAGTAGCAATGCTATACAGATAATCTTTATAGGAAGGGCAAACCAACACGTACTTTAAATATTTGCCATTTAACTTTACTCCATCGGCCCGAATGATTGACACATGCTGATTAACTCTTGCGGGAACTAGATTATTTGGAACAGACGCACACCTGCAAACAGAAGCACCAGTGATATTTAGCAGAACATCATCTTTAAGCACTTCCACATTAGACAATTTTTTTGCTTGTTTATCGTCAATAAATGCTAAGTTTTCATAATTAAATGATAGATCATAAATATTCAAACTTCTAATCAATGGTGTTCCAGCAACTTTATAGCTATCCTGGCCGCCACGAGGCGTTGCACCGCTACCAATTTTAGTAGTCATGTCTTTTAACCGAATGTTTTGCCACTTATCAATCATCATTTTTTCCCTTTTTTTTAAAATCTGATTGATTAATTTTTTTTGATTTATTCAAAATTTTTTTAACTTCCCGATCAAAATCACTTTCATACAATTTATCTTGTTCTTTCTTATAAATTTCATATTCTTTCATTGCAAGCGCATGCGCAACTTCTTGGCTTATTTTCCCGGAATCGGTTAATATTTCGCGCTCGTTAAATTTTAGGAAGGCATCCAACTTTGACACCCAGTCTTTCATATACATCATAATGCCGCGATCAGCCTGCATCTCTGCAAAATCAAGGTACATCGTTACGATTCTATTTAAGTGATCAAGCTCTTTTTCATTCAGGTAATTTTTTGCAATAACGACATCCGACTCTCGTATGGCACCATCTGGTGCATTTTTCCAAACTGTAAGACCCATATTTGGTTTGGCACTATCCGCCCTCTGATGGATGATCTCTGCGGCAGTTTTGCCAGTCATAGCAAAATGCAGTTTGTTTTGCACTGTTGCAAAAAATTGCTTAGTAATGTCACTATCTGAAGAATAATCTGCGCTACATTGTGCATATATATCTGTAATTTTTTGATACATACGTCTTTCACTCGAACGAATATCTCGTATACGAGCAAGCTGCTCCTCAAAATAGTCTTTGCCAAAAATGCTGCGCGGATTTTTAAGGCGCTCATCATCCATGGTGAAGCCTTTGATAATGTATTCCTTTAGTCTTTCAGTTGCCCAAATACGGAAATGCGTTGCCTGAGAACTACTCACCCGATAACCGACAGACAGAATTGCATCTAAATTATAGTATTCAATTTCTCTAGATACTGCTCGATTGCCTTCATTTTGAACTTGTGCTATTTTGGCACAAGTTCGATTTTTGTCCAGCTCACCTTCGGAATAAATGTTTTGCAAATGCTTGGTGACAGCAGTCCGATCAACTCCGAAAAGCTCGCCGATTCTTGCTTGAGTAAGCCAAATGTTTTCATCGCGTAAAAATATCTCAACTTTTACTTTACCATTTGAAGTAGTGTAGAGTAGAAATTCCGTGAAGCTATTGTTAGGAATAATATCTGAATTCTTTTTTTTCATAGAATTTTTTTCCAATCATCTATAATTTTTCGCTCTAACTGATGCGCTTCAGAAGTAAGACTTGTGAATTCAGCCATCAGCTCATGCATACGCGCATCAAAATTCACATCATCCATTTCATTTTCAATGATTTCTATGTATCGTCCTGGGTTGAGAGAATAATCATTTGCACGAACATCATCTAAGGTCACAACTTTGCATCGACCTTTAGTATCTTCATATTTTCCAGCATCTTCTTCTTGTCGATAACGACGAACAATCGATGCAATCTCTTGGATTTGCTCATCTGTCCAAGTGTTATGAGCACGGTCAATTACGGTAAAAATATCTTGTGCATTAATCAAAAGAATCTGGTTTTGTCTAGGAGTGTTTATTTTACTTTTGTCAAAAAACCATAATGTGCAAGACAGTGTGGCGTTGAGAAACATGTTGGTGCCAACGGAGATCACCACATCAACAAAGCCTTGCTCAACCATTTTTTTGCGGATTTCTTTCTCAGCATTACCAGCATCACTTGCTGAATTTGCCATGACAAAACCTGCGCGTCCCTTTGGCGACAACGCACTAGCAAACATTTGCATCCAAAGATAGTTTGCATTGCTAATTTCATTTTTCCCTGTCAGCGGCAACCCATAAACATAACGCTTATCACCATGCAACCGCGCCGGATCAATAATCATTTGTTGATTTTTATCTTTACCTTTAACGTTAAATGGCGGATTTGCTAGAACAAAATCAAATTTACCAAGACTGTCATGCATATCTTCATAAAACGAGTTAGCAAGCTCAATTTTTCCTGAAAGACCGTGAATTGCTAAGTTCATTTTAGCAACACGCAAATTGCTCTCACCTTTTTCTTGCCCGTAAATACCTACTCCCGCCATGACATTTTTTCCACCTGTCATATGCTCTTGGACAAAACGTGCGGAGTGTACGAACATGCCACCACTGCCGCATGCTGGATCATAGATTTTACCGTGATAGGGTTCGAGAATTTCGACTAGGAGCTTAACTATAGGTTGTGGCGTAAAAAATTCACCACCTTTTTGTCCTTCTGCACGGGCGAATTCACCAAGGAAATATTCATAAATTTCACCAAATGCATCACCTTCAATATCATCAGGAATTTGATTGAAGTTTTTCAGCAAGGTAATAAGAATTCTATTGTTTTCGTCTGCACTCTTCGCGATGGCGGTATAATTCTGCGGTAAAATACCCGCAAGCTCACGATTTTGTTCTTCTATAGTCTTCATTGCCTCATTAATGGCCTTACCTAAATTTTCACCTTCAGACAAATTCATCAGATAGGAATAAGTTGAACGCTCAGGAATATAGAGCACCCCCTGTGCTTTATAATGATCCGGCGTGACCGGACGACTACGAACAGAATAAGTAGCAGATTGTTCAGCAACAATATTTTTTTTAACTCGCTTAAAACGTACGTCCGCAAATTTCAAAAAAATAAGTCCGAGGATAGGCTCAGAAATTTCATTAAGTTTTAAACTACCATTGGCACGAAGTTGCTGTGCAGATGCCCAGAGCTTTTCTTGTAATTGTTTTCGGTGGTTACTATTCATGTGTTTGTGCTCGCTCTTCAGATGCATTCCCTGATTTTACCCACTCATCGACTTCACTTGGCTTAAAACGCCATTGCTTACCAACCCGATGAGCCGGAATCCTGCCCTTCTCAAGCCAACGATAAACGGTTTCCTTGCTGATCTTTAAATGACCAGCAATTTCTTCTACTGATAACCATTTTTCAACTGGGTTCATAATGACCTCAATCCTTCATTTGCTGGTTGAGTATTATCAAATACTACTAGTTACAAGTAAATAAAAAGATAGTAGAATCTGACCCCAGAAATGATTACAGACAGGAGATTATATGAGGGGCATCTCAAATCGAAAGCAAATTTTTGATCAAATCCCACTCCTCGCAACAGGAAAAGTTAATTTCATTCCTGTTTTTAGCGAGAAAGCTATGATAGGCGACATCTATTGCAACCGAGTGGAATACGGTGAGTATGAGATAGGATTCACTCGAAGAAACATTAGCGAAGACAGCATGCTAGATGTTAATTGGCGCGTTATTGATAACCTTATTTTCCCCCTTTGCGATTTGATCAACAAAAAATATTACAAGCCGTTTAGACTAGAGCCTAAAGAAGTTAGAGAGTTCTGGTTTTCAAGGCCTAAACTTTAATGATTAAAGGATATGCCTATGAAATGTTGTCACTGTTCCAACAATGCTATTAGGGTGATTGACGGAACAACATTATGTTTAAGTTGTCACACAGATTTCCAAAACCTCTCTAACAACCAAATTAGTAGCGCATATCAGGCGCAGCGAGGAACAGACGTTGCATATAGCATGTTCTTAAGGGCTGCCGCCCAGCATTCTGAGCGTCGGATAAAAAATGAAAGAAATGCAGAGGTGAATAATTACAACATAACAGTACAAGGCAATAATAGCGGCCTCCTGCAAGCAGGAAAGACTCTGACTCAAAATAATATTGGTATTAATAATTTATCCAAATCGGGCAATCGCAGCGTAGGCTGGTTAGCAAAAATCATAGCAAAGGGGCTGGAGAAATTTTGGATGTGGTTAATAGGTTTTTTCAGGTAAAAAATTCAAAAACATCACCAATATTAAAACCATTCCATATTCTAGAATCTGGAATACCTAAATTGTCCATATTTGGCGAAATAATCCATTCGCAATTCGCGAATCACGAATGTAAAATGTTCGTTGTTCGCGAACAGGGAACATAGTGGGACGCGGGTTCAATTGATTTTTCAGGACGGTTTTTTCAGGGGTATATTTTGGGGTGTGTCACAAAATTCACATAATCAAAAATGTATTAAATCAATAAACTAGCCAACCAACTCCATTCCCGCCGCCGAATAAAGGCCTTTTTTATTAGCTTTCTTCCAGCAATACCCAATCGGGGGATACATTATATCAATAAATCTTATATTCATAATTCTAGAATATAGAATGCGATAAGATTATATTATGAAGCCTCTTATCATGCCTGACTCCACGCGTATACTAGCTAACATATTGATATAATGAGTTTGTTTAAATTTCCAGTCACATATCACATTAGAAGCTCTTTGTGCTGAGATTGACATCTTTCATTCTAGAATTTGGAATACGGAATACAGAGATGCGACTCATGATTATCAAACCCCAAGACATTGTTGTTTTAACCAAACTCATAGCGCGTTTGGGCGATGAAAATTGGTCTCAAAACAGTATTGCCTTTGAACTATGCCTAAGTCCCTCTCAAATAAATAGCGCCCTTAAACGACTAGTCACCGCAGGGTTAATAACCACCTACCAACCACCCGCTAAACCACATCCCATTATTCAAGCATGCGAAGAATTCTTCATTCATGGCCTTAAATATGTATTCACTGCAAAACCAGGAGAAATAGTGCGAGGCATCCGCACTAGCTATGCGGCATCCAGTTTTAAGGGCGATATTTCCATTGGTAGCGAGGCCATACCTGTTTGGCCATATGGCGAAGGCGAGGAAAGAGGCGCAGCCCTCAAGCCATTATATTCATCAGTTCCAGAATCCATCAGCAAACATCCTGATCCTTTGTTTTATGATTTATTAACGCTACTTGATGCAATTCGCTCTGGCCGCGCACGCGAAAAGCGAATTGCTATAAAAAGATTATCTAAATTACTAAATACAAAATAAACAAATCTAAAAAGTTGGCACCCAATGAACAATATATTTTAAATAATTCAATAAGTTACTTAGCCAATATGATTGACGCCCCACATACTTCGACACCGGTAGTAAATTTCATCTGATGAGAAGTTTTATTTCCACTCATCCCAATTAATCTTACGAAGTCCGAATAAAAAGTTAGCCTGAGCCACCATGCAAAATCATGCGTCTTCTTTTTGTCCATTTTGACCTACACAAAGTAAGTTAAGTCGTTTTTAAATAGTAGATAACTTCCTTACAATGAGCACCATATCATTTTAAGGAAAAAAAGATGAGCGACTCTCGAATTCAGTTAGCAGAGCAGAAACAGGAATACACCCGTAAAATTGATGGCATTACATTTATCGACATTACATTACTTGAAAAAGCGGTAGAGGCGATACCAGCAAAAGATAAACTACGACAAAAAATGATACGTAGTGGCGTAGAGTTTTGGGATAGCGACAAGACTATTGTCAAGAAACCTGTCGTTGCCATCAGCACCATCGGAAGCTTTTTAGTCAGCCTGGAAAACACCCCTCCCGGCATGATTAGATTACGCATGGGAAATGTGACTACAGAACCATTTACGCTAGAAAATATACGAGAGGGACTGCGTAACACAATGGGCGCACAATCTTTCCATACCTATATGAATCCTCAAGGTAAAACCGCTCGCGCACTGTATGATGTCACAGTAAAGCATGGTCATTTTTCTGTAGCACATGCTGATACGCTTGGTATTTACGCACTCGGTATTTCTCATAAAGCTGAACTTGAATTGGATGTACAACGTGATTTGGTACACTTAGCACGTGAAACGTCTGCACGCACCAGTGCGCAAGATGATCCGACATTAGTCGCCATGACACAAACTGGCGCTACCGCAAGTAAATTTATCCGCCAACAAATAGTAGATGTATTAAAAACCTTTTCATCCTCCGGCAATGTGCAAGATTGGCGTGAAGAACGCAACTCACTATTTCCATTAAGCGGCACTGTATCAATCGGTATTAATGGCTCTATTAGAAATTTAAGTAAACTGGTTGCAGACATCGCAGGATCTGGCAAAGAATTAGAATATCGCAATATCCTCGCGCTTTTAAATGATTCACTGTATGGCTTTTTTCCTGAGATGTTTAAGCCAACACATACTTATGGACATGTTTTTTCTGTTGATCAACCAGCAAAACGAGCTATCTTATTATTTGGGGCGCCGGGCGTGGGGAAATCAACACAAACAGAATATCTAGTAAAACAAATACCCGGTGCGATGTGTGTATCCACGGGGAATTTAGCAAGACGGCTTCAACAAAAAATCGCTGACCTTACTCCTCTGAATGAAGTTGAGAAAAAAGCGGCTGAAAGCCTAGATCGCATGAAACAAGGCAAGCTCATGGACGATCAGGCAATTTATGCATTATTGACAGCGCATTTTGCACCTGGCGGCGAAGGACATGAGACTTATGCAAAATCCCACACAGTCATCTTAGATGGTGTAATAAAAACAACTGAAAATATAGCTGCATTTGATAACGCGCTCGCTACTTTCAATGCACAGTCAGGTACTATTCCGATGTCAATTAGCGGTGTTATTAACCTTGTTGCCACAGAACATGAGCTAATGACCCGATTTGAATCTCGTGTGAAGCAAGCCACCCAAGCAGGACAGGCACAACGACCAGATGATAATATTGCTATTTATCGCGAACGTTTGGCAATTTACACCAGAAATCAAACTCCTGTAACTGAATATTACCGTCAACATAGTGACTTATTCACTGTTGATACTTCGCAAGGAATAGAAAAAACTACCGCAATACTGATAGATACCCTCGAAAAATGTCATGTGCAAGTTAAAGCGCCCGCCTCTTCTTCACGCGAAGCAAATCCATCATCAATAAAACCGCCATTGCTAGCAATGCCTGATAAATTGGTTTTAGTCTCAGCACTTCAGCCTATACCATTAAAATCCAAAAGTGGGTCTCTTAGCCTACGCACCACGGTCATAACCAATAATGCAGCTAAATTTAAAGAATTTGATACGCAGCTGGGCGATGGCTATGGCATGGATGTAACACAATGCACAATTGCTGATGGACAAGATACGGAAGAAGCGCTACAAGCATTGTGCACGCAAATTATGGCGAACCAAGCGCATTCACCACACTTTATTTTGCGTGAAGAAACCATCTTGATGAGTGCTGACCATCCGCAAGAAGATTTAACCCATGTTCCAGTTAACGAATTAGCTGAACGTAAATTAAAAAGTGTTTTACATATTTCTCGATTAAGAGCGTATAAACCGCAATGGTCAGAAAATAAAACATTACAAGCCTTCACTTTACGAACTTATGAAAAACGTTCTTATGGTTACATCACACCCAATAAAAAAAGCGCTTGCAAGTATGGTTTTGGTTGGGATGCAATTTTTGTCAATGCGGCAACAGGGCTTACTAACGAAGAATTTTTCCAACAATATGGAAAAAAATCTGCAAGGCAACATACCATCAGCGACTTCATTGAAACCTATCTGCGTTATAAAGCATTAAAAATGCTACAACATCATCATTTATCACTCACTCGACCAATTGATTTTGGTGAAAATTATTTTCATCTGTCAACATTTACCAGAACTGAAAAACACTTATCCAACCCTCATGTGACAGAATGGGGTATTGATAAATTACGTAATGCCATGATCAATGAAGGTCTATTCGTTAAAGCTTCGTGGAGTCGGCCTGTAAAAAATTATTTTTCTCCTCCATTTTCGGGCTTACCACTCACCGCGAAAAAAGATGAGGCAGAGGAAACTATTTTTATGACGCATGACATATTGCATCATTTGATTTGTGATTTAATTTGTGATGTCGAGAACCCTTTGGCTGGACATTTTAATGTGTACAGCGCCTGGCGTATGGCTAGTGAGGCATGCACGCTGGTATTGGCTGATATGTTTTATGCAGATGGATTGGTGAAATCCGGTGTTGATAAATCGTGTGTAGATAAGCGTATTTATCCCCTATTTGAAGCAATTAAGAGAACTCAAAATATTCCTGACCCTGTTCAAGTGCCAAATGAAGCCAAGATGGCATTTATTAAGTCGTTATTATCTGCAAATGTGCGCTATGCTCTTTTAGGAGATGACGCTGGCTGGCGGGCATTATTAAGTTGTGATGGAATAATCACAGAGGAAAACATAGCTTGCCTGGAAGCTTATAAAAACCACTTTGGTAAATTCTTTATTGGTGATAACGCCTGGACTCGGGCAAATTTTGACAATATGCAAAAGCATGGAGATTCATTGCAGAAATGGGTGGCTAACGTTGGCCGCGATACATTCAGAAGGTCTAATATACCTTTGCTATCAGATGTGCATGATGCTCTGATTGGACAACAAGTTAAGGTGCATGATTATTCACAGATTGTTGACACAATTTTTGAATTCATTTTTGAGACCAAAATCAAACCGCATTTATCAAAAGAAAAAGTGGCTTTTGAACCGGATAGCGTCTTGCAATCCAGAGCCTTTAGACGATTCCTCATGGGCCAAGTTAGCTTATTTGAACGCTACCCTGTGCCACTCAATATGGGAAGAATCCGAGAACGAATTTATGCACGCTTAAAAAATGAAGCCGTTTTTTCACCAGCCGAACAAGAAGAATTGAGATTAAGCTTCGAGCAATATATTTTAGGATTAGAGGGATTAAGATTGATGTCCAAGGAGGAAGCGATGAATGCCAGAGATTGCTCTTCTGTTTTTCCACCGGTTTATATTTCTTATCCCGACATGCAAAAACAGTATAAATCTATTGAAAATTGTGTAAAAGACCGCATTGCTGGTTATGCCATGACAACATCGCGTCTTGGAGCGCATAGAAATTCTGTATTTGTATTGGAAGAAAAGCAATATACCCAAAAACAAGTTGCTTCTATCGCAGATGCAGAACTAGATTCACCACGGATACCAACTTTTCATGATGAACCAGTTACCGAAGATCGGAAGGCAACTTCTTTAAATATTGGATAATTTTCTTATGGTTATTTAAATTTAGAATTATACGGTGAGAAATGCTTACTAAAAACTTTAAACACCTTTTGCAAAGTTGGTTTGATTTTCCGAAAAATAAGTTATTTTGTCAGGTCTCTACTGTCAGTAATGGACAACCTCATATTAGGACAATGGATTTATATGATTTCACTGATGATGGGTCATTAGTTTTCTTGACAAGTACTTATTCTAAAAAGTGGAGTGATCTTGAAAAACAGCCCTATGTTACGGTGTGTTTACTGAATTTAGACGTTTGTCAAATAACTGTTGAAGGCTCTGCTTTATTACTAACAAGCGAGAATAATTTAGCGATAGTATGAACGAGAAATCGGGGTCAAGTCTGAAGTGTGCCGCAGGCACACTTCAGACTTGACCCTATAATTACAAATTCATTCTTTAACTAATCTTTCAAGCATGCTATCGACCTCTGCCCACGGCAACCTGCTACCAGCATCTTTCATCTGCCGGAAGGCAATACGCGCAACATCAACAGTAATTTTTTCACCTTGAAGCATTTGTTCAACTAACCATATTGTGCCGTGTACCTCAACATTTAATTCTTTAGCAGCATCTCGCAATGCCTTATCACCCGTTAATAACTGGCAACCTTCGTATTTAGCTAGCGTCAGCGCCAACATGTCATTAACACTCGGCTTTATATATTTTTGATGAAGATCATAAGCTTCTGCACACCAACGACTAATCACCAACTGCCACTTTCAATATTTTGAAAGGCCAGGATCTATTACTACTGAAGTAAAATATTGATAATAATCAGATCAGAGATATAGCTAATCTTGTTGAAAAAATCGCAATCTACATAAACTTTTATGTGATCAACCTCACTCCAATGTCAATGTTGCTCAAATTATGTATATTTCTGCCTAATAAGAACAAGAGTTGTTAACTTTACCAATTTTAGTTACACTGCTTCGCCGCACTAAATAATAAATTATATTCCATACCCTGTTCAACTTTAGAGCTTTAATTATTTTTTATCCCTAATCACTTAAGAGTGCTCATTATAAAATATGACTGAAAGAATAATTGAAATTAGAAATAGAGCTTTATCAGCAGATCATATCGAATCTTTAGCCAAAGGCAAAATTTACGCTGTGATATTAAAGTCTTTTTATGATAAAACCGTATTAAATTCAGCTCTAGAAAAAATAATAAATTTTAATGGTAAAGGTGTTTTAAAACATGCGAGCGAATTTGAAAGAATAGGTTATGCATATTCTGAAATTCAAACTGAAGATGATAGAGAAAAATATCATGATAATGCTTTAAATAATATACATACGATACGTGATTTATTCAAACCAGCACCGCACCCTATAGATGAATTTAGATTACTATTAGATAAAACGTGGCCAAACGGTGCTAATTTATTAGAAATAAACCAGCAAAAGTGTTTCGTTGGTATTTGCAGATTCCTGAATCCAAATATTGACTTGCTTCCTCATACAGATAAGTTAGAAAGAAACCTATCTAATTCTCAGAAATCTTCTATACAGCTAGAGTCTCAGCTTTCAGCAAACATCTATATTTCAATGCCACAAATAGGTGGAGAAGTCGAGTTTTGGGATATTGAGCCTCCTGATAAGCAATATTACAAACTTATGGCACAAAGGCATTATGGTATTGCCAGAACTATTTTGCCCAAACCTAATAATATCTACAAGCCACAACAAGGTGATTTACTGATCCTAAACTCCAGAAAAATTCACGCTGTGCGATCAGTAAAACACGCGCCTAGAATTACAACTAGTTGTTTTATTGGTTACCACGGTAAAGATTTACCTCTTAGTTATTGGAGCTAAGTTAATTGGATATGAAAGTACATTATGAAAAAAGCACACTTTAGATATAACGGTAAAAACATTCAAATACCAGACACCGAAAATAAAAAAGCTATTTTTTTAATTAGCATTGGCCAGTCTTATCATGAATCAAAATACCTGTCTGCAACTATTAATTTGATCAACAAGGCAAACTTTAATTCCTGCACCATCGCATTAGCCGATGTTTTGCAACGCCATAATTATAGTTTGACACATCCACAGGATGTTGCACTCCAGATAGCCATTGAAAACGGTCATACATGGAGAGACAGAAATTCAAATATTTTAAACATGTTAAACACAAAAAATGAAATTGTGAGCTGGGATACATGGTTGAAACATCCCTTATATCCTTCTTTTAGAAAAGAAATAGACGATACCTATTACACAAATCCTTGTTATAAAAATGCGGTCAACAATACTGCCGATATATTTTTATCCCGATTTTCAAAGCGAGAATCAAATATAAAACAAAACTTTGATCAATCGTTATGCCTAGAATATATAAAAGAAGAATGTGCAATTATCATGCCTTTATGGGCGCACTTAGATTATGACTTTATTATTTATCCTAAACCAATGACAAGCGCCATGGAAAATACACATGAGATATTTCTAAAAGAAAAACCTCATCAGATGCATTGGTTATCTTTACACTTTAAAAGTTAGGAAAAATCAGATGCTAACAAAAGCCAAATTATTAAAACGAAATCTCTTCAAAAACCCTTGGCTTGCGCTACTGGGCATGGGCTTAGTCAGCTTTCTTGGATGCGTAGATTTCACAAGCGTGAATACAATACTTCCCCAAATACAGACCCAATTCAACGTACCCATTACTCAGCTACAATGGGTAATTAATATTTTTATGTTGGCCCTCGCCACCTGCATGGTTTTCGCAGGCCAACTGGAGGACTCACTTGGCTCAGCATTTATGCTATATATGGGAATGATTTTGCTAGCGACCTCTTCTCTAGGAGCAGGACTATCAGAAAATATAATGATGTTAATTTTTTTTAGATTGCTTCAAGGTATATCCGTCGCAATTCTCTATACAGCTCCCATTGCATTGGTTCCCCGGTTATTCCCTAGTAATTTACAATCACGCGCCATAGGAAGCTTGGTAAGTATTAATGCTCTCGGTTTAGCCTTAGGACCTTTTTTTGGAGGTATAATTGGTAGCATACTCAGCTGGCGATATGTATTTCTTGTGAGCATCCCTTTTATTATATTAAGCGCTTTGATTTGCGCATTCACATTACCTCATAATAACAAAAACATTTCTATCAAAAAAATTGACTGGAAAGGTTTAGCACTACTAATAACATCGCTTCCTGCCTTATTATTAGCAATTTCAGCCAAAAATCAGCTCGAAGTTGATACCTTATTACTTTACATAATTTCATTTTGTTTATTATCGCTATTTGTTAAAGTCGAAAAAAAAGCTGAACAGCCAATCCTTAATTTGGATTTTTTCTTACTCAGAAATTTTACTTTTGGCATCACTGCTAACTTTTTCCTAGCTTTTTTCTACACAGTTTCATTATTTTTAATTCCATTGTATTTGCACACCGTGATGCAGTTGAAACTTTACACAATCAGCTTGGTGTTACTCCCAATAACGGGGACAATGGCGCTATTGTCGCCGTTTATTGATTACGCTATCAAATCAATCGGATTGAGGAAAATATTGGTGATAGGTTTCGTGTGTTTTGCAGCTTCATCTTTTATTCAAGCTATACTTACCCAACAATTTACAATAATTTATATGATAATTTCCTGTTTGCTATTTGGGATAGGTTGGGCATGCATTTTAGGCCCGTCTATAGTAGCCACAGTATCATCTGTACCTAAAAGCTCCAGCGGTATGGCGATTGGAACCTTAGGAACAATTCATAATTTTGGAGGGGCGGTTGGTTTAACCATATCATTAGCCTTCTATGATCTATTTAACAGAACACAGCTGCTAAATTCCGGCCAAGTTTTTAAAAATAATTGTCACTTATTACCGATATCACCGTCAGGGTTTATCTCAGGATACCATAGCGCAATGTGGTTACTCACAGGAATATCATGTTTGGCAATATTTTTAGTCTCTGCCGGAATCAAAAATAACCAATAATTTTCAAACAACTTAAATACAATTTTTTGTTTCTGATGATATTAAACAGCTCCCTTTCAACTTTAAAAGTTGATAAAACTCTTCATCAAAATTATGAGCGAATCCATTTTGTACGCTTTCCTTTTTCAAAATATGATTTGACCAGATTTTTAACTTTGGATACTGCTCAAGAGTATCAATTGAAAACTGCCTGACCAAGCTATCAAATCTTCGAAATAGAGGAGCGTAGGCAAGATCAATCATTGAGAACTTTTCCCCATTAAAAAATGGGGTGTTTCTGAGTTCTTGCTCAAGAAGCACTAGCTTTGAATTAACTATTTTTTGTTTCTCAACAAATTCAAGTTTGTTTGACGCAAGGGTCATGTAATAAGCATCAAAAACTAGCGTGCTTCCCCATTCTATCCAAGACTTGTTGCGTGCTTTTTGAATGGGGTCATTGGGGTATAGTAAAGGTAAAGATGAAATCTCATCAAGATATTCGTTAATCACTGTTGATTCAAATATTATGGCTTTATCTGCGCTTAACACAGGTACTTTTCCTAGAGGTGAGAGCTTCAAAAACCAGTCCGGCTTATTGCGTATATCAACGTAAACGCGTTCACATTCAATGTTTTTTTCATTAAGTAGAATATTCGTTCTCTCTACGAAAGGACAAATCCGAAAACTATACAGCACTAAATGCATTGACCACGCCCTTGATTATTTTGATAAAACAGCTAATTCATTCATCATTGAATATAAACGATCCGAAATTAGAAATATATGCTAGATAATTAATTAACCAAACATTTCTAGTCTTTAACAATTATTGACATTCTAACAGCCTCCTGGACATAATTGCTACATTTTATAGATGTATGTTTTATTAAGGTGCCACCATGAAGGATTGTGTATGAAAATTGTACTTGCCTTTTTACTTTTAACGATTAGTCTTCCACTTATTGCTCATGCAAATGATCGCAGTTCTTTGCCAAAACACTTAAAAATAGCCATTATCTTAAGAAGTAGTGAAACAGCACCCTATATTTCTTCTCAATATTTAAACTATTACAAACAAGGTCTCGATACAGCAAGTTATTTCGCAAAAACAAAGGGAACCGCGATTACATATAGATTTTATATAATAAGAGACATCTCACAATTATCACAACAAATGGACGAAATAAAAAATTGGCATCCTAGTTTTATTATCGGCCCCAATTATTCAAATTATTTCTTGCTTCTTAAGAATTATTTTTCAAATATACTTGTATTATCAGCCAATGCTAATGATCAGCGTATTGCGTTATTACCTACAAATTTCTATACACTAACCCCCCTTAATGATGAATATGCACTTGCTGTTTCTAACTATATAGTAGAAAAATTTCCTTCCGCCAATATATACACTATCGTTGATAGAAATTGCAAAGCCTGTTTTGATATGGCTGATTCCTTTAGTCGAATCTTTCAGTCCGCTTGTCCTCATAAAAAAATATTCACAACTTATGTATTTAACTCTGATTTTAAAGAAACTTCCGTAGAAAATCTGATCCCAGGATATTCCAAAAAGGATGTGGTATTAATGCTTGCTACAACTAATTCATCAATAACATTGATGCTGCAAATAGCTAACTATTCAAACTATCCCGTCACATTTATAGGCGATGACACATGGGGAGCGGCCCCAGACAGTCAATTAGGCAAGCTGAATTCTAAAAATCTCTATACTGCAATCCATATTATTCCCTGGTCTTTACAGCTAAACACAAAACAATTTGCCTTATTTAAAAATAATTATGAAACAACTTTTCACATGCCACCAGTTGATAACATTACTTACACAGTATTTTCTACAGTTAACTCAGTCTTATATGCAGTTGCCAATTGTTATGGGAATAAAGATAACGATATACAAGAGAGAATATTAAGCTGTTATCGTCAACAGCTTAAAAATAATGCCCATGCTTTTCGACCCGAGCTGTTTACCGTAGAAAAAGTTGGCGCCTCCAGTAATACATTAATAGGCACTGTTCCTTCAAATAAAAAATATTACTGTCATAGAACATGAAAATAAATAAATCCATAACTCTTGAAAAGCAAATAAGACATCAAGTAACAAATAGAATTATTTGTTGTGGTGTACTACTTTTCTGTATGTTTATTGCGACAACAATATTTGATTTTTATGTAAACATTGAGCGGCTAGCTACTTCTTTGAATATTACTGCTAGTGAATTATCAAACTACATAACAACCCAAGAACTTATAGGGAACCAGCAAGCAGTTACTGCTCGTCTAAATAAAATGAGTCAGGGATCGATAATATTTGAATGGCTTCCTGTAGAATCTACAAAAATAGCAAAACAAAAAACATTTCAAGAAATATTATGGTCACCCTATTTACATTGGAGTTACTTTTATCAAATACCAAAAGTAGGCATTGAAAATTTTGGTTATCTGAAAATTTCCAGCTCGCTCTGGAAAGATTCTGATTTAATTCGCAGTTTTTTAATTAGAGGCAGCATACTCCTACTCTTCTTTATAGGAACACTTTTTTTTCTTTACCCTTTAGCTAGAAGAATTCCTAATGAACTATTTGTTGCGCCGATAGAAAATATACTCCACATGGTAAAGCCTTCACGAGAAATAGAACATTTATCGCCTAAAATACTGTTAGCAACTGAGCTACAAACAATTAGATCAGAAATCATTGATCTCCTAGATAGGACGAAGCTACAATCTCATAAAGAAGCGCTATTACTAATTGCCACCCAAGTTGCTCATGATATCCGCTCTCCTTTAGCAGCTCTAAATATAATGATTAAAACAACAGATTCCATTCCTGAGAAGCAACGCATTATGATTAGAAATGCAACGCAAAGAATTAATGATATTGCAAATAATTTGCTATCGCAGCATCGCCAATCTGTAAGTGTGCAAAGTAATGATCAAGAAAAAACTTCTGCAAAAGAACTCGTTGCTGCACTTCTAGATCAAGTTGTTTCTGAAAAACGCATACAGCTCCAAGACAAACAACTTGTGATTGATTTTCATGGGGAGCAAATTTATGGAATTTTTGTGGAAGTCTCGGCTGTTGATTTTAAACGTGTGATCTCAAATTTAATTAATAATGCAGTTGAATCTATCACTCAAAACGGGATTATTAATATTTCTCTAACAAACTCATCAAAACAAATCTGTATTGAAATTAAAGATAACGGCTGCGGTATGCCTCATGAGCTACAGCAAAGCGTTTTGCAGGGCGGCATCACTATAGGCAAAACTGAAGGAAACGGCATAGGTCTTTCAAGCTCAAAACGCCTAATTGAAAGTTGGGGTGGAAACATAAAACTCGAATCACAAGTTAACCAAGGAACAACCGTCCATATTTTTTTGCCAAAATCTCAACCCGCCGATTGGTTTTTATCAGAGCTTACCTTATTCAACGATGACACCATTATTATTTTAGATGATGATCAATCCATTCACGATATATGGGAATCACACATAGAGCAATATAATACCGATTCTTCTAAGATCACAAAACAGCATTATTACCTTGCTGAACCATTGATGGAAGATATTAAAAATATTCCATCCAATGCAAGATTTCTTCTAGATTTTGAGCTTCGTAATAGTAAGTTGACTGGATTAGATGTCGTTAAATCTTTGGGAATTGCCTCACGCACAACCTTAGTAACAAGCCGAGATGAAGAATTAAATTTGCGTTCAGAGTGTGAAAAATTAGGCATAAAAATCTTACCTAAAGTGTATGCCGCCCAGATACCAATTAAGATTTATCCAAGAAAACCGGATCTAGTTTTCATTGATGACGATCAAAACTTAACTAACGCGTAGAAATATGCGGGTGAACGTCACGACAAGCAAGTCATAACTTTCAATATTTTTTCGGAAGCAAAGAAATTTATCTTATGCCTTTCTAACGAAATCCCAATCTACATTGACTCAGAGCTTTCTAAAGATGAACGTGGCGAAGTATTAGCTAAAGAATTTTACGATTTAGGCTATCGTAACCTTTATCTTGCCACCGGTCATTCAAATGAAAATTTTTCCCATTATTATTGGTTGAAAGCAGTTACCACTAAAGAACCGCCTTCATTTTAAAAAATCGAAAAAAAAGTTACTTCGAATATGGAAGAAAACAACAGATCAATATAAAAATATTATCTGATATTGGAATTACTCACCTGATTACTAGCTATCTCATCAATCATAGACAATATCAGCACTTCAAATTATGATCGGCACAGCCATATTGTTGGCAACAGAAGACAACACCAATGAAATTACTTAAAATTGATAAGGTAACAGCTGCACGCAATTTGTTTAATGAATCTACTCTTTTATTTTATGAGAAAAGAAGTGCCATTTCAATTCATCACCTTGCGCATGCTGCACATGAAGTTTTGCGTGCTATTACCGGCGATAACCACATATTTGATTCAGCACATTTAACTCCTGAGGGACTAAAGCAATTTAAACGTATATTTAATATTTCAAAAAATTTTGTTAAACACGCGGACAAAGATCCTAATGCAATACTTACTTTTAACCCACAAACAAATATATACCTATTGTTTGACTGCGCATGGATTATTATCTTAAATATTGATAAAGCATGTGTTTATAGCCAAACAGTAATCGCGTGGTGTGCTTTTGTATATCCCGAGTTATTTATTCCAGTTTCATTTGATGCCGCGCTGTAGCGGATTACGCAGCTTAAATATCACCCTCTCTTCCACTTTTACTAGCCATCAGACACTTGCAGCCCTCAGAACCACATCACCACACCGATCCCAAAATACTTCATTGCCCCAGCGTAATATTCGCAATATTATCCGCAATCATATAAGCAGATGCCATAGGCGCGCCATCCATACCAACTGGGGCAATAGAATCATCTGCCACAATTAAATTTTGCACGCCATAGACATGTCCAGTGTTATCTACTACACCACCTAGATTTAATGGCGCCATTTTGCAATGGCCTTGAAAATGCATGTCGGTACCGATATCGGATGCAATAAAAGCTCTTAAGGCTACATTATCTGTCAGTATAGCTGGGTCCGGATAAACCATTTGATATTGTGGATCAATCAATGCTAATTGATCTGTGATATTTTTAATATAGACCTGCACTCCATTGACATAATTATCTAGATCAACAGGATTAGTGAGTATACCCAGATCCATAGTGGGCTCAACAAATGGGTTAGTACTATTAATTGCAATAGAACCGCTGCTCTCAGGCTGTATCAGATCAAACAAGACAACTGCATATCCTGGTATGGGATTAATAGCAGTAAATCGAAATAAACGCGCATCTGAAGCAGAACCGCCAACAACCGGCAGCCATGCTGATTCAAAAAACATACTATTTTGCGCCGCAACAAAGTTGCCGATATAATGCAACAGCTGCTGCCCCACATTCGTTTGAGCAAGTGCTATCAATATTGTGCTTGGAATGGAAATCAATGGTAAAGATGATGAGTCAGCAGGATTCGTTTGATAAATAAAAAGTAGACGATATTGATCTTTCAAGCCTTGCCCTACATTCGGATTATTATAAATCACGGGAATATTGAGCGATTGCAGCAATGATGCAGGTCCCACACCAGAACGCATCAGCAATGCACTACTTTTAACACCAGCAGTAACAATCACACCCTTGTTGGCATAAATATTTTTTACTACGCCATTTTCATAATAACTCACACCAACTGCTTTATTGCCGCTCCAAATAATCTTGTCAGCTGTTGCATTAAATACAACACTCAGCTGCCGACCATTTACACCCAAGCCATCATTATCTATCACAGTATTATTTAAAAATGACATAGCACTGCTGGCACGCAGCGCTCCGCTTGCTCCCGTCTGGGTATATTGCACTCGTGAGTCTATGCAATTTGATACGCTTGGATCATTGTAGTCAACAACCGAAGGAATACCAGGGAGAGCTGATTGAAGTGCAGGTAAAAAAACAAAGGCCGCCATTCGGGTAAGAGTTGGCACCTGCCACACAGGCAACAAACCATTAGTGCCTCTCGCATCTGGAGTGATGGTTAATCCTGTATAATTTTCTAGTTCCCTAAATGTATTTAAAATTCTTGTCGTTGACCAATTAGGCCCATCTATACTTTCCCATTGCGAATACACTTGATTTGTACCACGAGCATAGCCGGATGCATTAACAGCAGATGCTCCCCCAAATGGCAGGGCATAAGTCCACAAAAGATTACGATTATCTGCAGCGGGTTGCGGAGTTGTTAGGCCTGACGCATAAAGCGTTGCACCGGTTACTCCATATAAAACAGAAATAACTGAATTTTGAGCTTGGGTAATCAGAGAATTTGAATTGAGATTGGGCCCATTATGTAAAACAGTCACGCTAGTTTTATTATTATCACTTAACTTTCTTGCTAACACGGAACCTGCAGTGCCCGCGCCTATGATTACATAATCAGGATTATTTGACGGGATGTTATCAGGATTATTTAATGTGATGTTATAGGGAACAGTATCGCTGACGGTAAATATACAAAAGTTATTTACAATGGATTTACAGCGAACTCCACTGTTATGTATTGACCCGCCAGAGTTGATTCTGATGCCAGCGTTAGCATAAGTATGATTTGGAATGGTAGTAGTAATACGTAATTGTTGAGCTGAGACATTATAGTTTTGACAAGTAATCTGACCTATTCCATTTAGGCATAATGTAATATTTGCATTGCCTGGGAGGCCTGAAGCATTAATATTAAAAAAAGTCCCGCTGATAGCGTATGCAGATTGTAGAAACAGTGTTGCTAACAAGCTAAATACTAATAGTGTCGTCCGCATTGACTTTGAGCTCCAAAAAAATCACTTGTTAGAAAAATAAGTGGAGATAATTGTATCTTTAAAAGATCATTACCACTATCAATTTTAAAATAGCGTGACGGGGTCAAGCCAGGACAAAGGACAAAGTAAATATATTTTGTCCTTTGGGTGAGTAGGCCGACAGAACCTCCCCCTCGGCCGTTCTTCAAACCATATGTGAACCTCTCGATTCAGAATTAACAACTGCTGAATCTTAATGGAAAGAGGAATGTTAAGCTTATTGTAAATAGGGCGTTTTTTGTTTACCCTGCCCTATTAACATCCAACGACATCCCAACATCCAATGTATTTTGAGAGCATTATTTGGAGGCTTGCGCTTGATAAACTATAAAACAAAACTATTTTTAAAATATGGGAACTTCTAACATGCTAAGAATCTGTGCAACTCGCTCGCTAGCCATTCTTATAAGTGCGATTGCACTTACCACTTCAGTTAAAGCAGAAGTAAAACATTATATTGCACCCTATACCTCCACAAAAAAATCTCTGGAAGCGACGACACCAGAAATGGTGTTGCAGAATTTGATGGCCGGTAATATGCGCTTCATAAATAAAAAAGTCATTCCACGCAACCTGTCTAATCAGGCAATTGTGACAAGCCTGAAGGGGCAATTCCCCTCTGCATTGGTTTTAAGCTGTATGGATTCACGCGGCACACCTGAAATAATACTTGATCAAGGTATCGGTGATATCTTTACTGTACGTCTTGCTGGTAACGTGATTGACAGTGATCAGCTGGCGGGCATCGAATATGCCACCAAAATAGTGGGTAGCAAGTTGATTGTCATTATGGGTCACACACAATGTGGCGCTGTATCAGGTGCCTGTCAAAACGTGAAGCTTGGTAACCTGACGCAACTGCTCGATAAAATTCAGCCTGCGGTCAATGATATTCGTAGCAATCAAGGTGGCAAGCTAGACTGTACTAATAGTAAAACCATTGATTTAATCGCAAAGAAAAATGTACTGAATATGATACAGCTCATTACTAAAGGCAGTCCAATTGTTATGGATTTGGTCACGAGCAAACAAGTAATGATTGTTGGCGCAATGCAAAATATAAGTTCAGGAAAAGTTATTTTCTTTGATGGCACGGGCAAAGAAATCATAACTCAACATCAAAAATAAACTTTGTCCATAAATAACATTAACAAAAAGCTTTTAGCAGCATTTATAGCTGTATTATCTTTTAACATAACTGATTTTGAATACCTTTTGTTGCACTTACTACAGCCCCCTCTTTAATTTGATAAGATTGTAAGGGGGGGGGGGGCAATCGCAGACTCACTAATGACTGCTGAATCGTAGATAAGCTGCGATACGCAGGGGTTTGAGAACTGACGGGGAATGATGTGCCTGACCCTTTATATGCTTGTTGCTCAATGACAATATCAGTTTTAATATTGCTTATCTGAAATCACTATACCTTTATAAAAAATGAACAATCGAACTAATATTGAAAAACGCGCCATTCAAGCGGCTGAAGCAGCATTGCATCAACAGCAGTACGTCTGTCCGATCGATATTTTTGTAGGAATGGGGTTGCTACAGCCCATTCAAGTTCAAGAATGGCTTAGAGGTAAAATTCCTTACTTGGAACAAGTTATTCAGGGAGACATAAGTAAAATTAGTTTTGCTATGGAATGCTTCCGCAAATGGGCTAGAGAAAAAAATTTAAAACCATTGAAAATTATTTATTTAATTAGAACGAAAGGCCCAAAAAAAGAAGCACAGTTTAGTAAAAGTGGTGATCTATCCATAGAGGAAGCCTATAGCATACATTATATTTCCCCCACTCTTTCTGAAAAAAAGCGGCAGCAATTGCAAGAAAAGTTAGAAAAACCACCAGAACTAATTTCTCATATTATTACCAGTGACTCTCAATGCTCCACATGCAAAACTACCCTACTTAAAGGAAGCTGATCAACCTTTATGTTTAAATTGCGCCGGATTTTCTAACTTTATTTTTCTTCCAAGCGGAGATCCCACACTAACTCGCCGCGCTAAAAAATATAGCAGAAAATATCTTGTCGTTGTGAAGTTCAGTTGCGCTCGAAAACGTTATGAACGGCAAGGCATTCTTGTTACGGAAGATGCTTTTCAAAAAGCACAAAATGATATTACCAAGTAAATTAAAAAGGACACCAGGGTGAGCGAATATCAATACTATGAATTTCAAACAATCGATCGCTTATTAACAGATTCTGAATTTGAATCCGTAAACAAACTCTCCAGCCGTGGCAATGTATCACGACGCCAAGCCTCCACTTACCATCAAAAATATATTGTGCGATTTTTTCTGCAATGCAAGAGGAACTAGATTTTTTTCAAAAAACTTTTTCAGAAACAAAATCTGAAATTGTAAAAGTACAAGGTTTTGAATTCCAGATTTATGAATACAATAGCAAAAGAATTCTCATTATTCCCACCGGATTAGGTACAACTTTTGCTGCCAGCGTAGTAACACTGATTCATCACCACTTTTCTCCTGAGTATATTTTTCTTTCAGGAACAGCGGGTGCCATTAAGCCAGAACTAAAAGTGCGGGATGTAATTATATGTGAAAGGGCTTTCGAAGCGGAAATTCAAGGAGCTTTTCAGCCCCTTAAAAATACTCCTTTTGAAAGCTGCCTTACGCATCCCCTTAAAAATCAGTGCTTTCCGCAAGTTTATTCTGCGGACGAAGAACTGCTCCGAATTGCCAGCAACATCGATCTACCAGATATTACAATCCATAAAGGCACTGTCGTTAGCTCCAATACTTTCCCTGCCCCTCCCGAATTATTTCAAAAAATAAAGAGTGAAAACCCTTACTCTATTGACATGGAGACATCAGCATTTTATCAGGTTGCTTGGTTACTAAAGGCACGTGTGTTAGCTATACGAGGCATAAGCAACAAACTCGATCACGATGGAACAGATGACAAAGTGCATGAATCTGATGTTAAAGGGAGCGCTGATGCTGCTGCAAAATTTCTCTTAAAAATACTAGATACGCTATTACTTAAATACAATTTTCATTCCTTAGCGGAATCCGAGATAAGACCAGAAGCAATTAGCCAAGCTAAAGAACTTGTTGAACGCTTTAGTCTGCAACCTCATCCTGAAGGAGGGTATTATGCCCGTATTTTTCAATCAGCCAATCAAGTTAAATCCGTAGATAAAGATCGTTACAACGATGAAAGCAGAAGTGCAGGCACATCTATTTACTATCTTTTAAAAAGAAATGATTTTTCTGCTTGGCATAATTTGAAATCTGATGAACTCTGGCATTATTATACAGGCTGCCCTGTTAAAATTTATGTTATTGATAAGCAAGGTAATCTGACTACACATCTATTAGGAAATCCTCTTGAGAACTCCCCTAGCTCTTTCCAGGTTGCTATTACTGCAGGTAATTGGTTTGCGGCTGAACTTATAGATAAAACGTCATACTGCCTAGTTGGCTGCACAGTTAACCCAGGGTTTGAGTTTAAGGACTTTACCTTAGCTGATAGAGATGTTTTAACTAGAGAATTCCCTCATCACGCGGCTCTTATAACTCAATTTTCTCGTATGCTTGATCATAGCCCGGAAAAAAGCGGGTCATAGAACAAACAAAAGCAGCGCGTGAAGGAAATTATACATGCGCTGTTATCATAGACTTTACTGGGTTATTGAGATAATCAACCGCCCTCAAGCAAACAAAAGTCTTTAATTATCTCGGACAAATAGATTGGATTTTCAATAGGAATCATATGTCCTAAATCTTTTAAAATCATCAATTTTGATCTTGTAATTCCCTCGTTTAATAAATTGGCTTCTTTAGGGGTGCATATTATATCTTCTTCTCCGTTGACAATCAGAGTTTGTGCTGTAATTTTTTGCATAATACTTGCGGCATTATGCTGTATAGCGCATTGAACCTGATTAGAAAAGGTTTCAAATGATGACAGTGCAGGCATTGCAGAACGGGCTTTAATTAGCTTTTCTGTATTAGCTGTGTCTTGTAAGTAGGAACTTCTGTAAAGCCATGACAAGGAATCTTCGATTAATATTTCTCGCGAAACACCTGCTCTACTCAAATTGAGAACTACGTTATAGTGCAAAATGGTATTAATGGATGTTTTAATTCGAGTCGAAACTAAAACAAGTTTTTCAACCAAGTCAGGGTAGCTAGTTGCAATGTGCTGCGCAACGTAACTTCCCAGAGAATGTCCAATGACGCATACATCTTTTAGATTAAGATGTCTTATTATGGCTGCTACGTCTGCTGCCATTTCTAAGGTAGTCACAGGAGCGGTAAATGCGTTATTTTCGCCTACGCCTTTATTATCAAAATAGATTATTTGGAAATCGCTTTTAAGTTCAGCAACAATATTATTCCATATTGTTCTATCTGTGCCTAAACCTGAAATAAATACTAGAGGCTTTCCCTGGCCGATCACATGAAATTGAAAATTATTGCCTTCTATATTAATTTTCTGCATTACTTTCACCAAATAGTTTTGAATTAATTATTATTACGCTATAAACTGCATAATGTTTATAAAATTATATATAGAGATAATATTAATGAAAAGCTTAAAGATAAAAGCAGCATTAATTACGCTGGTAATTCAATTTATACTTGCTACAATTTTTTTTGTAGGTGGCCTATTAGATCCGCTTCTGGGCATTGGCATTGTTCTATTTTATTTTGTTGTTATCAACTCGTCACTTTTTTATAAAGTAATCTTACATAAGCTTCAGTGAGCACTCCAAGAGTATCGCTTCAAGCTTAGGGCTCTCCTATAAAAGATCAGATGGTTATATATCTGATCGGGAGGCCCTTTTGTGATTTAAAATCATTTCTTAAGTCAGTGAAACTATTGGAAACAATAAAGTGATAGAAGTTCCTTTAGATAACTTTGAAGCCAATTCTAATGATCCGCTCCAATTTTTTAATAGCTTGATTGCACCTGATAGGCCAAAACCTAGCCCTGAATGCTTCATGCTCATACCGCCGAGCACATCCTGAATTCTATTCTCAGGAATTCCCTTTCCTGTATCCTCAATCTCAAGTTTCAACTTGTTATCCAAAACGCTTAGCCGAACAGAAATCAATCGCTTATCTGTAAGCGCCTCATATGAATTATTGAACAAATTAGAAATTATTCGCATGACATCATTAGGTGAAACAAAAATATAGATTGATCTGGCTTCAGATTCAATTGTAAATTGAAAATCAACTGGATTATACTGCCATTCTAATTTTTTCTGAGAAATAATTAATTCAATAATAGGGATAATAATAATGGTTGAACAATATTTCCATCTGCTTCGTCAATATTAGCTAAAGAAATAGTACTATTCGCCTCAAAAATCTTACTAGACTGTCGATAATACTTAAGAAGATTGTTTGAAATATCACGCATACTTTGAACAGCTTGCTTTAGTATAAGATAAGTTTTTGACGGAATATCATTTGCAATATTTGCCATTGCAATTTCCATTACAGCTAAAGGAGATTGAATATCATGAGCAACTTCGGCTGCAAGCAAACCTACAGCTGCTTTTTTCTCGTAATCATTAATTTTACTAATCTGCTCTCTATCTGCTTGAATTTGCTTACTCAAATAACTTATCTCTTCAAGTGCCTCATCAGCCAAGGTAATATCTGATCTGTTTTTTATGCTATTTACCAAAACATCTAATGGGCGAGAAATTGTAACATTGATAACTTTTCTTAATTTAATTTTGTAAAACAATGAAAACCCAAATAAAATCGCTACGATTATTAAATAAAAATAAAATAGATTCTCATTTCTATCATGAATAGTTACCTTTGCCCCGAATTCATTTTGCTCTTGAATGGGGAAAGACCCCAAATAATGCCCCTTCACAAAATTATATTTTTTACAGCTATTACAAGTCCTAATATTATTATTAACTTTTAAAAGATTTTTTATAATCTTAGATTCAGAAAAATATAATTTTAACAATCCAGAGCAATTACCATTATTACTATCTAGCCTGCTTGCTAAATAGCATAATTTTATAGTGACAAATTGATTTGTCGCCGTTCCTGCATAATATTTAACTTCTGAATCAAGATTAACCAAAGTGTAGCCAACCACTCCGTCCGAATTCAATGGCAACAATTCCATTAAAAACTGTGGCTCCAATTCTTTTCTTGTCTCATATCCTGAGGAAAGAAAATCAATAAAAATATTTGAATCAGCTATAATAGATAATTTTTCAGACAGAGCGTAATCAAATACATTAAACGCTGAATCCACAGCCTTAGATCTTATGATGTTTTGCTGTGTCCTATCTTGGTAAAAGATAAAAACAAACAATACAGTAGTTATTAAAAAAGCTATAACAAGAAAAGCTGAGATTGCTCGTGAAATATTCTTTTCAAATTGATATATATTATTTACTGTTTTTTGAGAGCTCATACTTTACCACATTCCATTCTTGCTCCAATTTTTTTAGCCTGGCAGCTGAGGCAGGCTCTAACCAACGTAACATAGGCAAGCTTTTTATAAATTTTTCGTACATTTGTCGAAACTGGCCTTGCGGCACAGTATCAAGATTAGTATAAGGACTAAAATATTTAGTCTTGACCTGAAAAGCTGATAAAAATTCTTTGCTTGCTAAATAGTTTCCCACACACGCTGCGGACGAAGTATTTTTGACTTGCGCAATAAGGTCCGTTGAGACATAAGATAAATCCCGATTAATTAAAAAGCGAAATTTGCCGGTATGAACGAACCTGTTATATGCCTCTCCAGACCATTGATAAGAAAATGCGAAATCTTTCTGGAAATAAATTTGGTTTATTTCGTTACTCATATAGACACTTGCATTTTGAGTTATTTTTTTAAGATTAACTAAAGAAATAGTGTTTTTATGACTTTCAAGTTTATTATGCATTCCTACCGATAATAACATATTGATCTCTACTGGATCATCTAACAGAATAACCTTATTATTTTTTGCTTTTGTAAAAGCTGATTGGATAGTATCTCCATCAGTAAGATTTATTACGTCTGGATTCCAAATAAAACCTGTTAGCGCATGGGCAAAGTACGCAATGTTTGGGGGGGGGAATGACTCTTGATATATTTTTCTTTAATAATAGGATTATAGTAAGCCGATTTTTTTGAAAGATTACTGTTCTGAAGCGCTACTTCATTTTTTAAGACATCATAAATTGTATTCGAAAAAATTAATATGTCGTATTTTCCTTCCGCTGAATGCCAACGATTTAACATATCATAATTAGATGAATAGGTATCGTAAGATAATATTACATTGCATTTCTCTTTAATTAATCGTGAAGTTGAATCATCCATATACCCCCACCAAGTTAAAACATTCACTAACTTTGATGCTTCCTCCCCATATCCAAGCTGCGTTTTTAATATGAGCAATGCAAAGGTAACGATTAACAATATATGTTTATTCATAATTTTCACATTATTTTAATTATTTATTTGGGAGAAGAAACAGTAAATTTATTACTTGATGTATCATTCGATTTTTTATCAGCTATCGCAGGTGAAAAAATTCCACGCAAACCTATTATTTCAGCACTTTGTAAATTAGCATTTCTCGCTACATAGGTAAATTGTTGGCGCATAACCCTACCCCAATCAGTATCATCTACTTCTGCTTCTGTATACTTACCATTTGTTAGCTTACCGATAACTTTTCGCCAGAACGCTGTCGCATCATTGGCACCAGGAATTTGCCTCACTTGCCATTGCCCTGGATACATATTAAAAATTGTTGCTGCAAGACTATATCCCAATTTACTTTTTTGCATTGCTGGAATAATATAAAACTCTGAAATATCGTTAAATTCTTCATTAACTTCAAATATACAAAATCCGACCGGAATATTTTTTTTATAAAGAAGATAGCCTACATATGGCGGATTCGGCAATGTGTCAGGCTCGAAAATACCATGCTCGTTAGGCATTTTGTGTGTTAAACTTGAAAACTCAGCCTCATAGGATCGAGCTAAATTTATATAAACTTCTAAATTTTCCGCTTTAATTTCAATAAGAACAGGCTCATCTGCCTGTGCACTTCGTGAAATAGACATATTACATCTCTCAATTAAATTATTTAAATTACCAACCAATAATATTTTTCTCTACCTTGAAAAACATTTGGCGCATGAAAACACGAACTCCAATTACCATGATCAACCTCCCAGCTCTCGGTATTTTCACCAAAAAAAGGAATTTTCTCTCTCAATCTTACCGCCTCAACGCATTCCTTATTTTTCTCAGTATCATCATGAAGATCAGTAAAACTATTTAAAGTCCTCTCCGTGTGTATCACAAAGAAATATTTTTTTTCATTTTCATCCACAAGTAAAAAATTTGCATTTTGATCTATAATATAATGCTCACGAATACGATGCTTTAAACACCATTCTTTAAAAAATCTAATAAACGCGGGATCAGAAACCGGTAACAGGCGATCTATCTCCAAATGCTTTAAAAGATGCTGTGTTTTATTTGATAAATATTCCTGTGTTAGTACTTCCAGATAATATTTGATGCTGCTGGGTAACGCCTCACTGCCTTTTCTGATAAAGCAATCAATAACTCCTTCATTGAAGGCTATTGTTGCTAACTCTTCATTAGCCTCACCTGTCAGCAAAATTTTCTTCATTGGAAAATCTTTTAATCGACGACACACCTCGATTCCATTCATCTCCGGCATATTATAATCAACTACTATCACCCCAATTTCTGGAGCAAACTCGCGGTAGTTACGCATATTTTTTAATGCTTCATGATCGATATCAACAGGCATGTGACCTGAAATATCGTAACTGTCAAACTCAGAACAACCACGTAAAAATTTTATCTTTGGAATTAATTCAATATTCTTTTCATGAAAATTCACTGCGTCTTTAGGACTATTGAATGTCAGTAATGGATAATCCTTTTCTAAAAAATCCGTTAACACTTGTAAAAATAAAGGATCGTCATCAACTAACATGACTGAAATTGGGTAACTTAATAACGGAAGCATATTTATTTTCTTTCCAAACTAATTAGAATAATTCATCAATTTTGTAACTTATCTTGTTCAATTAGGGATTTGCTTCTGATAAAGCGAGACATTCACTTACAATAACAAAGTTATCGGCTATGAATTTTGTTAATATTACTCAAAAAGGATATCTGTGACATATACAAGCTGCGAACAGTTATGCGCTGGTGCTCCATGAGAATACTCAAATTTTGTCTGCCTTACTCCTTTCATCAAATCATCTTTATAGCACTCGACTCAAATTATACTCATAAGAGCACCCCAGGCAAGTCATATTTTAACTAAAAGATGCGCTTATTATCAAAATATGATCAAACTTGCCATGGATACAGCACGCCACCATTGCCGCACTTATTATGACATCTTGCATTTTAACGAATTTTTAATTATCCAATGAGAACTCAATCCATTTTAAATTCAAACTTAATGGATATCCTTTAATAGCTTTTTATACTCCACTACAATACCTAGAATTTTATGCTCTTCAGTAAACCGTGTAATGCTATAGCCCTGGACAAGTGGTTTTAGATAGATCTGCTCATCGTCATAAAGAATCTGCTTTAACGTGGGGAGTTGCTGCCCTTCTTTATAAATAATTGCAAAATCACGATGCTCTGCACCAAGCAAAGGATCAATTAACAATATTGTTCCTTTAGATATGTTCTCTAAGTCTTCATCTTCTACAACTAATGCATAGGCACCTTGACTAAAGTCATACTCGGTCGTGACATTTACATGGAGCTCACCGCTCATACTGTCGCGCGAACATAGCGCCTCCTTCCAGGATAGAATAGGAAGATGACGCATTGTTTTATGTTTGGTTTGCGGTAATCCTGCTGTATTGCCTTTTAATAATGACTCCTCACCAACAAGCTGCCCCAATGTAATCGAGAAATATTGTGCCAAGGGTAGCAAAGTCGACAATGTAGGATTTGGGTTGTAGCGATTACGTATTTTCTTAATAGTGCTCGCCGGAATGCCTGTACGACGCCCCAGCTCATCCGCACTAATGTGCGCCTCGGTCATTAATAAATTTAAATTATCACAAAGCTTGTCGAACATATGGTAATGGCGCATCCCTATTAAAGGTTTCAAATTCTACAGTTATTTTTATTATAAATCCATTCAATATCGATCTAAAAATGGCGATTAGTGATTTCTCTTATTACTTTGACTATTTTTTTATCTTTTCCTTCGCTTGATTGCAATTTTAGTGCCGATTCAAGTTGACAGATCGTCACCATAGTGACAATATCGGCGCCAAAGTGCTGTTCGACATTTTAAGGTCGATCCACTTATTGAGGGATAAAACTCTGGCGAATAGAACGCTTAAATCACCATAGACACAACAAGGGGTACACATGGCAGCAACGGAACCACTATGCCAAATAGTAGGAATAAGCTCTACGACTCTTTCAAGAGCAGAAAATTACATTATAGAAGTAGAACTTTTTGTACGCGTATGCGAAGAATTGAAAAGACTTATTAAGTCGCAAAACAAAGACTATTACCGTTTAATGAAACTCAGTGCAGAAATGGAGAATGAAATGTTGGATGAAATCTTAATACGCCATGTTATTAATGACATCTTGGTAACAGAAGAATATTCGCTAGAAGGAATTGCTTGTTATACGCATACACCAGAAGATGCGATTTGCGATATCTTAGCCGGGAAAAATCCCGCGCCGTCATTACCGCTTTCAAGAAAAATAATTGAGCTGCACCGAACCGTAAGACCTAATCTTTATCGTGAAATTATGAAAAAAATTACTTCGGAATATTTAGCGCAAGTATAAAAATCATTATGCTGGACGATATGCCGCTAAATAATCTGAATATTTAACCAATAACTATACTAAAAATTTCCAATAAAGGGTGAGCCATCGTGCGCCACCCTTTTTACGAATACATCAATCACCGTCATGGGCACTAACTCGTAATTTTCATCCTAACTTTCATTTTTAGCACAAAGCAAAATTGATAAGAAAAATAAATATTATTAAGTTTCGCATAAAAATCTTATTGCTCACCAATCTATAACTTGAGGGAAATCAGCCGGCATCGGCGTGATACGATAATTTTTTGGTGGGATCTCTCCCAAGAGATGCTGAACAAAGTAGTCCCAATGACGACGCATATAATAAGGATGGTCAAAAGTGGATGTGTGATTTTGATTCGGCATAATCAACATGTCGAAATCTTTATTGTGCTTAATCAAAGCATCAACTAATTGCATTGTAGCGCAAGGATGAACATTATCATCCATTTCTCCGTGAATAAGTAATAATTTTCCCTGTAATTTTTCTGCATGAGCTGCATTACTCTGACTGGCGTAGGTGGAAACATCTAAACTATTATATTTTTTCACCATAGCTGGCTGGATAACATCTTAAATCATGGTTTCCTGCAGCTGCAACGGCCACCTTAAAAAATTCCGGATACATTAGCATAGCTCGCGTGGCTGCATATGCTCCTCCTGAGTACCCCGTAATTCCTACCTTATCTAAATCAATAAAATCATATTTTTCTGCCAATTGCTTAATGGCAACGACATGATCCGGAATGCCACAGTCACTCATGTTTTCATATGTAAAATCATGAAATGATTTTGAGCGACCCGGCGTACCAAAGCCATCAACATGCACTACAATAAATCCCAGCTCCGCTAATGCTTGCGCAGGCCATGCTGACCTAAAAATAACGCCGTACAAACTAAAATGTGGAGACGTCCTATATACTTGAGGGCCAGGATAAATATGATCAATCACAGGATATTTTTTATTTTCATTAAAATTTGAAGGGAAATATAAGTTTCCGTAAATGGGAGTTATACCGTCTCTCGCTTTACAACAAAAACGTTTAGGGGGCACCCAGTTTAAATTTGATAACCCATGAATATCGGAAGTTTCCACATGAGAAATTATTTCTCCATTCATTGCTTTTAAAATGCTAATAGGCGCGGTGTTGATAGTAGAATAGGTATCTAAAAAACAATTTTTATGCGGAGAAATTTGAATTGAATGATGTGCATTTTCGTTGGTAAGGCAATGTAATTCGGAACCATCTAAGCGACAACGAAAAAGTTGCTTATAGTAGGGATCAACGTTTATATCGTATCCACAAGCTGTAAAATATAGCCACTGAGTTTTTTCATCATAAAAATGAACCTCTCTTACGCACCATTCTCCCTGTGTTATAGCGCTCTTTGGCGTGTTTTTTCCTATGTCATATAAATATAAATGAGAATAACCACTACGCTCAGATAACCAAATAATTTGCTGAGTATCCTCCAAAATAATCACCTGAGACAGCCATAGAAAGAACTGACTAGGCTCAATATATGTCAGGGATGTTTCAGAGATTAACATTTGCGTTATTCCAGTATTCGCATCAGCAACATATAGATTTAATTCTTTAGACGCTCGGCTTTCTCGTAAATAATAAAATTTCCGCCCATCCTGACCCCACCAAACCCATTTAAATTCGATGGGTGTTAAATAAGGCGACAAAAATGGCTCTGCTTGTAATGATGTGACAATTTTTGTAGCAGCATCAATAATTATCAGCTCAGCAAGAGGCAAATCAGCATCGCCTGAAAACGACATACGATAATTGTGCAAGTCTGGACGCTGACATCCTTCTGGGGCATTTTGTAAAAGAGAGAGTGTTTTGACCTTACGCTGATCTAATTTATGTGTGATTATTTTAAGTGAATCGGGTGACCATATTGCGATTGGCGCGGATACCTCGCCCTCTAAGCGATAAGCAATCGCGTGGGTATTTGTTTCAGGTGAAGAAGCATAATCATAATAATAATCACCATCGTTTGTAAGTTGGAAATCTAGATTTGATGCTACATCAGTTAATACAAGGTTATAATTTTTTACCGATAAGGCTAAGCTTTTATCCGGTGACATTAATTTTTGTGGAAAAATATCTGCTTCCATAATACAAATTTTTTCTTCTAAATTATAAGACCAATAATTATTTAGATAGAAAAAACCTATTCTTTTTGGGTTTTACTGAATAGAAAATTTATCTAATGGCAATTGATTAGAAGTTATCTTAGTTTGAATTTTCCGAGAGAAATTATCCATTAATTCTTTTAAATTAAAGATTTTTTCTTTTTTTCCTGTGACAATATCAATCTTAATCAATGACGTTGTCTCGGCTGATTGTTGAAAATAATAAAGTGATTCTGATGTCCAATAAGGGAATATAGTGGTATTAAAAACTATAGATTGCAAATTCCAGGGGAAAAAACATTCCGCATGTTGATATAAATTCCTATTCATTATTGATTTTCCTGACTCTACATTATTAGTATATTCCTTTCTCATATCAAAAAAGGAATTAATCTATTCCATGAATAGCTCGCCTATAAATTTTTTTATCTTAAAAACCATCAAATTAAATGCTTTAAATTCCGCACCAATTGCACCAAATTTAAAGTTTTTTTACTGAAAAAATTTGCATCAATGCCTTCAACAACAGGAATGGCTTTTAGCACCACAGATCGTCCTTTATCCGTCAGCATCAAAGCATGGGCACGCCCATCTTCCGCATGAGATAATCGTTTAAGCATTTTCTTTTTCAATAAAATCGCTGTCAGGTCAGACATCGACATCTTGTCGATTTTAGTCAATTCACAAACTTGCTTTTGCGTTACCACGTTATCCGGCAAGGAACTTAGCCAAAGCACACCCGCAAGCACCACAAACTGTGGATGCGTCAATCCAAGTTTAGCCAACGCTTGTCGTTGCTGGCGCTGCCATTGATTGGTTAACTGCCAAAGCAGAAAACCCGGGCTGTCTTCATGCCTTTTAAATGAGAAGTTCATTAATTTGGTGTGACTCCAGCTGCATTGAGTGAGCAATTGTCATAAAGTCTGCGCACGAGATCGATAAAATGCCAAAACGAAATGCATATCCCCACTTATCTTTATTCTGAATAAAATGCAATTGAGAAATCAGTGGCTTGATGGATGCATCCGCAGTTTGCAAATATCTCACATTACGCCGGTAAGGTGCAAAATCCGGCGTCATTTCTACCTGATAAACTGAATTTTCAAGTATGACACCCAGCGCAGTAAAACATTGATAGGGAGATTTGTCTCCGTATCGATAACTTGGGGAATAATAAATTAAAATATCGCCTTTGCTCATTCTTTTTAATGGAAGCTGTTTGCCATGACAGACTTGTGCAAAACCACCCGCTTTACCCAACAACACATGCTCTTTTGAAACAGTGCCTATCCAAAATCGCTGCTCACTCATGGTTGACACTTTGCGACTTGAATTAACATTGCAGTTTGTGCTGGAATTTCAGCTACGACCTTTTCCGCTACTATTTTTCGGAGCAACCAGCCTAGTAATCCTTCTACTTTAATAGATGTACTTATCTTTAGACCTTCTTCGGTCATGTGCATCTCGTGAATGCCATACATACGTGCGAATGGGATTTTAAAACAATCGGCGAAACTTTGATTCACTGTGCATTCTGTAATTGTCATTGATAATTTGGGGCCACCCTTGGGCTTAAAACGAAATACAACGCCTTTTTTAAAGGGTCCTTTTAACTCAGCCCATTCTGTATCTAAATCCCATGTAGGTCTATTATCAATATCGGACCAAACCCGCCAAATTTGATGAGGCAAAACATCAGACACAACAACTGAATGCGATTTTATCCACATAAGAATATCTCTGTTAGTTAATTCTTAATATGGTAAGCGCACTTACTATATAGTGTCAACTATGAATAATCAGAGAGCCCCTTATAGGAGCCCTCTACTTTAAAAACATTTACTGATTATTGATTGAAGTACAGATTATCGAACGGATCTAACACTTGCCTTGCTTGATAAACACTGATCGCTGAGATTCGATGAAACGAATATCGTTATACATTTAGCAAATTTATTAGCGCTCTCTTGACTCAAACATTTTATTCCATCCAATATCGAAAGAAATTGTTGCGTTAAAGAAATAGGCTTGACTGGTGTATTAGCCTTTTTCCAAAAACCCAAATTACCGCAATAACAATCTGTGTCGCTGGCTAAATTAGCATACTCATCACAGACATTCGCCAGAATAATTGCTACCTTATCCATTGCATCAGCACGGGAGTTTAATATTTTTTCCAGAGAATTATTAATGGGTGTAAATTTTTCTTCTTCATGTTTCAACACAAATTCACGAGCAATATTAATTTGGTCAATAAACTGTTCAAAAAAATCCCGGCCTTCATGGTTGGATTTTTCCGGTGAAGCTGAGACAGGCTGCGACAACGGAACAGCTGCGTCTGCGGCCCAAGACTTGGGAGACGATGCCGCCTCATCCTTTGAAATAATAGTCTTCGCTTGATTACCGTTTGAAGGTGAGTCCAAGACTGACAACAGCGACAATAATGCAACATTTGAACTCCCCGCTTCAATTCCAGGAGGTAAAGCAAACTGCCAAGGACTGTCTAACATATCAATAGCCGAAAGTGATTCTGACATTGGTGCAAGGGTGGGAGCTGGTGGTGGAACGGCAGAACTCGCCTTTTTAACTTCTGAAGATAAAATAACACTCTCCAATTCATCTACATTAAAAAGCGACACAGACATTGGGGCGAAGAGCGGCGTTGGTGGTTGCAACGATGCCAATTCTGCGTACGATGCTTCAATTTCTGAAGGCGAAACAGGCGTAGGAGCTCTCTCCGAGCGGTCCGAGCTTGAAGACGAAGACGAAGGTGAAGATGACGGTGAAGATGATGGTGATGGGGAAACCGGAACGAGAATTGGCGCTAATAATTGGGCAGATACAGCACGCAAGTAGGCTGCCGGCATATTAACCGAATATTTTTGTTCGTGCCCTTTCAGGCATGGAGCGACATTGACAGTGAATGGCTTTCCTTTCAGCACACGCCAAAATGGCGCTGAAAAACCGACATATGCTGAAGGCAATTCGTTGATTTTAGCTAAAATACGCTGGGTTTTTCCCTCTGTTTGCAGCTTCAATAAAACAGAAAGCCCATCGGGTGTATTTACTATATTTTCAAACACGGCATTTTTTTTGATAGTTGGCACATTCTCTGCTGATGGCATATTTCTATCCTCGTTTATTATGATAAATTATTGCGCTATTCTACCTGTGATCAATAGTCAAATAAAGTACATTATTTTTTTTCAAAATATCAAGGACTTGGACAGAAATGAAAATATCGTCGTATGAAAAATATAACTATTTTAGAATAAAATGTGCCTAAACAAGAATAACCAGATTAATGCATGAATATAGAGGGTCAAAGATAGATACGGTAAGAACAAAACAGATAACACTTAATAACGAGAGCGAAATGCCCAAGATCTAATAGTCTGCGCCATCAAACCTTATTAGTAGGCAGTTCAATCACAAAAGTAGCACCCTTTCCCAATCCTTCGCTTGTGACTCGCATTTCGCCTCCCAGGGCATTAATAGACAGTGCACTGGCATGCAAACCAAAACCATGGCCTGATAATTTTGTTGTAAACCCGTAGCTAAACACCTTCACTATATTCTTTGACAAAATACCTATACCGTTATCACTGATTTCGATTTGAATCCAATTTTTATTTATTTTGCTGGTTTTTAATATGATGATTTTTTCAGGAATAGTATTTTCCATGACGGCATCTTTTGCGTTTTGTAATAAGTTAACAAACACTTGCAATAGCTTCACCTTGTCCGCACTAATAGAAGCAATATTGCCATAATGTTTTTGAATGAGAATTTCTTTTCGAACAGTTAAACCGGTAATAAGCAACGCTTCATCCAATAACGCATTAACACTGATAATCTGCTGAAATGCCGTGATTTTACTTAATTCTTGTTGTGTGGAAATGGTTTCTTTAATCAAAGTCAGGTTAGTATTCAATCGGCTTATTTCAGAAGAAATTTGATCTTGCTCCTCGCGCCAATATTTTGCCAGCATCGCAAGATAAGCAATGGCTTTTTCAGCACGCCCATCTCGTATCAAAGCGGCTAAATCTTGCTTGTTATCATTAAACAACTGAGAGAGATCTTCTAGGCCTTTCAACTTTGATGATGCCATTTTTTCAGCAATCAAAGAGGTGGATACATTTACGCTATTTAATACATTACCTACATTATGCAATACACTGGTTGATATCTCGGCCATCCCTAACTGACGAGCTTTTTCATATTGCTGCTGATTGAGCGCTTCTTTATAGTTCGACGCCAAAAAGGCGACTCCCAAAATAACAAAAGTAACTAAGGCGACTCCAATTGATAAATAAGTTGGATCAGTCCCCGCTTGATTGCTGATGGCTGGGGCACAAAGCGGAGTAAATATTGAAGCAGCCATGCCGGTATAATGCATGCCAGAAATAGCTATTCCCATAATGATAGAACTGATCATTTTAATTTTTGCTCGCGCATTCAGAACCACTTGATTGCTTTTCAAAGCAAAAAATAATGCTGCTTCAGAAGCTACAATGGCAATCAAGATAGAAATAAAAAACAAGGCGGGTAGATAACGAATATTTAATGAGATTAACAATGCTTCCATCCCCATATAATGCATAGAAGCAATGGCCAGCCCCAGAATAATACCGCCTAAAATGTAATGTTCAATACGAATGATGGTAGCTTTTAATAAATTAAGCGCGAACCCAGAAGCAATAATGACTAAAAAGAGCGAGAGTATCGTCCACCATTTATCATAATGTAATGTCAGCCCAGGAATAGAAAAAGACAACATCCCAATAAAATGCATAGACCAAATACCCGATCCCATCGCGATCGCACCACCGATTAACCATAATAAAGTCGCCTTCGGTGTATTACTGATATCTCTTAACCTTCCCGTTAAATCAAGGGCGATGTAAGAAGCTGAAATCGCAACGATAATAGAAAGAGCAACAATCCGAATATCATAAGAACCCACTAGCTGATCAGCAGGAATGGGTAATCTTTGAAATATGCTCAACATCATTGCCTTATCCTATGATTTTATCTCGGGGTTTGGACGCGGCATCGTTGAATTAGAAGGAGGATTATTGAGGTATTGATCCATTTCGGTGGCTGTCAGCGGTTTACTAAAGTAATAACCTTGCATATCATTACATTGATATTTTTTTAAAAAATTGACTTGATCCAGCGTCTCAACTCCTTCTACTAGCACTTCCAAACTTAAATTTTGTGCCATGGATATAATCGCCCGTATGACAACTTCATCACCGGCGTTCGATTGAATATTTTGAATGAAGGAACTATCTATTTTTAAGCGATCTAACGGTATCTTATGCAGATAACTTAAACTTGAATAACCTGTACCAAAATCATCAACGGCAATGATAACTCCAAGTTTTTTTAACTCGGTAATCACTCTAACGATACCAGGATTACCGAGAATCAAATTTTCAGTTAATTCTAATTCAAGATACTTAGGATCTAATTTTGTTTCTTGCAACACATTTTTTATCATATCAGCTAGATTATATTGCTGAAATTGATGCTCAGTAATATTTACCGCCACTCGAACAGGTTCGTGTCCGGCATCTTGCCATGCCTTGTTTTGAGCGCAAGCAACTTTTAATACCCACTCACCAATCGGTACAATTAATCCCGTCTCCTCGGCTAATGGGATAAAATCAATGGGAAGTAAAAGTCCTTTTGTAGGGTGCTGCCATCGCACCAGAGCTTCTAAAGCCGTGACTTTACCTGCTATAGAATCAATTTGCGGTTGGTAGCAAAGAAAAAATTCACCTTTCTGGAGTGCTTGGCGTAACTCGGTTTCATGATCTAATATAGCAAGTGATTCAATATTCATTTCAGGAACATATAGCTTAAAATTATTGCCTTTGCAGGCTTTGGCTCTATACATTGCCACATCTGCATTACGAAGCAATACATCCACTGTTTCACCATCTTTAGGGTAAAGACTGACACCAATACTCGCAGTTAAGACAACTTCTCTGGCCTCAAGATCAAATGGATTTTGAAACAGACCAATTAACTCACCCACCCTCTCTTCAAGCTTAGCTTTGCTAGGAATATCCATTAAGATAATCACAAATTCATCACCACCCAGGCGGGCCAAGGTATCCTCCAGATGAATATGCGATTTAAGTCGCTCTGAAACACTCTTTAATAACTCATCGCCAACAGCATGACTTAAACTATCATTAATTAATTTAAATCGGTCAAAATCAATAAAGAGTACAGCAAACAACTTATTCGCTTTTTCTGCCTGCTGAATTGCTAATTTTATTTTTTCATGCAGCTTCACACGATTATCAAGCCCAGTCAAAGCGTCATGGGTAGCTTGGTATTCTAATTCTTTTTCAAGCAGCGCGCGCTTGGTGATATCACGGAAATTTAAGATTCGACCAATTATTTCCTGGTCTAATTTATGGGGCTGTGAGTAACATTCAAATATTTTGCCATTGATAAACTTAAGAACATGAATACTGATCTCTTCTCTGTGTGAATGCAGTTCGTGCATTTTTGCAGAAAATGCTTCTCGGCTTTCTAGCTGCTGATAAACATATTCTAAAAAATCATTCTCTTGGTTTGAATCAAGAATGGATTGTGGTATTTGCAACATCTGAATTAGCTGATTATTATAATCCGTTATTGTGCCATTATTACCGATTACAATAATACCATCACTCGACGATTCAAAAGTAGATTTAACTAAAGACAGTGATTTTTGCAATGACAATGTTCGGGTAGCCACCTGTGCTTTCAGTAGTTCCGTGTAATCACGCGTTTTTTCTGAGAGCTGCCATTTTGCTGTGAGCGCTGACGCTAACTGTCTAACGGAAATATTATCAAACGGCTTTTTTAAAATAAGCAAATTATCTGTTTTACCTAAATGGGCGATTGTTTCTTCCCAAGAATAATCAGAATAGGCCGTGCATATCACAACCTGAATGTTTTTATCAATTTCCCAAATTCTCTTGATTGTTTCTACCCCATCCAATCCAGGCGGCATACGAATATCAACGAAGGCTAGCGCAAAAGGCTTGCCCTGATCTAAGGATTCTTTTATCCGCGCAATTCCCTCCTCTCCCTGCGAAGCCACCGCAATCTCAAACTGAGGAAGCGCTTGGGTTAGTCTTTTAGGCTGGCCAAATAATTCTGCACCCAATTCGTCAATCTCATTAAAGGATTCTGTTTTTAAGATTTTGATAAAATCCATATGTATGGAGGGATTATCATCAATAATGATTATTCTGAAATTAGGATTTTGACTCATCTTACACCCCATAGCTTGGCAATGCAGATAACACGGATTTGATTCTTCATTATAATACAGATGCTAAACCCATGTATTAGCTAAATTTCTAAGGGATTTTTAATAATAGCCTAGTGTGATCATTTTTTTATGGTTTTTCACCTTTCGGTATTTTAATTCTCATACCTAAAATAGCGCTGTAATCTTTTATCAATTGCTTAGCCGTGTGGGGATAGGCGAAATAAGCTTGTATTTTACCTTCCGGATTAATTAATAAAATTTCTGCACTATGGCTAATAACAGGGTAATCGACATTTTTGATTGTTGTCTTTGTTTTAATAGAAACAATATGAAATTGATTTTCGATAGTGGTTGTATTTTCTGCTGTTGTTTTGACACCAATAAAGTGGGGATTAAATGAAGTGACATAATCATTTATTATTTTAATGGTATCGCTATCTGGATCCACTGACATAAATACCACTTGTGGTAATGGTACATTCGATTTAGAAAGTATTAATTGTTGATACATCTGGTTAATGGCGCTCATCGTAATAGGACAAACCGTAGCACAATGTGTAAACCCGAAAAACAATAAAGTCCATTGTCCTTGCAGATTTTCATTTGAAAAACGATGGTTGTGATTATCCGTTAAAGTGAATTTTGGAATAACCAGGGGATTTAATAAATAGATCCCTTGTATGTTGACATGATGCGCATCGTAATATTTTTTCTGTGGTTTTAAGACATTAAAGTAAAATATTATGCAAAATAATACGATTAAAAAATACAATATGGCGCGTTGATTTTTTTGATACAGCCTGATGATGGATATCATTACACTACCACTCGATACATTGAATTCTTCCTAAAAAATTTTAGAACGCCCAGCACATGCATCCAAAGCCCTTATCCTGGGACTGATGCAGATGCAAGGCAGAATGTTGCACGCATTGATTGACGATAACCTTATTTCCACCGTATGTACCATAATATTTAATCGGTGACCAATCAGGACTTACCGCTGGTAACGCAGGATTATAAGAAAAAAACTCATCGGAAGCATGAACAATCTCGCCACCCACCACGGTCATCACTGAATAGATATCTTTGATTTCTTCTTCTGCAACGTGAAAATAATCTTTCGACAATACGGCAAAATCTGCCAACTGATCCTCTATAAAAGATCCCTTTTTGCTTTCTTCTTTCGAAAACCATGCGCTACCACGAGTATAGAGTTCAAGAGCTTTTTCACGAGAGAGAATATTGGTTTCGTCATAGAGCGACAAACCGCCAACGGATTTCCCGGTTGTTAGCCAGTGTAGACACACCCAAGGATTATAGCTGGAAACACGCGTTGCATCTGTTCCCATGCCTACAGGAATACCCGCTTCCAGGATCTTTTTAAGTGGCGGTGTTCGCAGTGTTTGTTCTTTTCCATAACGCTCAGAAAAATATTCACCCTGGAAAGCCATGCGATTTTGTATTGCAATACCACCGCCCAGTTTTTTGACTCGCTCTATGGATTCATCAGAAATGGTTTCTGCATGATCAAAGAACCAGTGCAATTGATTAATCGGTGTCTCTTTATTCACGTGTTCATAAACATTTAACGCTCGAACAATGGATTCATTGTACGTCGCGTGCAGACGAAATGGCCATTGATTTTGCGCGAGCAAACGCACGACTGGTTCAAGTTCTTGCTCCATTGTGGATACCAAGTCAGGTCGAGGTTGCAAGAAATCTTCAAAATCTGCCGCTGAGAAGACTAACATTTCGCCAGCGCCATTGTGGTGATAGTAATCATCGCCTTGCTGGTATTTGGATGTTTTTGTCCAGTTTTGAAAATCTTCTAGCTCGTGACCTGGGCGCTGCGTGAAAAGATTATAGGCGATTCTTACCGTAAGTTTGTTATCGCGATTGAGTTGTTCAATCACTTTATAATCATCAGGATATTGCTGAAAGCCACCGCCAGCATCACAGGCGCTTGTGATACCTAAACGATTTAATTCCCGCATAAAATGCAACGTGGAATTAATTTGATTTTCTTCACTGAGCTTTGGGCCCATCGCCAAAGCAGAATAAAGAATAATTGCATTGGGATTAGCTATTAGCATGCCGGTTGGATTGCCGTCTTTATCTCGCTGAATTTTTGTGCCAGTCATTTCTTTTGTGTTTTTGTCATAACCGACAGCTCTTAAAGCGGCGCCATTCAGTAGTGCTCTGTCATATAGATGCAAAACAAAGACAGGTGTGTCGGGTGAAACTGCATTGATCTCATCTAATGTGGGCATACGGCGTTCTTTGAATTGAAATTCAGTCCAACCACCAATGACTCTGACCCATTGCGGTGGTGGCGTGCGAATTGCTTGATCTCTTAACATGCCTAAGGCGTCACCAAGATCTTTTACACCGTCCCAGCGCAGCTCCATATTAAAATTCAAACCGCCGCGAATTAAGTGGAGGTGAGAATCATTTAGACCCGGAATAACTACTTTTTTCTGAAGATCAATGAGGTCGGTATCCGCATTAGATAATCGAGAAATTGCTTCATCTGAACCGAATTGAATAAATTTCTTATTCTTAATGGCAACAGCAGTGATTTTTTTATTAAAGGTGCCAAAACCTTTGAACTGACCATTGAAATAGATGATATCTGCAATCATAACTACCTCTTATTCCGATTCAGATGCTGGGAAAATCTCATGTCATCTTATTTCACAATCTTGCCTGTCGAATTACCACGCCGTGCAAGCTTGTGCACCATGGTTGATGCGTAATCCACCCCCATACCGTAAGCGCCAGCATGATCTTTAACAATGCTCATAACGCCATTGTAGGTAGTTTGTAATGCCCAATCCCTTTGCCACTCAAGCATCACTTGTACCCAACTCGTGGGCACCACACCTGCTTGTATCATTCTTTCCATCGCAACGCGATGTGCGAGCTCTGACGTACCACCGCAGGCATCTTCAACCACATACACTTCGTATCCATCTTGCATGGCTTGCAGTGCAGGCATGGTGATACAGACTTCTGTCCAGAGCCCCGCTAAAAGTAATTTTTTCTTTTTGGTGGCGGCTAATGCTTTTTTTACACTTTCTGAGTCCCAGGAATTCATACTGGTGCGCTCAATGATATCTTGAGTAGGAAAAACATCAAGAAGCTCAGGGAATACATAACCACTGAAGCTGTCAGACTCAACGGAGGTCAAAACAGTTGGCACTTGAAATAATTTTGCGGATTTGGCTAAACCAACGACATTGTTTTTTAACACTTGACGATCAATACTGCCGACTCCAAACGCCATTTGAGGCTGGTAATCAATCATTAACAGCACGCAGTTAGTCGGTGTCATTAATTCTAATTTTTTGTCGTTGCTCATTATAGCCCCCTGTCAAATTAGTGAATTAGACGTTAGTTATAACTTTTATTATTTTATCATAGCTTTGCTTCTTAACATGAAAATAGGTGTTCATGTATGCAAAGATGATTTATCTGGTTAATATTGGGTCGCTATCGATTTGGCCCTATCTTTGAGATAAGTTAGTTGTGGACTGGGATCCTGTCAGAGTAGGTTTACTTTTTTCGTGCTCGCCTAAGGGCGTAGCAGCGTAAAAAGCAAACCTACCTTGCCACCCCGTTTTTTTAAATTTAATTTAAAGATCTGAAATGATTTCAATTAGCTGACCAATGCTATCTGCCCTACCTAACGTTAGGACGAAGGTATCTTGAATGGGTGTCAATGGACTGAGTAATTGGTTAGCTTGCTCTTTATAATTCATCACTTGCGTATTGATTAACGTCATATGCGGATCGTATTGATCAGAGTATTTTTTAACAGGATGTTTAATATGCTTTAAAACAGCTTCATGTAACAGCGTTAATTCAGCAATTTTATCGGGTAGCAGTGATACCCAATTCGAATGATTGATGTGAAGACAACTTAATTTTTCAAATTGAAGCACAAGAGAATCATTAATGATTGACTCTCGCACAGCTTTCCATTGGTTCTTCAGATCAGTTGATGTGGCTGTGAATTGACAGAGAGTCACGTGAGGTAACGATTTCTCGCCTAGAATATATTGATCGGCGATCGGTGCAAGTCGTTTTGCTAAACTGATGATCTGATCACTAGCTTTTTTTGGTACTAAAGCAATATTAAATTTATTATTCAACCAGTTATCTCCGATGTTTTATGTGCGCTATGATAGTCGGTTAACAGGATTACTCATTTTTTAAGTGGAACAGTTCCGCATCAGTTACAAGTTATTCATTTTACCATTATTCATCGTCTGAACCACTGTGTGAATGTATTTAAACATGAGCATTTTATTAAGAATTAACATAGAATATTGCTTACTTTTTAGGACATTTTACAGGGATAAAAAATGACAACAGCTTATTGGTGTGTATTGGTTATGATTCTCTTTCCTTATATTTTCACTGTTCTTGCTAAAAGTGGCTCCGGCTTTAATAATCATAAACCGCGAGAATATCTACAACATCTGACTGGCTGGCGCCAACGTGCCAACAATATTCAATTAAACTGTTTTGAATCCACACCTGCTTTTGGTATCGCGGTTATCATCGCTCACTTAGTTCATGCACATCAATCAACGATTGATATGCTCGCAATGGCTTTTGTGGCAGCAAGAATTCTCTATGCCATTTTTTATCTTACCGATAAAGCATCCTTTCGAACATTGTTTTGGGCTATTGGATTAGGGTGTGTCGTTGGGTTATTTTGCATAACTTGATGGACTGCCCAGAATAAAAAGTCGCTAATACCGAAAATCCTTCTGTAACAATCCGATCATCATGATAAAAATCTTCTCTCATCACCCTGTTTTGATTTCACATAAAATGGGGTGATTCATTTTGTGATATGATAACAGTCTATATTTCGGCATCTTTTTTGAGGAGATTTTATGAAAGCCAATGGAAAATCCCTGAAGAATCTACGCGTTGCTATTCTCGTTTGCGATGGTTTTGAAGAAACTGAAATGACCAAACCCAGACTTGCTTTAAAAAAAGCAGGAGCCATTGTGGATCTTATCACGCCAAAAGCCATTAAAGTAAAAGGTTGGCGTCACGGCAAATGGACCAAGGCATTTAAAGTCGACAAACAATTAGAAAAAGTCAAATCCAGTGAATATGATGCGCTTCTCTTGCCAGGTGGCGTCATGAATCCAGATAAACTACGCACCAATTTAAAAGCGGTCAAATTCGTTAAAGACTTTTTTGCGAAGAAAAAACCCATCGCAGCCATTTGTCATGGCCCTCTCACCTTAATCGAAACAGGCCAATTAAAAGGCCGCAAAATGACATCCTTTCATTCAATCAAAACGGATATCGTGAATGCGGGAGCTAAATGGGAAAACAAACAAGTTGTCGTGGACAAAATGCTGGTGACGAGTCGCGAACCCAAAGATATCCCCGCATTCAATAAAGCCATGATCGATGTTTTTTCAACGATGATGTAATTTAACCTAGCATTGATGACATTTTTAGGAGAATTTTATGAGCGTTGTACGCATATCAGAAGCAGAATGGAAAGGCGATTTAATGTCAGGCGAAGGCGTTATTAAATTAGGTAGCAAAGCTTACGAAGGACCTTATAGCTTCAAAAGCAGAACCGCCGAGTCCAGCCCACAAACTAATCCTGAAGAACTCATTGGCGCCGCGCTCGCTGGCTGCTTTTCGATGCAATTATCAGCGCTACTAACTAAGGCTGGCCATCCACCCGAAAGTATCCACTCAACTGCCAAAGTGCACATGAGCATGGATGCAAATGGTATATCGGTATCTGAAATTGATCTTGAAACAGAAGCCAAAGTCCCTGGCATGAATTCAGATGAATTTACCAAAACAGCAGAAACCGCCAAAACAATCTGCCCCATCTCAAAAGCCTTATCCGCTTTAAAAATTAACTTTAAAGCCGTATTACTGTAATGATTTATTAGCGGCTCTTTCCCACTTTATTTGTTTTTTTTGATAAAGTGGGAAATAAAGTTAGCCTTCCTCATTCCTGATAAAAACACCCACTTACACTATCACCTTATTTGAATTAAACTGACACCCTCAGCATGACTTAAACGGAATGATTAGCATGATCAACGTATTAAAAATGTATCAAAAATTGCAAAAATGGCCTTTCGGTAATAAAATTTTTTCTGCTATCGTTTGTCTGAATGTTCCCTACTTTTCTTCCATCTCGCCACTCATTTCGCATTTAACCAACAATGAAATCATCGTCAACGTTCGCAAGAAGCGAAAAGTATTAAATCACATGAAAACCATGCATGTGATAGCCATTGCTAATGCCTGCGAATTAGCAGTTGGTGTACTGATGCAAACAGGTTTACCTCGCGAACTGCGCTGGATTCCAAAGGGCATGAATATTTCTTATCTGAAAAAAGCAGAAACGGATATTAAAGCCATCGCGAAAATTCCAGACTGGTCCAAAGTAACAGTGGGCGATAATTTTGTCATTGCTGAAGTTTTTGATACCAACGGCAATAAAGTCGTAGAAGCCCAAATTAATATGTGGGTTACGCTGAAAAAATAAATAGTCAGCTTTACCGCATTAAAACCATTCCTTACTTTAATAATGGTTTTAATGCAACCCAAACATTATCCAACAATATTGGCTGTGCTTGCCTTGTCGGATGAATACCATCAGTCTGCATTAACTGTGGCTTATCATCCACATTTTGTAAAAACAATGGCACTACCTGTAATGTCTTATCTTGACTTAACGTTGTGAAAATCTGACGAAACTGGTCCGTATAAGCAGGCCCGTAGTTAGGCGGTAAACGCACTCCTAAAATCACAACTTTACTCCCCGTCTTTTTAGCAAGTGAAATCATTTGCATCAAATTGCTTTTGATTGTATCAATTTGAATACCACGTAAACCATCATTCCCACCTAATTCAATAATTGTGATTTTAGGTGAGTGATCAGCTAATGCTTTTGGTAAACGTGACAAACCATTGCTAGTGGTATCGCCAGAGATACTTGCATTCACAACGTCATAATTACCTCCGGCACGTTGTAAACGATTTTTTAACAAAGCTGCCCAGCCCTTGCCTGTCTCTACACCATAGCCAGCACTGACACTATCACCAATAATTAATATTGTATTTTTAGCAAATACCGGTAAAGTAATTGCAAAAATAAGCAAAGAAATTAGGAATTTTTTCATGTCATTGTTACCCTCAGAATTTGTTCGTTGCGTACATCTTAGCAAAAAAGCCCGAAGCGGGGATAGCGAGATATCAATACTGAGCGATGTTTCATTAAGCATCAAAAGAGGCGAAACCGTAGCGATACTCGGCGCATCAGGCTCGGGCAAAACCACACTACTCACCCTCTTAGGTGGCCTGGATATACCAACGACAGGTGAAATCTATTTAAATGGTCAGCAATTAAATGTATTAAACGAAGAACAACGCGCCGCCATTCGCGCGCAAAATATCGGTTTTATTTTTCAATCTTTTCAGCTTTTACCCACGTTGACCGCTTTAGAAAATGTCATGCTTCCTTTCGAAATTCAGTATATCTCGCATAAAATCGCAAAAGCGGAAGCTACCGAATGGCTAAAACAAGTTGGTCTCGGTAAACGTTTGCATCATTATCCGTCTCAACTATCCGGTGGCGAACAACAGCGTGTAGGAATCGCACGTGCATTCATCACTCGCCCTAAGATTATTTTGGCGGACGAAATGACTGGCAACCTGGATACCCATACCGGCCAATTAGTCATGGATGTGATGTTCTCGCTAAATCAATCACACCTTACTACATTAGTGCTAGTCACTCATGATGAACACCTGGCTAGCAAATGCCAAAGTCGCTATATGTTATCGGAAGGTATCTTACAAACATGTTAAAAACATTCAGATTGGCTAGTCGATTTCTTTGGCGTGAATGGCGCAGGGGCGAATGGATTATTGTATTTTTTGCTTTGTTTTTTGCAGTCGCCGCCATCACCGCCATGCATTTTTACACCGATAGATTAATGCGCGGACTAGAACAACAAAGTAGCAAACTGCTTGGCGGCGACTTAGTGATTAGCAGCCCCAGCATGATTCCTAACGAATGGAATGAGAAAGCTATCTCCTTACACCTACACACAGCTGCTGTGTGGGCATTCCCATCCATGATTACCGTCAATAATAAATTACAACTAGTAAACATTCAGGCCGTGTCAGACCATTTTCCTTTACTAGGTGACCCAACACTTCATCCAGCGCTACAGCATGTCTGGATAGACCCAAGATTACTGCCTTTATTATCACTGACTATTGGCGATGCTGTGTCCATTGGTGCAAGTAGTTTGCGCACTTCCAATATTTTAACCAGTGATATTGATACAATGAACACTGGATTTAGTATTGCGCCACGCCTGGTTATGCGACTGGAAGATGTCCCTGCAACACGCACCGTTTTACCTGGCAGTCGAGTGGATTATCGCTTGTTAATTGTCGGAGACAAAAACTCACTGACCGAATTTACACAATGGCTAACACCCAAACTCCAGCCAGGACAACAGCTTCTTAACGTCCGTGATCAACAATTCTTGCTACGCGATGTCATACAACGTACTGAAAGTTACTTACAACTTGCTTTAGTCATTTGCTTATTGATGAGCGGCGTGGCGATTTCGATCAGCATTCAACAATATTTGCGCCGACATTATTCTCATGTGGCGTTGTGGCGCTGCATTGGAGCGAATGGAAAAGATATTCTTCGCATTTTTTTCTGGCAACTCCTGATTATTGCCGTACTAGCTGGCGCACTGGGCACGGCGGTGGGATTTTTAGTCCAAATTGAAATAGCTAACCTGTTTAAAGATATGCTGAGATTACCGCTACCGCCGGTCAGTTTTGCACCAGCCTTACTGGGATTTATTTCTAGCAGCTTAATTATGTTTGTGTTTGCCTATCCGGTGGCACTTGAACTGCCTACTATTTCGCCTTTGTTTATTTGGCGCAATGAAGTGGCCTCTCATACCAAACACAGTCAATTATACTTTGCTATATCGCTAGTGATACTGCTTATCTTTGTGTATTGCTTAATGGGCATATCATTACTCACTTTATTTTTGTTAAATATTATTTTACTGAGTATCGGTTTTTTATACGCGATTAGCTTGCTACTCTTATCTGGCATCCGCATGATTTTAGACTATACCAACGGCACAATCCGCCGCGGACTCAGTCAATTAACACATCACTCAGAAAGCGTCAGCATCCAGTTAATTGGGTTTACTGTTATTTTAACCTCACTGATTGTGTTAGGTAACGTACGTACCAACTTACTCGACAACTGGAAACAAACCCTACCTCAAAATACACCAAATTACTTTGCCTTCAATATTGCACCAACAGATTTAACCTCTTTAACGGCACTGTTTCAGTCCAAACATATCCCGTTACAAGCCGCCTACCCCATAACACGAGGCCGCCTGACCGCTATTAACAATTTGCCAGTTTTATCAGTCATACCGGAGGGCGCGCGAAGCAACAATGCCATAAACCGTGAACTTAATCTGAGTTGGATGACTGCGTTTCCATCCGATAACAAAGTTGTCAAAGGTCGCCCCTGGTTAACAGACAACAAAGATAAACCCGCCATTTCAATCGAAGAAAAACTTGCAGCGGATTTACAATTACACATAGGAGATAAACTGACTTTTCAGATTGGCGAAGCCACTGTTTCTGCTTTTATCACGAACATACGCAAAGTAGAATGGACATCGTTTCATCCTAATTTTTACATCATCTTTCAACCGGGCTTGCTTGAGACATTTCCAACAACTTATCTATCCAGCTTTTATCTGGCATCAAACCAGACAGAAGTGTTAAATGAATTAGCGCGCACCTTTCCGAACATTACAGTGATTGACATCGCAAGTATATTGCAAGAAGTGCAAGCCTTAATAAACAAAATTGGTTTAGCCGTTCAATATTTATTTTTATTTACCTTAGCGACAGGAATCTTAATTTTTATTACAAGCTTGCAAGCGAGCATGGATGAAAGACGCCTAACCTACAGACTATTGAGAATACTGGGCGCAAGTCAAAAATATATTTACAAAAGCATAGCCGTTGAATTCTTAAGCCTTGCAATATTAATCAGCATTACCTCTTACGCACTTGCAAAATTACTGACAACATTCTTAATGAAAAATCTGTTTTAACCCTTCGCTTTCACGATAGTGAAAGCGACACAAAAAATGGGGACAACACCAGTCAACCTTAAATTAATTTATACTCTTCCTGAAATCGATTAATATTTTATCGTAAGACGTCACCGTAATCAGACCAAAACGAGGGAACTCCATATCAATAATGACATACAGTATCACCGCCGTAATGGCGACATAAGTTATAATGTGGATAGAATTATTTTTTTTATTTTTAGAAGTCGTATAACCTGCTAAAAATGCGCTGACAAATGCTAACCCAATCAACAAAATAAAAATCGCCGCCGGCGGATGGTTTTTTACCATATCAATTCTTGAACTGGCAATTTCAAACATAGCATTCAAAGCCGGCAGCAGTAATTGTGTTGTTGACGCATCATGGGTTATCCGACAAGCGACTAACGCTTGATTCCACATTTCTGTCTGTAGCTCTTCGGAATGATGCCAAGCGTCATAGACCGACTTTAAGGAAGGTAGATGCGCGTAAGTCGCCAGACGCGAATCCACATAATCACGAAAACGCTGTCGCAGCGCTGGCTGCTCTGAGGGTACAAGCAAGTCTAGTCGTAAATACGCTGTATACATCACACTGGATTCATCACTGACTGCTTTTGCGCGCAACTCAAAACGCTCATACGCACCTGTAAAAGTAAAAGCAACCAATAGGCCTAACAAAGCAAACAAAGCACCTTCTGCAACACTAACTACTTCCACATCTTCTTTGTCTTCATGTTTCATCAGCCAGCGTCCAAAATACCGCCCCGCGATCACACCCACGCTCAACAAACCGACAAGCGACACAAACAAAGCCAAGGCTATCCATAAGTTATACATACTACTCTCCAAGTAAACCTGCATCAGAATTAAGTTTTCAAACTCCTACGTATCGTAGCTTGTTCAGGGTCCCCAGAAAACTCTTGGGCCCGGTTTCAGCCGCTGGATACCGTGGACAAGCCACGGTACGCAGGGGGAGGCTGGCACCATAGGAAGGAGGTTAGCCTCACGAGGGGGGATTGGCCTCATACGTGACCTCATATAGTGGGTTTAATCTCATAAGGGGTTTTGACCCAGTCAACTTCAACCCAGCTGCGAAGTACAATCGGGACACCGAGTAGCTTTCACCGCAATTTTAGAGCAACAATACGGACACTCTTTCAAAGAATCTTCCGTCTTTTCTTTTTTAAGAAAACGATTCATCTGCTTAATCACCATAAACATGGCAAATGCAATAATCAAAAAATCAATAATCGTATTAATAAACATGCCGTATTTAACAATGACAGCCGCTGAAGTTGCGGTTCTTTGATGTAGCGTGATCCCTAAATCCGAAAAATCCACTTTACCGAGTAGCATACCGATAGGTGGCATCAACACATCATTCACTAATGAAGTAATAACCTTACCAAACGCCGTCCCAATAATAATACCAACCGCCATATCGATTAAATTACCGCGCATGGCAAACTCTTTAAACTCTTTCAGCATCCCTACTCTCCTTTTTAAGATTCTCGTTACATATCAAACAATAACCATTCCACATCCGTCACAGCATCTATCTGAATTTGAGCCACATCCACAATAGCCGCCCCATCACCTGCCGAAAGCGACTCACCATTCAATGAAACCTCTCCTTTTACCAACTGTAACCAGCCTTTGTGTCCCTCTTTAAATGTGTGCTGAATGGACTCTCCCTTTTCGCAATAAGCAGCATACAAATCCACGGCCTGATGAATCACAATAGAACCCTCACGGCCATCGGGAGAACCGATCAAAATAAGTTGATTTGGTATTTTTTGAATGGTGATTTGTTGATAACCTGGCTTCAGTCCGGCCTGACCAGGAATAATCCAGATCTGCAGAAAATGTAATGGTGATGACTTGGAATGATTGAATTCGCTATGCGAAACACCGGTTCCGGCCGACATCAACTGAATTTCACCTGGCCTGATGACAGAGCCAGTCCCTAAACTATCTCGATGCGCAAGCTCACCCTCCACCACATAAGAGATAATTTCCATATCGCGATGGGGATGTGTACCAAAACCTTGGCCAGCTTGCACCGTATCTTCGTTGATCACTCGCAGATGATCAAACCCCATAAAGCCTTCATCGTAGTATTCCCCGAAGGAAAAAGTATGGAAACTATTGAGCCAACCCGCATTACTCAATCCACGCTCATGTGCTTTACGAATATAGATCACGACCATCCCCTTGTGATTGAATATTTCATTGCCCAAACTAGCCTCTGCCATGTCAGACAATCAGAAATATCATGATACAATACTTTTTATTTTTGCATCATCTTTTAAATACAGGTTTTATTCAAATGCGCGGCTTAATTTGGTTTAAAAAAGATTTACGAATCATCGACCAGCTTGCGTTATATCATGCCTGCCAACAATCACCAGATGGCGTCATAGGCCTATATATTATTGATATGGCCATGTGGCAAAAGCATCACGTCTCTCACTGTCAAATTGAATTTATCTTGCGTGGGCTACAACAATTAAAACTTGATCTTGATGCCATTGGCATCCCGCTACTAATCAAACAAATAGACAAAACAGAAAACATCCCAGCATGTCTATTAAACATCACAACTGAGCATAAAATAGATGCCGTTTTTTTTAATCGTGAGTATGAGGTCAATGAAAAAAAACGTGATAAATTGGTCACTGCGGCATTAACCCAAAAAAATATTTCCGTGTTATCTTTTGATGACCAACTGATTATTCCGGCTAACTTGACTTTAAAAAGCAATGGAGAATATTTTAAAGTATTCACACCTTTCAAACGCAATTGGCTAAATGTATTCAGCAACAATAAAAACCTCTCGTTATTGCCTAAACCGAAGCTCATCAACAAAATGACTATTCCCGCCTCACCTCTACCAGCAACATTACCGGGAATCGCATCATCAATTGATCCAGCCTTGTGGCCTGCGGGTGAGGCAACCGCGCGCAAGCTATTACGCGCATTTACTCAAGAAAATTTATTGCATTATGACACTAAACGCGACTTCCCAGCCCTGGACAAAACCAGCAAAATATCACCTTATTTAGCAGTAGGCATGATTTCCCCGCGAGAATGTTTTTTAACAGCGCTCGATCAAAATAATCATGAACTCGACTCAGGCAACAAAGGCGCCACTATCTGGATGTCAGAATTAATTTGGCGCGAATTTTATCGGACCATCTTAATCGAAGTACCTCGTATCTGCATGAATCAAGCCTATCAAGCCATCACCGACAAACTTCCCTGGAGAAACGACGACTCATTATTAGAAAGCTGGCAACAAGGCAAAACCGGCTTTCCTCTTGTTGATGCCGCCATGCGGCAACTTAACACCACGGGTTGGATGCATAATCGTTTGCGCATGGTTGTTGCCATGTTTCTCAGTAAAAATCTTTTTTTAGATTGGCGCCTGGGTGAAAAATATTTTTCTGAAAAACTGATTGATATTGATTTTGCGTCCAATAATGGCGGATGGCAATGGAGCGCATCGACAGGCACAGATGCTGTGCCCTATTTTAGATTATTCAATCCAACCTCACAAAGTGAGCGCTTTGATCCAGAAGGCAAATTTATTAGGCACTATTGTCCAGAACTACAAGCCTTTAATCATCGAGACATTCACAACCCTTACGAAAAAAATCCGACCCTCGCGGCAAAAAGCCGTTATCCCAAACCCATCATTGACTATAAGCTATCAAGAGTCAGAATTTTAACGGCGTTTAAAAAGCTCACCGACAAGCGAGAAGAAGATGTCTGAAATACAGTACTGGGTTTATATTTTACTTTGTGACAATGATAGCTTTTACACAGGCTATACAACCGACATGGCGCGCCGATACCAGGAGCATGTGTCAGGCACCGATAAATGCAAATATACCCGAAGCTTCAAGCCCATTCGCATTGCACGTTGCTGGCAAATACTCGGTGACAAGTCCACCGCATTGCAAATGGAACGCTTTATAAAAAAATTATCACGCCGTCAAAAAGAAAAGCTCATCGCTCAACCAACTGAAATGACGAAGCTTTTCCCCTGCCAAGTCATGACCGTAGAGTAAACAATGCTGGGGAGACTCTTCAATTGACATCCTCGCTCTGGATGATAAAATAGCCAAATATTCATCTCATTTGCCCTAATAGTAAAAAATTATGATAAACACTTACCACATTCTAGCTATCTGTTGTTGGCACTAAGCCGATCTCGCTTTTCTCATCTCATCTTTTTTACCGTTATTTAGGGTGCCTTATGCCTCTTGCAAACAAACGATTTGTGATTTATTTATTGATGATTTTACTCGGCATTGCCAGCGGCATGTCTGACATCAGCCTGTTAAAAGATTTTGGCTTATTGATTTCGGATATTTTTATCAAGATTTTCCGTTGCATTAGTATGCCCATTGTCGCCCTCTCACTCATTGTGACGTTATCCAGCTACAGCAGCGAAAAATCCATGAGAAAGATCTGGCAACGCACGCTATTTTATACACTGAGCACAACCATTATCGCGGCCACCGTAAGCTGCCTGCTGTATCTCATCATTAAGCCCACTAACGCCAATTTTTCTGCTGTGATCAATGCAGCACCTCTGCCGGAAAAACCCCATTACCTACAACATTTAGCCTCTTTGATTCCATCCAATGTATTTGCTCCTTTTCTCGAGCATCAAGTCATGGGCGTTTTAATCATTGGCCTTTTGGTGGGTATTGCGATTCGCTATATCCCGGAAGAACAACCCAGAAAAGCGGTCATTCATTTTTTCCAGGGGATTCACAGTCTTTTTTTAGTTATCACAAAATGGATAGTCGCGATTTTACCGCTGGGCTTGTATGGTTTTATCACTGCGACCGTCGTGCAATTGCGTGGCGGCATTGATATCAGCGGCATTGGCGAATACCTCGCCGTTTTGGTTTTAGCCAATTTGATCCAGGGATTTATTATTCTGCCGATCTGGTTAAAGTTCAACAAAATCAGGCCGTTTGTCACGATGCGAAAAATGATGCCTGCACTATCTATCGCCTTTTTTTCCAAATCTTCCGCAGGTACCTTACCTATTACGATGGCCACGGCAGAAAAACAATTGAATATCAGCCCTAAAATCAGCCGGTTCATTTTACCGCTTTGCACCAATATCAACATGAACGGCTGCGCCGCCTTTATCTTTGTCACCGTGATTTACCTGATGCAAAATCAAGGTATTGATATCACGATTGGAACCATGGCCCTCTGGATTTTAGTCGCAACGATTGCGGCTGTAGGCAATGCTGGCGTACCGATGGGATGTTTTTTCTTAAGCGCCAGCCTGCTGGCCAGCATGGATATCCCTATCTCTTTATTAGGCATTATCCTGCCCTTCTACAGCATCATTGATATGATAGAAACCGCATTGAATGTCTGGTCGGATTCTTGTATTGCAAAAGTCGTGAGTGATAAATCGGAAATGGATTTACAGGCAGACGACCTCACTGAACATGCTATGCCTATAAAAGCAGTAGAATATTAAAGTCCGCATGAATTTGAATGAGGTTCTGGCAGATCAGGCTAGTTACCTCTTCATACTTCCTTAAGTATTCGACCCTATAATGCCATGCTCATATAAGAATTAACTTTAAGAATGAGGTAATAATGTTATCCGGCAATGTATGCGAGACCTTTATAACAGAAGAAAATCCCAAAACCCTCATCACTACAAAATTGTTTATTGATGAGAGTGAAGTGCATTGTGCTTTTAACACCTTTGATGAATTGACAGCCTTTACTAATTGGGCAAATCAACATATTCCCGGCACATTAGACAAATTAAATCTCGCTATTAATACGGCGATTGAAAAAAATCAGGATCTGGAAGCGATTCATTTATCATTCTCTCATGAGGAGTTTGTTAAAATTCACCGAATTGGTGGATTATCACCTTTCCCAAAAGCCGTCATTGAACTAGAAGAAAAAGCCGTTGAAGAAAGAAAGCAGGCACTGTTGATTGAAATGCAAAGCATCTTAGCTACAATAGATCAAACAGACGCTTCAATGCCACCTGCCCAGGAATGGAAGACGATAACATTGTCTCCTGACTGCGAGCTGCACTTAGTAATAACAATAACAAAAGATGGGATGTCAATATGCATTGATGAAAACCATCTTGGTGAAAACCATAGTAACGTCACTATCCTAAAGCAAATATTTGATCGCTTATCTGACCGACTCAAAGAAGATAGCCACACACTTTACACAGAATTAACAAATGAAAAACAGCATGGTCTGTTTTTTAAAGACCGCGATTTTGTTCCATATATGTTTCGCTGCCAATCAATGTTTCCGTTTAGTGAAGGTATAGACGATATACTTGCATCCATAGCATCTGAAATTTTTCCCAATCAAAACAAACCGGCCGCAATCAATACCTCGCACGCCAATTCATCTGCTTCACTCAGTCATATCTCAGCATCCGCTTCTTCCTCCTCCTCGGCATCCTTTGCACCGCACTCAATGGATTCTGGAGTCCATCAGTTTGAGTTTGAAGACGAAATAGCAAGGCAAGAGAAAGCAGAACTGTTACAAGCCATAGAACTTTCACGCCAGGAAGCAGACGCAATCAGGATCTCGAATGCCAATTCATCTGCATCATCCATGAGTCATACCTCAGCATCCGCTTCTTCCTCCTCCGCATCTAGAGCTCGTTCATCAGCACTTGAAGACGAAAGAGCAAGGCAAGAGGAAGCAGACCTGTTACAACAAGCCATAGCACTTTCACTTTCATCGGCTGGTTTAGGGGATGGAGAAAGCGGAGACTCTCTGGAAGAATTCAAACATTCCAGTAGCTCCTCCATTCCAGCAACACAGGTACACAAAGAGGCTACCCTGCCCTCCGCTAGTGCTCTGGCGAGCAGCATGAGCACAGTGCTTGGCTCACCAAAACCCGCTACGCCACCACCAACCAACATTGCGGCTAACGAAGTGAAAAAAAGCTTTTCACCGATCTAAAATAGAGGATGGACGCGACGAAAAGAAATGTCGCGGCCATCCTACTTAACCCTGACAAGCTGTATACAATTAAAGCTAGTATTTTCTACTCATCGCTATTTCTTTACAAACTGATCATTTACTTAACAATATAAAGGTCTTTTAAGCTTTCCTTAAGTATTCAACTATATAATTAGGCCAAAATTGCTCCGCAAAAGCGCACAAACCGAGGACACAAAAATCATGAGCAGTACCCGAATTATTTTCACTTTAGCAAAACTTGCTATTCCTATTGCGGTCAATGTGACCGTTGCTCCTATTGAAAAGCTGGTTTCCTGCGAATTTAGTGACCTGGATGATGCAGAAAATTTCGTTGCCTGGGCAGATAAGTTAGGTATTGATTTTAACTTCAAAGCAGCATTAGAAGAAGCCGTGGAGACAGAGCTCACCAATCGCAACGATCTCTCAAAAATTGATATTATTTTTGAAGAACGAATTTATCAAGCCATTATATTGCAAAATAAACCTCATCGCCGCCTGACCCAAGCATCGGTACAAACATTACAGGATGAAATCGAAATCGCTAACGAACAGATTGCGCGTGAACAAGCCGCATTGCATCACCAGGAATTTGTTGGCCCAGGGTTTGATACAACTTGCGAAACTACAGTTTTTAAGTCAACAACGGGTAGTGAATTCCTTACAGAAATATTAATCGATAGCACGAATTTCACACAATGCCGTTTTGCTAATCTTGAAGATGCGGCTGCATTTTTAGCGTGGGTTAATACACTGAAAATTAGCGCGACACCTTTTGACATCGTTATCGATGAAACCTATCGACAAAAAAGTACTTTTGCAGGAAAGAATGCATATACCATTCGTTTTAAAACGAATGAATTTGATCAACTCCTCGCTATTAAAAATCTTCAGGAACAAAAAGTAGACTTATCGCCTAAAATGACTTTTACACCTATTGGATCGATCAGCTCTGCATTTACCAAACTATCGCCTGAAAGACTAAAACTGTCTTCAAGAACCGCATCGGATGATGAGGAAAAAGTTGTCCCTAAAAGCCTTAGCTTATTTCAGCATACATCCGCTGCGACATCTTCTTCGTCAGCATTTATTTCTCCACGCTCCATAATAGGCGCTAGAGCCAATCTGAATGCTTTATTCGAAGAGCAAGAAGCAGCAGCAAGAAAAGAGCAAGAAGATTTGCTGCAAGCCATCGCGCTTTCGCAACAACATGCAATGAAAGCAGAAAGAGATGAAGCAAGCCCTGACTCTTTCGTGGAATCCAAACAGCACGATAGATCATGGATGCCCGCAGTAAGCAATGCAGAACAGAGCCTTAGCCCAAGTCATCATCCATCCAGTGAGGCACAACTCGATTTTATCGAACAAACAGCTGAAGGCGCAGAACAAGAAGAGGAAGACGTATCATTAGCGATTCGCACCTCTCGCAGTCTATCGAACGCATCGACCTCATTATCAAGATTAAACTCAGATCCTGCACTCGCCTCTCGCATGGGTAATTATGTGAGTTCTTCTGACGCTGAGTTGATTCGTGAACTGCAATTCCATCTTGATCAAATTGAAATACTATCAGCTGAGGTAATGAATCGCTCAATAAATCATCCTGAAAAGTCTCTCCTCTTTAAGAATTTTTTAAAAAGCATAGGCAATAGAGAGATTCAAATCGCTATTGAAGATCCGCTCGCAGAAGCACTTAAGAAGAGTCTACCGTCTTTACCCTCCGCCGTTGCACTAGGGAGCAGCATGAGTGCAATGCTGCATTCACCAAAACAGGCCACGCCCTCACCAACCAATAAGCCAGCTAACAACCCAGAAAATAGATTCTCACCACAACAAAAATAGATGAGGAGCAGGTTATTTAGCAGGTGAAGGAGATCGCCGCAAGTCTCTACCATGCTGTGATGCTTGATCTACTGTAGTAGTATTGCCGTTACCGGCTGGGAACAAATTTTTCAATCGGAGTAAACTCATCGCTGATCGAGAAGTCCGGGGCACAGGCATCCCCTCCGCGGGATAAACAACCCGCCATTCAGCGGAGTCCACTGTCGAATTGTCAGCATCAGGATCCTTCACTGCTGGACGCGCATTCAAGTAAAAGTCACCAATCGGAGATTGACGAGTTTCATCAGGATCCAGCCTCGTCTCAGGCACCGATTCTTGAAACTCACCATCTGTTGTTTCAACCATGGGCGGGCGCCATTGATCAAATCGAGCGCTGTTATTCATCCCAATAGAAACTTGTCCGTCTAAAATTTGTGTCGTCTCCGCACTCACAAAAGCCCCGTCTTCTGTTTCACTCAATCTTGGAGGCAAAGTTCCTAAAATATTATCCTCAATCACCACACCATTGGCCATTAATAACGGTTTCGATGCAATCTCAGAATCTTGTTCCGTTTTAGGATTCACTTTATTGAGTAAATATTTTATTTTTAGCATTTTTTCGCTAACAACAGGATCGTTCAACAAACTTAAAACCATTTCCAGTTGCTTGTCAGTAATATTGACATTCCACAACACATAAAAAACATAAGCCAAAATATTCGACATGTTTGGCAGTTGCTTTACAATCCACTCTGGCAATCTTTTCATTTGGATTTTTGCGTCACCGATTGGGTCCAAAAACCGATTGAAATCTTTTTCATATAATTTCAACAATAATTTTAAAGACGGAATCTCTAACCATCGATCGATAAAATACAGTTTTTGATCCGTAAAAATGGCTGCAGGGATTTTCGCATAACGAATAACACTTTTAATATTACTGACTTGTCTTGCACGATAGGCAGGATCTTCTAATCTTGGTAAAAAGAGATCTATCGTCTCACGCAAAATAAAATCCATTAACTGGTGATTAAGAAGAAAATAATCTCGCGATAATAAATCCTGGCCTTTATGCTTTTTAGTGAATGGCCCATGCTGCAAAAATGCGACCATCGAAAATAATTGTGTTAGTAACACTAATACCACGCCATCCAGGGCATCTGTTTTGAGTCCAGGAATTTTTTTTAATTCAGCGCTAATGTAGCTCGCACTTAACAATAATCCCAAACTAAAACCAATAGCGTAAGCGCTATTATTGACAAATATTTCGCGCCGATGCGCGCTACACATTCCAACCATACTCAGTTTCAACTCTATCATGTACTGAGCATTAGCGAGCGCTTCTAATAAAAAGCCTATCATGTGTCCAACAAACGGGACAAAACGAATCCCACCCGCAAAAATCAGCTCACTGACAAACCGAAACACACTTTCAATATCCGCACTGGCTTGAGCGCCACTACCATCTTCACACGGTTCAAAGTTTTTATTATTAGGAATTTCTTCTGAAAAAGCTTTAGAGATATTGGTGGCGTGAAGAATGTTTTTGATGATGAGGTCAGTTTTTAAAGGCAACGAAATGACGAATAACATGTATTGCTGAGTATCTTCTTCAACAAAGGGCATGAGTCGCAACAGATTAGCGAGAGCCACCACTTCCATGGCATATAGCATATTGTCTCGCACAGAGGCCATGGCCGCCTGCCTGATACGCTGAGATTCTATTGCTCTCATGATGGCTGAGGGTGCATGCAAAATCTGTAAAAAACCGCGCACCCCCTGCAATAAGTTTCCTGGCAAATTGATGATTGTATCCTGGAGAGTGGTTTTGACTTCTTGCCGAAAGACAGGATCGTTGAACTTCACTTTGATGGCAGTTACCACATAAGATGCTGTCGTCTTAAATGATCCCCACTTTGATTTTACATTATCTGTCACTGATGTAAAAAACTTCATCCTGCTCTCTCCTAAGCGCTTTGTCCTTGTGATAACTTTTAAAAATAACACAGCCAATATTAAGGAAATATTAAGAGAATCAATATCCTATAGTATGGTTTTATTTGGACAAATTTAGTGGTTAGTAAAAAACAAAGGACAGCAATTTAGCGGCAAAATCTGAGTGAATGCTTAATTAATTCCAGTATGACTAATACGCTGATTGATAGGAGCCAATAAATCCATATCATTACTCATCACTATTAAAGCCATTGGCTCATAGGGGTTGGTATCATTACACAGAGAACTTCGTCGTGCTGCGGCTTATCTTACGGTATCTGGCGATTGAAACCTGGCTAGAGAGCTTTCTGGATACAATGGACAAGCCACGGTACGTAGGGTTTGGTATCATTCATCATAAAACACGACATCTTCTGGCGGAACTTCAAATTCATCATCCGGCTGGCCATAAATGACATCAATAAAAATACTCGCATAGCGCTGCAATTTACTCTGCCCCACCCCCGAGATGGTGGCAAACTCATTAAGAGATTTCGGTTTTTTTGCATGAATTTCAATTAAGCTACTATCGTGAAAAATCACATAAGGCGGCACACCTTGATCACGAGCCAATTGCAGGCGTTTATTTTTTAGTGCTTGCCACAGTTCATCATTAGGTGTTGGGCCATTTTGTTCGCGCTTGATCGCGGCTTTCGACTTTCTTTTAGAGACTTCTGGATCTGTACGCAGCGCAATAGTTTGTTCGCCTCGCAAGATCGGCTGACTTTTTGCCGTCAAACGCAAACTCCCAAAGCCGCTCATATCCACGGTCAGCAAATTGGCTGCAACCAACTGACGATAAATACTTTGCCACTGCGAAGCACTATGAGCATGACCTATACCAAAAGTTGATACTTTATCATGATTAAAACGCTCAACTTGCGGTGTGATTTTGCCGCATAGCACATCAATTAAATGCTTCACCCCAAAACGTTGGCCTGTACGATAGGCACAAGACAAAGCCATTTGGGCTGCGATTTTGCCGTCCCAGGTAGCAACGGGTTCAATGCAATTATCACAGTTGTTACAAGGCGCCTCATACATTTCGCCAAAATAATGCAGCATCACATGTCTTCGGCAAAGCGTAGTTTCACAAAAACCTAACAAGGCATCCAGCTTTCTTCGTTCTAACCGCTTGTGCTGCTCGTCTGCTTCAGAGCTGTCTAGCATGTGTCGCATGGTAATTACATCACCCAATCCATACGACAGCCAAGCATTAGCCGCAAGACCATCACGGCCAGCACGGCCAGTTTCCTGATAGTAACCTTCCATGCTTTTAGGTAAATCCAGGTGCGCAACAAACCGTACGTTTGGTTTATCAATCCCCATGCCAAAAGCAACGGTTGCAACAATAATTACCCCTTCTTCCCGAATAAAACGTTGCTGGTTTTTTTGACGGATGACATTACCCAGCCCGGCATGATATGGCAAAGCATCCCAACCTTTGTCACACAGCCAAGCTGCCGTTTCTTCCACTTTTTTTCTTGAGAGACAATAGATAATACCTGCATCACCACGATGTTCTGTTTCTAGAAAAAGCTGTAATTGTTCGCGAGGCTGGTGTTTTTGTACGATGCGATACCGTATATTCGGTCGATCAAAGCTCGATGAAAATTGACGCGCTGTGGTCAAACCTAATTTTTCGATGATTTCTTGACGGGTTGGTTCATCGGCTGTTGCCGTTAAAGCAATTCTTGGCACATTGGGAAAACGTTCGTGCAGCATAGAAAGCTGGATATATTCAGGTCGAAAATCATGCCCCCATTGCGATACGCAGTGCGCTTCATCGATTGCAAAAAGAGCAAGCTCTGCGCGCTCTAACAAATCTAAAAAGCGCGGCGTCATCAAACGTTCTGGCGCCACATAAAGCAAATCCAACTTCCCTTCCATGACATCTTGCTCAACTTTCCAGGCACTTTTCGCATCCAGACTGGAATTTAAAAATGCCGCTTTAACACCTAGTTGCAGCAATGCATCCACTTGATCTTGCATTAAGGCGATGAGTGGCGAGACAATCACGCCAAGCCCTTTTCTTGCAATAGCCGGGATTTGATAGCAGAGTGACTTACCGCCGCCTGTTGGCATTAATACCAGTGAATCATTCCCTGCAATTAAGTGTTCGATAATCTCCGCTTGATGGCCACGAAATTCATTATAGCCAAATATGCTCCGTAAAATATCTTGAGCAACCGTCATCTTTCTTTATCCTTTTATGCTTATCTTGTTCCAGTTTGGTTTGTTATCTTGTCATGACGCTATGATACAAACGAGATATCAGCCTTTTTTTTATTGTTATTAAAACGAGTGGTCAAATGGAAAATCAACCAAGGCACTAAACAACCAACGATCACACCGATTGAAATAATCATTTCGTATTGCATCACATTTCCCACTGGAATTTGGCTGGGCGGCAAAAATCCGATAGCAATTGTAAAAAGGCAACTGCTTAAACCTAGTAAACACACAATCCATAGCCCCAACTTACCACCGGGGATCACAAACGCACGTTTCACATCAGGATATTTATAACGAAGCCGTAACGCCGCCGAAAACATGGCGACATAGACGATGAGTGACAAAATGGACGTCACAGCAGACAATACCCAAAAACTACTGGTCACCGTTGGCATTAATAAAAAAACCGAGCACAACAACGTAAAAATACCGCCCTGAATAAACAAGACCGTCACTGGCACGCCTTTGCTGTTAGTTTTGCTTAACCTTTCAGGCAGGCAACCATCACGGCTTGCCATCAACAGACCTTTACTAGGCCCCAAAATCCAGGCATTCACACCCCCCATCGAACCACAGATAATGAGCAAGGCTAATACGGGTGTAAACCAACCCATGTGAAAGGCTTTAAAAAACGCATCAAACGCCTGTAACAAACCTGACACAATATTCAAATCTTTTTGCGGAATCACTAAGGCTATCGCCAGCGAAGATAAAACCAGGGTTGATAAAATAATGATGCCAGACCAAACAGCCGCAATCGGATAATCACGTTGCGGATTTTTCACTTCACGAGCATGTGAAGCAGACATTTCCATGCCGACCAAGCCATACACAATGCCTGTCAATAAAACCAAATTGCCTACCTTGCTGAGGTCAGGAAAAAAACTATGCCAGCTAAAATCAATATTCAGTGGCTTGCCCATGAAAAACCAGATCGCGCCTAGCACGATAATAAAAACCATCGGCACCAGTGTCCCCATAATGGCAGAGAAAGTACTCAACCAACTGGATGCGCCCATACCGAGAAAATTGATGAACGTCGATACCCAAAAGAAGAGCGTAATCACTACTAACATATACGTCTTATCATTTACCAAATTGGGATCAATGCAATAAGCCAATGTCGCTGCAATGAATGACATAATCGTGGGGTACCAGCAAATGTTATAAAACCATTGTAACCAAATGGTAATAAAGCCAATTTTTTTGCCAAAGGCTTCTCGCACCCAAACATACACACCTCCTGTTTCTGGCCAGCCAGTTGCGAGCTCTGCAGCCACTAACGCCACCGGCAGAAAAAAAGTGATTGCTGCTATCAAATAATAAAACACTAACGAAAAACCGTATTCTGCGCCCATGGGCAGCGTTCTTAGGCTATCAATTGCAATGACATTGATCATGACTAAACTAAAAACACTGAGCGGTTTTTTGATTGTACTATTCATGCGCAAAGCTTTCCTTTAAACGTAGGTTTTCACCACATAGTATGATTCTGATTACTCTACAGAATAGAGCCGGTAAGTCTATATTATTTTTAGGTTGAATGCGGATAGCTTTGAGTTATTTGCGGGAAATACCAGAGAAGAAACACAGTCTAATTTATTTTATTTTGAAGGTCAAAGGGTCAAACCAAAAATCAGCGGTTTGACCCTTCTGCCCGTATAGCTTATCTCAATGTAATCACAACGCGACGGTTCATAGCACGACCGTTAGCGGTTGCATTAGAGGCAATTGGATGGCGCTCGCCCATACCGTCTGTGAAGATACGGTTAGGTGAGATGCCTTGTGCCACTAAATAGCCACCAACGCTGCTTGCGCGTCTTTCTGACAAGCTTTGGTTGTAGGATGGATTACCGACATTATCCGTATAACCTGTGATGGTGATGTTGTTTCTGTCATATTTTCTGAGAACAACAGCAACCGAATTCAATACAGGGTAGAAACCTTGTCTGACTTCAGATTGATTGGTACGGAAGGTCACATCAGAAGCCATTACTAATTGGATAGCATTGCCGTTTTGCACCACTTGCACGCCGGTACCCACTAACATGTTGCGAAGTTCCGCATTTTCTTTATCCATGTTATTACCGATCAAGCCGCCGGTTAACGCACCGATTGCACCCCCAATCAGAGCCCCACGACCCCCACCTGCAATGGCACCCACCGCAGCGCCGCCGACAGCACCAATACCGGTACCGATCGTTGCGTCACTGGTTTGTTGTTGGCCGGTATAAGGATTGATGGTGGAACAGCCCGACAGCAGTGTCAAACTGATACAAACGGAAGCAAAAAGTGTTTTCTTTGTTTGCATGATTTTCATACAGTACATCTCCATGTGACGAAAAGATAAAGTGGATTTGGGTATTAGGATCTAGTATATAAGCATATCACAAATATATTATCCGAAACGCATTCTGTCATTGCACTCTTTTTTAGCACGTTCAAAATAAAATTCACAACGAAATGAAATCTTTTTTACCTCTCACTAATTGTCTGTTAATTGATAGCTAGAAGAAAAGATGTAAAAACTCTTGCCAAAAACAAGCTAATTAGTGTACAATTTATGATCTTTCATATTTGCGGAGATCACATTCATGGCGTTAAATCGACTATTTCATCGGGTGACTCACGAAGCGGCAATTGATACATTAAATAAAAAAAACAGCGAGTTAGAAGCAAAGCTGGCAGAACTAACCGCATCAATCGCAATTCATGAAGGACAAGAGAAAGATAATGACCTTTTTATTCGTGTATTAGAAAGCAGAATTCACCCTCAACCGTTAGCACAAGCTATAGCTGATCTTGGCAAAGCCCTCCTCAATTTTAGCGCCCCATCCAGCGCATCAGCAGCCTCGGCGCAGGCAAAACTCAGCGAAGAACAAGCCGCACAAAGAGAAAAAGATATAGCAACGCAAACGGCGCTGAAAGGAGAAAATATCAAACTGAAAGCGGCATTGCAGGCACTGCATCGGGAAGCTATCACCACCCAGTTTTCACTTGATGAAACCAAAAAAAGCTTATCAGAATATCAAGTTATTTTTGAAAAACATAAAGTCTCTAATGATGTGGTTAAAAATGTACTAAATCCTCTTGTGATCAAAATGCAGGAACTGCTGGAAATGAACAGTGGATATCTCGCCGATCCAAAAACACAAGGTGATACTATCGTGACGGACTTTAATCTTAAATTAGAAAACTTTCTGAATGCGAGTAGAGATCCCCACTGTTCGCCCTTATCCAGACTGGGATTAGTGGAAGATTTACTCCAAGATATTAGTGCATTCAAACTCCTCCATGCTGATGACTCATTTCACTCCAGCTCTAAGAAACAGCTAGAAAAGATTATCTTGCATTGCGATAACGTTTTTCCTTCGCGTCAGGTACTAGGTGGCGCATTGCGCGAACTCGAAGAACAAAATGAGCAAATGCAAACACTACGAAAATTACGAAAATAATGCATTGCCAAACAAAAAAAGCCCATTCAATTGAATGGGCTTTTTCATTCCTGCTGTATTTTTTAGTACGGTTTCACTATTACTTTGGTACCGACATTCACAAAGTTATAGCGTAACCATTCGGCATCACTCACGTGCATGCGCACACAACCGTGACTGATATTACCTTCAATCACTTCACGCTCTCCTGAACCGTGCAATGCCTGATTGCGATTAAAGAACATGCAATAAGGCATGGGCGCACCGCCTTTTGGTATAGGGAACATGCTGGATTTGCAATTTGGGCTGCCCAATGAATTCACGCGATACGTTCCCGCATGCGTGTGACAAGGACGGCCTAAATCAGGGCACCAGTTAGAACCTGCTGTTGCCAATCCCGCCTTAATAAGCTCGCCATCCCGGTAAGCACCCCATGCATGCACATTAGGATCAACCAAAACCGCTTTGTCGCGCGTTGCAATATGTTGTGGTAAACGTTCGGCATAATTTGGTGGTGGTGGAGCGGGTTGTCTTTCGGCTTCACGATGTGATCCTGGTTGGTCGTCCGCTGGATAGTAAGGGCCGGAGGAATCATAACGATTGGCGCATGAACTGAGCATAACGGTTAACAAACTGAACGCTAGTACTGAAACACAGGATCTAATGCTTCTCATACAATCACTCCTTTTGTTTTTTTTTCTAACTCTTATTCTACATCAAATGATTTCTTTCTGCTCAATCGTATACTTTTCAAGAGATTGAGGTGAGAATACGCTTCATTTAAAGCAGTTTTGTGAAACGGACGATGAGCGTTAACGACAAGAAAAGAAACGCATTTATTTATTCAGGACTAATATGATACAAACTGTGCGCATATTATGCTTATTCTTTATTACTGCACTTTCCATTGTCGCACAAGCAGAACCCGCGCCAACTCGTGCAGATTACACACTTCTCAATCAACAGCACTACCAGGACATCGTTTCGCGTACGCGCTTTCAAATTCAAAGCCTGTTAGCCAAACTGCAACGAACAAAAACATTCAATTCAGACAGACAAATGGCTTTCATTGCGAACGCCCTTGCTGATATTCCCTACAGTGCGACAGACGCCATAGGGGAAGGTGACTGGCAACCACGAGCACTCACCTATCAAGGCGGCGCTGTTCACCTGAATCAAAATCCGGTTTATCGTTTAGATAAATTAAACTGCCAGTCTTTTACTGAAATCGCTTTGGCGTTAATGACATCTCATAATCTCAATCAATTTGATAAGAACTTTTTAAACATTGCTTATGGCGCTGCATCCAATCCGAACGGTGATATTGTACGTTATTATAATCGCAATCATTTTGTGGATGGCGACTTCAATCCCATTAATCAATGGAATGGTTTATTAAAAGATGTTACGACACAAAATAGCTGGGGCGTGGATGCACCAGTCACTTCAGCCTTGATTACGCGTCAAGAATGGTTTCAGTTTCAGTTTTCTCATCTCCCTGAAACTGTGCAAGTCCTCTCTAACGCAAATGGCGCTGCTATGGTTAAACGCTTTCTAACGACCTACTCTCATTTAAATTATCCACATTTTGCGGCAGAAAAAGTGAGTATTAGTTATTTGCCAAAGCAGCTATTGGCACTTCCTTTGACGGATGGTGGGTACGCACCCAATCAAACCTTACTGGACGCCATTCCAACGCCTGCTGTCGCTGAGATTGTATCAGATGCAAAAAGATGGACGATTCATGGGATTAATATTAAATATCAAATTGGCAGCGAATTGAGTGTGTCGCATCTTGGGGTATTGTATCGACAACAGTTTCACTACGGTGATTTAATTTATCACAAAATTTATTGTCACCATGATGGTCAAGGTCATACGGCTTGCCAAGTCATTCCGAAGACTTGTCAGAAAACACATTGCGATGAACTGATGTTTGCGCATGCGACTAAGTCTCATCCTGATGGGTTTTATTGGTATCAAGGAACAAATGGACAATTTGTCTGCGCTCGCTCACTTCCCAAAAAAATCACTCATTACACTCGCTGTAATCGAGTTGAAGCATTACCTTTATTTGATTATTTGACGGAGTATCAATATGGTTCTTATTGGTATATGAATAATCCGGCCATATTGGGTGTGCACATTGAAAAAATATTGAGTTGACTGGGATCTTGTCAGAGTAAATATAGATGTTATTTTTAATGCGCTAGATTCGTATTGGTCAAGGCGTGATTAGTGACAAGCAAGCCATTGGATCCCGCGGACAAGCCGCGGGACGTAGGTAAGGTGAGTGGACAGGATGTAGGTGGGTGAGGAGTACGTAGTTGGATACATGAGTGAAATGTAGTTAGGGTTGATAGAGAAGTTCTTGTAAAAATATAAAATAGCGTTAACTCAAGGAGGGTCATCATCTTATGCAAGCGACTTGCCACCATGGATGGCGGCGTTAACCACAGGGATGTGGTGCTTGGAGCTGAAATAAGATGATGACCCTCCTTGAGTTAACACCGCAATCTTCCATTGTCCCTAGAATAAGATGACGGCTCTCCTTGAGCTAACACCGTAATCTTCCATTGGTGCTGGAATAAGATTTTGAGTTAATACTTTAATCTTCCAAGCGAGTAGCGATGAATATCGCTATATTATCGGTCAAATTAAATCATCCAGATCAATAAGATACATAATTTCAACAAAAGCCCCTAAACTGCGTGATATACTGATGAAAATAATGTACGAAGACAGAACCATATAAAACGGAGATAAATCAGATGAAATGTTTACTAAAAAACCTCAGTGTTATTCTGATTTCAGCTTCTTTGTTAACCGCTTGTGATCCTTACCATCAGAATGAAGATGTAGGCACGGTCGCGGGCGGTCTTGCGGGTGGTTTGTTAGGTAGCACCATCGGCGGCGGTAATGGCAAAGCAGTTGCAGTCGGAGTTGGCGCAATCGGTGGCGCGCTGTTGGGTAATTCTATCGGGCGATCGATGGATCAACAGAATGCACAATATTATGCTCCGCCACCTCGCTACTATCCTACTAATCGCGGGGATTATTATTACGCTCCACCTCCTCGAGGATATTACCAAAGCTATCCTGCTCCAGGTCCTGTTTATTACCGAGATGATTACTACTAAAGGAATGGCACGCTTACCTTAAGAGGGGAAGCTGGATGCGAGTACTCAAGTTTGGTGGGACTTCTGTTGCAACACCAGAGCGCATTCGCGATGTGACTCGTATTATCATTAACGCCGCAAAAGAAGAGGCAACGATTGTGGTTGTCTCTGCCTTTCAAGGCGTTTCTTCGCAATTGTTGCTTTGTGGCAATATGGCAGCCAGCGGCGATATTAACTATTTAGCTATTTATGAAGAGTTAACAGAACGCCATTTCAATGCAATAGACACGCTTTTCGCTAAAAAAAATCATCCTATTAAAATCACCATACAACAAATGTTGTTGGAGCTAAATGAAATACTCCAAGGCATATTCTTGCTAAAAGAATTAACCTTAGGCGCACAAGATAATATTGCCAGTTTTGGTGAACGATTATCAGCGTGTATCCTGGCCAATTATATTAACCAAGAGTACCCTTCTGAATATGTGGATGCCAGACGTTTAATTTTGACAGACAACAATCATACGCAGGCCGCTGTCATTTATGAAAAGACCAATGATGCCATACGCCGTTATTACGATGAAATACTCCTCAAAGGACCTCTCATACCGGTCATCACCGGCTATATTGGGTCAACAATTGACGGGCGCACAACTACATTAGGCCGAAATAGCTCTGATTATTCTGCGGTTATTATTGGTGCTGCCCTGGATGCAACACAAATTGAAATTTGGACGGATGTTGATGGCATATACAGTGCTGATCCACAACTGGTGCCATCCGCTTTTGTTGTCCAACATATCTCTTATGCGGAAGCCATTGAACTTTCTTATTTTGGCGCAAAAGTCATTCACCCGTCCATGTTCATTCCTGTTTTTGAAAAACAGATTCCGATTCTCATTAAAAATACATTGAATCCCCATTGTGCAGGCACTCTCATTGAGCATCAACACAGTAAAAAAGCACCGAAGAAAATTGCCGCCAAAAGTATCAGCGTCATTGACGATATCACCTTACTCATATGGCAAGGTAATGGCACAGCCGATGTTTCCTCAACGATTGAACGTTTGTTTAAGTGCTTAACATTAGGGCATATCAATATATTCTTGATTTTAGAAGCGTCGCCGAAACACACTATTTGTCTTGCGATCAGTCACAAAGAAATCGAAAAAGCACGCAACGCCATTCAACAAGAATTTTATTTTGAGATGCATCATCAACTCTTTCGAATTGATGAAAAACCATCTCAAAGCATCATCGCGATCATTGGTGACGATATTAAAAAATTATCGCCTGAAGTCGCTGGCAAGATGTTCCAATCATTAGGTAAAATGCAAGTGAACGTTAATGCCATTGTGCAAGGGGCATCGGAGAGAAATTTTTCATTGGTGATTGATGCGCATCATCGCACGCGTGCATTAAATCTGATTCATCAGGCTTTTTTTGCAAAATCAAAATGTTTATCGCTCATTCTCATTGGCGTCGGCCAGGTCGGCACCAAATTATTAGAACAATTGCATGAGCAAATGCGCGAGCTTAAAGCCAAAAAATATCGTGTTTCTGTCTGTGCTATCGCCAATAGTCAAAAAATGTTGGTCAACACCCAGGGCATTGATTTAGATCATTGGTCGGCAGAATTGGCGCGCTCAACAGAAAGTTTTGACATTGTCGCCTTACTGAAAACACTCTCACACATTGAGTGTTCCAACATCGCGTTGCTAGACTGCACCGCCAGTGATGACATTGTCAAAGCCTATCCTATGTTTATTCAAGAAGGTGTTCATATTGTCACACCAAATAAACGAGCCAATACACTACCCTATTCTGAATATCTGACACTCATGGCGCAATTTAAGCATTATCAATGTCATTTTTTATGTACCTCGAATGTAGGCGCCGGTTTACCCGTTATTACGGTACTGCGTGATCTCATTGCGTGTGGTGACACCGTGATTAAAATTGAAGGCATTTTATCGGGTACGCTAAGCTACCTCTTCAATCATTATGACGGCTCGCTCACCTTTAGCAAAGTACTGCAACAGACTCAAATATTGGGAATGACAGAACCTGATCCGCGAGAAGATTTGTCAGGGCTGGATGTGGCGAGAAAATTATTAATTTTGGCGAGAATCCTAGGATTAAAAATGGAACTCAGCGATGTTTCCATTGAAAATCTTGTGCCGGAAGCATTGCGCTTTGGGAAATTCACCGATCAATTTTATAAAGATTACGAACGTTACGAAGATTATTTTAAGCAACGATTATTACAATGCCATTCCAACGATACTGTTTTACGGTATGTCGGCACACTACAAAACGGTCAAGCTTCAGCACGCCTGGAAGAAATTCCTTTGGATCATCCGCTCGCTCTGGCTTGCTATAGTGATAATATTATTTCATTTCAAACTCATCGGTATCATGAAATGCCACTGGTTATTCGAGGACCTGGCGCCGGTGTTGAAGTCACCGCGATGGGCGTATTTTCAGATATTTTAAAATTACTCAGTTATTTGCCAGAATAATGATGACTATAAACCACGTCAAAATATTTGCTCCCGCGACCTTAGCCAATGTGGGCCCTGGCTTTGATGTGCTTGGCATTGCGCTAGATCAGCCAGGAGATATCGTTATCGCCGAAAGAAAAAACGAAAAAGGGCTGAGCTTTTCGTTACACGATGCTTCAAACCCTTTGCCTGGTAACCATAAAAATGTCGCGGCCCACGTTGCAAATTTGATGCTAGAGGAATTCAACCCTCCTTACGGCATTTCTATGATACTACAAAAAAATATGCCGATAGGCTCAGGGTTAGGCAGTTCTGGCGCCAGTAGCGCTGCGGCGGCTTTAGCCATTAATACTTTATTGCCAAAGCCTCTCGCTAAAATGGATTTAGTGCGTTTTGCGATGGAGGGTGAAATGCTGGCATCCGGCAGCCCGCATGCGGATAATGTTGCGCCAGCCTTACTGGGTGGCGCTTGTCTTATTCGTAGCTATCACCCTTTAGATATTCTGAAGCTACCGGTGAAAAATGATTTGTTTTGGATCGTGGCTCATCCACACATTGAGATTCAAACGCAAGCGGCAAGAGCAATCTTGCCTGAGATGATTCCGCTGACCATCGCTGTAAAGCAATGGGGAAATTTAGCAGGATTAATTACTGGATTAATTCAAGGTGACAGTGGTCTGGTCGGGCGGTCATTGATAGACCACATAATTGAACCCGTGCGAGCCCATTTGATTCCGGGATTTTATGAGGTAAAAGCAGCAGCATTGACAGCAGGCGCTTTGGGTTTTTCCATTTCAGGTTCGGGGCCTTCTGTTTTTGCTGTCACTCCTACCCGGGAGTTAGCGGTTCGTGTTGCAACACAGATTCAAAAAACATTTTTAACGTTGAGCCATATTAAATGCGATATTTACATCTCCAATATTAACCTTGAAGGCGCTAACATTTTGGAGCAATCCTCATGAAATTCATTAGCACTCGACGTGTCGCACCGCCAGTGACTTTCTTTGAAGCGTTATTAAATGGACTGGCGCCGGACGGTGGGCTCTATATTCCCAGACAGTTTGTGCATCTCTCAGAAGCGTTTTTAAAACACGCTGAAAACAATACGCTTTTGCAATTGGGTGAAGCGGTGATGGAGAATTTCCTGCCGGAAGTTCCGCGCGCAGATATGCAAAAAATAATAAATGATACGCTGACTTTTCCTATTCCATTAATTGAGCTTGAAAATAACTTGTACCTTTCGGAAGTCTTTCATGGGCCGACCCTAGCTTTTAAAGATGTGGGTGCGCGTTTTATGGCAAACGCCCTCGCCTATTATTTGAAAAATAAAAACATGAAATTAACGATCATTGTTGCCACATCAGGTGACACAGGCAGCGCGATTGCACATGGCTTTCATAAGACACCTAATATTGATGTCTATATTTTATATCCTTCTGGTAAAATCACCGCTCTACAAGAAAAGCAAATGACAACTTTAGGCGACAACATCCATGCCCTAGAAGTCACCGGCACTTTTGATGACTGCCAGGTTTTAGTGAAAACAGCGCTGATGGATGATGAGATCAAAGCAAAAATACAGCTGACAACCGCCAACTCCATTAACATTGCAAGACTCCTCCCTCAAACTATTTATCATGGGTGGGCACTGGAGCAAATCAAAAAAATCAATCTCACCGCTGATCCGACTATGGTCGTTCCTAGTGGAAATTTTGGTAATCTCACTGCCGCGCTTTATGCGCGTGGTATTGGTTTTCCGATTAATCATTTTGTGGCAGCAACCAATGCAAATGCGATCGTCCCCTCTTATTTGCAATCGGGGGAGTTCATACCTAAACCGACAGAACATACGCTATCGAATGCTATGGATGTCGGGAATCCAAGTAATTTTGAACGACTGAATATTTTCTACGATAAAGATGTTCGACGAATGCGTCATGATATCAGTGGCTTTAGCATATCTGATGCCGAAACCTTGACACAAATTCGCCAATCTTATGAAAAATCCGGTTATATTCTGGATCCTCACACAGCGGTGGGCGTTGCGGCAGCAAAACAATTTCAGTTAAAAGAACCTTCTAATACCGACCCCTTAATTGTGACCGCAACGGCGCATCCTGCTAAATTTCCGGATGTTATTAAAGAAGCCATTGGCATCGACATTCCCTTACCAGCAGCGCTACAGACAGCGCTGGACCTGCCAAAACAAGCCACCGTCATCTCGCCGCAATTTGCGGAATTGAAGAAAATACTTTTAGCGTCCAGCTAGATGGATTATTAGACAATATGAGTTAGCGTTGGTAAGATGGCCGCACAATTATAACAAATTGACTGCCCTCTCTATTTCGCTGTCCCTTGGCGACTGAGACGTTGTCACACTCTCTACATGGTTTAAATCAATGGAAAAAATTGACGTTATTATTATTGGCGCAGGTGCTGCGGGTTTGATGTGCGCTATCGAAGCGGGCAAACGCCAACGTCGTGTTATTGTGCTGGATCATGCCAACAAACCCGGTAAAAAAATATTAATGTCGGGTGGCGGTCGTTGTAATTTTACCAATTACAATGTCACGCCGGATCAGTTCATTTCGCATAATCCCCATTTTTGCAAATCAGCTTTAAAGCGTTATACGCAGTGGGATTTTATTAATCTCGTTAAAAAGCACCACATTCCGTTTCATGAGAAAACGTTGGGGCAATTATTTTGTGATAATAAGTCAAAAGATATTTTGGACTTACTGTTACTGGAATGTGAACAGGCTAATGCTGAGATTCGCATGAATACTAGCATTGAGAAAATTGAAAAGCTGAGTGATCATCATTTCAAAATCAAAACCAATCGCGGTGATTTTCATTGTCAATCATTGGTCATTGCGAGTGGTGGCTTATCGATTCCAACGATGGGAGCCAGCCCTTTTGGGTACAAGGTAGCCGAACAGTTTGGCATTGCGGTCTGGCCTACACGAGCAGGTTTGGTTCCACTGACTTTACACAATGAAGATAAAGAAAAACTGGCTGAGTTATCGGGTATTAGCATTGATAGTCTGGTGAGTAATGAGAGACAGTGTTTTCGTGAAAACAGTTTATTTACCCATCGTGGGATGAGTGGACCTGCGATTTTACAGATGTCTTCGTATTGGTTGGCTGGTGAGGCGCTTTTTATTAACATGTTGCCTGACACCGACATGATAGAGCTTCTCAAATTAGCTCAAAGACAACAGCCACAAAAATTATTAAAAACCATTTTGGGGGAACTGTTACCGAAACGTGTTATTGAGGTATTTTTCAATCCGATTTTGTTAGATACGAAATTAGCTTCTGTGGCGCATCGGGATTTTGAACAAATTGGCACGCAAATCAATCATTGGAAATTGAAACCAAATGGCACGGAAGGTTATCGCACGGCGGAAGTGACTTTAGGTGGCGTTGACTGTGATGCGATTTCTTCCAAGACTTTTGAAGCATTAAATGTGACTGGTTTATATTTTATTGGTGAAGTGCTGGATGTGAGTGGTTGGCTAGGCGGATATAATTTCCAATGGGCTTGGTCTTCGGGTTGGGCAGCCGGCCAAGTCGTGTAAATAACAATACTATATTCATAACTGATTGATTTTGTATAACAATAAAATTGTGAGCAAATTTTCTACTGAAAATGGTTTATAATAAATAGATACCATTAGTTATCGTCACGGAGTGACTCTTAACATAAGGAAATGAAGTAGCGCTTGCAACGCTGATAAACGGAGGTATTCATGGCTTCATCTCCAACAAGCAAGGCGAAAGATCACCGGGAAGTCATGCTGGCTGCAGCAAAAAATGTCTTTCAGATTGCCGATGCCTATATTAATTCTTATGCACAAGCCAAGAAGTCTCTTTTTGGAAAATCCCATAATTGTCAAAAAGAAGCGAGCGTATTGAAATCCATTGCGGATACTTTTTTAAAAGAAGGTCGAAATGACCCTGAAAAAGCTCGTACGACTTATTTCTTTTTTATTAGAGATTTTATTGAAACCTATAATTCTATTCCACGTAACGATAGTCTTTGCCACAATTTGCAAAAGGGTGCACTGAATCAGTTTCAAATGAGTTTGAATACATTGTTACAATTACGGTCGGAAAATACTTCGCAGGAATTTTTAGCGCCGTATATTATTTTGGTCAAAGAGAAATTACGTATTACGCCGGATGAAGAACGAAATAGTGATCGAAGGGTTTTTGATAGAGCCGGCTAAGAATGACTGGGGGTCCTGTCAGGGTAGGTTTACTTTTTTCGTGCTCGCTCCGCGTAGCTCTAATCCCCTCCTTTGAAAAAGGAGGGTTTATATAAAAAATATATTATATAAAATAGATATTATTTTTAATGCGCTAGAATCGTATTTATCAATTAAAGTTTATAAAAATCCCCCTCAATCCCTCTTTTTCAAAGGGGAAAGCGCCTGTGATCCGCATTAGTGTTTACTTCTGGGCTCTGGTTGATCTGGATCACGCGGACAAGCTCATAAGTAGTCTACTTGTGTAGATACCTATGAAGTAAATGAGTCGAAACAAATTTTGGTAAGCTCTGCTAATGTTTCTACTTTGTTAACTGTTTCACAAAATTCTGCCCGATTTGATAAGCCGCGCGCATAGTATTTTGCGAATTTGCGTGCTTGAAGAATGGCAAATTTTTCATTGCCCAATAATAAAATTAATTCTTCTGTGTGTTTTACAAAAATCTCGGCAATTTCTCTCGGGGTTGGCATCAAAAATGTTTGCTGGGTCATTTCCGCAATTAACTTTTGAATAAGCCAAGGTTGGCCGACACCTGCTCGACCAATCATGACGCCCTGGCAACCGGTCGCAAACATTTTTTTTAAAGATTCAATGCAAGCGATGTCGCCATTGCCAATCACGGGGATCTTTAGCGCTTCTACGAAAAATTGAATTTCATCGTGGTTACAAGGCGTTTCGTAGTGTTCAGTCCAGTGACGTCCGTGTACTATCAAGAAATCCGCGCCTGCCTCAGAGACTACTTTGGCAACTTCTGCATTGAAAATATCATTGCTTCCACCTTCAACTCGAATCTTAACGGAAACCGGGAGATGTGTGTTTTGCTTCATTGCCGTGATCAGTTGATATAATTTTTTGGGGTCAGTTAAAAGACTAGAGCCTGCTCCTTTGCTTCGAATCTTTTTGACGGGGCAACCACAATTTAAATCAATTAAATCCGCGCCGTATTCTGTTACGCGCTTTGTGGCTTCTGCTAATTCGGTCGGATTGTTGGCGGAAAGCTGGAAGCAAACCGGACCTTCAGTGGGATCTTTTTTAATAAAACGCTGTTGCGCCAGAATATTTTTATGCATGAGCGTTTTGCAGGAGATCATTTCGGTGCAGTTAAAAGCGGGCTGACTGTATACCCAACTTAAACGCCGAAATGGCGCGCAACTGATACCCGCCAGTGGACCTTGTATCAGGTTGACGGGAAAGGTTTTGTCTCCTAAGTGTAACGGCTGAATCACGCAGAGTTCCTCAAATCACTATTTGACGCTTCATCGCTGTCTCTAAGAGAACAATGAAAAAGGGATCGGAATTATCTCATGACAAGTGTTATTAATAAACAGGATCTCACTATTTGTCTTAAAAGATCTGGCAGATTGCCGCACGGCTCTGTTGTTATATTTCAGGATGTTGGCGTAAGATAGGGAATAACACTGTATTTCAGGTGGCTTTGCGAAAAATCTGGATTGTGTGACCCGCCTATTTAAGGACTCTTATGATTGAAATAGCACGCAATATTCAGCTAAACGAAGCTGAGCTTCAATTTAGCTTTATTCGATCGCCTGGGCCTGGAGGGCAAAACGTTAATAAAGTAGCAACTGCGGTTTTATTACGATTCGATGTGAAAAATTCCCCCTCCCTGCCAGATGAAGTGAAAACGCGTCTATCAACTCTCACTAAATTGACATTGCAAGGCGAGCTAATAATTAAAGCGAGTCGTTTTCGGACTCAAGAACGCAATAAACAAGATGCGCTAGGTCGCTTGCTGCTACTACTGAAACAAGCAGCAACGCCACCTAAAAAACGGCGCAAAACAAAACCCACTTTTGCATCCAAGCAAAAACGTTTGACCAGTAAAAAATTACTGGGAAAAACGAAATCACTGCGCAATAAAAAAATGAGTAACGATCATTAGAATGGCCTCTCACACCCCTACGTACCGTGGCGTGTCCACGGTATACAGCGTTTGACCAGGTTAAACAGTTTTATGGATAACGTGGACAAGCCACGGTACGTAGGGGGTCT
>JARLJO010000061.1 GCA_031291175.1 Gammaproteobacteria bacterium
TGGCATCAGAGAGTGGACAGACAAAGAACATGATGCGGTCGGCCCGCCTAGATCGCATCTCATGCTCGAATGCCGCTCTCGAATAAGTCGCCTAAGAAGCAACTACTTTTGTCAATGCCTGGAGTTTGGGAAATACAGGAAATACAAATGCACAGAGATCTCTGCGAGAGCTTGTGGTCTTGCTCATGGTGAGGAACGCAAATCTCGAACAGAGATGGCATAGCTTAAGCAGACACAATATCAATGTTAGCGTGTTTGTATGCACTTGCAGCGTGCAGCCACGAATGTGCAGAATAGCCGTAGCCGTAGCCGTAGCCGTTACGATAGCCGTAGCTGTGGTCCTGCCTCTCGCTCTAGGTCGAACCTCTGTAATTCATGTATTTCTTTAAATTAAATACTTCTGATATTCTCACATATTTCTGATATTTACGTTCATCTGTAATTTGTGTATTTCTGTTCCATAGAGAGGAAGTCAATTGCAAGAAAAGCAGTTACAGTTGCCTACAGTTAACTGCATCTTCCGCCTGGTACATGATGTCAAGTCAGTTAAGAGATCATCTTCGGTCGAGATAGAATGAGTAGTGAAGATAACATGATGTGTTCCAGGATGCTTGACCTATAACTGAATTATCGCATGGTTCCCTCCTTCTATGATATCATTGGACAACTTCGACAACCATACTCCTGCAATTTCTATATTTGTATAATTTCTATATTTCCGTAATTTCCATAATATCCATATTTCTCGATCAGATTCTCCGTGTCGCGGTCAAGATGAGCTGAAAGGTAGATGTCACGACGGTGCAACTCGAATGGCTGTATCCTAAGATGAACACTCACATGTCCCAATGTTCCTGCTTCTGTATCCTTATTCCACATGTTCACTGCATACTCCCGATGCGTAAGTCTGCAATTTCCATAATTTCCATAATTTCCATAATTTCCATAATTTTCATAATTTCTATAATCTCCACATGTATCCGTGAACTTCAAAGTCGAATCGACATTCTCTTCTCAAGAGAATCGTCAATCGTGGTACTATGTCTCTTACACCGGCTGATATGCGCCCGTGGATACACGAAAGATTTCGGATGCCCACACACGTACCTCAGGCAGACGGTGACAATTGTTCAAAATAATTGTTTAGTGAGGAGGAGTACGTAATCTGTGTATTTCTGTAATTCGCGTATCTATGTGATTCATGTATTTCGATGTATGTATATTCAAGACAATTGTCCCCTCCAATGTTTGCGGCTAGGAGCTACATTGCATAAGAGATGTTCAGCCAACTGAGAAAAAGCGAAGCCGAGCCTGCATCTGACCTGCAGTTCAGTATATGTCCGTACGAACGGTAAGAACCATCAAACCATCAGGGCCAAGAGCCAGTTCTATTTAGGTCGCCCAGAACCATAGAGCCATGCAGTGACTTGAGCTTCCACTGATTTTGACGCTGCAGCTACTGACTTTGACGAAAATGATGACAGCCACCGTGTATGCTCTCAGCAGTTCATGAATGTACTGACGATATACTAGTATAGCTGATGCTCAACTTCTCAATACAATTTCATCACCCAATTCAGGTGCAATCTCGATGACAGCATTCACATTGCGGCACAGCAGTTGAAAGAAGGCATAGGTAGATGGCGTGTTCGAGATGTCCCTTTCCGATCGCAGCACTACCAACGATTGCGCTTGGTTGCGGTTGCAAATGGCTTGCAACAGTCGACGCGTACCGGGTGTATTGGTAAAGCTAGGTGTTCCTTGCCCTGGCTGATTTTCCTTTTCATCAGAGTTCAACTCGAATATAAACACGCACGACTGCAGCTCGTCCGCAGTGCAAATATTGTGGTAGCGTTTCAACACCTGAGATCGAATGCGATCACTGATGGCATCGAGCTGCGCTTGCTCCTGATCAGTATCACGAAGGCGCAGGTATACCAGCAGCTGACGTTGTTCATGCGGTAACTTCTCGTTGATTGATATCGAAGTTGGCTGCGAACGTGGCGCGGTCGCAGCAGATGCGATGTACCCTTCTACACTGGCGACGTTGAACAGTCGATGACCACCCGGGCTGACCATAGTCTGGACTGCGGCTGCCTTGGCCAGCGTGCGCAAGATGCTCTGCTTGATACCCAAACGCTTGGACAACGCACCAGGCTTCTCCCACTGTAGCTTTGCTTCAACTGTGTTACTCTGTACATTTGAAGATTCTGAGTCTTCTGGGTGGTAGCTATCAGATAAAGAAGGTGACGCTGGTCGTGCGCGTTTTCGTTTTAGCTGGTTTGAAACAGATGTGACAATCTTGGTATGCAGTTGCCTTGCCTTTGTTTCATCTCCCGAGCAGTCTTCCAAGCACTCAGTCCACAATTTATCAATCTGTGATTTTGACAGTACCGTGCGGTAATTTGACTTCTGGAGTCGGTGGTGTTTTGGCATTGCGACTTTGTCACCTGCATCCTGTGGTAGGTACGAAGCCATCTCTTATCACTGATTTGGTGGCTCGTGAATGTAGTTGTCTTTCAGACAGCAACATAATAATTTAGCTATTATACTGATTCGATCGATTTGATCAAACTGACAAGAACAGAAGATATATCCACTCTCCATAGAAATTACAGAAGTTATGGAAATCGTGAGATTAATATACGGAGTAAAGGCAAACCCGTCTCCACCATGTGGGTGTTCACCTGAGGATGAAGACGCTCTCGTTGCATCTGGAGTGATATTCATCTTTCAGCTTGTCTTGAACATGACGGAGGGGAAGAGAGACATGGAAATTGCAGAAAGTGTGAAATTATAGAAATTGTAGAAATATAGAAATTACAGAATTATGGAAATTATGGAAGTATGGAATTAGGACATAGAAACAGGCGACATCTGAACCATGTGATCATTCACTCGAGGGTCAAACAACTCAGGATTCATCACAAGTCAATCCTGTCTTGACCACGGATGATGTGTGACAGGTTCCCAAGGTCACATGGAATGTAGGAATATGAAAATTACAGAAATATGCAAATTATAGAAATATGGAAATTACGGAAATGGGAAGGATATGGAAATGGAGGAATGAAGACATAGAAACACGAAACATCTGGGCCATGTGATTACTCACTTGTTGTGTACGAAAGCTAGATTCAATGCAGAAATATGGAAATTATAGAAATATAGAAATTATAGAAATAATAGAAATATAGAAATATAGAAATTATAGAAATATAGAATTATAGAAATATAGAATTATAGAAATATGGACATTGTATGAAGAAGTGCCAAGGTTCGATTCAACCGATTTGTCATATTTGGCTGAAATCATGTGCAGCTTTGCCCTTGCTGGCCACCGCAAGACACCAGTCATGTACGTTGAATGGATTGTGCATTTGTTACATTCGTACAGTTTCACACCATTCGCCGGATTGACCGAAACTACCATTACTGACAGTATTCAGGTGATAGTGATTGTGACTCTAAGACTGATCAAACAAGACAAACCAGATGCTCTCCAGTCACACCCGTACATCCAAATTCTGTCTTCCTGTTGATGTGCATACTATACATGTACTTTTATCATCTGAGTACCTGTTTCATGACAAACGAAGACAACTCTTCCGGGGCTCAGATGTGCCGAAAATGCTATAGTTTGTATGTACATGATTGCTATTGTTCACACGATTCGTACACGTTAGTATGATTGTCCTTTGTCAATAGCGATTGTAGGGTTCGCGATTGTAGGGTTCGATAAACAGTGCTGTATTGTCTATTTGAAAGCGTCTTCGAGCGCGCTGCGTCGTGAGTCTAACATAAAGACATAGCTGAAACCACAATGAGCCAGTCTGTTTAAGTTTGCCTTTTATACCAACTGAAGAGCAGGTGAAATGAGCACTTGGGTGCCAAAGCAATTACAAATCCAGCAGAAGAGCTGGAATCCATCTTTGGTGCTACAAATATGGTTGAAATCAGCAACTAGAATTTCTTTGACCCTCTGATCAAATACGTCGTTCATCAAGCGATTCAATATCGTTCGGCTAGCATATGTAGACCGAGAGTTTTCAGTTACCGTTTCAAGCAGAACCAAGGCATTTGGGTGATTTGCTCTGAAGACTTCCTTGAGGACCGAAGACTTCTCAGACGAGACTCCAGCCTTGGGACGAAAGTAGATGACGACTCTTTCATTGAATACATTCTGTTGTTCAAAGGTATCTCCCTCAACCTGGTGAGTGCCATCTGCATCTGATTCTACCGCTTCATCTTCTGTTGACGAGCTTTCCCGCGTGGATGCTTGTTCAGAACTGTCGCTGGAACGCTCTTCATCCTCATCATCGTCATCAGAGCCCGAGTCACTTGAGATAGTTCTTGAACCATTTGATCGTTGGTGTGACTTCGTTTGAGCCATACCATAACGGCCAACCTCTGCGCCATCCCAACTCGAGATGCTCTTGTTGTTTGTTCTTGAAAGACCAGACAGTAGACCAGCTGTGCGCTTTACTAGTGGCTGCACTCGAAGCTGTGCATTGATACGCGAACTTTTGGCAAGTCGGGCAGACATATCTGTTGCACGTGAAGATGATGTTTTCCATGCGCGGACAACTTTCTTTGTATTCTTGTTCTTTGTTCCGTCTGAGCCCTGAACAACATCTGGCACAACTAAGCTGTGAGAATTGTGCTCACCATGGAGATGCAACGTTTCACTGTTACCTTCCACCACGCGGTGATCGAGATCTGAATATGCTCGTATATTTAACACTTTTGACATGATGAGTGAGGGAGTTTGTTTGGATAGATTTGAGGTTATAGAGCAAACGAGAGAAATAATTATTTTCACCAAATTTGCAGGCGCGTCGGTGACTTGCTCGGCTGGTCATGGGCGATCACTGGGGTGTCCGCCATCGCAGTGGGAGTCAGCGGGAGGTTGAGCGGCTGCAGCGGCGTGAGGTCGTTCGACA
>JARLJO010000004.1 GCA_031291175.1 Gammaproteobacteria bacterium
TAGGTGTCACGAATTTGACAGACTATGCCTAGAACTTTTAACGCATCTTGCATTTTTTTATTTCTACAAATAATACGTTTTTCTTCATCCGCTTGATAGCCCCGGTTTTGAACGCCTGCATCAGCAGCATTCAATTCAGGTAGCGCCTCATTTAAAAATTGCTTTTTTATAAAAGTGGTAATACCAAAACACATGGATTTAACTGCTGACCCAAGCAATGAAGCTTGTTTCCCTAGTGTACTGCCAGTCTCAACCAGTTTTTGATAAACCTGTCTATTTAAAGCGGGTGATCTTTCGTCTGTTGTCATGTTATTTTCCTTCACTTCAGTAGCATAGCTTCTAACATCAATATAAGTTAGCGCGATATCTTTTTTAACCAGATCGTTATAGTTAAACATCCAGATAAAAAAACGCGATATTGGATTACGTGATCGATAGCTTTCTGTTACTACCACACGCAAGACGTGTATTGCTTCATGGTCATTGTAAAAATCCGCTTGTTCACTAATAGAATGGGGGTTAGCTGCTAAGGGTTTAACCTCAGTAATCCCCCAAAACCAATGGTAAGTATATCGCTTACCCCATTCTATGAGCTGGTCGCATTGATCTGATAATTGTTGATTCAATGGGAACTCCTATTATCAATTAAAAAGTACTGGTTTATATTGTGGTTGCTTATTGTCATGCAACTTGTCTTTTTCTGGTTCCTTGGGTTTTAAGGCAAAAATATCTTTCTGCATCTGTTTTATTAACTCGCTTTGTTCACTAATTATTTTATCTTTTGCTTTAGCTTCAGCCTCTTTTGCTTTAGCTTCAGCCTCTTTTGCTTTAGCATCTTCAGCAGATTTTTTAGCAGCCTCATCTGACTTTCCAGATTTTTCGATTAACTCTTTTACTTGTTGAGCGAAAGCTTCTTCTTTCTTTTTAGCCTCTTCCTCTTTTATTTTTAGTTCTTTCTCCGTATCTTCTTTTGCTTTTTTAAGAGATAAAATCTCATTATTATTGCGCTTCTCTATAAGTTTACTTAGCATGTTATACAATGGATATTGGCCATAATATTTTCTCTCTTCTCGAATAATGTTTTCTATCCACTGCAAGAGTTTTTCTTCTGTCACAGGCGTTATATCTCCTACGGAACCCTTAACCTCAGTGCATATTTCGCCGTTGGTCAAATAGGCTGAGCACTGTAGCAGTTGTAGGTAGTGTTGCTCGTGGCGCTTATGTCGTTCGATATTATGATCTTTGCTATGGCTCCAGAGAAAATTGTAACCATTATATTCAGTTGTGGCATAGTCATGCGATGCTTTTAAAGCTTCATAGCAGAAGAAATTGAACTCATCCAAGACTACATGACGACCTTTTTCTTTTAATTCTAATTGAATATTCTCATTGTAGACGATTTTATCAGGTTCCGGCTTTCCTTGTGGCTCACCTTTTGCTTCCTCTAACTCATCTTCGTCATCTTCAATGCGCAGTGGGTCGGCACCTTCATGATTCAATTCGTGTTGTAATGGCGCTGGCGGCGCCAATGCAAATGGGTCTGGCTGAAAAAATCTTGCTTTATTAGGCCTGATAGCGTTACCGCGATAGGGTTGAGCTTCATCTATTGCCTTTCTTTTCAAAAGATAACTTGTATCACCGCCAAGCATTTTACCTAGATAAAATACCATATTATTAAGCGCAGTTTTGTAGTCTCTTTCTTCTTCGGTCAACCCACGGCAGCTTATGATATCGGCAAGGCATTTGTCGTTAAAACGTTTTATACTGCCATTCATGTCTGTTGCGCCACACATTTTCTGGTCAAGAATAATGGCGATATGTTTTGCTTGTCTATGCGCTAATTCGGTGCGAAATAGAAAAATGAGCGCTACAAAATCGCGGTCATTACTTTTGATTTTTGCTAATTCAATATCTAATTTTAAATAGAGATCCTGACAGTCTTTAAATGTTTGCTTTACATTCTTTGCATTCTTTGCATTTCCATTCTCATTGTGCATTTCTATCAGGCGACGTTCAGCATTAGCGTAATCTGTCACATTTAAATGAAATTGCTTCTTTAAATCAGGCAATGTTTTTCTTAAACTTTGAGCTGAAACCTGATGAAAATCCCATACAATTTCAAATGTTGATACTTTTATTAACCTTGATGGAATGATACTTGCTTTCTGTGCATTTTCTTCTGCCAACTCGACTTGTTCCAGCTCTTCAATGTCTTCTTTTTTTTCTGGAGCCTGTCGCATTTGCAGCTTTTTGGGCTGTAAATTGCCTTTAATTGCAAATACATTTTTTCGAAAGGCTTGTGCCTCTCTCTCCATTTCTTCTTTTCGAAGCTCTGGATTTTCCATGAAATATTCATGTAATGCGTCAAGCTTTTCACATCGTTCTTTCATCTCGCCTATCTTTTCCCGGAATTCAATTTCAAGCTTAGCGTCTAATGCTTTTGCGTATGTAGCATGCCATCTATTGCCTGCATCCGTTTTTTTGCCCATAACACTAGCAGCTTCGTTGTCTGCAATACTACTGATTTTTGTAAGTGCTAAATTTAATGCTTTAGTGACATCTCGTATATTATGTAGTAACTCTTTTGCGGCCTCGCCATTCGTAATGAAATACAGAAGATTGCCGCCATTCGCATAAATATTTCTGGCTTGTTCAACATTCTGACGTAAAAAGGCCATTCTTTCGGAGTTAAGATTAAAGGCCTCATAATAATCAATAAATTCTTTATTCGAGTAAAAATAAAAGCCTTTATCAGGATCCGATAAATTTTTGCTGACACCCGGCTCATCAATATAAGATCGAAATACTCTATCTGGATTTCTGTTCCGTAATTTGTTTAATAATGATGTACTGAACCCATAAAGAAAATTCCGAAATGAGTACTGACCGTCCATAGAGGCCATTGCATATTTTCTGACTTCTTCATCACCATATTGAGCGTCCTTTTCTTTCTCAATATTAAGTAAACTTACATTGTCTTGTATAACATCTCTCGTTGGTAAATGAAGGGTAATATCAAAGCCTAAACTACAAACAAACTCTATTAATGTGCTCAATTTTGCTAAGTGAATGCTTGCATCCAATCTGTTGCTTAACTCTACCACACGAGGTATACATTGCTTAGATAATGACTGCACAACTTTAGCTAAGGTTATGCTAGCATCTGTATAATCATTTCCCCAAAAGTTTTTCTTCAACAGTCTCATTGACATTAATCTTTTTACATATAACAAATGGTTCTCAACTTCTTTCATTGCTTTTGGTGTTGTTAAATCTATTTTTGAAAGAACATAAACAACATCAATTAAATAGAGAAAAACATATTTGATTGCGTGGAAATTTCCTTTAAACCATTTATCTTTGCACGCATTAAAGTAGATAATAAGATCTATAATAATCCCCTTAAGTGGGAGTGCCATCTCATTTCCACCTAATCGCTCAGGTTGAAATGCAAGTTTTTTATTTTCTGCTTCATAAGCAGGAAATTTACGTTTTGATTTTCCTTCAGGCTTATAGCTGATGTGTAGTGGATAATCATTCGAATGAAAAATATCTGAATAGATTTTTTGTGCCGTGTCGATGATTTTCACTTCTTCTTCTGAATAGCTATTCCTTAGCTCTTCAGCTTGTTCCCATAGAAGTTTGCACACTGTTAGGGCGGTGGAATAATTCTCTTTTAGAAAAGGCGCTACTTCTGTGAATAATTTTTCTGCTCTGGCTTCCATATTAGGATTCCTCTTATCAAGTTAATTTAACCAATATGATTCCTGTGCATTTGACGACCACAGTGGTTTGTTTTTTTGTTCAGTTGCGACAGTATACCTGTCCACTTTTAAATCACAACCCCTCGAAATGCCCATATTTCGTTTGAAATTAGAGAATTATGCGATATTGACTGCAAGCTTTGTGAGACATTGACCATTGCCATCGAAAGATATTGCCTAAATATGAGAACCAACTTTAGACGTGTTTTAATCTTTTTCTTTATAACTCAATGGATTACAGCTGGAGGGCTTTTTAAAGTTAAACTTCGCAAAATAAATTTAAAAAAATTTAAATTTATTTTAGTAATAATTTATCTTTGAAGATACTTGGCAGATTGCACGTGAATACATATAAGCTGCAATTTCTTGAATTATTACAACAAGAGATTTATAAGATTATGATTAATTTTTATTATTTCCCCAATAGGTAAGCCGCTTACATATATCTTACCGATGGGAAACAGGCGGAGAGAAGGTTGATTTTTTTTCTGGTAATTCTAAGCCTAGATCATTAGCCATCTGGTCAGCACCTCTAGAGAAGAATCCATATATACTTGAGCCTACGTCATAAAGATTATTTATGACTGTTTCAAATAAAGAGGGGCTAAGATGTTGATGCAATATTTCTAGCATATCCAAATAATTTTTTTGTGTGAAGAGGGCTTTGCTCTTTTCATCATGATAAATGGCTTTAATAACTGAACCGTGTTTTGATAGTAAATCAATAATAACTTTACTGCTGTGATTTTTCATTAATTCAACCAGTATTGCTGCCGAGTGTTGTAGATCCCGTGTTGAAAAAAATCCAAGCGTTTGTTGTGCTTCAAACAACAAAGCAATTGCCATTTTAATTGCATTTTGTAACGGTTTCTTTAAGGGGGGAAAAGCTTTTGTGGGGCGTAAAATAGAATTTAATTCTTGTACGCACTGCAAAAAAAAGCGGGGTTTATGCAAGTCGGCATTATCTCTTAGATTCCATAAGTTCAGGGGGATTTCGCTAAGAGAGTCTCCAATAATATCTTCGAGTCTATCTAATCGTCCACTTTCATATGATTGATGGGCATATCTGCTATCATCACCGTTTTCAACAGCCTGAGAATTGTAGCGACTCAACGCTAAAATTAAAGTGGTTCGTGCATGAAAAATATATTTGAGTGCTAGAGCCAAATTTGTATCTGACGTTGATATATTGGTGGCTAACGGATCTCTAGCTTGCATGGATTCTGCTTATCTCTCGGAGATTGAATGAATTTTAAAATGTAATCGACGAATAATATAGCAATAGTGGCGTTAAGTGAAGAAAATTTACCTCACTATGTGGCGACCCTAACAAATGAACTTACTGTATATTAAAAATCAATAAGTTATGTTTCTCTAAAGGATTCGGGATCAAGCGCTCTTAATCACAATATTAGAATGATTGGATGGATGCTTGCCTGACCGTTAACGTCCAAAGGGGTTAAGTAAATAGTGATGATTAAGCCGCATATAAAGGCGACACCATGAATTGAGGGAATTCATGGTATCGAAAATCTACTAATAGTTTTCAAAACTTATATCAGATTAAATATAGACTCGACAAGCACCCTAACTCAACGTGACGAATGGTCATCAGCATTGTTAGGTTTGAGGCGACTGCAATGAAAAAAGCGTCATAAATGTAGAATAAAAAATATTTGTTTCTGATCATATCTTCTCTCAATTATAAGTAGGTATCGGTTACGCACTTCTGTCATTAGCCTATTGCAAAGACAGAAGGCGTACTTACTCAAAGCAGTTAAGGTAATCTTAAAATTACTCGTTAAGTAACTTATTGATAACATATTCATTTTCACAGCCTTTTGATTGCTTTAAAAGCATAATGGATTAATTTGATCTATAATAGATAGATCTCCATGCAATAAAAGGTATTTCGTAGGCCATTCAATCACCGCTAAAAAAAGCGCTTAGATCTGATCAACTGATTGAGAGGGAATTTGAAATGAAAAAATTGATAGGTATTCTTGTCTTGTCGTTTGTGAGTGTGATCAGCTTTGCTAACGTACCTTGCTGCAAAGATGCTTATGCGGCATGTAAAGCAGCGGGTTTTCATGGCGATACTAACATAACCGTAAAATGTTTAATTCCGCTTTCTCAAGGAAAGCATGTGCGAGGGGTTATTATAGATCCTGCTGCTGTTCAGAGCTGCAATCTGCCAAAAGTACCACCTGGCGCTATCGTGAAAGTGACGACAGATCCTAAAACACATTTACGACAACTTCAAGTAACTAATCCTTGAGTTTAAAAACGGAGTAGCTGGTCGCGTTATATTTTTACGCGCGGTCCACAGTTCACATGAAAAAAGATAACATGCGTTGACAGCGCGGCAGTCACTCATTCTAATCTTCAATCCATTTATGAGCCTTTAGTCTCCTCTATTGATTTACCCACGGTAATTCGCTATTCTAGCAAACTCGTTTATGGTCCAATATTACCTAAACGATAAGGTGCATCAAAAGTCATTGATAAAATCTACACTGAAATTGATATGGCAATTACCCTCCTTAAACCCTGCAAAAAATCCTGCGAACTCTCCGTTAACCAAATAGCAACTTAAACTAAAATACACTATTCCTAACTAAACCGATTAAAACCATCTAGAGTTGACCAATGAAATTCATTCAGAAAAAAGCAAAGAGTTTAAACAATAGTTACTTCTCAATAATACTGCCCTATATTCCTATTTTTATTCTTATGTTTATGTTTTTTTCCTATGGGGATGCATTTCTGTTAAGTTCAAGCTGGGAGGATATCTTATGGATTGATATCTTCCCCGTATTAATCGCTATTTTTTTCATTGCTTTCATTTTTAATTTTCAAAGAACGAAAGCAAGATTTGAGCTTGAAAAAAGAAATGGCTTATCCATCTTTTTTTCAGCTATTTTTTTCCACCCATATCTGCTGTTATAACTTGTATTCTCATCAATGTATTTCTTTTAATACCCACTAAATATTTTGCAAAAGAAGGTTTCTCTGAAGCGTTGCATACGAACCAGATTGAGTGTTCTAGAACAAGGAAAAGCTTACACAGTGATATCAATGCTTATTACAAAGTCATGGGGTATAGCGATCTTAATATAAAGGTGCAAGTAAACTCTTGTTATGAGACATCCACTAGTAATCTCATGGAACGTATGCGCAAACAGGGCATTTATATCAAAGGACGACAATGGTTTGTGGGGCGTTATGTGGATCGATTTTCTTTAATTGAGGACAATTAACTCAAAAAAATACCCCACCCTTTTAGGATGGGGTAACTGAAATGGATTATTTCCATTGATGAATGAGTGTTTCAATCTGTAACGATAACACGCGATGCGCCATGCTGGTTGGGTGAAGCGTGTCAGCAAAAACGTAATTGTTTGGCGCCGTGCTTGGGCAGTAAATTGCCGTAGGCACAGTAGAGCAAGCAGGGGACGTATAGTTAACAAACTGAAATGATTGCCCTGATACTGTATAAGGTTGGCCAGCTTTGGTCGCTAGAATGACATTATCCAATAACGTGTAAACATCCACATATAATACTTTAACGCCAGTTTGCTTTATGACGCGACCTAATTGCGAATTTAGCATGGAGTTAAAAGTGAAACTCAATGTTTTTACTGTCGCAGGTAGAGCTGGATTATGTGTTTGAAGAGCGGCGCCAGTGATTAACGGAGTCAAACCAATATTTGGCAAGGATAATACTACCACTCTTTTCGCACCGCTTGCACTCAGTCTAGCCACTTCGTTAGCCACGTTTATCGCAGCATTTTGTGCTGCCGCTAATAACTGTGCTTGCGAAGGAATAGGACTACTATTCAATAATGTCAGTAAATCATTAGCACCTGACCATATGAAATAGACCGCATTTGGATCTGCTCTATGTCCAGTAGCCGTACCAATATATTGCTCTATTTGTTGATTTAAAGATGGCGCCCAAGTTTCAACAAACCCCGTGGAATTGGTAGTACTACCACCAGCCGCATAATCTACTCCTGTCAATGTGCCGGTAGCAAATCCGGGAACAGGATAGATAGAATTATTCGTAATGGTATCAGCAGGATTCGGCCCTGCATAAACCGGCAAAGTAAATCCTTTAATATCTCGCGCAAGATATTGCGCATAAGTGTAACCACCAAACGTGGTAAAGGTTGGTGCTTTACCCGCCGGTAAAGGCGCTGGGAATGACCAGATATTATTAAACCCACTGTCTGTCAAGCTATCCCCGAAGAAATAAACCTGACTGATTTGATCAAAAGAAAGCGCTTGTGCGGTCGTTGATAAACCGCCGCATAATACACCAGCGCTTGCTAAAAGAGTCATTTGCATTCCAGCACGCGCCACTAACCTCGATATTTTTTTTAACATAGCGTTCTTCTCCTTAAAATTAGTTAGTAGCTATAGCGTACGGCTAATGCCACGATATCGGCTGAACCTTTATAATTCGCATGAACTTGATTCACTTCTAATGGCAAGGTACTGACTGCATTGGTGCCGGTAGATTGAGTGACATTCACAGTCTGGTTACTCATAAAGAGATGGGTGTAAGCGCCATCAAATGAGAGATGTTTGGTCGCTTTGTAACTTGTACCTAGCGCCAACCAAACTCGATCGGTATCAGGAATGCGTGGATCTCTGTAAGTGTCGCGAGTTGGTGTTTGATCATAAGCCACACCACCACGAACTGTCCAGGCAGGTGTTACACGGTAATCTGCACCTAATGCGCCTAGCCAGCTATTCTTCCAGTCTGTTTGAAGAGTACTGTTAGTAGCGAAACCTTGAGGCATATAAATGCTAAGCTGATTGAAGGTATACCAGAAATTCACTTGCGCGGATGCTTTCAACGTCAACTTACCAATATCGCGTGCCGCACTCAACGTTAATACCGCTGGTGTTTTGATGCTGGCATCAATACTGGTTTGGGCATTAAACAAAAAATCCTGGGAAGGCGCTGGCACAACAGGACCAGGTGATGTGTATTGACGTCCACTACCATCGAGCGCTTCTGACACTTGTGAACGGAAACCCAGACCGAAATGCGTATATTCATTCGGTTTATACACCGCACCGATAGTATAACCAAAGCCCCAGCTGCTGCCGTTTAAACGAGTCGGCAAATTTGACGCAAAGAATGTATCAAGCCCTGTGCCGGTATAAGGCCCATTGTAATTTGAAAAAGAGGCTTTGATATATTGCGCTTGAAGCCCAACACCCACGGAGAATTTATCATTCACTTCGTAAGAAATGGCGGGATTAATATTGATGGTTCTAACAGAGCTCTCATCGGCGGCGAATCTCAACACAGAATTGCTGTTATAGCCTGTTGTCAAACCAAATGGAGCAACGATACCAAGACCGGCAACTAACTTTTGATTAAAACGCCAGCTAAGATAAGCATTTGGCGCAAAAGCAGAAGGAGAAATACTATTTTGATAACTTGATCCCTGTACTGGCGCTGTAATACTGCTATCAGGCGCTCCAGGCACATTAACCGTATGTATTGCGCTAGCATTGTAAACTTTAATATGAGGCATGATCTCACTGCCACCTAAATAAGCTTGATTTTCTATCAGGCTTGATAAAGTTGCAGGGTTTGAAAACATAGATGAAACATCGTTCTCAGCAACTGCAGCGCCTGCTGTTGCAGCACCTTGTAAGCTTGGACTGATCTCATTTAGCTGAAAGCCCGCAGCATGAGCTGCCGGTGTAAAAATAATTTGGGAAAGTAAAAAAGTTAACACTGATATTTTAGGAAGTGAGCGTATACAGTGCGTCATGTAGCCTCCTTGGCTAAAAACTTTAAAAGTCATTTGGTAATTCATATCTATAGGAGACGGTAATTAACACTTTAACTTACAGATTACCGTGATCTTGGCAGAGTATATAACCGGAATAAGTGATTTACAACTTTCCTGCTCTATTCCTATTTTTTTGTCGATCCTTTATCTCTAAAGCAGAATATAAATTAATCGGAATTATTGCTGTTGTTTGTTTTTAGTCAGAGAGCTATGTGCTCTTCTTTGCATAACGTAATGTAGCATAGGGGAATCTTTTTTCTGGAAAGTATTGTGCCTTAACAGCGATCGTTGTAATTTGTCTAATGTGCAAGATGGACGCACTGTGGTCGTTGATTTCTTCAATCTATGCTTAAGGAATGAGCTTGTGATAAAACGCATTTTAATTTTGATTCTATTTTTTGTTTGCTCCCCACCTGTTTTTGCTGGCGCACTTTTTAATGTTGCAGCGACAGGGCCATCGGCTCAGATTTCGATGACACTTTGTCTTAATGGAAAAGGTCCTCTTTCCTGCCAAACCTACACGGCCTCTGCCGTCAATTTCAGTATCACTACAACGATACCGAATCATACTTACCCCGCAGCAGGCATAAAAATCAATACGCCTGGTTATACGCCAACGGGCTGCACGATGAGTAGCAATGGATATTGTTTATTTACAGTGAGCAATACAAACGCGGCAACCATCTCAGCCACATCACCGGCGTGTCAACCCGATGTTATGGTTTTTTCACCAGCGGTCACGAAAGTGAATAATCCCCTTGGCAATACGTCAAATGCCGCACAGCAATTTACAATCAACATGACGATGTGCAATTCTCAAGGTCAGCCCATAACGCCTGGCGCGAATAATCCTATTCACGTGGATGTGTACGGTGCGCCTAATGGGGTCATTTCACCTACCTCAACCACGACTAGCACAGGATCAGTCACTTTTACTTATAGCGGCCAGGCATTTCCTAACAACATTTCGATTAATGCGTGGATTAGCGATAGCAGTAATAAAGGCGCAGCACTGGGTGTCACTCAAGTACTGAAGCAAAACACCCCTCCTTCTTGTACTTATGGTAGCACTAGCTATCAGGTGCCACTGGTAGGAACACTGCCTAATGCCTTGCAGGTACAGGCAGATGTAGGCTACAACGCAACCTCGCCAGAGACTTCTCTGTCTTTCTACACAATTGACACAGGCTCATTGGGAGTGGTTGTACCCGTTAGCGAGCTACCATCTAACGCTAACGTGATAGGCCCTGGTGCGCCTGGCGTCAAATATTATGACAGCAGTGGCAATACTTACTCCGGCAATTATTACCTGGCTCCAGTCAGAGTGAAGCTAGCGAGTGGCGTGGTGCAAACTCAACCTATCATGGTGCTGGGGATTAACAAGGCCTTTTGTACAGGTCCCACCACTAAGTCCTGTTACTCACAACCCCCTTCACCGACACTGCATTACTTAGGCGTTGGTTTTAATCGCAATAGCACGACAACAGGCGATTTGTTTAACTCGCCCACGGCTAATGCCTTTCTTCATATAACCGATGCTAGCAATGGAACGGATCTCAGTCCCGGCTACTATCTCACGCCGAGTGATGCGACACCCACTGGACTCACCTTAGGTATTACGACTAGCAATAACTACAATATTGTTAACTTAACACCCAATCCAGCGGTGCCTGGCGACTTTAATCCTCAGGCTGGCTGTTTCAGCTTTCCAGACTCTCCGCAGCCCAATCAGTTTTGCGGTACAGCACTGCTCGATGTGGGAATTGATTCCATGTTCATTGAGTTGCCAAAAGCCCAATGGCCAGCGGGAACCCACAACGCCGATAATGACGTGCCTGTAGGCGTCAATATGTCGATCTTGATGGGTGCTGTCAGTGCGCCAGCATTGGAATACAGCTTTAGCGCAGTGGATGGTAATCCTCCAGCTTACAGTCCAACTCCTACGGTAGCACAGTGGGTCGACAGTACCGGGACAGGTCAGATTTTCGTTAATACAGGCCGGCGGCCATTGTACATTTACGACTATCTTTACGATGGTCAGTGCGGACAGGTAGGCTTTAAGCCGTTAGCATAAGAGATAAATAAAAAGGGGCAGAGAAATCTGCCCCTTTTTTTTCGCTATAAAAATATCAAGACGTCAATGCTGTTAACACTCTACGGCTGCCCTTAAAAGGTGCGCGACCATGCATTGCCAAGATGTTGTCTAACACCATGACATCGCTTTTTTCCCATGGCGTCGCAACGGTTTCCTGTTGTAACACTTCCAAAATATGATAAAGATCTTTGCGTGCAACTTTACTGCCATCAGCGTGTCTGATCTCATGCAAACGAGTCCATGGGCGGAAATAAAATAACTTGGCGCCCACATAACGCGGCCACCCGAGTAAGCGCGGATTAAAATCATATAAATGCGCTTGATTGAACCAGACTTTTTCGGCTGTTTCAGGATGGCTTATCGTCGCAGGACGAGTTTGAGTGATATTGAGCCAGTCGTTATGGGACCAACGCCATTCAAATTCATTTGATAGACACCTTGTTTCCACTTCATGCCTGTCGCGAGTTTCAAAAACTTCCGTCCAGGATTTATGAGAGCGTTGCATCTTATTCATATACTGCATTACTTTGCTTTCATAATAATAATTGGATGTGTACTGTAAACCTTTGGCCTCAAAGCGCTGCCTCACCTCAGGATGAATGGCCTGATACATACGACGCGCGTCACCAATAATGGTTTCGCCTTGCGCTGCGGGCGGATGCTCGCAAAAAAAGTAAATATGACGCGGATGTTTTTTCATAAAAGATAATTCTTGGTGCAAGGGAATCAGCAGAGCGGGTGGTGCTTCAGTCGAGGTATAGACCTTATCTTCGACTTTGTCTCTTGGGCTATCCCCTCCAATATAATTCACAAACTGGCCTAGCTTCAGATTCTCAATGAAATTAGCAAATTGAGCAGCAGATGCCACAGGAAAGCCGCGAAACAAAAGGGCGCCATGTTTTAGCAGCAAACGATGAAATACATCACGGTGAGTTGTAATTAAACTAATTAAGCTTTCATAGTCAATTTTTTTATAAGAGGTAATAATCGCGGGAAAATCGCCTTTAACTTGAAACACATCAAAAGCTGTCATGTTGATAATCTTCCTTGCAAATTCAGAAGATATTATATTAGCATCTAAGCTACGCTTTCAAAAGAGTGGGTAAAAATGGATTTTTACACGAAGCTCAATTATAGCATTGGCAATGAAGACTGGCGTGTTGAAGCGCAAGCATTGCGAGTCAAAAAAGAAAGCCGGGTCATCTGTGTGACCGCCAGTGGTGACAGACCATTGCATTTACTCATGACAGATTGCGCTGAAATCATTTCAATTGATATGAATCGGACTCAGAACTATTTGTTAGAGCTAAAAATTGCCGCTATAGCAAAGCTGGATTATGAGAAATACCTCGCATTTTTAGGGTGCACACCCTGCTCTACTCGTCTGGTGATTTTTCGTGAGTTGAAATCGGCTTTATCAAAAGATGCCGCTGACTTTTGGGAAGCACATCAGAAATTGTTGGAACGCGGCATTATCTATCAAGGTCGAACAGAGCGACTGACCCAGTTAGGGGCTAAAGCATTTCGCCTTGTTCGCAACCAGAAAATCAAAAAACTGTTTGCTTTCGATGATTTAAATGAGCAACGCCAATTCATTAAAGCGGAATGGGATACGCGAGCGTTGAGAAAAACATTTGAGATGTTGATTAATCCAAAGTTGTCGCAATTCTTTTTTAAAGATCCAGGTTTGAATTCTTTTGTGGATTTCGCGAATAAGCCTGGCACGTATATTTATGAGCGCATGATTGTTTGTTTAAATACGCATCTTGCTAAAAAGAGTCCTTTGATTCAATTGTTATTTACCGGTAAATTGATGCCGGAAGGCTATTTCCCCTATTTGACTTATGAAGGTTATACAGCCATTCGTCGTCATATGAATCGAATTAATATCATCACAGGTAATATTATTGATTTTATGGAGCATGCAACGAATGCTAATCAAATCGATGCTTTTTCGATGTCGGATATTGCTTCGTATATGCCACAAGCTATTTTTGAAAAATTATTACGCTCGATTCAAAATGCGGCAACGCCTGATGCGCGCTTCTGTTTGCGCGAATTCATTAGCAATCGCAAAATTCCCGCTGATTTACAAGCGACTTATAAGCGTGACATGGATTTAGAGAAGAAATTAGAAAAAGAAGAATCAAATTTCGTGTATCGATTTATGGTGGGTGAAATTCAAAAGTAATATCGGCCATAATTAATGTAGGTTAAGTCGAGCGCTGTTGGCGAAATCTAACCTACAATACTGTATCCTGCGGACAAGCCGTGGGACGTAGGGGAGCAGTTAAACCTCAAGCATTGTTTTTTGCGAAACCCAACGTTTTAATGAAGTGTTGCGTTTTGCAAAAAGCGCCCAATGCTATGCCTATAGCCAACTTGCAATGCTATAATCAACTTGCAATACTATGGTCCGTTGTCAATTAACGCCCACCCACCTCTACGTCCCGCGGCTTGTCCGCGGGATCCAGAGCGAACTTTCAAAATCTAAATTCAATGAGCTTATTAAGCTAAACCATCCTTGTTTTTTTACTAACGCGAAAAAGTGTCGCCAGTGGGCTTTAATAAGGTTGGATTTCGCAAAAACGCTCAACCCAACCTACGCTTCTGTCTGCGCGAATTCATTAGCTATTCCCGCGGACACGCCCCTCACAAAAAGCGTGAGGGTCTTAGTCCGCGCTACAGTTTTTTTTATTGTTTAAAGTAAAGTTTGCTTGCGCTACGAATGATCCAGAACAATCGAACTCAACTTGAGTAATAATAAGATTAGTAGCACGGACTAAGACCCTCACGCTTTTTGTGAGGGGCGTGTCCGCGGGATCCAGCATCAACAAATCCAACAACGCATGCTTAAGATAAGCTTAAAACAAATAGTAAAACTTCCGCTTATTCACAAATATTAACGTTTTCTTAAAATATTGTTGTACTACAAATAAGCCTTGTCTCAACGGAATAACCCACTCATTTAGCGCAATTTAGCCCAGACTTCATTTAATAATTGCTTAACAATTCAAACAAAAAGTCTTTTCTCGGTTAAGTTAAGTTTATTTTAAGCAGGCTTAGATATACTATTATACAGAACATCTAAACTTATAAAAAAAATACCCAAAGACAGCAAAACGAGGATACTATGTTAAGAGCGATCAGCGCCGTCAGGCAAGCTTCAATTAACTCCATTTGTACTGCTTTGGTCAAATTTCAAATTCGATCAACAAGTGACTTAACTGCTCATTTTAAACAAATAGCCAAGATGATTAATGAAGATCCAGAAATATTCATGGCAACAGATTCCTTGCTTCAACGCACCGAGCTTTTTGCAGCAGCCGTTGCAGCTTATGCAAGTTTAACCGCATACAACATTCGAGTTTCTTCAAATATTGATTTAACTGTATTTAAAAAACAAGAAACTGAAATCATCCGCACAACTACAGCAACATCTACTGCAATAGAAGATCTAACCAAAGTAACAAAAAGCTATGATCAACTTGCTGAGTCTCTTCATATCAACAAAGTCATCAGCCGAGCTATAAAGAGGGTTTTAAAAAATAAAGAATACGGTTTTTGTGATGCCATTATTTTGGGAGCCGGTGACACAGGAACCACGCTTTGGCTTGAAAAATATAAATCTCAACACGGCGCAACCTATCAATCTTTATCAGAAAAAAAACTACCTGCTGTTTTAATGATTGCAGATGGATTTGGTAGCTGGAAACATGACTACACGCTGGCACAGACACAAAGCTCTCTTGAAAGAAGTACGGCAGATAAAAATCCCAGTGATTTTTTATCGACTGAGTATTATCAAAAAAATCCTCAAGCCAATGGCCGCCACGTGTTTCAAGCCAATCAAGTCTGCCTGGGTAGAACACAAGCACCCATTCTTCATATGAATATGCTAAAAATTGAAAAAAAAGAAAATCACTCCAATTGGCAAAACAATAACTATCCTTATCGAGTCATTGTCCAATTTCCAAAAGGCGAGATAAAAACAATTTACACACACAATATCGAAGTCTGTACTGGGCTAGGATTTGCAAATATTCATTTCGATGAGAAAATCATTCAAACAGCCGAATTAAAAAAACTCAATCAATTTGACAGTCGCTTAGGTTTTACCCCTATTGTTGATGGTAATCAGTTTGTCCTGACGGATTCTGAAGAACAAAAAGAAGATAGAACCATAGTCATTTACGGCGGTGGCGGTACGGCTTCAGCTTGCTATCGAAAAAGTTTCTTTGGTAATGATATTCGAACTTATGATCGCCCCTACACTTCCGATCAGCAAAAAAATAAAGTGATTTGGATCTTCAAAGATTTCATAGGCACGGGCAAAATGGCAGCAAATGCCATAGACGCCGCTCGAGCACGCAATGAGGTGTTCCAAGGTGAGCTAGCCAAAGTGACGCAAAAAAATAATGGCCAATTATTATTAGAATTTAACATGCATCATGCTAATGGTGTTTCTACAACGCAAACATTCTTAAGTGATCAGCTTATTTATTCTATTGGCCAAAACGATGATCGTGCGAGACAAGTTTGTAGCGAAGTCAGCTCTGATTTGCAGGTAAATGCTGACAAATTCGGAATGCTGCTGAACATCTCGACCCCAGATAAAAAAGTCACTTTTTTTGGCGCAGCAGCTGTCTCTGTTCGTAAAACCGAATTCCTCAAAGAGACAACAAAATGGTTAGATGAACAAAATATAGGTGGCGATGTAGGGGCGGGCTCAATGCCTCCTACCAGGGCACAAATTAAACGGCATCTTGCTTTGCAGAATATTAAACCGGAAAGTATCAATGCTAATATGGATAGCAGTTCTTTAATCAAAGAGTATCTTGTGATAGCCGGCGTTAAAGAAGTCGTTATTGACAATTTTATTCAAGATCTACTTTTAGCAAGAAAACATGATACACATGGCTGTTCTCGCGCTACGCTAGAGGCATTATTGAGTAAACATACCTTACACACCGTCTTCAATATTGATGGTCATGCTCATCTCGTTTTAAAAGGACAGAAAAAACAAGCTAAATCCTCAACTCCACCTATGCTAGCCATACTAGAGGATGATCTAAAAAGTAAGCAAACGACCGGAGTCGACGATATGAAATTGGGTCTGGAATTAGGTTACGAATATCGTAAACCGCTCATCGTGGCTACAGACGCAAGAGGAAGCTCTGCTTCAGTTAGTTCAGGTGCTACAGCAAAACCTGTAGTTCCCAATTTAAATAGAGCTTTCTTTGAGATTATCCGCCGTGTTAAAAGTGACGACTCTTATGCTTTCGTCTCACGTGCTACAATCACTCCTATTGACTCACAAAATCCAGATAAGGCAACTGTTGCTCAGCCAATTCAAGTAACAATACAACCGAGTGCTTTAAGAATAGGGAGACGACGTTAATGAAGCTATCTCAATTTCTTCAACTAACGGATGAAGAACTGAAAACCTATGAAGCTATTTTCTTAATGAAGCCTGGCTCCAATACAGAACCAAACAGTGAACCGATGTCTAATCATATTGATTCGTATATTATTAATACGGATTTGGCCACGTTAATTAGAATCGTTGTACGTTATCCAGAAATCAATGCGATTTGTGAATCCCCACAATTTGCAGGTTATTGGCAAGATCTTTGGAGCCAGTGTGGTTTAAAACCTGCAGAAACGCAGCATGAAAATAAGCCTACAGTTCATCAATATGATCCTATGCCTACTGTCTCTTGTTTTACTCTTTTGAAAGGCTTATATCTCTACAAAGGATATCAAAATGTATTTGCTGAAATAACAGATTGGACGCCCGAATTGCGGGCAGATGCCAGAGAGTATTTAGAAATGGCAGCAAAATTCGGTTGTTTTTTTGCTATCAATCTATTGTGTGAAGAAGGATTAAAGTCTTTAACATCTAAGCCAGACAAAACCATAGCAGTCGATATATTACGACTAGCTCAAAGAGCGGCTGCATTGTATTGGACGCCGGGTTATTTATTATTAGCGACAGTTTATCAAGAGATGTCCTTGCATACGGAAGATACTCTACAATTGCCAGGTGTACAGTCCAAAGAGGCTTTATTTTCAGAAGCTTTAGTGTCAATCTATGTCGCTCAAAAGTTAGAACCTTTTTCAGAGGCAATGTTGAATAACGCCTATCAAGGCAAGACTATTGCTGAGGCTACTCAAGGTACAATAAAGAGTTGGTTTCAAGCTAAGGTACGATTAGAGACGTATGCTGGCGGCTTAATTAATGCGTCTACCCACCTACGCGCCGACAGGAAAGCCGTGCTCATTGCCAATAAAATTAAAAAAACTTACCTGCCGCAGATGGCAGAAAAAAATGAAGAAAAGAAAGAGGTTAATTTAAGTAACGCGTAAAATCACTCTGAAATATCCTGACCGTGTATAGTCACGCTGGCTAGCTCGCAGAGATAACGCTGCATAGGAAATTACTTTAATTTAGCCGCTTCTGAACTGAAGATTATGATTGAAAACTTGTGGGGATCTCCCAGGATTTTCCCCACCTATCTCTTTAGTTAGCCACTTACGTTGCTTCAATATCATGCGGAAGCAGACGTCGATTAGGACGAAAATATGTTATTGGAGACTGCTCCAGTAAATCAGAAAATTTTTCCATGTATATGCAAGCATAACGATCTACTTGATAAGCAAAATACGTTTCTTCAGCACCAGCACGAAATACACGCCCCCAGTGAATATTATAGAAAGTTTGTTCTTCATGCAAATACGCTGTAATTTCACTATCAAGAGCTGATATTTTGTTTTGCAGCTCTGCAATGTGTTGGTCATATTCTTTAGAATCTTCATCAATGCTTTGCATATAACGATCAATATATTGCTGTTCCAACATTTTTTTTATATTCATTGCCTTGAAGATTTTGTTTTCAATGGGGTAGGCTTTTTTTTGTGACGCAATTTCTTCACCTAATTCTTCAACAACAAGAGCGGTACGCCAATTGCAATCTTTTTTCAGTCTTAAAATATCTCCATAAATGTGATCACCAATATAGAGAATTTCATCGCCATTAATGTTGAGATCTTCTGTGAACTTTCGCGCATTGCCACCTTGGTACACGCCGGGGGCGATGGGCCCATAGATATTAGACATTCTGCCGTCCTTGGGGTCTACGGCTAGAAATTTTAAATTGTCATAAAAAAAACGGGGTTTGTTAGCATAAGTAATAACAAATTCAAACAAGCTTCTCCAGCTTTCGCCTTCTTTTAAAAAAGGATCAATTGTGTATTTTAATAAAAGATTCGTGTAATTATATTGTGAGTTAGTGAGCAGAAAAATCTTTTTGCCGTAGCGAATATATTTATTTAGTCCATCCACTACCGCTTTTTCCTGTAGAACATACTCTTCCATGTGCTTTACAATATACTCTTTCAGAGTGCCGTCTTCATGGACTTTATTGACACTATCTAAAACATCGGCAGCGATTTTACTGTAGGTAGGCAAATCATTGGGCCTTTGGTCTTTGAGATCAACAAGCTGACCGTACAATACACAAAATGCAATTGAAAATGAGGTATCTATTGCAATGTAATTGGGATCTTTCAAATCTACATATATGCTACGATAAATTTTTTTCTGATCTGTAAAGCTGATTTCTTGGGTGCCATGATAACTTTTTCGTATGGCAGCGTAACGGCTAAGCTTTAGAATATTGCCATTTTTACTATCGATGATTAAACCTCGAATGGCATCGGAAAAATGGAATTGTAACTTTTTTAATTCAGTAGGATAATTTTTATCTTTAATCAAATTTTCCACGACCATTGCATACACTAAGGTTTCAAAGTTTTTGATATTGTAACGTATTAACGTATGATCCATGTCCAAACCAATGTACTTGATTTTTTTCAGGTTCAAAATGCGATTTACAAAAACTTTTTGGTGCATAGTTTTTCCTCAAAATTTAAAAAATTCCGAACCTTAAATTGACTAGGTTCTATCAGGTCAGTATGTATTGGTGCACATCAATGGTAAAGCCTATATTGAACGATATCATATCAAAACTCATTTAAATTATGACGGATGAACCCGATGAAGCTTATTGATTCAGGATCTCATGTTGAAATGTTGTCAGAGTATTGATGCAGAAATCAGCTCAACAAACTCAGGAAAAATTTTAACCTGTCACGATATATTGGTTCTAAAAATAGATAATGTGGAATGTTAGCTGAATTTGAGTATGTTTAGTATTAGGCATTGACACAAAATGCATTGCAAAGGAGAATTATGTTACAGAAAACGATCATTCACTAAATGTGACTAAACCCTATTGACGCATAGCACCTAAAATCCGTCGTACGGCGGCTTGTCCGCATAAGCGCTAACCTAAGCCGCTTCCCCCTTTAAAAAAGGGGGATTGAGGGGAATTTGTATAAAATGACCTTCTGTTTTTGGTCAACATTGACAAAACAATTTGATATAAATCCCTCCTAACCTCCCTTTTTCAAAGGGAGGGACTCTTAGGTTAGCGCTTACGCGGACAAGCCGCAGTACGGCGTCTGGGAACTTATGGGTAATGATATGGCTGGCAGTATTTCAGCTTATAACACACTTTATATTTATAAAATGGATTTTTAGTATGACAGTATTGCTTGCCCTTCTTGCTTTTCTTGCTTTTCTTGCTTTTCTTGCTTTTCTTGCTCCTCTTGCTCTTAGTTATATTAATAATGCAATACTTTCATTGCTGTCGATTCCAATTTCTCAAAACTAATTAATGAGGTTATATGAAAAGGCGTACTAATATCTTATTTGCCTTATGTGCTGCCATGTTCACGCCCGTTTACGCGGCATCTGTTTTAGACGTGATGCCAAGCAGCACCAGTCCGGTTGCCATCTCTGCAACAGGGGGTTCTTATTTAACTTTTACCGTTAAAAATAATACGGCAAAGACAATTAAAGCGCTTTCCGTGGATCCAGGCTTTGGGGGTTTAGGGAATTTTTTAAACCTTAGCTTAAGCAATAATCAATGTAGCAATCTGTCTCTTTCTCCTTATGCAAGCTGTTCGTTCACTGTATCCGTGAAAGGCATCAATCAAACCGCAACAGCCACCTTAATGCCGCGTGTTTGTGGCTTTAACGGCGTAGTTTGCTCGGTTCCCGTCTTGAATAATCGTGTAACGGTAATCGCTAGCCGTAGTATGCCGAGTAGCAATTTCCCCAAACCTTATGCAGGCACTTTTTATCCTTTGTATAATTCTGGCGTGAACCAGTGGATTACACCGGATGTCTCTATGCCGTTCGATAAAGTCAGTGCTATTTTTGCGTCTTTTGCTCATACCTATCAGCAAGGAAATGGTGCTGTCTTTTCTTTCGAAAGAAGTCAAGTGGATGAGCCTGCACGCTTAGCTTTATTGTCACAAGTGGCGCGTGGGGTAAACCCTTCTATTAAAATTTTGATTTCACTAGGCTGGGGTCATAACGATTGGGGTTATATTAATGACGATTATATCAATCATGCTAATATTTTTGTACCCAGTGTAATACAGTTTATTCGTAACAATCATCTTGATGGTCTTGATATTGATAATGAAAATATTGGCGGAACGTCCGGCAGCATATCTCAGGCTAATTTTGACGGCGTTATTGCTAATTTAAGAAACGCATTGAATTATGCTTCATTACAAGATGGGAAGCCTTATTATTTAACCGTTACGCCAGCAGGTGATAGCCAGCAACCAGGCGGTATTGTCGACACACAAGTTGACGCGCAAAATGCCAGTAGTTTTGATTTGGTCAACATCCAAAGTTATTTTGACAATGGCGAAAATTTTGCAGTGAATTTCTATCAAGGGCTGCTTGCGATTGGCTATCCAATGAGCCAAATCGCTAATGGTATTAATACTGAAGGTTGCGAGCCTGATCTTCCACAACCTTTTATCGGTTTAGCAGGGTTATTCAACTGGACGATGTCTGCTGATAGTGCATGCAATAATTTCGAATATACAAAAGAAATTGCCGAGCTGGTTGGCTACCCTAAATAAAGCGTAACAATGCACAGAAAAAGTGATCTGAGATAATATTTAATCGTTATTATTTGCCGATAATCTTTTTTTTGTCTAATAGGTGTTCTATCTTGTGAAAGCAGTAGTTGAATAAGTTAAAATAGCAGTACTTGCTATGCCCATGGAGGTGAATAGTGCGTGTGACATCCCGTTTTCGGTTGATTATCATTTTGCTATTGGGATTGCTCGAACTGCTATTACTGGTTTCTTCTCTTTATGATAATAGTGTGCCTATTGGCCAATATGGGTTTCTCATTGAGGGAGATGGTGTAACCATCTCTGAGGTTGAGCCGTATAAATCCGCAGCACTGGCGGGCATTCAACCTGGCGACAGGATTGTTTATAAATCACTTTCGTTATTTGGTCGTCATATCTTAACTTTTAAAGAACCTGTCTCAGCAGATGCTCCTCTTACCTTTCAACTGGATCATAAAGGTCAGTTACGGACAGTCACTCTCAATGCACAACCCATGCCAATCGCCTTTATTCGGCTAAATACTATTGTCTCTGCACTATCAGGATTTGTATTTGGCATTATTGGCTTGATGCTGGTAATGTTTCGTCCTAGCAGAATGACATGGGCATTTGCCTTTATCGCGCCAGAAATACTGTTACCGTCGTATTTTCCTCTCTTGGCGCAGCACTCAGACAGTATTGCTGGTGCAGGCTATGATATTGTCATCTCGATGATTTATGCCATTCAAATCACAAGTATGCTGATTTTTGCTAGTCGTTTTCCAGATGATAAACCTCATGGTTTGACTGCTATTGTGGATTCATTTGCTATTCCGGTGGGTGTGATTATTGCCGTAATGTATTTTTACGTGACACTGACACTGAGGTTTACTACTTTTCAACTACCCTATTGGGAAATCATTTCTGAATTGACTTCATTGCTGCCCAGTTTGGCAGCACTTATCGCCATGATTTCAACTTATATAACCACTCAAGGCAGTACGAGATCACGACTTGCTCCCGTCATTGGCAGTTTTATTTTATTGATTACATTGGGAGTGATGCAACAAATCGCTCCCGATTTTAGCAGCAGTTATGTTGTCTTATTTACTGTCTTTATTTTAAATGCGGCGGCGCCTGCGCTGGTAGCTGTCACTGTTGCTTACGGTGTTATCCGTCATCGCGTGATGGACATTGATTTTATCCTGGAACGCACATTGGTTTATTCTGTTTTAACCACATTTGTCATTGCCAGTTTTGCTATCATAGAATTTTTCGTCGGAAAATTATTCGAAGGCGATCTGGCTACCATAATACAAATGGCAGCAGCGGTGAGCGTGGGTTTATCAATAGACTATATACACACCAAAATGGAGCACTTTATCAAAGTGTTCTTTTTTCGCCGCCGTTATGCAGCAAGAAAACGATTAAATAAGTCAGCCCAAATAGTGCAACATGCCACTTCTCTGAATTTAATTGATGATATGTTGGTTGTGGATCCTGTTGAAGCGCTTGATCTTGCCTCTGCCGCCGTCTTCCGGCACAAAAATGATGGTTATGAAAGAGTAGCAGCACAAGGATGGGATGAGGAAACAACAACCCAATTGCAAGAAGATGATTATCTCATTACAAGATTGCGAGCAGAAATGCGAGCGATCAGAATGATGAATGTGCATTGGAAAATCAATCATTTGCCTGATGGCTTGGCTCGGCCTATTTATATTATACCCGTGTTCACTGGCCATCAGCTTGAAGCAATCTTATTCTACAGCGGACACCGTACCGGCGAAGACATTGATTATGATGAACGCAAAAGCTTACAAGGTCTGGCGCGCAATGCAGCGCTAGCCTATGGCTATCTCTCCGAAGCACAATTGCATCATCAGCTTGATGCGCTTAAAACTCAGGTTAGAGCATTAGAAAAAGCTGGCAAACAACTTGAAAACATCATACTGAAAGGCCTAGAAGGCCAGTCTTAATCCCTGTAGCAAGTCATTAAATGATCTTAACCATGCTTTTTGGAGGAATGATGAAGCGCTGTCTTGTTTTTTTTATCTGTTTTGTCTCGGCCAACTGTTTTGCTAATATCCCCGCGTCATTAAAAAATGGTAATGCGAGTTACCAGCAAGTATTAAATTGGTCGAAAGAAAAATTCATTCAAGAAGCGAAAGGGGATTATAACGGTGAAGAAATACAAAACAGGCTTAAGGACTTTCCTGTTACCGTAAAAGATAGTTGCGGCACACTCAAACTGTTATTTATTAAAAACACGCCGCAATGCGGTAATGTGAATTGCAAATATCTTGTTTTTAGCGAAGTCCATTCCAGCTATCGCTATCTCAGTGAAATGAGCTTTGCTAGTGAACGGTTATTTTGTTATCCCGCCTCAAACAATTTTTATCTTGTGACCAGTGAACATGAGACTAATGCGAGCAGCCTCTTTGCGCTCTATGATATTGTTCAAAATACACTGGTGCGTAAGGCAGAAAAGGAGATTGATTATACTCAAAAAGCGCAGGCGGGGTTTGCTGATGGGTTGTGGGATAAGAAGATTAGTGAATCTTCTTTACTGCGTGGGTTTAAGGTGAAGTGAGGTTAATTGACTGGGGTCCTACCATGCCACTCCGTTTTTTTAAAATTCACTCCACTTCGTGGGAGTGAATGATTTTAGAAAGATGTTTTTAATGAGAATACGAGGGCTTGCATATTGATGTTTGATACGCCTAAATGGCCGTTGGAAGTCATTCCTGAAAAGTTAGTCAGGCGTCCTTTTCCAAAATTCATGTACCGATAATCTAAAGATAACAAATAATCAATTTTGTTTTTTTCATCGTGAAAAATAGCGTGTTGTATACCTATTCCCACTTCATAGGCAAATGCAGAGCGCACATGACTTTTATAAAATGGCGCAGGTGAAGCAGAAGAAGCTGGATCACTGGGTGCTTCACTGTAATTCGCTAATCTATTCCAGGCAGATCCAACACCCGCTAAAAGATAAGGCTGCCAGGCATAATAGGTATAGATTAAACGAGGCTCCAGTAACAAAGAGGTGGATTGCACATTAAAATGATAATTCAGCGTATCAAAATTTCCACCGTTCACAAATGGGAGTTCAGTGCCTCTGACGCTACCAAGATCCGTATAATATGCCGATACACCAAGGGATAAATTAAGAGGACGGTGATCTATATTCTCAAAGGTATGACCCAAACCAAGTCCATAAAAAGGAGCGACTGTGTGATGGGAATGAGATTGATAATAGTTATTAACAACGTCATTGATCTGAACAGATGAGTTATTTGATAGATTTGCAAATGCGGCACCACCAGATAAATTAAAATCAACCTTGTTGGCATAGCAAGAAAAACTGAATACTGATAATAATGAAGCGATGACCGTCTGTGTAATTTTCACAATAATATCCCTATTCAAATCGCGAATGATTAATCCCATTCACTTTCACAAAGTGAAAGTGACACAAAAAAACGGGGTGGCAGGATAGGTAGTATTTTACGGGCGGAGCACAGCTCCCACGAAAAATATTTCCGCACCTTATCACATTTTTTATCAATTAAAAAGTTGCCAACCTCCTCACCACACGCCAATAACTACCTGATTAGAAGAGACATTTTGGACACGGCTATTTTTGTGCTAAAATAAAACAATCTCGCCTATTGGAGAATAATGCTATGGCAAAGCCCCCTGTGCTGGAACAACTTGAAAAGCTAAGTTCCGAAGATATCTTAGAGGTCTTGATCACGGCTCTAAATCAAAATCTAAAAGAAGCAGAATTACAGTTACAAGAAAACGCTACCGACAACACACCTAAACGCAAACTTTAGCTTGCCAGGAAAGTGAATATGGATCAAACATCCAACAAGCGCTTTCTTACCAATGAAACAGGTGAAATTTATCAACTTGTCCGTTTAACTTATCCGATAACCCATTTAAAAAAACTCATGCAAGCCTTAGGTCAACTCGCTTGCATCAGAGAAGAAATAAAGGGGCGCTTGTGGGCTTGGTATTGGGATCATGAGTGCGCCGATATGCGCTTTCAGTCAAATGATGGTTTTGAAAAAACCACAATGCATCCGATACGCCTAGCTACTTTAAGCATTAAAGAAAACCAACTTTATATTCATCTTTCATCATTTAAACGCGCCTGCATGGCAGTGCCTTTTTTTCATCAAATCTTAAATCAAACCATTTCACACGCTGATTTTATCAATAAAATTTTTGCACCCGAAGAAACATTGCCAATCCATCTCAATAAGATATTTAAGAATGAAGAATTAAATCAATCCGCCTGTAAGCGTACGGATCTTTACGCTCAAATTGAAAAACAATACGAAGGTAATTTAACCACCCAAGAAGCTTTAGACATCATGAATGATGTAGTAAGAAATGAGAATAAATGGGAAATGCCTTACGTTGAGCGTTATATCTTCCAGTGGTTGCCAGAAGAAAATCCGCAAGTTATTTTTATGGCTTTTTATCTCTTTATGCGCAGTCGTGAATTAGTGGCGATGAAGAGTGCCGCTGGACAACCTCTTTATCGCTTAAGCGATGTCGTTAATGAAACGCTTGAGCAAGCCTTCGGTGCCAAGCTCCAGGATAAAAATCTTGCGCCGTTATTTTTCCGCGCACAGGCTTTATTTCAAGGGCATGTAAAACAAGGGACTATTAATATTTTTTGTTAAGCTCAAGATCGTTACGAATCAAATCAGCACCCTATTATTACACCATACTAAAGTTACTAATTCATAATATCTACCCCCCTCATGCAACAACGCCCTTTGAAACAGGGGGAAGTGCCCTACTTCTGTAACGATAATAAATTAAATAGGATCACGTACTTCTTTATTCCAAAGATATATTTTTAAATCAACGCGACCATTCAGAACAAGAATCCCTTCTCTCTCCAAAAGATTTTTTTGAAGAGAGTAAGCATGACTGAAAGCAGGAAAAGAAAGTTGTCCGTTTGATTTTATAACGCGTTGCCAGGGAAGTTTGTGACTTTTGGTGCAAGAGTGCAGCAACCAACCTACTCCGCGAGCACCACGCGGTTTTCCCGCCAATTTCGCAATTAACCCATAAGTTGCAACTTTTCCTTTGGGGATAGCCTTAATAAGCGCAAGCACTTTTTTTGAAAATTCGGTTTGTGTGTCCATTCAGAATTCCCGCTTTAGACCATTGGTGAAAATACGCATAATATAACTTTTGTAATCTTTTGTTTGTCGCCCTGCAGCTTGAGAGACGGATGTGGTGGATTTAACGATAATGGAAATACTTGAAATAACAAATCATCATTGAACATGCTTTGATCTCGCAGCTTACTTTTAATGACCACACATGCGTTGTGGTTGCTGGCCATCACTTTAGACTAATCCTAAACAAACCAAGAGCACTTTTTAACCTCATTTTTAAGGTAAAAATAACCCCGATTTCAAATCAAATTAAAATCGGGGTTTGCCATCTTGAACTACATCTACTCTTTATTTTCCGCTATAACCCAATGGTGTGCCAAGCCCTGTCGTAAAATCATATCCTGGCAAACTAGGATAGCCGTTGTTGCCTGTAGTAATATCTGTCCAGTACGAACGATAATTTTTTAAAGCGCCCGTGTAGATGAGCGATAATTCCTGTTCGGCTGAAGTAGCCCCGGAATGCGCGGAATTAATAATGCCCGCCAACGCCGGAGCAGCAAGACTCGTTCCGCCATTTTTCACCCACTGACCTTCCGCCGGACAATTGCTCGTTGGGCAATAAAATATAGCGGTTCTTTGATCAGCAAAGAAAGAAATATCCGGTGTTCCCCGTGCATTTCCTACAACTTTTTGAACACTGTTTTGATAGGCAGGACGAGACTCATAAAGGCTAGGGCCACCACTGCCGCCACTGAATTTTGTGCCTATAGGGTAGATTGGATTACTCCAGGAAGTCTGACTGACGAAGTTACCTAAACTATCCCGCAAAATATTAGAGCCACCTGCTGAGATCACATAAGGAGACGAGGACGGGTATCTTGCTGGTGCGGAATAATCCCCACTGCTCGCTACATAAATAATGCCGGGGGTTTGAAAATAAGCATCATATGCCGCTTCGCCGGGAAACTCAGGAAAGGACCAGCTATTTGAAACAATGCCGCCACCCGCTTCAGCCACCAGTCGGCTCGCACAGGTAAGAGCTGGAATGGCACCATCCATCGTACTGAATGGATCGGCTTCTACCATATAGATGGTTGCGTTTGGCGCCATGGCATGTGCCCATTCAATATCTATTTCATGTTCAACGCCGGTTGTGATCGTGACTGGCGGTGTCCCTGTAGGGCTACAGGTAGAAGCATAATATGTCTGAAAGCAAGGACCACTCACACCTTCGCCGCAGCGAGGTAACTGTGGCAAACCGAACTGTTGTGAAAAATAATTAAGCTCGGTTAACGCATAAGGATCATGCCCACTCTCAGTCACGGCAATCACGCCAGACCCACCTGTTGGTACACGCTTTGCAAGCTTGATAGAGCAACCTGGAACAGACGGTGTTAATCCATAAACACAAGCGAGTGAGCCGGGTGTTTCTGCATCGGCTGCGGGTGGCGCTATACCGAAATTTTTAATTGCACTGACATTGATACTATCTGAATGACTTGGTGGATCTCCTTGACTATAGGCAAGCTGAACATGCAAAAAAGATAGCAATAATATGACTTTTAACAAACGTGGAAAAAACATTTTATACAACCTCCCTATCATTATCTCAATATTTTCCGTATTTCAACTCACGCCAATCTACCGGCACATCAATGGGGTAGATAAAACATCCAGACGCTTTATTTAATATTTTTCTGGCCTATATTAACAAATCATCTCAACTTAAGCACGGGTTGGGCTGGGCATGATAAGCCTAATAAATACACATTCCTTTAGAGTTTAATTTATTCAACAAACCATCAAATAGATTTACATATGCTTGAAATTTATATTTAATAGCATTTTTTACTTAATAAGTTTAAGGCTACAGTTAAAATAATTGCCTAAACATTTTCAGCAGTGTAAAAGTAATCTATCTTTATAGCTGCAATTCATTTTAAAAGGATTCTTAGATGAAAAAGTCCCTGCTGTTGTTACTCAGCATAATCAGTTTATCTACTTTAACTTTAGCAACTTCCAATTCATTTGCTTGCGGACAAGCCTTTCCTGACACCGATCCTCATTTCTGCTCCTCTTTTAAAGAAGTTGCCATCTGTCATTGTGTTGGCGCAGGCCTACCTCGTGCGGCTTGCCAAAATATGCATACCTTGTACTCACGCATGATCGGCATGTTCGGCTCCCTAGAAAGAGCATGCGCATTCCAAAAAGACACATCAACACAAGCCTGCATAGATGACTGGAAATGCTATTTGAATGGCAATGAAGATTCTGCCGGTAGACTTTGCAGCGGAACTGGCTTCACATGCGAATAAAATCAATTAATATTGGATTACTATTAAGTTTCTTTGCAGCAAGCACTCATGCCGGCAATAGCGCTACCCCAACTGATAAATTTCGTTATCCATTTTATGTTGGCGTTAGCGCAGGCTACGGTGCCACCACATGGAACCATTTAGTTTCAACAAATCAGACAGCGGCAATGACGCTATCAACGCCCATTAAAACCCATGAAAATGGCGCGGCCTGGGGCTTCTTTGGTGGCTATGAACTCATGCCCACATTTGCGATAGAAGCAGCGTACACCCGCTACCCTTCAGCAAAAGTGTATTTTGACGACATGAGTCTTTTTACATTTGATTATAATGCGACCGAATTCAATTCAAGAACAGAAGCCCTCTCTGCCTCTGCTAAATTCATGATATTCATTCCAACCACGACTATACGCGCTTTTTCCACAGTGGGCATTGCGGGTGTGCATCGTTCAGACTATGTTTATAAAGAATGGCTTTACCGACCGACATTCGGCATAGGGTTTAATTATAATTTCACACCGCACGTGATGGTTGAAGTTGGCGGAAATTATACAGCAGGCAGTGGACAAGCAGAATTGGATCCGGCCTTACACTATGTGCCATTTACCTATAGCGGCTTTGCACGTCTTGCTTACCGATTTTAACTAGAGAACTACCGCCTACGGTTGACAGTTGGTAAATAAGCTGGCTGATACGTAGGCTGAAAAACTGTATTGACTGGCTCCATTTCATTTTTATTGTCGGGTATAGCATCAAATTTCGCAGAATACCCTGGATTTGATTTAATATTTAAATCACGACATACCTTTGCCCGAGTGGGAACAAACGGCTCATCGTTAGGCAACTCCGGCGCTTCTTCTGGCTCTACTCCAGGCACTCTAAAAATAAAATCCACTGTCATTGCCATTAAACCGAAAACACCACCAATTACAGCACCCACCAAACCAAATGGAATGGTAAACAGCTTTATTGCCAAGCTCGTGATGCCACGATGCAGATCACTCAATGCATCTGGATTTTGCAATGACATTAAAAAACCCACTACAAAAAGAGCTGCGGGAGTCGCTGCGAGTATCATTGGCAAAGCGCCTAGTATGCTGACACCCAACTCTAGTGGAATAAGCGCATTGGACATCAAACTAAACAAAGCGGAAGGAATGGCGATAGACGCGGCAAAAACCATCATCCAGCTGCTGGTCGTTGCAAAAAGAGTATCAGAAACTCCTTCGTCCTTTCTTGCAATAATACCAACCAGCAATGAGCACCCAAACAAACTCGCCAATGCTAACGGTGTTAAAACAGGGCCCATCATAACGGATGCAATTAATGCCGCCACAAACGCCAAGTGGCCAAGCGTATTACTTAAGAACGAATAGCCAGCTACTACCGATTCCGTGATCCTTGGAGAAAGTGCCATGAGTATTCCGCTCTGCAAATGGAGCAATTAGTATAGGATAGATATGCCTATAATAGACATAACCATTTAGTTTTCACTTGATATTCCGGTATAAATGTTAAAGAATACCAGACCATTAAGAATATGGAATAGTTGCGCATGAGAATTTTGTTATCTACCTTTGCAAATCGAAATTCGAGTAGCATGGGTGTAGGGCGTTACTATAATAAAATTGCCGACATTCTAGAAAAGGAAGGGCATGAGTTAATTTTCTTTAATCACCCCACTCCGCTCAAAATCGAAAAAACCACGCTAACCAAAACGCTCATCCCAATGTTTTCCGGGATGGCGTCTAAAGAATTTGGCAAGCTATATGAATCCGTCAAACCCGATGCGGTACATATCCAGGCAGAAGTCGGGCTTGGTGTTTCAGCGCGCCGGTATTGTGTGAAAAATGCTATCCCTTATTCCAGCGCCTATCATACCAATTGGGATATTGGAATGAAGCACTGGATGCACCTTCCACCACAACTTGTCTGGGCTTATTTACGCTGGTATTACAAACCAGCCAACATCATTCATGCAGGCACACCCAGAGTCGCGCAATTACTACAAGCCAAAGGCATTCAAAATCCCATTGAAATTTTTCCTCTGGGTGTTGATCTCGATGATTTTTATTACGACCCAGCCCCTGCTTTGCTGGCACAATATCCACGCCCTTATTTCATGTCTTTATCACGGATCTCCAGAGAAAAAAATCTCGAAGCCTTTTTAGATTTACCGCTACCAGGCACAAAGTTTTTAATTGGCAATGGTCCGTATAAAAAACATTTACAAAAAAAATATCAAGACAAAGCGGTGTTCTTGCCTTATGAGAACGTGCGCTCTATTTTAAGTACCGGCGATGTGTTTGTTTTTCCTTCTCGATACGATACTTTTGGGCTAGCTAATTTAGAAGCGTTGGCCTGTGGACTGCCTATTGCCGCTTATCCGGTGATGGGGCCTATCGATATCATTGAACAAGGTGTCAGCGGTTACACTTCAGAAAATTTACAGGAAGCCGCACTTGCCTGCTTATCCCTCAAAAAAGAAGCTTGTATTGAACGCGCCCGCCAATACTCATGGGAAAATACAGCTCACGCATTTTTAAAACATCAAATTCTTTTAACATAAAAACACCGAGACAGTGATGAACCAAGACTTATTTTATCTTTATGGAAAACTGATTTATCGGGTCCGCTGGCTTATCTTGGCTTTGACCATTGCAGTATTAGCAGTCAGCATTCCTGTTTTGCCCAAGGTGATTGAACCTTTTACCTCCACCGGTTTTTTTGACGAGAACTCTGAGAGCGCTAAAGCGAATAATGTGTTAAATAAACAACTGGGCTATAGCTATAACCGATTTGTTATTCTTTACAGCAGTCCGGATTTATTAGCGAGTGATCCTAAATTTATTGCCGAGATAAAAAACTCTTTAGCAGATCTGAAAGCCTTTCCTACCCAACATACGGTTGTTTACCCGGATGTCAATAAACAACAAATCTCTGCCGACAAACATACCGCTTATGTTGTTGTCATGTTTAAAAGTAATCAGGAAGTTGGACACGAATTTTTAACCCAATTTAAATCTTATATTGTCAAACCTCGTCATTTAAACATGCAAATTGGCGGTGAACCCATTTTTCTAGACAGCGTGACGAAGCAAACGCAGATTGATTTAAACAAGGCAGAATACATAGGAACACCTGCTGCCATTATTATGTTATTAATTATCTTTGGCTCTGTCATTGCCGCATTTCTCCCTATTCTATTAGGGGCAATTTGTGGCATTTTGATTCTGGCTTCGCTCTATCATTTAGGTCATATCTATTCACTCTCTATCTTTACCATTAATATCGCGCTCCTGGTCGGGCTTTGTCTTAGTTTAGACTATGCGTTGCTTTTAATAAGTCGGTTTCGAGAGCAACTACATCTGACTAAAAATATTGAGAAAGCGATTGCCGTGACTTTAGGCACAGCCGGTAAGGCTGTTTTCTTCAGTGGGCTTGCCGTGTTTATCAGTTTGAGCGCACTGCTTTTCTTCCCTATTAATATTTTATTTTCAGTGGGTGTGGGTGGATTAACAGCGGTATTTATTGCGATTATTATTGCTCTAGTGATTTTGCCCGCTATTCTGTCGATTCTAAAAAACCACATTAATGGATTACCCGTACACCGTTTTAAAAAAACCCGAATATCATTTTGGCAATGGTTTATTACGAAAGTGGTAAATCACCCGCGCTCGTATTTTTGTATCATTCTAGGCATTTTGCTGATACTAAGTTATCCCATATTGTATGTGAAATTTGGCATTTCGAACTTTCGCATCTTGCCAAAAACCGTAGATAGCCGACAATTTTTTGATACATTTAAAAATGCGTTTGGTGAGAATGAGCTTTCACCCGCCATTATTGTTGTGCAATCCACTAAAGATTCGATCACGGCACCGAATAATATTGCTCGTCTTTATGATTTTGCAAACACACTCCGTGGTGATACGCGCATCCATAAAGTCAGCAGTATTGTTTCTACTGAACCTCGGCTTTCGAAAGTACAGTATCAAGCGCTTTATCAGATGCCGCCAGCCGCCCTAACTCCGGCTCTTAAAAAATTGCTGGAGATAACCACAACCAAAGATTTCACGATATTAAATGCCGTGCCCGAATACGCGGAAACCTCGGGCGAAACCAAAGACTTGATTAAGATGTTGCGACATACGAATCTGGGTGAAAATTTAAAACTGACGGTGACCGGCCCGCCTGCCAATACCTTTGATGTATTACACGGCATCTTTCAAGTGCTGCCTTATTCTTTTTTATGGATTATGCTTTTTACCTATCTCATATTGCTGGTTTTGCTACGCTCAATCATTTTGCCGTTAAAAGCTATTGTGACGACCACCTTAAGTTTAACAGCCAGTTATGGGATGTTGATTTTCATTTTTCAACAAGGTCATTTTCATGAATTTTTGAATTTTGAAGCGCAGGAGATGCTGGATATTAGTCTCTGCATTATTATCTTTTGTGCGGTGTTTGGTTTTTCTATGGATTATGAGGTTTTTTTATTAACGCGGATTAAAGAATGTTATGAAAAAACAGGGAACACGAGAGAAAGCATTATTAATGGTATTGATAAAAGCAGCCGCATTATTACTAGCGCTGCCATTATTGTTATTTTGATTTGTTTTTCGTTTATGTCTGCGGATGTCTTAATTGTGAAAGCATTTGGTTTGGGGATTGCCGTCGCTATTTTTGTGGATGCGTTTTTAATCCGGTTGATGTTAGTGCCTGCGACCATGGCATTACTAAATGATTGGAGCTGGTATTTACCTAGATGGCTTAACCGAATTTTGCCAAAAATATCCTTTGATGTAGAGAGCAAGAGCTAAAAGGTGTTAACTCAAGGAGAGCGATCATCTTATTCCAGCTCAAAACACCACATCCCTGCGGTTAACGCCGCCATCCATGGCTTGCCCTTCGCTTCCATAAGAGGATCACTCTTCTTGAGTTAACGCTATTTTTTTAAAATTCACTTCCACTTCGTGGAAGTGAAAAAAGCATTTATAAAGAACATATTTACATTGGCTCATTGCACAGAGATCTCCAATGCAGCACAAAGTAGCGCGGACACAACCCCCACGTTTTTTGTGGGGGTTGTGTCCGCGAACCCCTGCTAAATCACACACATTCGCTCGCCACATACGAATCAAAAACCCCGGCCGTATTCGTCGCATAAAAAGATGCGTAGGTTAAATTTTCTTACGAAACCCAACATCACCTTACACCTACACAACACTGCGGAATCTAGCGATGTTGGGTTTCGCAAAAAACGCTCAACCCAACCTACAATCTATTTTGATCCATCAAATAAAAACCTTAATAGAGATAAACAGAGACTAAACAATAAAAGGAACAATCTTATAAGGCACAATCTTGCAATACTTCTCCCAATAAGCACCATATTTTTTCGCACAACGCTTATCATCACGAAACGCACGATCAAACAGCAATAATGTCAAAAAACTCACATAAAAATAAGGTGAAAAATTATCAAACAACGCCGGCACCGACCAGAAAAATGCTCCCGCAATTTCAGGAATATAATGAAAGTGACGAGCCACACCCCACCACCCCGAAGCCAGCAGCAAGTTCTGTCTCACATCCCCTCTTTCTGTTCTATAGGTTGCAAGTGTTGTCACCGGCGGCTTGCCCCAGATTTTGCAATCGCCTTGTGTGGCTCTCACGACTTGTCTTTGACGATCCGCTAAATAATTAATAAGAATACTACCAGCACCTAATGCAAAAATAGTGATAGCAAGACTCATGCCCAGATGAATGGGGTGCAAAACAAGATACATACTAGGCGAGGTGTAGATGCAAGGCACCCAAACCAGACAACCCCAACAAATATAAAAACCCGCTCTATCATGCATGATATCTAACGAATGCAAATACCCGGTTTCCCAACAGAAAAACTTGGTGATATAAATGAGCTGCAACGCCACAGAAACGATCATCGAATCACTCAAGCCAGTCAACTCATGCTGTTTTGCTGCATAAGAAAGTAAAATAATCCCCCAGCTCATCATGCCAAAACGGCAATTGATGAATTTTTTGATATTCCATCCCAATACCGAAGGATAAAGCTCTGTTCCCCAGTAGTAATCAAAAATGAAATTACCCGTAGTCCCTGAATCGGTAGAAGATGGAATAAAACGTCCTTTCAAATACAAGAACAAGCAAAAGAAGAGACTGAAAATATTCAACGCACCAATGATGTTACCAAAATTATCGTAAATAATGTTGGCTGGAAATAAATTCAACCCAAAACTGGCCACACAAAAAGTCGCCATTGTCGTAAAAAATGCCGCCACGCCATTGGCCTTGTAAACAGGCACGTTACCTTTAGGTGTGATAGGACCATAAAAGGTTTTTCCAGGCAGGAGTCGCATGAGCACCAATTCAAACACTGCAAAAACTGACAAGATCATCCACGCGGCATGAGAACCAAACATAACAGGCCGCCAGATCGCATAAATGGCTGAGAAGAAGCCTTGCTGTTCTATCATGCTACCCAGCGCTAAAAATGATCCACTCAATGCCGTATTGGTATACCACATTAAAATAGCAAAAGGAGGACAAACGAGAATGAGAAAAAGCGGCCCTAGTGAATTTCTGATTTTTTGCATCATGCAACGACTTCCCTGACAATAAATATTAATATTAGACATTAACGTAACTTATAACGTCATTTACGCAACCTTACAGCTCCGCATCGATTCAACATACAACCTGATTTGTAGTCACAACGAAACTTAAAACATACCGCCATGCTAATCTAATTTTTCAATAGCTTGCAAGTAACTTAGGCTTAAATACCAATAATTTGGCGTAACTTATTTTTATAAGCGCTGATCTGGATATCAAGCCAATCCTTACTTGTATATTCTTATGGTTGCTATTGGGTGCTAACTCTAGCTGTGTGAATATTGACTGGTCTGCCACCCCGTTTTTTTATGCCCATCCACCCACCTACGTCCCGCGGCTTGTCCGCGGGATCCAGCGATTGAAACTCTTATCGAGACAACTCTGGATAACACAGACAAACAGCATGAGGGAACTTCATAATTTTTTAGTATATTGCACTTCATCTAATTCTATCATTGAAAAAAGATTACAAATCCTAGACATTCCAGACTTTTCAAACCCCAACGATTGGTAAAAGTTTCTAGCCCGTTCATTAGCCGCTAATACCCATATAGTCGCCTGATCAAAACCAAGATCTTTTAACAACATCAATGACGCCAAACACAATTGACTGCCAAAACCTTTTCGCCACACATCGGGATGCAAATAAAGCGAACTAATTTCGCCAAACGTTTCTTGTAATTTGTGATGATCTTTACACATTTGCGAAAAACCTATTATTCTGTTGTTAGAATGTATTTTTAAAACAATAGGTTCTTGTCCCAATGCAGCATTCCAGCTTTCAGCCCACTTATCTATTGAAATGGAATCCAGTATTTCCTTGGGTAAAATATCCGCATAAGCATGTTTCCATGCAACAGCGTTGATAGATGCAATGTCGTAAGCATCAGCTTGATTTGCTATCTGGATAATATATTTCATATTTCTCATTACCAAAAATTACTATAAGGTGAATAGAAAATAATTTGTGATTTTAACTATGTGTTTTTTTATCAACTCATCAATGTCGGTTGGGTTGAGCGCTTTTTTGCGAAACCCAACACCTCATTAAAACTACAATACTTTATAAAAAATCAACCAATTTGCCTGTAGTCTGTCTCAATCGTTGACTAACATATTTCAAAAGCTTCAATGTAATTTGTAAAGCCGCATATGGCGAATCTGCACAGAAAGCAGAAAACGACGTCCTATCCATGATGAGCAACGTAACATCCTGCTTAGCCATGACACTGGCCGAACTGGTTACATTATCAAAAAAAGCAATTTCGCCGATGATCTTCCCTGCCCCTAAAGAATTCACTGTTTTAAGCGCACCTTTCACATCAGCTTTAACAATATCGACTTGCCCTTTGCACACCAAACAAAAGAAATGACCTTTTTCGCCCTCATGAATAATGGTAAGACCAGAAGACACAGAATATGCTTTCAGGAATATGACTAATTTCTCAATATGATTCGTAGCCAGACCATCGACCAAGTCAAAAGTATCCAATAATGTCGCCTTCTCTTCTGGCGAAAGTGCTAACAATTTAAATTCCTTCACTTCCACTCTCCCTCTTTTTTAAGTAACAAGTAGTCTTCTCTAAAAAATGTCTAATAGGATAGCATTCTTAATGTTCTCTTAATCTAATAATGAGACTATACAGCGCTTTACAAAAATACATTTTTCCCAGAATGCAAGCCCTTGTTTTTCATTATATTTTTAATATTAACCTTTGTCTTTAAAAACGGATAATTATTTATGCTCCCAAGAGCTAATCCAGCTGAAACACAAATACCACTAATTTTTCGTGGTTTTACTGTATTTCTCCAAGCGCCATTCAAAACAATACGCGAATGGTACCACAGCATGACAGATGAAGAATGGGCCATCATCAACCTGATGAAAGATCCAACGATAAAATACAATCATAAGATCCACAACTTTATTCAAGAATGCATGAATGCACCATTCAACACAGTCTCTGCAGGCTTTGTTAAACACCCGGAATTTAAAAAGAACGCTGAGTATCATGGTGATATGCGGGTAAAACTATGGGCCTTGATCATAGAATATCTTAACAGTAAAAATGATAGCGATCATCAGTGGATAAATCTTGAAAAAATATTAAGAGAAAAACTGAAAAAACGTCCTGTAAAATATGTTTCGACAAGGAGAGAAAGATTAGATCTATGTTTAGATGCAGGAATACAATCAGAATCACTACGAAAAGAATTTAATAATCAAAACTTTTTCATTAATCTGTATGGAACAAAAGATAAAAAATTAATTGGCCTTTTTAAAGAACTACTCCCCGCCCCACGTACGGAATTTTTTCAAGGGCAAGCACTTCCAGAATTTTATGCAGAAAAAGAACTTGCTGAGACAAAATCGATTCTGACTTTCCTGAAAAAGCACAGCGAGCTGAATGAAGGCATGTTAATCAAGGCACAGAGAAAACTTCGAGGAAAAAGGAGACAACAAGAAGAACGCGAGCGCATTGCAATTATATACGAACCTTATCTTGCTTCCTCAGGAAAAAGCGCGGCAGATTTATTAAAAGAAGCTAATTCCCCTTACATCCCTCAAGGTTGCAATCCGGCACTTGCTGCCAGAATTGTTCTCGCAGCAAGCGAGGTGAAGTTATTTACCACTATTCGACATCTTACCTCAGCTAAAAGCTTAAAAAGCATTATGGATAAAGGTTTATATGGTCAGCGAACTTTAAAATATTTCAATATTGATTTTGTTTCTGCTGCTTTAGGAAATGGTGACGTGCAGGATGGAGATGGAAATGTCATTTGCTTTGGTCCGAATAAAATTGATCCAACCGCAATAAATGCATTAAACAGGAATCGAAAAGCAGAAATCACATTGGACCTTAATAAAGCTCAACAAAGAAATCCCTGCGCCTTCTATAAGCAAAGAGACTTGGGATGGGAAACATATAGTAAAAAAACGGTGACGCTGGGCGATACCCAGCTAGTTTTTTCTCCTAACGCATCTGACTACAACGAACTGGTTTCGATCTTTTCTCTATATAGCCCTGTTGCAGAAGCCAGGGAAAACGATGGTCAAATCTATCGTGCAGAAATCGCTAGAGCTACTTTACCAAAGTGTTTATTCATAGCCTATGACATGGAAAGAATGCATCAGATTTTGACGCTTAATTTTTTCAGATTCATTGATGCTCTTCAAATGAATGTGCATGCACCAAGTAATGCCGTGACAATAACAACTGAAGATATTTATGCGAAAATTGCAGCCCTGGATGATGAAGCATTACGTCAATTTTTGTATGACATTGGCCGCCTAATGACAGAAACAATGGAATATAACTTTTATGGCGCATACAAAATGGATTTTGAGTCGATTCTAACGATTAAAACGGATGATTATTGTTTAAATTTATCTGATTTGATTGTTGGTTTAAATTCAGGTGATTTCAGCGGATGGGAGCAACTTAAAGTGAAATTGCCTGAATTAGCGAGTAGCTATTGTTTTATCGATTATTTAAGTTCTAAAGTGCTTGATGATGCTACTAAGACGAAACTGAAGAGTCATAGGGAAACATTAAAACTGCCTTTCTGGCTAGAAATGAAAGAAAAAAATATTTCTGATGATGTTGCATTGAGAGAGCATTATAGAATGAGACAAACCTAAAACATTCACTTTCATCAAATCCGACATACCGCTTTACCAAGCTCTACGTACCACCTTACCAATCTCTATGTACCACCTTACCAATCTCTACGTACCGCGGCTTGTCCGCGGTATCCAGCGATTGAAACCCCAATCAAAAGTGATGGATATCGCGGACAAGCCACGGTACGTCGGGTTTGATAAAGCGGTACGTAGAGCTTGGTAAAGCGGTATGTCGGATTTGATGAAAGTGAATGTTTTATTTATTTATCTTTAATAAATACGGACTCACCGTTTTATATTTCAAATCCTTCAACGGATCACCAGATTTATTTTCATTGCCATATTCTGTCATCGCAGATCGTATAATGGATCCTGGGAAAAAAGCCGTTGAAACCGCTAAAGACACTTCTGGCAGTGGATCAGCTTTCGTGAAAAAAGCAGTGACTTCAAAATCCTGATCAGACACATTCATAAAAGTATGCAAAACCCCTGCAGACACAAAAATGTAATCATAGATTTCCACATCAAGCGTAAAAGGATCTGAATCGGCAACAATAATATTAAATTGTCCCACCCCTTGCGAAACTACATACAGCGTACCTGCATCTGGATACCAAATCGGGTCGCGTGCCACGCCCGGCTTTAAGCGTGCGCGCAGCATGGAAATATTTTCTAAAATATTCCAATTACTCTTCACACCCCAAATAACAGAGCCAAGCTTTTCATCTTGAAAAAGCGGAGTGACTTTGGCTAAATCAAATCCATACGGACTTGCTGTTAGTACTTCCTGAATGGCGGGCTGTGGATGAAATTTTCCTACCAACACATTAGCTGTCGTGCCACTCCATTTTTGTAACTCAGTATGAGGTGAAGTGTAAGCGTCGCGGACGAGTGCAGGAATGCCATTCATGGCCACATGCAAATCAATATCTTGCGGCTTATCAGCGCTAAAACCGACAAGTAATTTCGCATGTTCCTTCCCAATATTATTGAGACAATGAAGAGCCGCTTGAGGAATGAACCAACACATACCAGACGTTAAGGTAAATACAGCCGACTCACCGGGCGAACGCCACAGTATGACTTCGATAGAACCTGAAATGACATAACCTAATTCAGACGCATTGGGATGCCAATGCGGCAGCCGCATAGACTCCTCCCATATTTCCAGCGTGTAACAAGTCACGCCGTTCAATGCCGGGAAACTATCTTTGTCGACCGTGTGCGCAATGGCGACATTGCTAACAGAAGTTGGGGTGATAACGCGAGTGGTTTGTAAACGATAGTTTTTTAAATCGATGGCGTTTTGATTGGTTTTCATACCACCCTCCTTTTTAATTTCTTATCTTCCTATTATATAATAACTGTACTTATTTTTCTAAAATCATGATTGATAAAGCTTTATTTTTATTAAAGAGAGAAAATTTGCGATCCCCGCTGGCCCTAGAATCGCAGGTTAAATTAATCTAAATTGGACGGCTGAAGTGGTTTACTGTTTAGGCCGTTTTAAATTTTGCAGCGCATCGACTCGTTCATCCTGATTTTGTGCGTTTCTAACAATTGCCAGTTGAGCGACGATAGCTTTAAATACACCACTAATAGCATCCTTTAGCTTTGAGTTATTTTTTATTTGATTGAGATACTGATCCAAAGCATGCCATACGTTATCTTCATCGCTATTAATCCAGCAAGCTATCCGAACATAACTAAAGCTCAGTGAAAGACATTCGCTAATAATAAATTATTTCAGTACACTATATAGCTTATAACACACGCAAAAATCACACTCTTTTTGTTTATCACGGATGATAAAAGAATGAAAACCCAATCAGTAGAACTCGCCATTTTAGGCGCTGGCACAGCAGGAATCTCCGCATTCAAAGAGGCGAGCAAAGTCACCCAAAACATCGTCATGATTGACCCTGGCCCTTTAGGGACTACTTGCGCTCGGGTCGGCTGCATGCCTTCTAAAACCTTGATTCAAACAGCCCATTATTATCATGATAGAAAATATTTTTCTGCTCTTGGGATTAATGGAGCAGATAAACTGTCTATCGATATTCCCACCGTCATGAAACATGTCAGAATGCTGCGCGACTATTTCACTTCGGGCACTATTCAGTATGTTGAGTCACTTAAGCAACAATACATTCATGGCAAAGCAGAAATCATTGATAACAACACCATAAAGGTAAATGACCAAAAGATAGTGGCTAAAAGCATTATTATTGCAACAGGTTCCGCTTCTATTATTCCACCCGAATGGCACGCGTTTCGTAACGAGATTCTTATTTCAGAGAATATTTTTGAGCAAAAAGATTTTCAAAATAAAATAGCCGTTATTGGCGCTGGCGCTGTGGGACTGGAACTAGGTCAAGCCTTAAGTTATCTTGACCTGCAAATAGAAATGTTTCATTCACATGACTTTATTGGTGGCTTAACTGATCCAGTGGTGAATGAATACGCCATTCAGTGTTTTCAAAAATCATTCCCTCTCTATCTTAATTATAAAGCCACTGTCGAAAAAACTCAGAAAGCATTTCTCGTCAAAAGCGGCCAGCATGCCTTTACCGCAAATGAAGTTATTGCAGCGCTGGGTCGAGAAGTCAATCTGACTGCATTAAACCTGAATGAACTTGGCGTAAAATTCGATAAAAACGGTTTGCCTGTTTATAATCACCAGACAATGCAGCTTGAGACGCTGCCAATTTATATTGCGGGCGATGTCGGTAAATTCAGGCCGCTGTTACATGAAGCCGCCGATGAAGGCAGAATTGCTGGCTACAACGCAGTACGCAATAAAACACAATGCTTTAAACGTCGCACACCGCTTTCTATCATTTTTACTCAACCCAATATCGCCATGGTTGGGCAATCATTCAGTCAGCTACACGATACCGATTTTGTGATCGGCGAAGTCTGCTTTGAAGATCAAGGTCGTTCGCGCATCATGTCTCAAAACCAAGGCTTATTGCGAATTTACGCGGCAAAAAAAACAGGCCTGTTACTTGGCGCTGAAATGATAGCACCAGATGGCGAACATCTAGCCCATATTTTAGCGAGCTCAATACAACAAGCACTGACTGTTTTTGATTTATTACAAATGCCTTTTTATCACCCTGTTGTAGAAGAAGGAATGAGAACCGCATTAAGACATATTATGACGCAAATAAAACATAATCATTCAGCGTTAGAGTTAGCCATGTGTGATAGTGAAGCCGCGTCTAATCTATCATAACAAAGGTGAGTTCAGGACAATCATACTCAACCATGAACAATGTGTAGCACGGACTAAGACCCCCACGCTTTTTGTGGGGGTCTTAGTCCGTGCTACCAATAACGCTGTGCTTCAGCCAATTTCCGCTTTGCCTCATCAATATCAACGATAGCGATAATATCCGCTTTTGATTTTTTATAACGTTCCAGATGCGTTTGCCCCATATTACCAAAACCGACGATGACGCCTTTCATATTGAATTCCTTGTTTAGATAGTGTTTTGGATGATATCCAAATCGATTATTTGCTCAAATCGCTAATTCACATACTCATCTAAGCGCTTTAACTTTTACCAAGTAAACTTCGTTTCCACGCCCGCATAAGTCGAATCTTTACCGCCAACTTTTTTAATAGCATTGGCAACATTAAAACGAACAACCTCAAGCGCATTATGAATATGTCGCGTCATTTGCCAGTCGATACGTAATTGAAAATAAGTTCCGGTATATTGCCCGCCAGCCCCAGCCGTGCCTTTAAGAGGAACATTAGGTTGCGTATAAACAGCATCGGCAGTTGTTTCGCGCCATTGCGCTGCAACCGCCCCCATGGCGGTCACGGATGGGGACAGAGCTAATGTGAGAGAGGGTTTTAGATGGATAAAATTCACATAGCCCGTATATCCAGCCAGGGTGACATATTGGCCGTTAGGAAAAAGCGGATTAAACGTCCCTAACGTATGCCCTGTTGAATCTTCGTTTCCTGATGCCGCATCCAGTTGTATCCCTATCCGCGGCTTCCAGTGAATACCTTCAAATGTATAACCGGAGACTGAGCCGACAGCCCACGCGCGAATATTGTCATTCGCAATGGATCCAACCTGCCCCATCCATTCCAAATCCCAATCGAAGGAATCCGCAGTGCCTGCAAACCTGACATCAAAAATATTACGGCTCTCAGTGCCAGATACCGTCAGAAAATTCGCATTCGCATTTTTATAATGCGATAGATAAGTCGCCACCTTTCCTACATTCGCAATCTTCCGCTCAAGACGAAATCCGCCGTAAGTCAGTGCGCTGCTGCTATAATCATCAAAAGCCCTGATATTACGCGTGATCACTGGATGACTATAAAATGTGATAAAGCGCCATTGGCTTAATTCATAATCTCCCCACAGCGCATCATACGATTCCCGAACGTTAGGCCCATCGCGAACCGAAACGAAACGTTGTAAGTCGAAAGCAATTTGCTGTCTGCCCGCGCGAAACTTGAAAAGTCCAGAACCCATCGGTTGAACCACTGCTAAAAATGCCTGCTCTACGTCAAGCCTATCTTCATCCACTGGCAAAATGACCGCTTTGCCTGGCGCGAAATCGCTTTCTAGCTGTACGAATACTTGAATTTTATTCGCAATGTGTAAGTCAGCATTCGCTTCCATTCGACTGATAACATAGGATTGTGGCGGGCTGTTCTGGCCAACACCGAAATTCATCGCGTCATTATATTCATAACGCTCACGTATATTAGCGCCTAAGGAAAGATACGTTTTCGGATCATTAACAGATAAAGGAATATACTTCAAACTATCCAATGGCTCACCTGGCACGTTGGGATTAGCTAAAACCGACCAGTCTTCTTGCCATCGATTAAAATGTATTTCTGGGCGTTTCGGTATTTCATTGACCGAGGACATCTCGCTTTGCGCTGCTGCTGCGGTCGACAGCAGTATTACTATGAAAAGCCCAGTTATCTTCGCCCGCATTAAGACTTGCTATCAGCGGTCTTAGATGACGGCGCGGCTGCGTGAATCTCAGCAATGTAGCCACCAGGAAACTTCACCAGCGTTGAAATGCGCTGATCACTTGTGAAAGGCTCAAACAGGATATCTGCGCCCGCTGCTTTTGCTTTTGTCAGCGTATCATTGAAATTAGATACCTCATAGCCCGTGAGCTCATGACCAAACGGCCATGGCAGATGACCGTCCGTGATAATCACCCGCATTTTTCCAAAATTGGACTCGATGCTAACACGTCGATAGCTGTCACCGGGACGGCCGATTTCAATGCCGGGAGCGTGTGGGTTGTCCGAGACTAACTTGCCTTTCGCAAAGCGAATAAAACGCTGAATGAAACTGTTTGCGCGATCAGGAGAAACATAGACACGATTTTCCGGCACAGTCGTCAATGGTGTATACGATGGTGCTGTCTTATGCCAGTAGAGCTGCATATTTACACCGCCAGGCCACTGAATGATGGCATCACGACCAATGGGATCAGGAAACGGTGCGACAATCACATCAGCTCCCGCAGCACGCGCCGCCTCGACTGCCTTATCAAAATCATTAACGAGATATCCGGTACGCTCCGCACCAAAAGGATAAGGAATGGGTGTCTTGAATCCGAAAACCGAAATCGTACCTGCAGGCGTCAGCACGAGTTGTGACATGGTTTGGCTTGGCGTCGGTGTTACCTGGAAAACACCTTGTTTGGAGGTTGTGCCACCAAAAGTGGCTTTGAAGCTAGCCACGAAGCGATCGAAATCTTGTGGATCGACATAGACATGTGTCGTGTCGTACTGCGATCCAACAGCAAAGCCGCTATTAGCTGGGAGCGCATAAGTCAAATTAGCTGAAATAAAAAAAACAATAATTCCGATTATGCGCATTACCATACCGAAAAATTCCATTTTGATATTCTCTCTGATTTTTAATGACAGTATTGCGATCCATTTAAGCTAAAATATAATCTTTATGGGGATGATAAACAAGAATATTGTTGGTGAACACAAGGTCACTCATTGACAATAATGCAATAGAAATAACGATATAAAAACATCTAGCGCAAACCCTTCTCATTCAAAATAACTATCGCAGATGCTCACTTATGATAATCTTAAGAATTGACGATATAAAAGGACTTAGCATGAAATTACTTTCTAAAAAATTATTGCAAACTTCTCTCCTGACCACTTTAATGATAACTTCTTTTAATGCTTATAGCTGCACAACCGTTTTTGCCAATAACAAAGGCAGCAATAAAGTTGTCGCGCGCACGGTAGATTTATACGTATCCGATACCCCTATGTTGGTTAGCAATCCTCGTGGCACGAAGCACAGTGGAGACGCGGGAAAAAATTCTCTCTCTTGGCAATCCAAATACGGCAATCTGGTTGTTACCGCATTTCACACGCATACCGCTTCAGATGGTATTAATGAAAAAGGATTAGCTGCACACCTGCTCTATTTATCAGGCACAGAATATCCTACTGTTGATAACTCAAAACCACAAATTTCTAATGGATTATGGGCGCAATATGTTTTAGATAATTATGCGACAGTCGATGAAGCCTTGAAGGGAATGAAAGATTTACAAGTGGTCGCGACCAAAATAAATGACAAAACATGGCCGCTACATTTAGCCCTGGAAGATCGCTCCGGTGACTCAGCTATCATTGAATTCATTAAAGGTAAAATGAAAATCTATCACGGCTCTCAATATCAAATCATGACAAATGAACCTGCTTATGATATTCAACTTTCCAACTTAAAGCGTTATCAAGGCTTTGGTGGAAAACTATCATTACCTGGTGATCCAGATCCGTTAAGTCGTTTTGTGCGTGCCTCGGCTTATTTAAAAACGTTACCGAGTGCCAATAAAGAAATGGATGCTATCGCGAATGTGTTATCGGTTATCCGTACAGCCATGACCGCGTTTGGCGCAGTAGACACCTCCGGAAACAAAACAGAAGATGCCTGGGCAACACGCTGGGTATCCGTTGCCGATGTCACTAATAATATTTACTATTTTAACTCTACGTCAGCACCCAATATTATTTGGGTAGATTTAAATAAAATGGATTTTAAAGAAGGCGCTGCGGTTTTATCGATTGATCCAACCAATATTCATTTAGAAGGTGAGATAACAAATAAACTGGCGCCACAATAAACTTAGCCTGGCTAAGACTAATCAGATCAGGCTTCTTTCTTTGGGCGGGGGAAACTCACACAGACAAAGTCATTATCCTGATCTGTTTTTTTAGAAATTAAAACTTAAGGTGATGGACTAAACTCTTCAAGATCTTCTGATTTTTCTTCTGCAATCAAAGAAATTTCCCACTTTTTAGGGCGCGCTGGGATGCTTACTTTTATAACTAATGTATTATTAGACGTATGGAAATTGCCAGGAGATGCAATCGCACTAGCATCGATACCATAAGAATCCTTATAATACGCCATGTCTTGTTCCAGTGTTTTTTTAAACGCTACTACGGACGCACTAAGGCTTTCTACTGCTTGCTGAAACGCCAGGGTATACCCCTCTTTACTGGAGATCAGCGATTGATGCTGATTTTTTAACTTTAAATAAAGATGTCTCTTCTCAAGAACTTCGTCATGCAGATCAAGCTTCTGTTTTTCTAATAGAACAGTAATGATTTTTTTAAATTTGGTGAGGAGGCCATTGCCCACCTTTAGCTCCTCATTAATGAAGAGAAGCGTTTCATTAACTCTATTTTCGTCTATTACTGCGGCTGGTGTAACTACAGGAGAGGAAAATAAACCACAAAATCTAAAGCATGAGAGCATAAGACAGACTCAATAATAGTGACAAGTTGGGTTATTGTATCATTAATTGACGCCTTTGGCACAAAAAATACCCAGATACTTTCTGTTTATCAATTGACCTCTTGAATATTTTTCTTCAAAGAATTCTTGTAATGAGATTAAAAGCGCCCTAATTAACCAGAACTCGGCTTATCTAAAATACACTTTTCTCACAAACCATTTGAATAGCGTACTGTAATCAATGATGATAGAGAGATAATGCTTGAATGGAGTGAAACAAGAGAATGAACACTTATTGTACCCAGCTAACACAATCCCCCATCCAGGAAATTACTTCGGTCTCGTCGTTTATCAAACATAACCGCATGAACCTGCCGCTGTATGCCTCAAAAGTCTCTGCTGGATTTCCCTCACCGGCGGATGACTATATTGAAAAACATTTAGATCTCAATGATCTTGTCAAAAATCCCGCTAGCACTTTCTTTGTCAAAGTCGCAGGACACGCCCTAAAGGATGCGGGGATTTATGAAAACGATATATTAATTGTTGATCGCAGTCTTCCTGCCCTGCCAGGTAAAGTGGTCATCAGTGTCATTGATGGGCAGTTAATGATTAAGCGTATTGATAAACATTCAGGAAAACTTTATCTCATGCCGACGAATACCGAATTCGCTCCCATTGAAATTAAAGAAGAAGATGATTTGCATATTTGGGGCGTGGTCACAAAAGTCATTCATGATATGTGAGGGAGCCACTCTATGACGAATTTCGCATTGATTGATTGCAACAACTTTTATGCTTCTTGTGAAAGAGCTTTTAATCCTTCATTAGAAGGTGTGCCCATTGTCATTTTGTCGAATAATGACGGTTGTATTATTGCTCGATCCAATGAAGCAAAGAAATTGGGCGTGCCTATGGGCGCGGCTTATTTTGAATGGAAATCATTTTTTTTGAAACATGGCGTTCAGGTTTTTTCTTCTAATTATGCATTGTATGGCGATATGTCGAATCGCGTCATGACGCTGATCGAGTCGTTCTGTCCTGAGATTGAAGTGTATTCTATTGATGAAGCATTCATTGATTTACAGAGTTTCTCTAATGAAACTATTATTGAATACATAAAAACGATTAAAAGAAAAATCAGAACATGGACAGGCATTCCTGTGTCTATTGGCGTCGCACCAACAAAAACATTAGCTAAAATCGCCAATATAATAGCAAAGAAAAAATCAATTGAAGGTGTATTTGATTTATCTGACCCGCATATTTGTGAGCAAGCTCTCAGTGAGTTTTTAGTCGAAGATATCTGGGGCGTAGGGCGAAACATTGCTGCGAAATTAAAATCCATGCAAATTGTCACCGCCAAAGATCTTAAATATTCGAATATCAAAATGATGCGTCAGTCTTTTAGTATTGTCATGGAAAAAATGATTTGTGAACTGAGAGGTGTCTCTTGCCTGCTTCTTGAAGAGGTTCAACCTAAAAAGCAGATTATGTCGTCTCGCTCTTTTGGAAGAGCCGTTACTGATCTTGGCGAGCTGGAATCTGCAGTCAGTTATTATGCGGCGAATGCTTGTTATAAGCTTCGCAAACAAGGCAGTGTGGCAAAAGGCATCCACGTGTATATTCATACCAATTTTTTTAAGAAAAATCAGCCTCGTTATGCTAATAGTATTAGCCAACATTTTATAGAACCTACCTCAGATTCCAGAGTTATTATCAAGACAGCGATCACAGCGTTGCGTCATATCTATAAACGGGGTTATCGGTATAAAAAAGCGGGCATCATGTTGCTGGATGTACAATCTAATACAATTAAGCAATATGATCTATTTTCACAAACCGCCTCAAAGAGCGAGGCGCTAATGCAAACATTGGATCAAATTAATTGTAAAATGGGTAAAAATAGCATTTTTATTTGTGCCGAGGGGACAAGTCGGCCCTGGCTTGGACAGTCGAATTTTCGCTCTAATCGGTATACGACGCGACTTGATGAGTTACCAGTGGTGGGGTGTTAATTTAGTGGTCAAGTGCTTTTAGTTTGCGTATAAAGGCTAATGTCCAGCAGGGGTTTGACTGGGGTCCTGTCATGGTAGGTTTGCTTTTTTCGTGCTCACTCCGTTGCGCGCGTAAAAAGCAAACCTACCCTGCCACCCCGTTTTTTTAAATTCACTTCCACTTTGTGGAAGTGAATGAAGAGATCTTCGGGCACTATTTCTTAAGTTAGTGTCATTAAGCTTCAATATAAAAAAACACAACTAAAATAAAGGGCACAAACACATTGTTAAAATTCTCAAATACATATCTTATTTTCTCAGATGCAGCAACCTCGCCCCAAGCAGGTATCGCCATTGGCGCTTTTATTATTCTGACATCAGATGATTTAATAGCATTTTCTGAATACCCATATGAAAATTTATACGCGAGAATCGCCGAAACTATCGTAGTCAAACAATATGAATCCAAAAGATCAACTTGGGCAGAAATAACAACGGTGATAGCGGCACTACATCATATTAATAGTAATTCTAAGACTCTCGATAAAGTGGAGATTTATACTGACTGTCAAAGCCTTTGTGATTTACTGGGTGCTCGAAAACAAAAACTAGAGAATAATCACTTTCTCACCCGCTCTGGAAAAATGCATCCAAACGCTGAGCTCTATAAAACGCTTTTTGTCATCGCGGAAAAATTCCAGATCACCACCACAAAAATAAAAGGACACGACTCACTACGGGAAACGATGCCAGAAAAAATATTTTCTGTTTTAGATAAACTAAGTCGAAAAACATTACGCCAGACTCTTTTAATGGCTAACACCAATCACAAATAACAGCCACTTCCCCCTTTAAAAAAAGGGGGATTGAGGGGGATTTTTATAAGCTTTAATCACGCCTATCTTATATGGGACTTATAATGCAATAAACAATAAAGAGTTAGCACGTTCCAGATCAGTTAATACAGTAGAAAATCCCCTTACAAAAAAAGGTCAAACTCAATTTTACCAATTTTTCTTTAAGTCAGTAGGTGAAATCGAAAAGCTCGCTATGCGAGCCAAAAAGAATTTGACAATATGCAACAATATAGCGATGACCAAAGGGTGTTTTCGCTATTTATACGCTCCAGAATAGAATCTATTTGATTTTACTTGCATTTAAGTCACATTGCATATCAAGCATTTTAACTATACAATTGCAGCCCTGAGAAAATTGATCAAACTTCCCATATCGAGGCTAGCATGGCACTCCCCCGCACTGACGATACTCCTGTTTTATTTATGAATACTCAACGCACGTATGCGACATTTTTTAAGAGGGATGGCTCTAACATCATTCCATGCGCAGCTACCACTGCAACAGACAAATTAACGTTGCTTGGTATTCCTCTCGATGCACAAAATGAAATTTTTGCATTTGTTAGAACACTCTCAGCAGCACGTATCATCACCACTTGCAAAGAAGTGGCGGGAGCAATTTCCCAAAATCATGAAGGCTATCAAGATGCAGCGCATGGTCATGCTATTCGAGCAGCCGTTATCAATGATTTAAACGCCGCTTCAAAAACTTCTTATACACAACTGCCTGCATGGTATTTTTTGATGGATTGTGAGGCACTAGAATTGATTGGCAGGCACGTGATTTCGCTTCGTGAACTAATAGAAGAATCCGTTACTAATCCCTGGAGCTTCTTTCAATTTATTTTTGATAAAGCAGTGTTAAAAGCGCTGCGTAAAGAATGGGTTTCACTAGACCAGCTAATTAATTTATTGAAGTTAAAAGATGACGCACAAGTCAACGATACAGTTTATGCCTTGTTTCAAAGCCAGGCCTGCGGCGAAGATCTAGTGGCAAGATTAAGCGCGATTATCGGTGCCGAAACAGAATTAGCTGCATGCGGTATTGCAATAGATAGAAAATTTGTTGAGAAATTTTTAAATAAAGAAATTAATGGCCCTCAACAACGTTATGAAATGTATTTAGACGATATAATTGCTCTACATTCACGAGTGAGAAATGAGCCTGCCGATGAAGAGAAAAAGAGCGCATCGCCTACCTTCGGACGATAAAGCACAACACTTTTACCTGAGAAAAAACCATCCGTCCTCTTAAATTGACTGGGGTCCTGTCAGACCAGGGTTATATTTTTTTGCGCTTTTCGCTCCAAAAAATATAACCCTGGTCTGCCACCCCGTTTTTTACCTTGGCTCATCGTACAAAGAACCTCGACGTAACACAGTAGCACGGACTAAGACCCCCACGCTTTTTGTGGGGGCCGTGTCCGCGAACCCCTGCCAAATCACAGAACATCACGCAACACATACAAATCAACCTTGGCCGCACAGCTATAAAGTAATGCCGGGTTTTGCACTAAAAACATAAGCCCCCAAAAACAGCTCCTCGCCTGCGTGCATAGGCATCAACTTAAGATAGAATGCCACTTATCTTTTGTAGGCATTGTCATTCCCGCGAAGGCAGGAAACGATTTCTGGGAGCCACTATCCAATAAAGCCAATTAAATAAAGAACCGTTAAAGATCAAAAACAGCCTATCAGTTACTTTTGCTAATAATAGACCCAGCCTGCGCCGGAAAGACAAAGCCATTTTTGACTTTAAACTTGACCTAACCAATAGATAAGGCCTATGCTTAAATAATATTAAATTACCGTTAATAACTCACCGGATTCATCCCATGAAGGATCATGTCATTATTTGCGGTTTGGGCAATATCGGTTTTCGTACATTTGAACTATTAATTCAAGCTCATCAACACATTGCTGTCATCTCTGATACCACCCATGATGAATGGCGCTGGCAGGTTGAAAAAGCCGGTGCAGAATTTTATGCTGGGGATGCCAGAAACGATACATTACTGGTTCAAGCAGGTATTCAACACGCCAAAGCCATTCTTGCCGTGACCAATCATGATATGGTGAATGTCTCAATCGCCATGGAAGCTAGAAACCTCAACCCTAATATCCGTATTATCGCGAGAATGTATGACACAGACCTGGGTGATCATATTGCGGAGGCATTTGGTGTACACCAAGTTTTTAGTACTTCTGAGTTAGCCGCCCCTATTTTTACCGATAATATTTATCGGCATGCCGTCTTGGCGCAATTTAATCTGAATGGTAAAACCTATGTTGTCTCTGAAAAATTCAATACCCTAGATCAAACCAAATTGGCGAATGTATTAACCAGTACACACAATGAACTTAATCTACCGATTCATCATTTAGTAGTAGATCTGGCTGAAACACCCAAAAAGCGCAAAAATAGATTCATCACTTTTTTAAATAAGTTTCATTATCTACGCTCTCCCGTATTTGCCAATTTCAGACGATTTCTATTTGTGCTGATATGCTTTATTTTCACTGCTGCAATGATTTTAATGTGGGAAATGTCGTTATCTTTTACTGACGCACTGTATTTTGTCACAACCACAGTTACAACCGTTGGATACGGCGATTTTAATTTTTCCCATGCTTCACCCAGAATGAAAGTGTTTGGTTGCTTGCTAATGTTATCTGGCGCTGCCGCACTCGCCATATTATTTAGTTCGATCACTGAAATCATTCTTTCAAAAAAACTCCCCAGCCTTTTAGGTGGCAGACCGGTTCCCAAAAAAAATCATATTATTATTGTCGGATCAGGCCATGTCGGCCATCGTATTGTCTCTTCATTGATTGAAAACCAAATACCAGTCGTCATCGTAGAAAATGAAGCCAAAGGTCGATATGCCGAAGATATCAATCGCCGTGTTGCCTTGGTCGATGGCTATTTGAGAAGCAGCGATACCTTGATCCGCGCTAACATCGAACGGGCTCAAGCCATCATTGTCATCACCAACGACGATGTCGAAAACCTGAGCGTCAGCTTAGTCGCCAAAAAAATCAACCCTAAAATTGCCTGTATTACACAAATTTTTAGCTCAAAACTGGGGGATCGATTACAATCGACTTTGTCGCTGGATAAAATATTAAGTGTTTCCAACATTGCAGCGCCCTACTTTGCCGCAGCAATTTTTGGAGAGAAAATTCTATTGGCATTGAAGTGGCAAGATCAATTATTATTTCTCTCTCAAAAAACGGATGACGATAAAACGCCTACGGAGCTCTATCTTACGATTGATAATAAAACCTATCATGATATCCGATTGCAGAGCATTCCTCTGTCACCTGCATAAATAGAATATCATTTAGCAATAGCGTTTAGCGCAATGAACATTATTTTCTCTTATGAATAAAATAAGGATTGAATATGCAAGTGAAAGCAGCAGTAGCCCATAAAGCCGGCGCACCTTTAACCATTGAAACTGTGGATTTAAGTGGCCCTAAAGCGGGCGAAGTCCTGATCGAGATCAAAGCCAGCGGCGTTTGTCATACCGATGCGTTTACTCTGTCCGGTGATGATCCAGAAGGCATCTTTCCCGCTATTTTGGGACACGAAGGTGCTGGCATCGTCGTTGAAGTCGGTAGTGGCGTCACCAGCGTAAAACCCGGTGATCATGTTATTCCACTTTATACTCCCGAATGCCGTCAATGCGAATATTGCCTCTCTAAAAAAACCAATCTTTGCCAAGCGATTCGAACGACTCAAGGCAAGGGCTTGATGCCGGATGCCACGAGTCGCTTCCGTTTAAATGGCGAAACTGTCTTTCACTATATGGGCACTTCCACCTTTGCTAACTACACTGTATTGCCTGAAATTGCTGTCGCTAAGATTCGTGAAGATGCGCCTTTTGATAAAGTGTGCTACATCGGTTGTGGTGTGACCACAGGTATTGGCGCTGTGATTTACACAGCCAAGGTCGAGCCAGGAGCTAATGTTGTCGTGTTTGGCTTAGGCGGCATAGGCTTGAATGTCGTGCAAGGAGCTCGCTTGGCAGGTGCCAATATGATTATTGGTGTTGACATCAACCCAAGACGTAAAGCGCTAGCAGAAAAATTTGGTATGACGCATTTTGTGAATCCGAATGAAGTCAATGAAGACCTGGTAGCTTATCTCGTCAACTTAACCAAGGGTGGTGCTGATTACAGTTTTGAATGCGTGGGCAACGTTAAACTCATGCGCCAAGCACTAGAATGCTGTCATAAAGGTTGGGGTGTATCAACCATCATCGGTGTCGCGGGTAGCGGCCAGGAAATTGCGACAAGACCTTTTCAGTTAGTGACAGGACGCGTGTGGCAAGGCTCGGCTTTTGGTGGCGCACGCGGACGCACCGATGTCCCCAAAATAGTTGAGTGGTATATGGATGGCAAAATTAATATTGACGACATGATCACGCATGTTTTGCCGATTGAAAAAATCAATGATGCATTTGATCTCATGCATAAAGGTGAATCTATACGTTCTGTTGTCACTTTTTAAAATACATCGACAGAATTTTTTGATTTAGGCAACCTCGCCATACAGGAACAAAATGATGACGATAAATATAATTTCTCAACAAAAATGCTTTGGTGGCACCCAATTTATTTATAGTCATACCGCCAAGACCACGCATTGCACGATGCGTCTCGGTGTATTTTTACCGCCTAAAGCCAAAATGGAGCCCGTTCCTGCCCTGTATTGGCTATCAGGACTCACTTGCACGGAAGAAAATTTTGTTATTAAGGCAGGCGCCCAACGCATGGCCGCTCTGTTAGGAATCGCTATTATCACCCCTGACACAAGTCCACGTGGGCTTGGTATTCCAGGAGAAAGCGAAGGTTTTGATTTTGGTTTTGGCGCGGGTTTTTATCTGGATGCCACGATTGAACCGTGGGTACAGAACTATCAAATGTATTCCTATATTACACAAGAATTACCTGAACTCATCCGAACCCATCTGCCTATTGATGCCAATCGTATCGGCATTAGCGGTCATTCGATGGGAGGACATGGTGCACTGACCATTGCATTGAAAAACCCTGATTATTTTAAATCAGTATCTGCTTTCGCCCCAATCTGCTCTCTGACTCAGTGTCCTTGGGGCGAGAAAGCATTACAAGGTTACTTGGGCGACAATCCAGTTGCATGGCAAGATTATGATGCAACAGCATTAATTAAAACACGCGGTTGGCGTGGACCAGAAATTTTAATTGATCAAGGCACAGCCGATTCTTTTTTAACCGAACAGTTAAAACCGGAATTGTTTATTGCCGCAGCAAAAACAGCCAATGTGCCAGTCACATATCGTTTTCAAGAAGATTATGATCACAGCTACTTCTTTATCGCGACGTTTATTGATAATCATTTAAAATTTCATGCCAGCCACTTGTGATACACTAAATGACACTGATTGAATCGACAAAAAACTTCTATCTTGTTAATGACACGGAGAACAGACGATGAAAGCACTTGTTTATCATGGCCCAGGTAAAAAATCATTAGAAGATCGCCCTATCCCCACCATCAGCGCACCAACAGACGCTATTGTAAAAATAATTAAAACAACCATTTGCGGCACGGATTTACATATTTTGAAAGGTGATACACCCACTTGTAAACCAGGCACTATTTTAGGTCACGAAGGAGTCGGCATCATTGACAAAATTGGCTCCGGCGTATCCGCATTTCAAGTTGGGGATCATGTACTCATTTCTTGCGTAACGGCTGACGGTAAATGCGAGTATTGTCGTAAAGGTATGTTCTCTCATTGCTTAAATGGCGGATGGATCTTAGGAAATACTATTGATGGCACACAAGCTGAATATGTGCGTATTCCATTTGCAGACACCAGTCTTTACAAAATCCCTGCGGACGTTGATGAAGAGGCCCTGGTTCTGCTCAGTGATATTTTTCCCACTGGATATGAGTGTGGCGTGTTAAACGGAAAGGTGCAGCCTGGTAACTCAGTCGCCATTGTTGGCGCTGGACCCATTGGCTTGGCCACATTGCTGACCGCACAGTTTTATTCACCGGCAGCGATTATTATGATTGATATGGATGATAATCGACTTCAAGTCGCAAAACGATTGGGCGCCACCGCTACCATCAATAGCAGTGATGGTAATGCAGTTAAAAAATTAATGGCCATGACCAATGGACGTGGTGTTGATACTGCCATTGAGGCAGTTGGCATACCCGCTACATTTAATCTTTGCGAAGAAATTGTAGCACCTGGTGGCACGATTGCTAATATCGGCGTGCATGGCACCAAAGTTGATTTACACTTAGAACGACTGTGGTCACATAACATCTCTATTACAACACGACTGGTTGATACATTTAATACACCCATGCTGTTGAAATCGGTTCAAGCAAAAAAACTGGATCCCACATTACTCATTAGCCATCATTTTAAACTGGATGATATCCTAGAAGCTTATGAGACATTTGGGCAAGCAGCAAAAACAAAAGCGCTCAAAGTCATTATTGAAGCGTAAGCTGTCAAAACCATTTGAGAGAAAAATCTGTGATATTGCCATGAACCTCTTCACAAGGTTCATGGCATTACCGTTAGAGTTGCTCTAAAATTTCTACTGCGGGCAATGTTTTGCCTTCCAGAAATTCTAAGAAAGCACCACCCGCCGTAGAGATATAGGAGAATTTATCTTCGATGTGATATTTTTCGATGGCAGCATCGGTATCACCACCACCTGCTAGTGAAAAACCTCGCGCACACGCAATGGCTTTGGCAATCGCTTCTGTCCCATGTGAAAAAGCTTCCATTTCAAACACGCCGATTGGCCCATTCCAAACAATCGTACCGGCTTTTTCGATTAAAAAAGAATAATGTTTTATCGTGTCAGGACCGATATCTAATATCATTTCGTTTGCGGATACGTCAGTGACTTTTTTAATGGTAGCTATGGCATTTTTAGAAAATTCATTGGCAACCACTACATCAGTTGGCATTAAAATGGTGTGATTGAGCGCCTTTGCTTTTTCAATCAATCGCTTTGCACTTTCCAGCAAATCGTCTTCATATAAAGACTTGCCAACAGAATAACCTTGCGCGGCTAAAAATGTATTAGCAATGCCGCCACCCACGATAAGTTGATCCACTTTTTCAATCAAGTTTTCAAGTACATTCAGTTTGGTTGAGACTTTTGCTCCACCCACTATCGCGAGCAAGGGACGCGCTGGATCTTTTAAGGCTTTAGTTAATGCATTTAATTCTTGTTGTAACAAGGGGCCAGCGCATGCGACAGGTGCAAATTTGGCGATGGCATGCGTCGAGGCTTCAGCACGATGCGCAGTTGCAAAAGCATCCATAACGAATACATCACAGAGTGCCGCCATTTTTTTAGCTAACACTTCGTCGTCTTTTTTTTCTCCCGCATTAAAGCGCACATTTTCACATAGCACGACTTCACCTGGCTTAACATCCACGCCATTGAGATATTGATTTGCAAATTTCACGGGTTTTTTTAATAATTCACTGAGTCGCTTTGCTACAGGTGCTAATGAAAGTTTTTCATCGTAAGTACCTTCTGTTGGACGGCCTAAATGTGATAATACTATTACTGCTGCACCTTTTTGCAGTGCAAGTTCAATAGTCGGGAGAGCTGCCAGAATTCGTGTGTCACTAGTAATGTGGCCAGCATCATCGAAAGGAACATTCAAATCTTCACGGATTAAAACGCGCTTGTTATGCAAATTGAGATCAGACATTGATTTTCTTGTCATGGGACTCTCCGGGTTGTTTTTTATTAACTGGGGTCCTGTCAGGATAGGATGATTTTTCCGTGCTCGCCAGGGCTAGATTATTGGGTCAGCTTCTCTTTTTTATGCGACGAAGTTTGCGCGTAGAAGATAAGCTAACTCGCTCGTTTTTTTAATTTACTTCTCATGCGTATTGCTTTTATTGATATTAATTAAAAAAATGATCTTCTTAATCTTTCTCATGGTCTTCTGTTGTATAATATTACATGGTAGAACGACAGCAGAATAGGAATGATTAGAATATCCTCATTAAATAATAAAGTATCGTGAATTTCAAGCTGTAATGACTGAGGAATCCTTATTCCTACTATAAAACCGCCGTTTTTTCCATCCAAATGATTTCTTAAGAATGCCCATCAATCGCGACGCAGAAGATGAGGATAAATCCAATGTCAATTCAAACAATCAATCCATTTGAAAATAACGTGGTAAAGACATTCGACGAAATGCCAGATGAAAAAATTGATCAGGCCGTGCTTAAAGGACATAAAGCCTTTCAAACATGGAGAAAAACTCCCTTTGCTGAAAGAGCTAAAGTATTAAGCCAGGCGGCTGCGATCATGCGGCGCAAAAAAGAAGAGTTTGCGCGAATCATCACGACAGAAATGGGAAAATTAATTAATGAAGCCAGAGGCGAAGTGGCTCTCAGTGCCGATATTTTAGATTACTATGCAACCCATGCCGAAAGTTTTTTAAAAAATCAAACAGTGAAAGTAGCACAAGGGGAAGCTTTTATTGAGTTCTGCCCTATCGGTGTGATTTTAGGTGTTGAACCTTGGAACTTTCCTTTTTATCAAGTTGTCAGAATTGCGGGCCCAAATATCATGGTGGGCAATACTGTATTGATTAAGCATGCTTCGAATGTGCCACAATGCGGTATTGCACTAGAAAATATTTTTCGTGAAGCTGGCGCACCGGATGGGGTATTCACTAATTTGCTTATCTCATCTAAAAAAGTGAATCAAGTGATCAAGAACCCACTCATAGCAGGGGTTTCGTTAACAGGGAGTGAAACCGCCGGCGCAGAAGTAGCAGCCACTGCGGGTAAATCACTGAAAAAATCAGTTTTAGAACTGGGTGGCAGTGATCCATTTATTGTGCTTGAGGATGCAGACATTGATCAAACCATTCGTTCAGCGGTGTTTGCTAAAATGAACAATACAGGTCAGTGCTGTGTTGCTGCCAAACGCTTTATTGTCATGGATAAGGTCGCCGATGAGTTTATTAAAAAATTAAGCGAACAATTAGCTACTTTAAAGGTGGGTGATCCACTCGATGAAAAAACCACATTAGGGCCTTTATCCAGCGAAGCCGCTGCTCGACAATTGCAAACGCAAATTGAAGACACAGTCAAACTGGGAGCAAAAGTGGTGCTGGGTGGCAAACGTCCTGAACGTAGTGGCGCTTTTGTAAGTCCGACTATTTTAGTGGATGTTAAACCAGGTATGCCAGCCTACAATGAAGAACTGTTTGGACCCGTTGCCACTATCTTTCGGGTCAAGACAGATCAGGAAGCCATTGATTTAGCCAATGATTCTCTCTTTGGCTTGGGCGCCTCGATTTTCAGTAACAACAAGGCACGTGCTACTGAAATGGCGACTCAAATTGATAGTGGAATGGTATTCATTAATCACCCAACATGGACAGCCCCAGAGCTACCTTTTGGCGGAACGAAAAGTTCAGGTTATGGACGCGAATTATCGGAAATGGGTATTTTTGAATTTGTGAATAAAAAACTGATTCGCACAAGCGAATATAGTGATCCTTTTTAAAAATATAAGGACGAGTTTTTTAAGTCAGACAACAGCGCTTGTCTTTCCTCGCGAAGGCGGGAATCTATTGGAGTTGACAGCGAGAAGCACACACTAATGCGGATAATAGAAATTCACACTGATTTGCCGGACACTAGTGCGCCTTCGCGGGAATGACAAACCTTTTGCTCAAAATTATTGATAAATGTTGGGTTAAGTCCAACCTGCCACTCCGTTTTTGTATCACTTCCAGTAAAAAACTTAAACTTGCCACGCACCATCTTGATAAACCAACGTATCATCCAAATAAACAGCCTGCGTGACTGCAAACACGTCCACATGATGCCATGTGTTGTCCGTACGACGAAAATTAGGTTTTTTATAGACGGCATGCTTTGCGCCTAACGACAAATGAATACCGCACATACGTTCATAAGTGCCAATATCACGCACTGTTTTGTCCCGTGAAAACGCTTTGTTCATGCCAAATCCCAGTTCACGTAACCATACTTCTCCTTCATCAGCCCTGATATTAGCAAGCACCATATCAAACGCCGGCGTCGAGTCAATAACATCAGTCACGCGTCCTTTGGTCACAACAAGCGTAATCGGTTTTTCGGGTTTGTTAACGGTAAATGAGGTGTCACCAAATGCAAAAATACGGACGCGTCCATTCACGGATTCAAGGTCTTGCGCTTCAGTAAAAACTTCGCCAATCGGAAATTGACCGCCGACGTTTTTCATATGGGTGTAATCCCCGATATTTAATTTGGCACTTTCAAATGGCGCCCCAAAGACAAGACGCTCGCCATCGCTATCCACCACTCCACCACTGGCCTCATCAATCAGTTTTTTCAGTGAGTGTCCTACATGATGGAAATAAACCGAATCATAAGCCAACGCTTCAATATAATAAATCACTTCCAATCCTGACATACGTCCAAGATGTGGATGCTCAATGACTTTTAGCGATCGCTGAAAAAGTTCTACACGTAACCGAAAGGCGTCCAGTCGAAAACTGGTAGACTGAATAAGCACCACCAAATCAGATGCAACCAATGTATCAAAAGCAGCGTGCACATCGGCTGGTGTGACCGCATAAAAATCGATAAATGTCGCCGCAGGCAAACACCGGCGATAACTTTCCGTTAAAGCGATTGCAAGAGGACATTGAGAGTCGTATACCACCAAAGCTGCATGATCATCGGTGTACTTAATTGCCTGCGCCAAGATATCGCTAACGTGCTTCTCCGCCGTATTAATGGCGTCCGCAGAGAGCGCTTGTATTTCATTTACTATTTCGGTCAAAACCTTCTCCAAATCGTTAATTATTGCTGTATTAAATTTTTAAAATGGATTTAATGTATTAAATCAGCCAGTTATATAAATGTGGCTTGTTTTATCCACTGAATTTCAAAGAAAGATATGAGATATAGATCATGGTGTCAAATAATTGATAACCAATATGTCTCATCAGTCTTGGCGTTTCCTGGCAGAACCTAAAAATCCATCACGTAAGATAGAATTAGTCAAAGTTTCGGCAAAATTATATTTCATTCTGAACGAATGATACAATTTCAAACACTCCTCCAAACCACGCTCATTTATGACACGGATAAATCACCATAGAAATGACAAAGTCAGTTTAAAAATTTGATATAATTAAACTTTCACTCTCTCTTCCAGTGCGTGTATTTTGGGGAGAACCATGCAAATTAAAAGTTTAGCAAATTACAGTGCGCTATTTTTAATTGTAGTGGCTACCTGTGTCATTAGCGGCTGGCTTTTCCACATCCCCGCTTTCATTCAAATACAAACTGGCATGGTCGGCATGGTAATGAATTCAGCGCTGAATTTTTTACTGCTCGGCTTAGTCATTTTACTTTATAAACAAAATACGATTTTTTTTTCCATTCTTAAAAAAACACTTCTTATCATTATTTTATTGATATCAATAGCTTCTTTCTCTCAAGATTTTTTTCACTACAGCAACGGTATGGATCAGTTGCTAATCAAGCCATGGCTCATCGACCTCAATCCCACACCCGGGAGAATGGCGCCTAACACAGCCATTGGCTTTATGGTTAGCGCTATCCTCGGTTTCATTATTCCGTTTGGAAAAAGAAAATTCATTGCCAGTACTATCCATATACTGACTTTGGCTATTTTTCTCATTGCCATCATTGGCCTATTAGTTTATGTCCTCAAATTAGAGCTCATCTTGAAATGGTATAGCTACACACGCATGGCCATTCCAACGGTAATTTGTTTCATTGCAGTTAGTCTTGGCTGGTGTGGTGTATGGAGTCAAACGGCTTGGGAACAGAAATTCTACGAAAATAAAGAAGATCAGAAAATCATTTTTATAACCGGTGTTATTCTTATCACATTAATCATCATCGCCGGATTAAGCTCATTGGCAGGATTGGCCTATATTAATATTTCAGCAGTCAATGCTGCCTTACAGGATAGCTTACAAAAAAAGATTACTTTTTTTGACGGAGAAATTACCGACTCACAGCGTAAAGCCTTATCCGTTATGACTAATCTAATCTTATTAAATGCTATCGAAAAACAGAATACTGAGCAAATTGGCTTATTTATGGAGTCCCTCCAAAAGCAAGGCTTCACAGCCATTGCAATCAAAAATTCACAGGGGAAAATACTTGATGCAACCGGTGTTTTTCATCAATCGCAAAGTTTTTCAGCGCCGCTTAAAACATTAAAAGGCAACGCTACTCTTTTCTGGCGAAATGGATTTTGGATAAAGCTGGATTTGCCCATCTCTTCAAAAAATCAAAGCGTCATAGGTTATTTCTCGGGTGAACTCCCCTTGTCTTATATAGATAAATTATTTCATGACTATAGCGGGCTCGGAGCGACTGGCGAGATAGGTCTCTGTTATTCAAACAAAGAAAATTCTGCGGCCTGTTTTCCTACCCGACAAAAACTGGTTCCTTTTAATGTAACGCTGGCAGGTCAAGGTAAAACGCTGCCTATGACTTATGCTTTAGCCGGCAAAAAAGGTTCCTTAACGGCTTTTGATTACCTGGGAAAAAGTGTCATTGCAGCTTATGGCCCCATTAATGACACAGGCCTTGGCATGGTCGTTAAAATTCAGACTAGCGAAATATATCAGCCATTGCATAATGAGTTAATCTTAAATTCCATTATTGCTTTCGCACTCGGACTATTAGGGTTGCTTATTATCCGTTGGCAGATCACGCCTTTAGTGCATAAAGTTGTTAGCTCTGAAAAAGAAACTCATCATGCCAATAAAAAACTTGAAAGCATGATCATTAAGTTAAATCATAAAAATCAAGAAATCTCTTTATTACGTGATTTGAGCGAATCATTGCAATCTTGTCTTAGCATGACGGAAGCCTTCCCCATCATTCAAGAGTTAGGTAGAAAAATCTTACCCGATGTTTCCGCTGTTTTATACTTAATACACGCATCGCGTAACTATTTAGAATCGGAGTTATCTTGGGGCAATCCAAAGCTCACCAAAAAAATCATGAAACCTGAAGACTGCTGGGCATTGCGGCGGGGAGTGACCTATCAAGTCAACAACGCAATGCACGGGGTTAATTGCCCCCATCTTATTGGGGTGGAAGATAAGTCATTTTTCTATACGTGTATTCCACTATTCGCACAAAGCGATGTGCTTGGACTACTTTATATCGAGAAGCCATTAAAGCCGCCGCTTTTAACGAATGAAACCGAAGAAGATGATTTTGTCGCCTCAGCGCTTGGAGAGCAAATTGCGTTAGGATTATCTAATATTCGCTTACGTGAAATATTGAAAACACAATCCATTAGTGATCCTTTATCCGGGCTCTATAATCGACGCTATTTAGAAGAGACCTTTTCTCGTGAAATTCGCAGAGCAAAATCGAACAAAACTGAAATTTCTGTTCTCATGATTGATATTGATCACTTTAAACAATTCAATGATCAATGGGGACATGATGCAGGTGATATTATTATAAGAGAATTTGGTGAGCTATTGCATGGATTTGTGCATGCTGGTGATATGGCTTGCCGCTATGGCGGTGAAGAATTTATTGTTGTTCTACCTGAGACATCCAGTGAAAAAGCAGATAATCGGGCTGCTGTTTTACATCAACTTGTCAGTCAACTGAATCTCTATTATGGGTCTAGCCTTCTCAGTAAGTTTACCATCTCCATTGGTATCGCGACTTATCCAAAACATGGTTTAACCATACAGGAAATCATTACCTCCGCTGACTTAGCTTTGTACAAAGCAAAAATGCAGGGACGTGATATGACTGTGGTTTATCATGCGGTGATAGAATAAGTATTTTTCTTCTCATTGGTGGGCTTAAAACTCATACTTTTCAAAGTATTATTACTGATAAATTGACTGGGGTCCTGTCAGACCAGGGTTATATTTTTTTGCGCTTTCGCTCCAAAGAATATAACCCTGGTCTGCCACCCCGTTTTTTTATTAAGAGCCACCATCGCTGAACGCTGCAAGCTTTTGGGCTTTTTCATAATAGAGAATACTTGCGGTTTTTTGTTAAACTGTGATTTAATCTCACTCCAATTCATTCCCCTTGAGAATCATTATGAAATCCTCTTTAAAATTTTTACTTTCTTCGCTTCTGATTGGTCTTTTTTGCGCCCCCGCCTTTGCATTTCATTTTAGCCATGCAATGAAAAACAATCATAGCATAGCTTTGTTTAACTTTATTGTGACAACAAGTGACGGCAGACCGTTTCAAGCTTTCGTTGAACAAAAAGAATATGTCGGAAGATCCACAACGCAACCATGCAGTGATTTGACGCTTTACACTAACGAAAAATTCGAAGCTGAAATAGAGCCGGTGCAAACTACAGTAAGCTCAGATGATTTTGTTTATTATCCTGGTCCGGGTTATTCCTGTTTTCGTGGGGACATGATCATTGCAGGAAAAACCTACTCAACCGGCAATATTCAGGTAGTGTGGGATTCCGTTAATCAAGCTTATGTTGATGCTAATCCTAAAGAAGTAGCCATACATTTTGATTCACCCGCTCGATAATAATACTTAAAATAAGATTGGTTGGGCTGCAAAGCCCAACACTAAACTCAGACACTCACCACTTCTGCTGACTCAGGTACGCCGCTATGAAAACGCAGCACACTATCCGGCGATTCAATCAATTCTTTTTCTCGTTGACGAAACGCGGCAATCCGCTCACTAATATCAAATTTAGCGTACGCTCTGGCAAACTTTAAATACAATTCAAAATGCCTGGCCTCAGACGCCAACAAACCGCCATAAAACTCCGCTAACTCGGCATCAAGATACGGTAATAAACTCGCAAATCGTTCGCAAGAGCGCGCCTCGATAAAAGCACACATGATCAACACATCCACCAAGCGCGCCGGTTCATGTGTTGATACTAATTTATGTAATTGCGCAGCATAGCGAGAAGGAGGTAAATGCCTGAAAGGAATATGTCGCTTTTTTAATAAGGTAATCACTTGTTCAAAATGACGTAATTCTTCGCGAGCCAAACGCGACAGTTTATACACTAAATCTTCATATTCCGGATAACGAAATAATAAAGTAATCGCTGTAGATGCCGCTTTTTTTTCACAATGCGCATGGTCCAGCAACAGAATATCTTGCGAGATAACAGCTTGCTCACACCAGGATAGAGGTGTTCTGCAGGCTAAAAAAGCCAAAACGGGAGAAAGATCAATACTCATAATCACTCATTTAATATTTTTAATTCATGGAATTCTATTTTACTCATTCGGTATTTACACTAAATAAAAATAAATTTCATCTTTAATTCAAACTGATTGCCATCCAACGTTTTAAAGAAGTATTGGGAGAGCTGCCGGATTGAGCTAGATCCTGCGGACAAACCCATAGTTATCTACACAAGTAAACCACCTATGGTCTTGTCCGTCAGACTCAGAAAAGTGAACATGAATATGGATCGTAGGCACTCCCCCCTTTGAAAAGGGGGATTGAGGGGGATTTTATAAACTTTAATCACGCCTTGATTAATACGAATCTAGCGTATTAAAAACAACATTTATAAGATATTTTTATATAAATCCTCCCTAACCCTCCTTTTTCAAAGGAGGGGATAAGAGTCGTAAGCACTTGTGTAGATACTTATAGGACAACGCGCGAGACGTAGGCGTAAGCGATAAGAATAAATCACATATCCTAATGATTTGAATAATAATATTTTATCTATCCAACTATCTTCTGGCGAAACGACACTCTCGTTCTAGAGCTTTTTAAGACTCACAATTTATGAACGCACATGATACAATTTGTGCAAATTATCAATGCAAACAAACGAGGTAAGCTGTGAGCACTGCACGCCAAGTAGAATACGAAACGCATTTCAGAGCAAAGAAAGTTCTCATTCAGAAAGAAATTCAGCGCCTGAACCCTTTGTTTTTGCCCTCTTATTACAGCACAGAGGAATGCAACTCTATCCTGGACGAAGCAATGCATGCAAGAGACAAGGCCCATATTGCCGCTATGCAATGTATCAGCACGAATGAAACGCTAGCACAGGAAATTTATGATGAATTCTATCAATTAAATAAAATTATAAAAAAACTCATTAATAAACTTCATTGTCGCGTTCAACAGGAAGAGCCAAATAATCTTGCACTTCTGGCAACACTTGAAATCCATTCTATTAATACAGCCGTCTATGATGTGCATGCTTACCCCGCTGATCAAGAAACATTAGCCAATAACGTAGCGAGATTGTCTTCTATTGACCAGCCTCTTGCTCGCTTAGCGGACCGTGCAAAAGAGCTAAAAGCGCACCCCATTGAAAAGCGGAACACCGAATCATTTATTCAAGCATTCCCCAAAACCAAATATAATTGGCAAGCGATTCAACAGTTTAATCTTGCCAATCATTTCCTTAAAAGAATAGAGAGCAACAGCGTGGAAGATGCGGCTTCTCTTCTAGCCATTGTCAAACAACTGTTGATTGACGCAAATACCTTACTGAAATCACCTATTTTTACGGATAAAATTGCTGAGAAATTGAAGATAGTGGATGATTATGAAAAAAAAGGCACGCCAGCCCTACCCGCAACCGCAGCCCCTGTCAGCACGATGGCATCGTCATCTCAATCCTCCTCTTCAACAATGCAAATTGCGACCCAGTTAAATGCACAAAATACGTTTGGTCTCAATATTCGAGCTATTGAATTACAGGCAAAATTTCTTTTTTATAATATTACCGAAAAAGTACTGGTTGCTGACAGTCAGGATAGTCAGTACGAATATGTGCTAGGACTGGATATTGATGGCACGCTAGCAGAAGAAGGCTCAGTGATAAAAATCATTTGTGCAGACGAACTCATCGCCTTCTTACAGAAATTACCTGACAACGTCAAAGTCGTTGCCATTACTTCGCGATATTTTCCTGACCAAGCACCACATCCAGCCCCAGAAGTGCTTGCTGAAATAGAAAATCTTGCTAATAAATCCGGCATTTTTCATAGCATTTTTTACACCTCAGCCTATCCTAAAACCCCAGTATTACAGCATTTACATGATACTTATTTACAACCTCTTTATCCTAACGCACCGCATGAAACGAAAAAGAGAGTGAGCTTAGTGGATGATCTTTTATCACAGAATATCGTGCCAGCACGAATACAAGGTTTTAATGGTATACATGTTCTTCCGGGAAAATCAGACCATATTACGCAAATGCACCATGCTCTAAATCTCCCCGTCCCTAAAAAAATTCAGGCAGCAAGCAGCTCTGTTCAACCCGGGATCAAGTTCACGCCTTAAATGATTTGGGTTGCTTCTTAATAACTATCTGATTAATTTAAAAATACAGCAATTGTAATCTCACGGCAGCGCCTAGTAAGCGTTGCCGTGTGCACTTCATTGCGTCATTCTCACATTTCTTATATTATTAGCCCAAAATTACCGTACAACTTATTTTTTATTCGGAGTATTCAATGCTAAAGCTCGTATATATCTGCACAAAAGAAAAAGGCTTTGATGGTACTGAACAAGGCTATTCACGAATTCTATTGATTGGTTCAAATCGCCAGGAATTATTAAATTTACAGAAAGTCTTAGGAAATGCACCTTACGGATTCGAATCGACCATCACTAACAAAAAAGAATTAAATGATGTCATGCATGAAGAAGGCGACTGGGCTCTCAATATTTTAGTTAACAAAAAATTGGCCGAAGGAAAAATGACTCAAAATGCAGGCCATACGATTTATGAAACATTAACCATGCTTTCCGCAGTCACAAAAAGATGGCGCTGCAAAGTAGAACTCGGCGCTCGCTTTCTTTCAAATTTGCATGAAGGTTTTGCATTTAAAAGTTCACAAGCAAAACAAGTACTGGAAATTTATGGTGTTAATGCAAATGGAATCGACACACTTGATGCATTTAGCAACTTAATTAAAAAGCAAAATAGTGCATGGGCCGATGCTGAAGAACTTGAGTGCATGGATAAATTCGGTGAATTTGAAGATGGTGAAAAAATCTCGCCTCATGTTAAACAATATGAAAAACAACACGATAATGCTCAACCAGTACAACCAGTACAACCAGTACAACCAGTACAACCAGTACAACCAGTACAACATAATATCAACTACGTAGAACTTCAATCCAGTTCCAAGAAAAAGAAAGCAGCTCCGTTAAAACAAATAGCAGCAACGACAGCAGAAAGCAAAGAGCCACTCCTGGACCCAACAGAAAAAGCCGAAGGCTTTCAAGCACAGCAAAAGAAAAAAACCAGCTTGTTTTGTTGCTGCTTCAATCTCTTTGGTAATAAAAAAGCGGCTATCGAAGAACAGAAAGAAGACCATGGCAACTATATGCCGCCAGCCAGAAGAGATATGCAATAACAAATTACTTGGGGAGACATTCGAGACACTCAATAGACCAGCCTCCACCTAATGCTTTAATCAATTGCACGCTGGCGACAAGTCGGCGTGTTTTGATATCAACCGAAGCAAGCTCCGCTTGGAGTGCCGTGTTTTCCGTGACAACAATATCTAAAAACGTTGCAATACCGCCACTATAGCGATATTGCGCTTGTTGTAAGGCGCGTCTGGCTGCAATAGTGGCTGCCGTTTGTGTTTTGTTTTCTTGATCTAATCGATGAATGGCAACCAGATTGTCCTCCACCTCTTGAAGCGCGGTTAACACCGTTTGCCGATATTGCGCTACGGTTTGAAAATAAACGGCGTTAGCTTGATTCAACAATCCACGCACTTTGCCACCATCAAACAACACTACCGAAGCCGCCGGCTGAACTGTCGTCAATGCTGTGGCCGAACCCAAAGACCAAAACAAACTCGGCATGGAAATCAATTGTGATAAACTCTGACTTTCAAATCCAATCGCAGTGATAAGATTAAAATGCGGAAAAAATGCAGCGCGTGCCACCCCAATATTGGCATTTGCCGCTTCAACCCTCAGCGCAGCAGCCGCTATATCAGGCCTACGCTCTAACAAAGTGGATGGGAGATAAGGCGTGATCATAATGTTTTTAAGTGGTGCTGTTGCTCTTCCTAAAGTAAAATCAGCAGGCGCTTCACCAATCAGCACAGCAATCGCATGTTGAAGTTGCGCGATCTTAAGACGCGTTTCGGTTGTGAGTGTTTTCGCATTTTCATATTGCGTTTTCGCTTGATCCACATCAGCTTCCGGTGCCGCTCCCCCACGATGGCGCTGTATCGTCAGATCCAATGCTTTTTTGTAAACTGCGACAGTTCTCTCCAAGACTTGAAGCTGAGCCTCACTACCACGCAACGAGAAATAATCCGAAGCCAGCTCTGCATGCGAACTTAAGTTAACAGCAGCAAGATCCGCAGCACTCGCTTTTGCGCTACTCTCACTGGCCCGCACGGAGTTGCGCACACGCCCAAAAACATCCACTTCATAACTGAAGTCTGCTCCAATCAATGTATCATTAAAAAGTGAATTATTTGGCACATTGGCAATATTACCGGATGCACTTTGCCTGTCTGCGTTACCAATACCCAGTATCGTAGGATAATAAGCAGAGCGCGCAACTTGTGCCAGTGCTCTAGCTTCCTGGTAACGATAAAAAGCCAATTTTAAATTTTGATTTGCCAGAGTAACTTTGCTTTCAAGCGCGTTTAACGCTTGATCTTGATAAATTTCCCACCATGGCCCATGACTGATATCCGCTGCTGTCGTATTAACAGGTATCCATTTGCCTGCTTCTTGATAATGATCAGGAATAGACATTTCAGGGCGCTGATATTTTGGCGCGAGCGAACAAGCCGTTAACGTTATCGCCAGTATTCCTATAACACCCCATTTTTTCATGGCTTTTGCTTACCTTTCTCAGCCGGTGCTAAGCGCACCTGTTGCCCATTAAAAATGGAGTCCGAAGGATTTAGCACAACCAGCTCACCGGGCATTAATCCCGACCTGACTTCCACTTCTGTCCCAAAATCACGACTGATCGTAATAGACTTCAAGATAATTTTATTCTGCTTATCCAAGGTCGCCACTTGCAACCCTTCAGCACGGAAAAGCAAAGTATTGACAGGCAAACGCACAATGTTATTTGCCAATGGCATATTAAATAAAACTTCCGTATATCCCCCAGGCAATAATTCGTCATTCGCATTATCCACAACAAACTGAGCCAATAAGGTTCTTGTTGTCGGATCAATTGCTTCGGCTGTTTGTAGTAGTTTTGCTGTGTACAATTTACCGGGGTGTTCTGCAAAGCGTAATTTTACTGTTAAATTCGGCTTAATACTGGATGAATAACTTTGTGGCACTTTGACATAGATTCGCAAAGGATTCGCTTGCGCAATACGGAACAAAGGTCTTGCTGTTGAACTACTGCCTGCATTAATTAACGCACCGATATCCGTGGTGCGCGAAGTAATCACCCCATCAAAGGGCGAGATAACCCGCTCAAAACTAACCAACTCGCGCAACCGATCACGATTTGCCCGAGCCGCATTCACCGCCGCTTGCAACGCTTTGGCTGAGCTGATTTTTTCATCGGTTTCCTGCTTTGAAACCGAATCGGTTTTCAGTAATGCAATCCAACGCGTTGCGGTGGATTGCGCTAATTTATTATTGGCTTCCGCCGTATTTAAATCTGCCTCTGCCTGGCGTAGCTGCGCATCCAATTCCGGTGTTTCAATTTCTGCGAGCAATTCTCCTGCTTTCACTCGACTACCGATATCCACATACCATTTTTTAATATAACCACTCGTACGCGCATAAATAATCGCCTCATGCCAGGCTTGCACATTGCCTGGTAACACAATCACATCTTCAGCAGGTCCTTTTGTTACAACCATGGCTGCAACAACGGGAACCGCTTGTCTCACTGTTTCATAGCGCAAAGCAATGGCGGCTGAGATGCGAAAAAACGCCATAATCAGCAAAATAACGAGCAGCAATCCACCAGCAAAATAAAAACGTCGGTGAACTTTATGCTGTAGCTCATCATGGATTTTTCTAAACATAGTCTTTCCTTTGTTCTGATTGACGCTTTCGCCCATGAATTAAGGTAAATACCGCAGGCACAAAAAATAAAGTAGCAATTGTTGCAAAAGATAAACCGCCTATCACTGCGCGACCTAAAGGTGCATTCTGCTCACCACCTTCACCCAGGCTAAGTGCCATAGGAATCATACCAATGATCATGGCCAACGCTGTCATTAACACCGGACGCAACCGTGTCACGCCAGCCTCCAGTGCAGAAGTAAGGGCATCATGACCTTCATTCATGTGCTGACGCGCAAAACTCACCACTAAAATACTATTCGCTGTAGCCACACCCATGCACATGATTGCTCCCGTTAAAGCAGGCACGCTTAAAGTCGTGTGAGTCACAAACAGCATCCAGGCTATACCGGCCAATGCGGCAGGCAATGCGGTAATAATAATAAATGGATCAGTCCAAGATTGAAAATTAATCACGATTAATAAATAAACTAATAAAATAGAAAATAACAGACCAGAATAAAGACCATCAAATGATTCTCGCTGTGTCTCCATTTGGCCACGCGCAACAACAGTGACGCCTTTCGGTAAACTTTTTTTGGTATCATTAATGATCTTATTAATATCTCCCGCCACCGATCCCAAATCACGATCTTGTATGGATGCGAAAATATCAATAATAGGCTGAGCATTATAATGTGATTCCACAACCGACACCATGGATCGGGAAATGGTCGCCATTGCGCCTAAAATTTGTGGCGTCGCTGTCCTACCCAGAGTCGTGATCGGCACATTTCGTAAAGATTCCAATGAATCCATTGCGTACTGCGGCGCTTGCGTGACAATAGGATAAGACACACCATTAGCAGGACTTAACCAGAAGGTAGGCTGTGTTTGAAAACTACCGGATAACGAAATCAACATATTGGACGCTATATCAAGCTGGGTGAAACCTAATTCACGAGCAAGACTACGATTGACATTCACTAATAGCTCGGGATAGTTATATGCTTGTCGCGTGCGTGTATCCACTATGCCTGATACATTTCGCAAACGCTCCATGAACAAATTCGCATAACGGCGATTATTTTCCATCTTATTCCCGATGACTTGAATATTAATCGGTGAAGGTAAACCAAAATTCAATATTTGATTTACAATATCAGCGGGTAAAAAGGCAAAAGTAACGCCGGGAAAATCACGTTGTAAAATGCGCCTTAATTTGCGCTGGTAATCTGCACTAGGACGATGCCCATCCTTTAATGAAATTAAAATATCAGCGTCCTCAGGGCCCACTGTGGCTGAGTTACTGTAAGATAAATTGATACCACTGATAGGCAATCCAATATTATCGACAATGCTATCTAAATCACGCTCTGGAATGACATTACGGATCACCGCATCCACTTGATCCACTAAACGAGCGACTTCTTCTACCCGTGTCCCTGTAGGGGCACGCAAATGCAATTTTAATTGACCCGCATCAATACTGGGAAAAAAGTTTGACCCGAGCCAAGGCCACAGTAACAGAATGGATACCAATAAGAATGCTAGAAAGCTGACAATAAAAAACTTCGCGTTGTTCAGTGCCAGAGTCAGTAACTCTTGATAGTTGTGTCTTAGCTGGATGAAATGCTCTTCAAACGAATGATGAAAGCGGATGAATATATTATTTGTTTTTGTTTGTGAGACATCCGGTTTGTGTTTACGTAATAAGTATTTCGATAATGTCGCAACCAAGGTTCTTGATAAAATATAGGACGCTAACATCGCAAAAATAACAGCTTCTGCCATTGGCACAAAAAGAAAATGCGCCACCCCATGCAAGAAAAACATCGGTACAAACACGATGCAAATACACAATGTCGACACTAAAGCTGGCACCGCGATTTGTTCTGCACCATCGAGAATGGCTTGCTCCACTTCTTTGCCTTGCTCTAAATTCCAATTAATATTTTCAATAGCAACCGTCGCATCATCCACTAGAATACCCACCGCCAGCGCCAATCCCCCGAGCGTCATGATATTAATGGTTTGCCCTAAAGCCGCCAGGGTCACAATGGAAGCTAAAATAGAAAGTGGTATAGACAGGGTAATAATGAAAGTACTACGCCAACTGCCCAAAAACAGTAATATCATTAAACCCGTTAACGCAGCCGCGATGACACCTTCGATGATCACACCTTTGATAGCGGCGGTCACAAAGATTGACTGATCACCAAACATAGATAAATTAAGCCCTTCAGGCAGACTGTCTTTTATTTTGGGAATGAGTGCTTTGACGCGATTGATAATATCTAAAGTGGAAGCTGTACCTGTCTTTTGCACTGACATCATTACAGCGTGCACACCATTGACGCGCACAATGTTAGTTTGTGGTGCAAAGCCATCTCTGACATGGGCAACATCGCGTATATAGAGGACTCCACCTGGAGTGGTTTTCACCGGCATCTGATTTAGCTCATCGACCACTAAGGGACTGCCGTTTAACTTGACAATATATTCATAAGCACCCATTTTCAGTGTGCCTGCGGGCAAGATTAAGTTTTGGTTTGCAATAGCGGCTGTGACATCTTGTGCCGATACGCCATACGTTTGCATGGCCTGTGGATTAAGATCAACTTGAATTTGGCGCACTTTACCGCCATAAGGATAAGGAAGCGCTGCACCTTGTACCGTGGCAAGTTGGGTACGAATAAAATTGTTACCTAAATCATTTAGTTCTTGTTCGGGTAGGGTTCGACTGGATAGAACAAGCTGTAAAACGGGGACCGTGGAGGCGTTGTAACTCAGTATTAATGGTGGCAAAGTGCCAGGAGGCAAAGAGCGCAGAATCGTTTGCGAAATCGCTGTCACTTGGCTTAGTGCAATATCAATGTTGACGCCAGGCTGAAAAAATATTTTCGTAACACTCACACCAATCAATGATTCTGATTCGATGTGTTCAATGTCATTCACGGTTGTCGTGACAGTACGTTCAAAAACGCTAGTGATGCGATTGGCCATCTCATCTGGCGGCAGCCCTGTGTAAGACCAAACCACGCTAACTACAGGTATATTAATATTGGGAAATATATCAGTCGGCGTCCGCTGTATCGCTAAGGGACCAATAATAAGCAACATGAGTGCAAGCACTATAAAAGTGTAAGGTCGCGAAAGAGCAATCCGTACAATCCACATCACGTATGCCTATCTTTTGAAGAGATAGACATATCATAGTAGAGATCCCGTTAATCTAAAAGTATTTATCGGTTAAAGCAGAAAATGAGAAGGATTAATGATAACCCCCTGTTTTCTCCCGCTGTATGACTGTGTTAAATTCGACGTTTATTAATTTAATTGCTTAATAAAATAATACTGTTTGCTGTTTCGGATGATTTCGGTGATATCTGAAATTCAAAAGTCACTCTCAATGGATAATATTCTTATGCTCTGTCGAGTAGCCGCGATCCAAAATACCTATTTGCGGCAGGATTAGCTAATCTGGCATAATTAGCATCGTAAGTTCTCAAACCCCTACATAGCCCAGAGAGAGAGAGAGAGAGAGAGAGAGAAAGAGAAAGCCTACGTACCGTGGCTTGTCCACGGTATCCAGCGATTGAAACCTGGTTCGAGAGTTTTTCTGGATACCATGGACAAGCCACGGTACGTAGGGGTTCTTTGTGGCTGCGTTGGAGTTCTGTGTGCTACGTTAGAATTCTGCGTGCTACGTTGGAGTTTTGGGTGCTACGTTGAGTTCTGTGTGCTACGTGAGAGCTCTCTGTGCTATGAGTCAATGGCTTTATTTGAGTAAAGAGGAGTTTTAAAGTGCTAGCACGATTTCGACAACCTATCCAGAGAACGGTGTCTCATTGTTATCCGCGTTTTTTTAGCCAGCAAAGTTATCATAATGTGGAAATGTTAAAATCCATTTCGCTGGTGAACATATTTGCGAGCCTGCCCAATTTCGATCATATATTGAAAAAATTGCAATCTCATCATTATTTTCCAAATCAAAGTCCAGTCTCTTATGATAGCCATCAAGCGCTACGTCAACTGTTTCCCAATGGCGATAAAAAACTGCATCACTCTGCTGTGACTCTTTTAACAGACTCAACGCCTGTTGTATTACCCAGCACAGAAACCGTTGTCCATCCTGATCACCTGGCATCGCATTTTAAACAACTCGCATCGCCAATCAACTTATACATTGATAAATTATGCCAGGTGTTAGCCAATACATTAGCAGAACGCAATTACGAAGCAGGATTGCCCGACTCTGAAAACGTAAGTGAGCGTGTGCACGCACTGCAAGCAGGTTTGGTGGCCTATCGATTAGGTCTGAGTCATGTCAATATTGCCGCTTTATTACTTCACGACATTTCTCGCTGCACAAAAGAAGACATTGCGCATAGCCATCGCTTTCATCATACCGAAAGTAGTAAAATTTTATCACCCTTGGGGGCAGTAAAAAATTATACTTCTCATCATCCTTTTGCTAAGTTTTTGCTTTACGAATTTTCAGAAGTTTACAGAACGCATTTACTCAGCCCGCTTTCACAAAATTCTTTAAAAATGCAATCGGATTCATTTGCTGCATCAGTACGACGGCTTTCCATTCATCAAAATGAAAAACTAGCAGAGGCGCTATTTCAACTCATGGCGATGCGGGCGATTGATGATTTTAGCAAAGTCCCCGAGCATTTATTGCAGGCCAATTTAACGGCTTCCCACTATTTTGATAACGACACTATCAAAAAATTATTGGTACATGTGATGGTTAATCACCTCATTTTACTGAACCCTGATGAGGCGACCGTATCACAATTTCGTAGCGACCTTTCGGCTGCGATGAAAATTTTATCGCGCGTAGATCATCTGCAACCTGAAAAAAAGCAACATTTAGGCCTTAAATAAAAAAGGAATCATTGAAACACTCTGCCGGAGAGGAAAGATAATTTCGGCAGATTGTTTTGTTAGAAACGCATCATATTGAGTTGAGCTTCATCGAGAAGTGCTATTTTAATTTTTCTGTTCTTAACTCGAATAGGAATGACCGCCCGAATTTCAAAAAACTTCTGCGGAGCATGGACTATCGGGATATCGACATTCGCGCTCTCTTTAGAATCCTCTTCTTCTTTATCCCTACCATTAGTCGCTATCATTTGAGAGTCCGGATTCAGAACAGGGAAAAACTCAATTTCACTATCCAGTCGCTTCACGTATTTAGCAAATGATACGACATAATGCTTGAAAATCACCTCAGTCAATTTCATTGCGGGACACATTCGTCTGCCCAGACCAAACGGGGTTAAAGACCCTTTGTGTAATGGCGCGGAATGATCGCCAAGTAGCTTTCGCGACCCGGTCATATCAAACAAAATAATGGAATTGGGAGAAAAGTCATAACCTTCCACTTGAAAACCTTTTTTGGTATAACGACTAATAAACGCTAAAGGTGTCGCGCGTTTTAATGTCTCTACGTAAAATGCGTGCAAAGTTGGCATTTTATCTCTATCAAACAATATCTTGCGGTCTGGGCTTGAATGCTCGCTCATTCTTATTTCGCCCCTGATCGTATTGCGATAACTCCGCGACCGAAAATTGGAGCGATCAAATAAAACAGCTAGCCCTTTATTTAAAATAAAAGTCAGATTAGAGACAGCAAACAAAACAGAAACACAGAGGAGAATATCCGGATCGCTAGCCAGTTTTTTCACGTCTTTTTGTGACAGCTTACCTTTTTTAGCATCCGGAAACTTTTCTAATATAGTATCAATGAGAAAATTAATTTTCTTATCCGGGCTTTTTTTACTAATTTGGTCTTGAATCGCAGAAAGATTATCCTGCAAAAATTTTTGGGTCAACTCTCTGAATTCCGCCCGTAGAAGCTGAACTTCTTCACTCATTAACAACATAAATCGAGGATGGAAAAAATATTTTTCTGCCACTTTTTCTATTTTCATGAAAAATTGCGACAACGCTTCACAAAAATCAAAACCAAAAAATATTTTGGCATAAAATGATTGAATATGTTGTCTTATCACACTACCTTGATCTAGCAATTGCCGGTGCTTTATCTTTTCAAATAAATCAAATACATTTCGTTCCGCTTCTTGTTCAAACAACTCCACGTTCAAATACTGCTTGAATTTAGCACGCTGGTGAACACCATTCTTACTGGTTTCACTTAAGAAAAAAGAATCTCCAAAAATTTCTTTAAACACTCGATAAGGATTTCGTGCCTCTTCTTCTGGTAAATCCATGATGGTTTTTAACATAGATTCAGACTGGGAATCAGTCAATTGCGTACCGATATAATAAATATTGCGCCCTAAAAACGGTGTGCCTATTCTTAACTTAGCCACACCCTTCGCATTGGTTTTAGCGTCTTTATGTAATTGGATGAATGCTGTGCCATTGATAACGTGATCTAAATCCCCTTTTAAATAGGCCAGACACCCTTTCGCAATAAAGGAAAGAGGCCCGATATAAGTCAGCGCGCGGCTGAAGAGCACCTGCACTTTTTGAAATGCGTGACGAACGTCTGGCGCCCTTGATCTTAAAAAATCACTGTACTCATTGTTTCTATTAAACATTCTGCTCTCGTTTTGATGCTACTTTTGATTATTGTGCATTATATCATCAATTTAATACTATTGGATCATTTTTCTTCGAAATGAGTCTTTACGATAAGAAATAAAACTATTTATTTGATAAGGCGCTAACAAATGAAAGCAGATGAGAAAAGTGACAGCTATACTCGGGTTTATTCTTGCGATGAAACTATTGATGATGATCATAGCCGAATTGTCGAAGCATTATTTTCATTTTGACTTTTCCTTCATGATCCACTCATTAACAGACCAAAATTTTTTATTTCATTCAGTTTGCATAACCCTATACTAATTATAATAGACACATGTCGTAACCAGATAGAGGTGCCTCTTTTGGAACTCATCCCAATAGCCAATAATTCTTTTAATTATTTGCCTACAATTAAAACCAAACCCACAAAATAGTTATATTTTTATTAACATCAAATTTCCTTGGCTTGAGAGTGAATATTAATAGTGTTAGTGTTTATTCAGTCATTATTTTTTAGGAGTATTGCAATGTTAAATTGGGTTTTTCTTTTTCTTATTGTCGCCATCATTGCAGGGGTATTAGGATTTGGTGGTATTGCTATGCAAGCCGCTGGTATCGCTAAAATACTATTCCTTATTTTCATTATTTTGTTTGTTGTGTCACTCATCATGCACTTGATAAGACGCGGTGGATAATGATTCATGGTCACACAGCAAAAACTGGGGATACAGACCAACAGGCGCAGTCGGCTTGCTACTGCTCATCATAATCATCTTGCTTTTAATGGGCCGAATTTGATTACCAAACATTTCACCTCACTTAGCTAGGGAAAAATATGAAATCCATTACCTCACTGATTGGCTTAATACTGATTATCGTTGGTATCGTGGCCTTTGCTTATCAAGGCATCACCTACACACAACGAGAAAAAGTGGCAGAAATTGGTAACCTTAAAATTACCGCTGACACAGAAAAAACCATTTACTTTCCGCCCGTGTTAAGTGGTTTGTGTCTGGTTGCAGGATTAGTATTAGTTGTCATTGGTAGAAAAAGCAATTAAGCCTGACTCATTTTGAGTGAATTCATTAACTGCAAACGAATTCACTCAAAATATATTTTAGTGACTCATCTCATTGCTATAAGCATTGATCCTTGGCAGCCCTTCATTAATATCGAAAAAATGCTCTGAAGTTGCCTCAGCTTCTGTCATGGTAAGTTTACTTTTTCGTGCTCATCAATTTCGCGCGTAAAAAGCAAACCTACCATGACAGAAGCTGAGGCAACTCCAAAGCATTTCTTTCGGTATAAACGTAGCTTTAGAAATACCCCTTTCAACATACCTTCTTCATTTCAATACAAGTTTGTCCATTTAATCGCTCCCATAAAAAACATGCTCAAATTCCCATCGAAAACTACTGCTATAATAAGAAGTATCTCTAGCTCAGTGTCATAAAGGAGGGGGCATCGCATGCGAAGGCAGCCAGAACCAATAATAGCCCAAATGCACTTCAAAAATCTGGATGGTAAACCCATCCTTGACCCAAGACCTGATATGTTAAAATTTCCTGAACGACACACCGACTACCAGGCAGAACATCCCAGCACGCAAACCCATATTGCTGAACTCTGGGGCAGAAGACCCACACAAGAAGACAGCTTTGTCATTAACGAATTTCGTGGCCTTACTAATCTTTCATCATTAGGCGTCTCCATCGCTCTCAATAATACAATTGATGCGCTCTCTCTGCAGATTCAAGAAAAACAATTACGTGATGGCGCCACCCTATGTGCGACAGTACTATGTGGAAATATTCTTTATAATGCTAATGTAGGTGATAGCGAATCCTTTCTTGTCATTAAAGACAAAGACAATAACATCACAACATTTGAAAGACTGAACATTGAACTGCATGATTTAAACGACTCTAATGTAGACAAATTAAGACGCCAAGGGCTAAAAATTAATTCCTCTAATTTGTACGCGAATGATCATAGGCTACCTTATCCTGATGGACAAGACGGCGTTAACATGTATCGCGCAATGGGTGATTTGATTTTTGAACACGCCGGCATGTCACATAAAGCGGATATTAGAATGCGAGAAGTATTTATTCCCGAAGGTGGAAGCGCATTTGTGATTAATGCTTGCGATGGCTTGACTGAAGCCATGACACACGAACAATTAAAAAAAGTATTAAGCGATAATAAAAATAAAAACTTAGATAAGCTTGCCCTACTATTAGCGAATGCCGCCTATCGTAGCGGCTCTAGCGATAACATTTCTGTGTTGGTGACACCCGTGACACCCGGCGCGCCTCCTAAATATTTAGCTATCTTTGATGGACATGCCGGCACCAGTGTCTCGCATTTTTTAGGAAGTCATTTTGACACCGTTTTTATGGAGCAATACCTTGCGCAATTTCAATCAGAGTTATTGAGTGCGAAACACTTACAAGACCTGCAGGTAAAAACAAAAAGCATTTTTAATTTAAAAGATCGAATTCAAAAATGCAATCCCGAAGCAAACTGGACTGAGCTCTATACAGAACTGACGCTCAAACATTATAGCCAGCTCCAGCAAGAAAATGATCTTGAAATCAGATCTCAAATGAACCTGGAGTATTTATCACAACTGCAACTTTTATTAACCTCAATCTATAATGCATTAATGGTGCGGAGCAATCTAGAACTGAAGTTACCTTCCAGCTTTAGTCCTGAATTTAAAGACGACAAAACAAATCCAAAAATCAAAGACGCTGTAGCGTTTGTTGAAACCAAAGCCAAAGCAGCCTTAATTGCTTTTCATAATATACCGATGGATAACACGAAAGACGCCTACTTTAATACGCTCCTTCAGGATCTGAATATGACGATCAATCAATCTGTCGATATGATTAATCAAGCGAATTACATGGATGCAGCCCAACCCACACAACAATTAATTGCCCAGATTTTAAAACGCATTGAAGGCAAGCCCTACTACCAATCTGCCATCGATGAATTAAAGACAATCAACCAAAAATTAACTTTAGGCGAATATGGTGGAGACCATAGCTTAGATAAAATATTATTTGCGATTTATATTGATGCTGAGAAATTAAATATGGAAAAAGGCTTATTCAGCTCATCGAATGCTAACAAAGAAATACGCCTCTGGCTTGAAAAAATATTGATGAATCGCAACCCCCTGATTCAAACCGCGACCCCACCGTCAAAAAATGGGAATACATTACAAAAACGACTGTTGTGGTATGCTGGCGAACAACATAACGATCTTGCTCTTAAAATCAAACTCGATTTAGAACGGATAAAAGAAGATGGAAAGTCTCCCCAGGCCACAAAAGATAATAAAAAATTATTCATTCACACAGCCAAACTATTAGCACAACTCGGCCAGCCAGGTTTCGATGCGTGTTCTGAATTTTTCAAATCCGCAAAAAAACACTCCGTCTCAGAGAGTGAAATGGCGACATATTACGAAAAAGAGGTAGCGACCAAAGCGAAAGCCATGGTCAACCCTAATAACTAAGTGAGCCTCCCGCGAGCAGTGACACCAACACCCTAACCTGCTGAAAAATCAACAGTATTCTAATTTGTTTTAAAACCACAGCGAAGCCCAAATAGTTTGCTATAATAAACATATAAATAGAATTATAAATATTGGATTAACCCGTCATTGTTAGCTGCCACGCAAAAGCAGAATTAAACAGATAGCACGCAATGACAAGCCAATAAGGGTCTAGGGATGGTTCCAATAAAAGATGTCGTTAAAACGAGTATCGACACATGTCATCCAGTCATTTTTTTAAAACCGCACAAACCGTCGTTGGCATAGCCAGCGTTCGATTACTCACACACGCTCAACCTGTCTTGAGTGTCGGACCTTCAATGAGGTCATTTCGTGCCCCATTAAAGGTATTTTCTAGAAGATTACACTCCGACGCTGTGACAACTAGCCGACCGAATCAACATGAATTTGTAGCGATCGGCGGCGGCATTTCCGCTCTTCTCAATATTAAAAATTTTGCTGAGCAATACCGTAAACGCCATCACCAATTTCCTGACATCACTATCGCATCGGATGAAAGCAATCACTGGCTTCATCAGATTGATCCCGACTACTATTTACGCCCATGGGGACAGTCGAAAGAAGCGCTCGTTAAGCCTTATCAAGCCTTGCTGTCTGAGTTATTTCCCCAGCTTGCCGCAAATGAATGCCCGACATTTCATCAAATCAAAACGCTAAGATGGGAATTCATTAAGCGCACCTGCAAGCAATACGGTATAAAATTTTTAGATCATCACGTACAAGAAATTGTCCGAGACGATGCCTCAAAAGAAATTACATTGATGTCAAAATCAAAAGTGATTATCAAGTTCCCTGAAAGCAGCATACAACTTTATAATTTTTCTACTGCTCATCGAGATACATCAAACCCTGTACTGAAAAAGGTGAGCCGTGAAGGTGGTCTACTTTATAGCGAAAAGAAATCCAATAACCCGGTCTGCATGATTGGCGGTGGCCTTTCTGCCGTTTGGGCCGCGCGAGATTGCCAAGGGCCATTGATGGTTTTGCGAAGCAGAAATTTTCCGATGAATGTCACTGTCCCCTTTTCACGCAAAGATTTTTTTGAGCTCATTGAAGAAGACTCAGATATCACCATCAAAGGAGATAATACACTGATTGTAGAAGGGATTAATATCAGATCCGGTGACGTTATTCGTATGCGTTTTGACATAAGCAATTGCTTTTTATCACTTGGCAGTGTCTTTAACGATCAACTTACTAAAGAAATGAATCCTGCAGTTGTGACAGATATTAATCCATTTTCATCACTCGGCATAGAAGCAGGCAAAATAGCAGAAGGCTCAGTGAATCCTGTCGGTGGCTTGGTGCACCGCTACGCCGTTACCGCTCACCTACTAGGCCGCTATCCTATTGAAGACGCAACGAATGTCGTCCGCTATACCAATTTATGGCGTGCCCATGTGACAATGATGTTAAGTCAAAAATTTATGTCCATAGAGCCAGCCTATTTTACTTTGGTACAACCTCATATCAGCAAATTATTTAGAGATAAAGACATCCCAACGGAAGCCGAGCTTGAAACAATCTTGCGTACAGTTTATGAAAAAGTACCCAAACAGCCCGATGACCCAAAATGGAATGATATTAGAGACATATTGGTTCCCATTACAGCAGAATATGAGCATCAAATTCATCCTCATGCCAATGTAAGAATGACACCCAGACTCTCCTTTTAAAAATAATCCGGGCGTTTGATTCTTTTTATTATCAATGCGCCCCTCTAGAGTCTGTCGTCAATTAACCCCAACCCACTCTACGTCCCGCGGCTTGTCCGCGGGACGTAGGCTAAGGGTAGGATTAATTGACGGGCTCTAGTAACTTGCTGTTTTTATTAGGCAAGTTGCTGAGGTTTATTTGAACAACTTTTCCCTTTACAACATCAAAATCCGTGGTAAAATAATGAACATTTTAAAGGCCCACCATCATAGTGAGTCTTTTGTATATTCAACAATAATACGCACGTCTTTATTAATTTTAGGGTGGATTTTATCTATCTGATTGGAGTTTTTTTGTATGCTAAGTCGACTTTTTAAACCAGCCACACTATTAAGAGCCCTTCCATTAAAAACTATCCATCAGCAGATGAGCACATTATCAGCCTTACCCGATATCGTGACAGCTAGAAACGCTTTTTTCTCGTATACAGCATCCTCCCCCTCCCGGCACCAATTCCTCACCAGACAACAACCTTATGAACCGCATTCTGTTCCGTTCCTGGATTTACAAATGTCTGCCATGCAAAAAAAATATGCCTATCCAAAAGACTCTCTTGAAAAAACCACATTAAAAAAAGGTCAGATACTGAGAGGACTCACGGGCAATATCGGTTTAGTTTATGGCGGCGTGCCCCTCTATCAAGACGACACACTTTTATCACTCGAAGAAGCAAAAGAAATCGCAGCCACCATTACCAAACTGGGTTGTCACTGGGCTGAATACGTCATTAATCAAGACGTAGAATGCATAGTGCATACGACAGAACTGGGTGAGAAGCGCTGGTATGTATCCGATCAATTTTTAGATGAACTAAAAAAACCAACACCAGTAAAATTACGATTTTAAAACATACGGCTTAGCATACAGATCTAATTCAAACCATTCTGCGAATAACTCGCTGCTCCGTTTTTCCGGCCAAAATTTTTCGTCCGCAATATAACGATTCAACTCGTAATCAAATAAAGCCGTGTATTGATTCTGTATAAACTTCACCGATTCTGAAATAGTTTTTACCGTCTCAGGCAAAAACAACGCTGTTGAAACGGATTGAAAAGAATTGGGTGAGGTGAAATCAATTTCAGCCGTATTTTCTCCTATCGCAGTCAACACACTTTTCAGCCAAGTTTTCAGTTTGATGGTCGGCCTTAAGATCGCAATGCGAGAAACATCTGTGGCATTCTCTCGGAAGTCCACAATATTGTCATATAATTCTACGCGAAAATAATCTAATAACATTTCCACATCATTACGAAGCGGCCACAATGCTTTGTTTTTCGTCCAACGTGAAAATTCATGCCTCAGCAGCGTTTCACTGTGCGTCATTAAAAATTCATTGAACTTAGACAGATCAGGGTTTTTATAAATAAAGACAGCCGTAATATTTGTTAACTCATCGGTGTCAGCAGGAGGATGATCTTTTTCATTGGCAAGATGCGCACCTAACTCAACAATCCATTCCAGGAAGGGCTGGGCGGGGTGCATGATCATTACGAGAGATTGTGTTATTTGCTTCATCATTTGACATTACGCCCAATTATTAAAAAATAAACGATCTGCCTTACCTTACAAGTATAATATAGATCCATTATTCTAGCTAATCAGCCAGTTAGACGCCAAGAAAGCACCCGACAAAGCTTAATTATTGATCATAACGAATAATTATGCTAAGATAAATACATTAATTATCATTATCTTAATGCCATATGACCCTCAATAGGAAACGACTATGTTTCGGACATTGACGACAGCAACCCCCATCACGTTCTTTAGAACCAGCATCAGAAATATCGCCTCACAGGTACTTCATGTCACCGATACCGAAGGCACCAATTTTGCTCTGAAGGCTTTTCAAAAAAGCAAAATTCTTAGCGTCAATTCAGACAATGGTTTACAGTTTAATAAAGTCGATGGGATACCACATTTAATTTACGGTGGGGACGCAACGGATCGTGGCAGACACGATCTTGCTATCACCGAGATGCTAGTCGATTTTAAAAAAAGACATCCCGATCAAGTGACATTATTAGTAGGCAATCGTGAAATTAAAAACACACGATTTGCAGTGGAACTTCATCCTGAAACTATACGGGAACGTCTATTAAAAACTGCCTCACCTTACTGGATACCTAATTTAACTCTACCATTAGATTATGTTATTGCGGAGATGAAACGTTCAGGGAAACAGACAACGGACGAAATGACTGAAGCCTCTATTCAACACTATGTTTATTCTCTCACCATTGAGAAATGTCAGATCATTTATCTGAAATGGATGCTAGAAAAAACCATGGGCAGTCCAAATACATTTCGCTATCGACGCGAAGAATTGTCGGCATTGACCCAAAAAAGCAATCCATCAGAAGAAGAGGTATTACATAGCTTCATTAAAGAAACACAACCCACAGGTCTCATGGGTGAATATCTCGGATTAGCACAAGTAGGTGTAATCGTACCGAATACAGGTATTTTAGCGGTGCATGGTGGCTTAACGAATTATAACGTTGGACGAATTCCGAATATGCAAGATCATGAGACACCGATTCAAGATGCAAAACAATGGTTAACTGGATTTAATCAGTGGTATCAAGAACAAATTCAAAAATGGATTCACTTCAAACCTAATCATTTAAATCAGCCCGGCCAAACACCGCTAGATCAATGTGTACTACCGGTTCCCGGCAAACAAAAATACGTTATCACCGCAGACATGCTGAATGCGCAACGTCAATTTGTGACTATTCCAGAAAATGTCAACCAATACATTAATCGCAATAAACTGTCGATTGTCTTAACTGGGCATCAACCTTGTGGTGACCATCCCTGCATTATTCGCAATACGAGTAATAATGCATTATTCATTAATGGCGATACCGGTTATGCGATTGAATCAAAAAATCCTGACGACACTCGTGGTCACGCATGTCACACGGTTGAGATCGCCGTGGATGATAAACTTGCGTCTCATGTTGAAATTAACGCAACGCTACCTGACAAAACCGCTGTAAAAACTGAGCTATGTGTTTTATCTGATACAATTGAAGGTGATCCCTACATTGGGATCGTTCTCCCTGATCATCGTTTAATTCAATGCCGCCTTCCTAATGGAGACTATCGTTTAGCAGAACAAAAAGGATTTGCCGTCACTTATTCCACAGTGCAGGCCGAGAATATGGCTGCTTTAATGGCACTACCTGTTGCAATAAAGCCATTATAAGAAGGCGATTGAGATATTGGAAAACAAAAAGGACAAAAAGCACGCAACGGAGACACTCTTAACTCGATGTTTTGAAATAATTTTTTTTTAAAAAGCGCATAAATCCCCCAATTATTAGCCTATCTTAATAATTCCTTAAGGCTTATCTGCTACTTTATACCCTCTAATTAAAAGAGACACACCGAGGGGCGATCATATGGCGACAATTGATACATTCATGAGTGAAACCTCACGTCTTATCGCCGGTTATTCAGCCGCTATTGGTAAAGCTTTCATGAGTTTTTTTGGTGGTATCGGCGCCTTATTGGAACTCTATAACATCTATTCCGTTGTTCACAATGAAGAGGTGGCACAACGCAAAACAAAAATCAGCACCTATATGCTCGGCTTTGGTATTAATGTCTTCTATACTGCCGCCGCCATCACCGGAAAGATCTTGAGCTATCTTGGCCTTGGCCTGGTTGGTTTAGCCGCTGAAATAGTCGCACTGAGCCGCACCAGCTATGTACTACATGAGTCCCGCAGACTCACTCAAAAAACTGAAAAAATAATACAAGAACTCATTCACCAATATAATCCTCTGGCATTAGATGCAAATGATATATTAATAGAAATTCAAATACTTCAGGCAAAGCTCGAAGAACAACGTGACTTCCGTTTCAAAAATAAAGTCGATACGGCCTACACGATTGTATCTGTTATTGCATCAGGATTATTTATCGCCGGATTGTTTGTGACTCCCTTACTGATCGCGAGTTTCGCTATTTTTACTGTTGCAAAAATCTTGCAGGCTTATGACACCTACAACAACTATAAATTAAGCCGATGGTTATGTAACCTCATCACAGACAAACCGGCGCAAGCTTTATTCGATGCAAATGCCCTGCTACAACATCAAATGGCTGCCGAACCGGAAGAAAATACTGAGCTTACTCCGCCCAACTCGCCCAGCAGCACAGCGACTATTTTTATTGCAGCTAACTTCACTCCCATAGAAGCAAAAGACGAGGCGTACGGTATTGAAATACTGGCTGAGCCTAACAAAGTGGCGGAAGAAGAAGTCGAAGAACGCGCAGCACTCCAGCAGGAAATCGAAGAAGTTGACGAATTAGACGGCGTTAAAATACCTTTGCTTGAAGAAAGACGATTTAGCCTGATGTAATTAACCTGATTTCAATTTTAAAGGAATCCGCATGAAACACATATTAAAAATCGCGACCCTTTGTGGAGCTTTGATTTTTTCGATGGAGGCAATTGCGGAAACAACGATTAGCTTCTTTAATTCCAAGCATCATTACGCCAATCTTTCGGCTGAAGCCATTAAACAAATGGTGAAAAACCACATTGATGTGAATCAGTATAAAAATGTGAAAGTTCAGATCATTTATAATGCCGATCATCAGCCCGACCATATTTTAGTGTATCTTTTTTCTAAAAAATTCCACCACGTCGATATCACCAAAATTGCCATGACTAATAATCTTCATAGCAACAAGTCTGTGGTACAACACTATCAATTAAACTCCGCTGATTTGGCAGAGCAACCCGGGATTGAAGCGAAAGCCGCTGCCTGCCCTGATCCCAGTGTCGAATTTATTTCTTTCGCGCCTAATAACGATTCCTATGAAGTAGCTAAAGCTGAGGATGTAGCCTCTACCGCAGAAGCGCACCATCTCAAAACAATCCGCTTATTGCGAGACAACGCAACCCGCACCAATTACTTAAATTACATGTCTTGTCCCAACTTAAAAGGAAACTTTTATGATGGAGATTCCAACCCTGAAGTCATTGCCACCGCCGATGGCGTGATTTACTCAAAAGACATAGACCAGCTTTTACGTAATCAATTTCGATTCAAAGTCGTAAACATCTGGCTCGCGTGCCAAGCTTATAACGATCCGATGAAAACCTCTGTCATGGACACCGCACAATCACAAAAATACGCAGCCGGCATCAATGACCTGGAAATAGGCCCCAGTGACGAGGCAGCTGCGTGCGCAATGAAAGCCGCTATTGAGGGCAAACCTATTACTGCCTCATTTCAAGACTGTTATAATACTTTTGATCGACCTAAAGATGGTTGGGTAGATAATTGGGGTTTTGGCGGCAGCGGTTCCGATTATTTTGGCGTATAAGCGTGAACTAACACTTACCATAGACTGTTTAAATTAATTGTTTAGATTGACATTTTGCTCGTTTTATGGTCAAATTTGATGATCAAAACGAGTGTATTCTTATAGGTGTTAAAAAAATGCCAAAACATATCTACTTTCAAAAACTTACTGAACTAAAAGAATTTAAACAGCCAGAAAAAGCCACCATCTTACAACCTCTTTTCACGGTTGTTTATGAGGACAAAGAACACATTCTAAAAATGCCACCCACGAATACTAGCCCTCGCGTTCAAAATATTCGCATCCTGAATGAAGCCATTTATGGCAAAGCGGCTGAAATATTCAGCCAAAAAATGCAAGAAAAATTCCGCACTAAAATCATTAGAAAAGTCAAAATGGAAACACCCGATATTGCGGAAGAAAAACTCAATGAAACGATAAGAAAAGGCTTAAAACAATTAGTCTTTCAAACCCCAGAACATCATCTGGTTCTCAATGATGACAATGAAATTGTCGGCGTTCTCACCCACAAAATCCCATATCACTATATTGGCGAATTTGGCACCTCAGCCAACGATTTTACTCGTGTGTTCAGTCATCCGGCCATGGCCATGATTGCCGCCGTACGCTATGTCTTAGGCGATTTAGATGCCTACAATAATATCGGCTATGATACCGAACAATATAAAAAATTTACGTCTTTAAGCAGCATCGATTATGGCTTAGCGGGCTTTAGCAAATTAGTAGAATTAGACGTACTGTTTCCTGATGAAAAAGCCAAGCAACCGACAAATAACCCATTATCTTTTGAGCTCTCGACCGAGAACATTGTCACCAGTCTTTTTCATCGCATGAACGATGTAGAGACGTTCGCGCATCATGCATTTGGTTTATCTGGCGATGACTACATTGCTGAACTCAGCGTGAACAACCCCAAACTCATTAAAGCGTATAACATTCGCTTGAATAACGTATATCGAGATATCGTGACGACATTCACCAGTCATACGTTTGAACAGGAAGTCAAAGAAGCACTGGGCTTTTCTGTTTTATCAACTCAAAATAAAGTCTACTTTAATGATATTTTTGGCCATTTAATAAGGAATATTCTTCAGCTACGCGAAGCTTGTACGAACTTGCCTCTTTGCTCACCTTCTCAACTTGAAGCGTTTGCCGCAAACAATGAAATTGATGGCGCCACAACCCAAGCCGTTTTATCAGGCTCATATGGCTACAAAGCAGCACAGATTAATACGCTCTTTCAACAGCGTGTAAAAGAAGAAGCAGCAAAAGCCAAAGGGGGCCAACTCTCTCCTGCTCACGGTGGACACGATTGCCAACAAATATTAAGGCCAATTCCAAGAAGACCTAACTTATGGAATGCAAGCAGTTGGAATGCAAGCAGTCAGTCACCGGTATCGGCAAGCTCAATACCTGCACCCAAAAAAGATCTGGATAAAATGATTGAGCAGCCTATCTTATCCAGTAGCGCTCCATAGAACAGCTTTCTGAAACAAAAAAAGGGGTCAAATTATTTTGACCCCTTTTTTGTTTTAAGCTTCTACATCATCAGTAACAATGACATTTTCGATAATGACAGGACTGGCAGGCACATCTTGATGACCTGCTTTTGATGTGGTCGGTACTTTTTGAATTTGATCAACAATATCCATTCCTTCAACCACTTTACCAAATACGCAGTAACCCCAGCCGCTGGTGGACTCAGCAGTGAAATTCAAAAATGAGTTGTCTTCAACGTTGATAAAAAACTGGGTGCTAGCAGAATGGGGATCGGAAGTACGAGCCATAGCGAGGGTGCCACGCTTATTAGGCTGCGATTGGTTTGCTTCATTTTGAATATTTTTTCCAGCAGGCTTATGGCCCATGTTGCCATCAAAACCACCGCCTTGAATCATAAAACCACTGATGACACGATGGAAAATGGTATCGTTATAAAAGCCATTTTTAGCGTGGGTTAAGAAATTCTTTGCGGTATTTGGTGTGTTTTCGAAGTCTAATTCGATTTTAATTGCACCAAAATTTGTTTCAAGAGTTATCATGCTCGCATCCCAAGTGTATGTTTATATTGGTAGTTTTTAGCCAACCGCCGTTGGCTTTTTATTTTTTGCAAAAGAGAGCCATTATAAGCGGAAATATGGGGTTATTGCATAGAAATTCTTTTGCAGGGATCAGTTAAATCACGTTGAGTGATTGCCTGGTTTCGGCATATTGTCTCTTGCATCTAACTTCATTTCTTTTACCATGTGAATGATTTTCGACTCTAAGCGCAGCAGATTTTCACGAATTAAAGAGTCATCCATATGGTGATTGATCTTATTGATATATGACTTGATTACCGCTAATTCCCGCTTTGCCAACTCCACACCCATCCGCGTAAAAGATTTCGGTTGTTCGACATCATCAAAAATAGCTTTATAAGTATTGCGTCCATTAGCAGCCAACAAAACTTCGGTATCGACCTCATATTGTGTTTTCACTTGTCTATTACTGGGCGCGTAAATTTTAGCGAGAGTCGGAGCAGGAGCCATTGGTGCATCGGCGCCAAATACAATAGATGCTGGTTTTTTCGGTGCAAATAGCTCTGCTTGTGACCTATGAGAAGCATCCACTACTTTACGAATATCGGAAAAGGAAAAACGTTTCGCTAATCGCTCTTCCAGGTCAGTATACATTTCTTCGAATTTTAACTTTGCTATGTCAATTTTATCGGCTGGCAAATCTATTCCTTCAAGCGGATCAATGGCTCGAATTGCGGCGATCGCTTCTTTGGCGTGCACTTTAAGCCCTTCCTCCCAAGTCGATGCGCCCCATTCTTTTTCCATTTTTTGGGATACCTCGGCCAATTTAGCTCGAACGTCTTCAAGATGCGAAGAGGTTTTTGTAAAAAGCTGCTCTTTTGTCTGGTTTAAAGGTGCGGATTTGACTTGAGTTTGGTAAATGTCCTGAAATCGGGTTTGCAGCATTTTTATGGATTCATCGTACTTCACCCGATCGGACTGTGTTTGCTGCTCGATAAATTTATCCATGTTCTGCTCGATAATACGAATGAATGATAAATACAAACGACATTCTTCTAAAAGAAATAACAGAAAAATTTCTTCTCCGTATTGTTTATTCACATAAGCTTTTTTTTCTGCTTCTTTTTTATTTTGTTCGTGGATTTTTAGAAACTCGGCTTCTGCCAGTGCGCTAATCATATCTACATCTTTACGCGGGGTAATATAATGGGATTCGACTTCTTTAAGGAGACCACTATCGGGATCAGATGATTCAGCATTCTCATGGCGTTTCATTGTGTTGATATGTGAAGGCATAGGAATATTCCTAGTAATAACAATCAAATATAAATCACCACCGAATACAGAAACATAGTATTATTTTAGCACAAATTGAAGTAAATTGCAGATTGGCAAGCTTATGGTTATTATCGCTTTTTCACGTTAGTAAACTCGAGATCCCTAAATCCGTTTTATGAAGCTAATAAAAGGCAATATATAAATGCATATCTGGGTAGATGCCGATGCGTGTCCAAACGTCATTAAAGATGTGTTATTTCGCGCCGCGAATCGGACAAAAATTAATATGACATTGGTGGCCAACAAAGCTATCTATGTGCCGCCGTCCCCTTTTATTAAAATTATGGTGGTCCGCGCAGGGTTTGACGTGGCCGATAATCAAATCGTAGCTGTTATGCAAAAAGGCGATCTGGTCATCACCGCCGATATTCCTTTAGCTGATGCTGTCATTGACAAAGAAGGCATCGCGATCAATCCCCGGGGCGAACTCTATACCAAAGAAAATATCAAACAGCGACTCTCCATGCGTAACTTTAGCGAGAGCTTGCGAAGCACAGGCGTGATGACAGGCGGTCCCGCGCCCTTAACTAAAAAAGACACTCAAGCCTTTGCCAATAGCCTGGATCGCTTCTTAACCAGTCGCCGATAAACGTCCTTTCACTAATTTAAAGCGCGCGCCTTGAGAAAAACGGAAGAGACTCTGGGTGTGCTCCCCTCTCTTGGTAGAGTCATTATAATGAAATCATACTTTGATGGCGGAATAACATTAAATCGTGTGCTAAAACCAAGATTTTTCTTGTTATTCATTATCCTTAATGGCTAAGATAAAACTAGGCATGGATAAACCTTTTTGGGACACAGAATATGGATGAGCCGGTCAATACCAATTATAGACAGCTGCTTGTAAAAAAGCAGACTGTATTTTCTAAGCTCAGCGATACAGAAATTGCTGATCTTGCTGCCTTATTCGTGGAAAAAGCCTATAAAGCAGGCGACACCATTGTGACGGAAGGTGATCCTGTTGATAGTTTTTTCCTCATTGTGCGTGGAATAGCGGATGTACAGCACATTACGTTAAAAGATCATGTCTTCTATGCTGAATCTGTTGCAGAACTGCATGCAGGCCAAGCGATTGGTATCAACGAATCGGGGTTTTACTCTTTAACCGGTAGACGTACTGCAACGGTACTCGCGAAAACAGATATGGTATTGCTTCAACTCAGCTTGCCCCGGTTTCATGGCTTTGCACTTGCCTACCCTAATGTAAATCGAGCGATGCGTCGAAATGCCCCAGATATTGATTCTGTCGACGCTGAATAATGAAAAAAGGGCTTCAACGAAGCCCTTTTTATTTGACCCTTCTAACTCACTTGCGTTTCAAACAAAAACCACGTCTGGCGCTCGGTTTCATCAATGAAGTTTTCAAGCAAACTGGCGGTCGCAATATCTTTGGCGTTATCACAATCGTCGTTTTTCATCTGAAAAATCTCCATTAAAATAGCCATAAAAATTACTAGCATATTATGATTGTGTAGGCTATTTTTCTCATGATAGATAAAAATTGATAGGAATCCTCACAATGGAAACACTTATTTCACATGGTACGAATGAATCATTTGATTCTATCATGCAAAAAACTGCGTTGAGAATAAAACAAGAAGGCGATAAACCTTATATTTCTGTGCAAGGCGAGCTTGAACTGCTTGAACAATTAGCTGAGTTTGATTTTGGACGTTTCCTTTTAACGCATCGTGGCATCAATGGGTATTGGACGCATTATATGCTGACCCATCCATGGACAGGCCGTAAAACAGGTAAAAACAACCAAGGTAAAGATTTCAGTGAGTGCGAGAGTTTTCTATTGAACCGTGCACCAACGATGCAGGCGACCCAACAACGATTCGAGATTTTTTTAAGAGAAAATCAAAAAGCCGTAAAAGAGTCAGCGAAACTTGCCTGCATTCCTAGCGGCTTGATGGGTGAACTACTCTATCTTAATTATGACAATATCCAACACATCGATCTGATTGGAATAGATTGTGATCCGGACACACTGAAAGATGCAGCAGACTTAGCTGAACAAAAAGCATTGTCGATGTTCACTCAATTCATTCGTGCAGATGCATGGCATCTCAATCACAAAGATGAATTTGATTTAATTTCCAGTAACGGCTTAAATATTTATGAAGCGAATGATGAAACAGTCACTGAATTATATCGCTCTTTCTATGATGCGCAAAAACCCGGTGGCAAGTTAGTGACAAGCTTTCTCACACCACCACCCGTTATGACAGATGAATGTGAATGGGATATGTCACAGATTAATCAACATGATTTATTATTACAAAAAATTATCTTCGTCGACATCCTGGATGCCAGATGGCAATGCTATCGATCAACGGAGCAGACGCGTGCACAGCTCACATCGGTGGGTTATACCAATATTGAATTTATTTATGATAAAGCACGGATGTTTCCTACCGTCGTAGCCTACAAGCGATAACTGAATTGACACTATCGGAGCAGCGCTTCTTTGGATCGTCTGCTCCTGTTTCAGTTTGGCTTATTTACGCATTAATTGAGCGAGGAGGAGACCGGCAATAGCAGCAAAGCCTAGCGCTTTGAGTGGATTCTCTTTCACGTAAGTAACAACGTTTTCTTGCAGATCAGAGGATTTGGCTTGCAGGGTTTTCCATGACTCCTGGAACATCTCTTCGGTGACTTCACGAGCCTTGTGAGCGGCGTGAGATACATCGTCTGTAGCTTCTTGGACCTTTCCTTTGATCTCTTTCGTATACATGGTCTTTCTCCTAGAATGGTGATGGCTTACCTACACGCTATCATACTTTAACGCCTATATAACATTAGCGGTCTTACTACTTTTGAAAATAAAAATAGGCTAAAAAATCGGCTTTTTTCACCAAAAAGCGCTTGAAATTAGTGGCGCTGCACATAATTTGAGCTTATAATGCTTTTCTATTTAATATAACAATAATAAGGAAGGGTTTATGCGAACCTCCGAAATAACAGTAGAAGAATCAAAAGGTTACGAGGATGCACTGGAGTCCCCACGCGCGGATTTATTGAAAGAATTCAATGATCTACAAGAAATCTTTGAGTGCCCGGTGGATCTCATACCGCTAACCGAAGATGCGCTTTTTACGCCTGAAGGTAACTGCGTTGGCAAATCAACCTTAATTGCGTGGGTTCGCGAACACCACACTCATCCTATTCATGTCACACCCCTGGAAGAAAAAGACTGCGTTGAACGAGAAGATTTTAAAATACTACTCAGAGCATTCAAGGCAGAGTCAGCAGCAATCCACACTGCTATCTTGCAAATGAATAAATTTAATGAATCTTTGGTTCTCGATCAATTTCATGCGTTTAAAGTGTCCGCCCAAATAAAAAGTGATGCCTTTGACCATATTAAAGAAAGCTTTAATCTAAAAAGCATTCCCAATGTCATAGCACAGCTTCGTATCGACAAAAATAATATCGACCATTTAAAGTATTGGGACAGTCAAAACGATCGCTGCTTTCATGGTAGAGGCGGCGTTGCCATTACGCATGAAGCGACAGGTGAAACCTTTCGCATACCAACAACCGTTTATGAAATGATGCGCGTGGCAGCGGCAAAACACAAAAGCAGTCATGCTTTTAATATAGCGATTGAAAAAGCCCGCACACACAGAGCCAGTTTTTTTAGCAATCCATTTGCTTTTATGACAAGAAAGAAAGAGACGGCTGAACTCTATAATCAAGCACCTGATACAAACAGAATGACGATAAAATAATATTAAACCTGCCTGTTTCATCAGGCAGGGATATGCCCTGGATGCTGCATTTTAAGGAAGAGAATAATGTATCACATGAAAAATTTCGTATTCGCTATTTTAATCTTGTTCTGCTTTTCTTCCGTTTGTTTTAGCATGGAAAATGTATTTTATATTCTTCGGAGCAATTCGCCTGACAGAATATCATCCGCAGAAAGCGCCCTCAGTAGTCTTAAAAAGCATTATCAATCTATTAATATTCTGATTTCTCAAGCCTATCAAATTGATGAGAACGGCATGGTGTGGGGCGACCTTGATCCATCTGTTGCTGACTTTTCAAATGAACATAAAATGAAAATCATGGCCATGGTGACGAATGCGAAATTTGATAAAGTCAAAGCGCATCAATTTTTATTAAACAAATCCGCGCAAAAAATAGCGATAGAATCGATTTTGGCCGCATGTCAAAAACACCATTATTATGGTATTCAATTTGATTTTGAAATGATACCGCTGGCAGACCGCGATGCGTTAACTGCGTTTTATCAAGCGGCAGCCAAGACATTACACGCACAAGGTTTAATGGTGAGCTTTGCTGTGGCTCCGGTTGTCGATGATAGCCCACAACATTCCTATTTCTTAAAACGCATTTATGAAAATTGGGAGGGCGCTTATGATTTGAAAGCCCTAGCCAGCAGCGCGGATTTTATAACAGTAATGGCATACAATCAGCACGCGGGGAAAACCACGCCAGGCTCAACCGCTGCGCTTCCCTGGGTACAAACTACTATTGAATATACATTGCGTTTTGTCCCTGCCGCTAAAATTTCGCTTGGTGTACCTTCTTATTCTAATTATTGGTACACGGCGAAAGAAGGTCACTCCATATCCGCACAAATGGCTGGCATTAACTTTAACCAAATGCGCTATTTGCTGCAGAAATATCATGCCAGCTTGCAGTGGGACGAAAAAGATAAAGTGCATTATGCTATTTATTCACATGATTGGTTAAATGAATATATTTTTGCGGAGGATGCGATGTCTTTGAAAGCGAAAGCTGAGCTTGCCGAAAAATATCATTTACGAGGTGTTTCTGTATTTGATCTAGGTAGTGAAGATCCTGAGATTTGGGGAGTGTTGAAAACGCAAATGTAGGTTGGGCTGAGGTACGAAGCCCAACATTACTTTATAGCTGGGCGACAAAAATGTGACGCCTGTGAGCTTTAATGATTACGGCGGGGATGTTTGATTCGTATGTACTGAGTGAAGGTGTGATAGCGGTAAACTCATGATGTTGGGTTTCGCAAAAAACGCTCAACCCAACCTACCATCTATTTACCAAAAGTATCTTTTACGCTAATTGTAATATTCATTGCATCCATTTCATCTTCATCGTTAAACTGTAGCCGACCAAGACGCAACACACCGTCTCCAGTTAATACTTCAATCATGCCATCACGTTTACCAATAACGCGGCCTGGGACATTGCCAACATAGTTATCCTTATGTGCAGGTAACTCCGCGCTCCAAATCAATATTCGCTTGCCATGCAACGTGGTATACGCACCAGGAAAGGGATGCGTCAAACCTCGAATCAAATTGTAAATCTGAAACGCCGATTTTTGCCAATTGATTTCACCGTCTTCAGGCGTGCGCTTGCAAGTATAAGTGGCTTTTGATTCGTCTTGCGCTGTTGCAACAACATTACCTGCTGTTAGCTTTGGCAAGTTATTCACGATGATGTCTTCATATAATTTTATGATTTTTTCATCTACGGTTTTTGCTGTATCTTGTAAGCTAATCTCGGTAGCCAATTGATCAACGATCGGGCCACAATCAACACCTTCTGCAATATGAAACAAGGTGACACCCGTTGTCTTTTCACCATTAATAATCGCCCAATTCATTGGCGCAAAACCACGATATGTCGGCAACAGAGAATCATGAATAATTAATGTGCCTTTAGGCGGAATACTGTAAGCCTCTTTGGTGATGAGATAGCGCCAACCAATGGCAAATGCGATGTCTGGCTTCGTCTGTTGTAACACGCTTGCGTAATCTGACGATTTGACATCATTGGAATAAAATAAGGGTATGCCATGCTCATTTGCAATGGCAGTGACTTTTGGATGATATTGTTCTTCATGAGGATCTTCGATTAAACAGAGAATGCCACAAATGTCCGCTTTCAATGCGATAAATTTGTTTAATACCGCAAGACCACGACGCGAACCTAAAAACAGAAATACTTTCATCACTCTTCCTTTTGATATTTTTTATATTTTTTGTACGGCCATCAATCCACTGCGACCATCCATCTCCCCTTGAACCAATTCACAAACAGGAATGTTTTCTGGATTAGCTAAAGCTTCTTTCGCAATATCTTCCCCTTTAACAAATTGAATATTGGCGGCTTTCGCTTTCAATAAAAAATCAGTAAACCAGGATAAATATTTCATGCCTTCAATTTCAGCGTGAGTGGTAAATGTGTTCGTGACATGTGTAACGAGAGAATTTAAATAATGTTCGGTAAGGTTTTCGAGCGGGTATTCAGGACGACCTAATAATTCATCTAAGGTCGGTAAATTTGTCGGAATTTGCAAGGTCTTAAATGTAGTTTCGTTGACACGTGGATAAAATGGAAACACACCGCGCGCATCACTCGCATAAGTCAATTCAGCCTCATCATAAGCGGCGAGACTAAGTGCATTGGCTTGCCAACCGGCGGCACCCGCTGTACCTGCTTTAAAGCCAAAAATCCGTTGGAATTCTGTGCGCGCTTTTTCAAATTCTGCGAACACTTCCGATTTTGTCATCTTGGCCAAACCATCTTGCCAGCGAATATGGTCGTAGCAATGAATACCCACTTCATGACCCGCCTCATAAGCTGCCTGTATGATTTTTTGATTACGCTTGCCGATGTGAGGACCAGGCAATAACGTCCCATTCAAAAGCGTGCGTATACCATAAATGCTCACCACACTGCTGCGACTGACTTTTTTTAAAAAACCCGGACGAAATATCCGCTTGATCGCTCGGCCCGTATTATCAGGCCCAAGTGAAAAAAGAAAAGTGGCAGGAATATCCAGCTCAGCAAATAACTTTAATAAATTTGGCACGCCAATACGTGTGCCACGGTCAGTATCAACGTCAATTTTAATCGCTAACTTCTTTTGCATACGGTTAATTGCCGTGTTTATCTAAGGTGTCGCGCACAATAAAAAATGGACGTTGACGTACATCTTTGTAAATACGTCCAATGTATTCACCCACAATACCAAGACCCATTAAGGTCACGCCAAATAAGAAGTACACAATAGCAAATAAGGTAAAAATACCTTCCGCTTCAGGGCCTATGAAAATGCGACGAATAAACAAATACACTACGAACAACGTGCTAAGCAAGGAGACCACAATACCAAAAACAGTAAAAATCTGTAATGGCACGAGTGAAAATCCTGTCATGAGATCGAAGTTCAAACGCAATAATTTATATAAATTATATTTTGATTCACCTGCTTCACGCAGGCTATGGTCCACTTCAATTTCAGTGGGACTGCTTGCATAACTGTAGGCAAGTGCGGGGATATATATACTGGATTCTTTGCTGGCAATCACCGCATCCACTACATGACGCTTGTAGGCGCGCAGCATACAGCCTTGATCCGTCATCACAATACCCGTAATGCGCGCACGAATGGAATTATTCAAGCGGGAAGCATGACGGCGAAACCAAGTGTCTTGTCTGTTTTTACGAATGCTACCGACATAATCATGGCCTGCTTCTATTGCTCGCACCAGATTTGGAATTTCTTCGGGTGGATTTTGCAGATCCGCATCCAAGGTAATAATCACTTCACCACGCGCTCGTTCAAAACCGGCGGTAATTGCCATGTGCTGACCAAAGTTCCCGTTAAAATGCACGATACGAATGTGATTAGGACGTCGGTTGTGCAGATCATTTAAGATGGTTTCGGTGGCGTCGCGACTGCCGTCATTGACCAAGATAATTTCGTAAGATTTGCCGTAATTATCCAGAACGTTGATCAAACGTGAATAGAGGTTTTCGAGGTTGCCTGCTTCGTTATAAACGGGCACTACAATGCTTAAATAAGGTTTAGCCATTTTTTTCTCGCTTAACTGGAAGAAATTTACTGTTAGGAGAATAACACTTCATAAAATACCGTCAACTTCTTCTGTAACTTATTGGATTATCTAAATTTATATTTAGTTTACCTGAGAGGGATTTGCAATGAATCTGGCGCTAATCCTTGGGATAAGCTACAAAGTTAAAATTTTAGCGCATCCAATAAGCAGGCCTGAAGAAAAGATCACTTTCTGGCCCGCTAAATTTTCGACAATCATCAAAGCATTATGTGGTTAACTTACCCGTTATTTTGTCGCCTTGGCGCGGCTCTTACAAAGATTTTTCTTGTCGTGGAGGATTGAGAACACTCTAATTCACGCAAGCGATTTGACAACGCTATTGCCATTGACGGAGAAATCTCTGGTGTATTCATTTCTGCAACAATCTTAAAAAAGGTTTTCAGATACGCTGATTCCGCTTTTTTCTGACAGCAAGCAAAAAAGTAACCTCTTGTTATCGATTCAGATTGATGATCAATAGCCACCATTGCTAACTTTTGTAAGCATCGCAGATCGTCCGATGGGTTCTCTCTAATGATGACACGCATGGCCTTTATAGCCGCATTGTTAGGATTATCTGCTCGCATCAGATTAAGGCTGATTGCTTCTAAAATTGAATTTAATGCTTCTGATAGAGAAGCAGCCTCTTCTTGCTGGGAGGAAGCCACTGATGGGTCAAAAAACGTATTTTCTGGACTTGCATTAGCACTGCGATCTGAACAGAATTTTAATGGCATTTTTTCATCGCTACCATCCTCTGCAGCCTTCGCATCAGCTGGCGGAAAAGATAACGGGAGAGAGAGAAAATCGGCATCGGCTGTGGCTTGCTCAATGGGGCCATAATGTTTTAGTCTGGGTGGCTGCAGAGGATTTTCGACTGGAGCATTACTATGAAACACTTCAATCACGGCGTCTGCCTGCAAATCATTAGCGCTTGCAAGATTCAAATTACCAATCCCTTCTTCTGGCACCATATTACTTTCTGCAGGAGCCTTTGCTTCCAGCGGAGCTTCATCGATAGGGCCGACCGAGCGCGCTACCGCTGGCATGATTGATAATGGTGGGGGATATACGGCTCCCTCCAACGCTCGCCCCACCAGTGGAAACTCAACACTGAGAACATTTCTCCATGCTGTCATGACTTTAATGAGATTCAAAGCGGTTGATGGATTGCTGAAGGAGGTGTCTTTTGGTAAGACCGGTTTTGGAAGAGATAGAATTTTACTGTCGATTTTCATTATATAGCCAAGAAGAGCATTTATCTCAATGGCTGCTTTTAAAGAAAAGATCTCATCTTGATTATTTGCATTCAGTAAAACATCCGCATTCTGATGAGCACTGTGTCGATCTTCCTCTGACGATATCAGATATTTATCGAGCAAAATGGTTTGATGTATCGATAATAAAATAGAGCGCTCAGAAAGCACCAAAAGTATATCGCTCAAATTCTTATTTAATATTTGCTGGAGCTCAGCATGGTCATAATGCTCTATCTCGCCAAGCGGCCAGGAGTCCGCTAAATCCACCGGTGTCGGAGGTGGAGTGATACTCGAACTCAGATGATTGGCGGTAATGCCGGGGCGAGCCGTAATAGAACAAGACTGCTCTCTTGCGGGAGAGGAGACAGCAGCAGGCTCATTTAGCACTGTAATAGATTCGTTTCGGATAGAGCTCATTCGTATGTCCTCGTTATTGTTTTGTGCGTGTATTGCATATTTTTATAGCTATTTTAATAGCCTATATTCTTGTGGGGAACTCTAACACAGTCCAGCATTAATTTGTGTAATTATCATACATTTAGTGGCTTTATTTTATGAAAATGGGGGTTTTTAGGACATTGTGGGGTTTCGTTTTATCAAAGGCGCGGAAAAGAGAAAAAAGAGTGAGATGGTGACGAGAACAAGAATGCTCCGGGCGCTATTTCTTAAGTGAGTGCCATTAGGTCCTATCGAGGTAGGTTTACTTTTTTCGTGGGAGCATAAGCTCCGCGCGTAAAAAGCAAACCTACCCTGCCACCCCGTGTTTTTGTGTCGCTTCCACTTTCGTGGAAGCGAATAGTTTAAGCTTGATCGCTCATACCTTGATTTTTTAGCAACGGCTTTTTTGGTGAGTTTTGGGCAGGTACTTTGATGATCATACGATCCGCGTCCGGATTCTTTTTTAAATAATTCTGTAAAAAACCGTGAGGGATAGGCGATTTGATAGCTTCAGATTGCATAGAGGAATAAGGATCTTCTGTAGTAATCACAAGACCTGTCTCTGCTGGGCTTTCCATGAGTTCCCAGCGGGTCATGGTGGCGACTTTGTGGAAGATCAGTTCACCCGTGTCAAAGAAGATGGATATATCTTTTAGGTGATATAAATCAGGGTTGATAATTTCGCCATTGTGATCGGGGCGGTTATCAAACAATAGCAGCATTTTAGCGGGCTCTGCCATATCATCATGGGTGACATATTCATCTGGCAATGCATAAGACCATAAAAGCTGTGTGCCGAATTCGCCGCCATCAATATCGCTAATGACTTCGACACCCATGATGGCATAGCCATGATAATATTTTATTTTGCTGCGAAGATTGGCGGTCGCAACATTTTTCATGACGGATTGTTTTTTGAAAGTGAAGTTTGGCAGCTCATCTTTGTTTGGCGCATGATTAATAAGATCTAGTATGCCGCCCCGCACTTCAGGATCAATAATGCCGTAAATTTTTCGCTCTGCTGAGTTGTAGTCTTGCAATGCGGAGCAATGCACTTTGGTTTCAAGATCGGCTTTGGTTGGGTTCAGATGAATAATGCCCGATGAAATGATGAAAGTACCTGCGGGTAGCATTTTGCCTGCGGGCACAAACACGCCTTTGCCGAGTGTGCGATTTTCCATGTCACAAATGGCTGTGTTCTCTGTGATGGATTTAGCCCATGCTAAAAATTGTGTGGCGGTGAAATCATGTTTGTAACTGCCATCGGAATTTTGGTAGCAAATGATTTTGTTGAGATCGGACTTATTCACAAACAGTCCTTCAATCCAGCTTTTTCGTTGTAGTTGTTTTAAAACCTGGTCAGTAGGACGATTTTCAATTTTAGCGTGATGACAAGGAATGGTATCGCTCGCTAAAAGTGTTTTCGGAGGAACAACCAGTGGCAGCAGGGAAATCAAATTTTTATCTTCATTGAGAACAGAGCAATTCTCTGGTAATACTTGATTGTTTAGACTCATTTTATGACTACCCTATGAATTTGGTTTTCAACCATCATACCAAAAAAATATCGCTTAAAGTAAATTATGATTTTTTGCCTTTTGATAAATCATTTTTAGATATTTTGCGAACATTTTTGGCTAATAAAACAGGCTGAAGCTATCGCCTTGTTTTCGATGACATTTTAAGTGTTAACACGATATACTGATGAACGAAAGAGGTCATTATTGATGGGATTTGTATGTTATTTGCAGCGATGAAAAAACTTCCCCCTTCTTTTTTTGGTCGATCTTTTATCTTTTGGATTTTGTTGGTCTGTGTTCTTTACTGCTGTCTGGAATATTATTATTTGTCGCATGCCATCTTTACAACGGATGATTTTTGGCTGGCGTTTCACATTTATCAATACAAACACAGCATTCCTTATCGTGATTTTGCGCCTTATAAAACTGTCTTAGGTTATTATCTTTATTTGCTGCCTATGTGTTTGTCATCGGATCCCATTAAGCCGTTACTCTATGTGAAAGAAACTGCGGTAGTGGTGAATGCTTTTTTTATGATGATCTTGTCTGTACGTCTGCGACAATTTTATAGTGATAGAGCCATTTTAGCTGCGTTAATACTCGTGGCGTTTTCTCATCTCTTCTTGATTTATTCTAGCGAAATCAGGGTGGATCTTTTAGCTTATTGGCTATGCGCGCTGGCTGTGATTTTGATTTTTGAAAATAAAATGGTTTTTGCGGGGCTTTGTCTTGGTTTTGGATTTTTGATATCGCAAAAATCGGCTTGGTATATTGTCGCGATCGATATGGCTTTTTTAAGTTTTTGCCTGAGTGGTCTTTCTTATAAAAAAATAGTGAAGCAGTTGCTATTGTTGAATAGTGTGCTTATTGCGGTGATTGGTGGCTATATTGTTTTTTGGGCGGGTTTTTCGAGTTTAGATGTCGTGTGGCATAGTGTTTTTTATGAAGCTTATCTTGTTTCCACGTTAGATTCTTATCGTGCTTTGCAGGCTCAATATTGGCTTTCTGTGTTACAGAATAATGCTTTGTTACTTTTGTTATGGCCATTGGCTTTTATTTCGCTTTTTGTTTTGCCTAAGGGTGAGGATATTTTTTTTCGGCGTGTGTTTTTGTTTATTTTGACGTCGATGATGTTTTTGTTTTTGTGTTTTTATCGGCAAGCGTTTCCTTATAACTTTGTTGTTTTGGCGCCGATATTTTTTCTTTTGTATACGGATTTTTTTGCGTGGTTGATGAGGATTTTTCATGCAGAGTATTTAACGAAATGGTCAGATCAATGTTTGTTTGGGCTTCTTCTCTTTTATGCTCTGGCTTTTATAGGGTTAAGTTTATATTTAGGATTACATGGTATCCATTTTTTAATGGTTTTAGTGCCACTGGCATTGGCTTATTTGCTGTTTTCTGAAAAAAAGACAGAGAATGTAAAATCTGCTGCTTCAACTTTGATTTATTTGCCTATTGTTTTTTTAGGGATGATTTGTCCGGTTATCTGGTTTGGCAATGTGATGTCTGGTATGGATAATCGCTATCAATTTTCCATGGTCTCTTTATTGAATACATTGTTGAAAGAAGGTGATGAATACGTAGCGGGTGTGCCATTGCTTTATAATAAAGCGCAGCCTACTCCAGGATTAAAACATTTGGTTATGCCTTCGCTTGATTATATGAAGCATCCTGATGCCACGATCGCTCATGTTTTATTACCGTCGCTCTATCTTGCGCCTGTCAGTAGTCAGCAGATTATTCAGTCTTTGCAAGATAGGCCCGTGAAGGTGTATGTGAATAATAATCGGTTTCGTTTGCTACCGGCTGATCTTCAGGATTATTTTGCTGCTCATTATGCGCATTTTTGGGGGAGTATTTATGTTTATGCGCCGTCTGTTGAAAAAAATGAGACTGGCATTCAAATTGCTTTTGATGGGGATTATAAATTAGTGGGGAAAAATGCGGTATTCCTTGATCACGAACAAGTGTGGCCAAATCACGATGTTTATTTAAAGAAAGGATATCATGATGCTCGTGCGAGTACTGGCTATCGATTGGTATTGATTCCTCATGTTGGATCGGCTTATTTGGATGCGGCTTTTCAAGATGATGATTGGGCGGCTCTTGTGCTTTAGTGAGAGACTAGTTAGGGTAGAAAATTTTAGAGTGTTTTTTTTGTTGACTGGGGTCCTGGGAAAGCTATGCTTCTGTGCTGTGATTTAGCAGTGGTTCGCGGACACAACCCCACAAAAAGCGTGGGGGTTTTAGTCCGTGCTACTAATCCGTGGGATTAAGATCAACCGGAAATGCGGATCTTCGGCAAGAAAAAAATATAAAATAGCGTTAACTCAACATATACGAATCAAAAAAAACAGGGTAGGCACGCATTTCTATGCCGTCTCTTTTTTTATCCATGGACTCGTCTTCGGCGCGGTGTATTTTAAAAATTGTTGTAATAATGAGGACGGTGAGTCACCAACAATAATCATGTCATTGTGATCTGCGTGCAAGAAAGATTCTTTTACAGCATGCTGCATGAATTGAATCAGGTGATTATAGTAGTGGTTGGTATTGAGTATGCCACAAGGTTTGTGGTGATATCCCAATTTCGCCCAAGTGACTACTTCAAAAAATTCTTCCCAGGTGCCAGGGCCGCCAGGCAACATGATAAAGCCATCTGCAAGTTTTGCCATGAGTGCTTTGCGCTCGTGCATGGAGTCGACTATGTGCAAATCGGTGAGTCCTTCGTGAGCCACTTCGTAATCTACTAGTGATTGTGGAATGACACCAATGACTTTGCCGCCTGCTTTTAAGGCTGTGTCAGCGACTGCACCCATCAACCCTACATTGCCACCACCGTAGATGATGTCTATGTTCGCCTCAACCATAGCTAAAGCAAGTTGTTCTGCCATTGCAAGGTAGGCAGGATTGCCGCCTATGTTAGAACCACAATATATGGCTATGGTATTTATTTTTTGTTGCATGGTGAATTCCTATTTTTTTAGTTTTAATTTATTTACCTGAATCCAATGGTTGGTATTGATTTTCCATTTCGTTATAAGTGAATATTTGACCCATCTTAATATCAAAAAACCAAAGGTGAAGAATCAATTTGCCTTGATCGACTCTTTGCTTTATCCAGGGAAAAGTCAGTGAGTTTTGATAGGAGAGGTTTAGTGCTAATTTAGCATAGTCATCTGCATCTTGTTCTAGCTTGTCTTTTGCTTCAACCAGAGACACCCAATTTGTGATGAAGTCATTTTGGTTGGCATCGGTTTGACTTAATAATGATTGAATACCACCACACTGACTATGACCTAATAATATCAGATGCTCAACTTCTAAAAAACGGACACCAAATTCTAACGCTGCGCTGGTACCGTGATGTGCATCATCTTTTTCATAGGGTGGAACGATGTTTGCAACGTTACGCACAACAAATAAATCACCCGGGTCACATTGGAGTATCAAGGCCGGATCAACGCGTGAGTCACAGCATGCTACCACCATGATTTGGGGTTGCTGGCCATAGTTCGAAAGATATTGCATGACTGACTTGTCGCCATGCGCATATTTGTTTCTGAAATCCTGGTAACCCTCCAGAATTCTTAGGAAATTATCCATCTTAAGACTCCTGTCTCGTTGGTTCGCTCATTATATCTTGTGTACTGCGTTGATTAAAGTCATTTGGACGACTTACTCTTTGCACATTTCTTAATTGGCGGAGTCAAGTCTTTGTTTTATGGTCTGTTTCTTATGCATAGCGATGCACCATCTCACCCAGTGCTTTGACCCAGGTAGGGTTATAATTAATGCATGGGATAAAAATAAATTGTTCTCCACCGAGCTTGGCCCAGTCTTCACGAGCGCGAATATTAATTTCTTCCAGGGTTTCAAGACAATCTGCTACGAATGAGGGACAGACGATGGCGATGTTCTTCACGCCTTTTTTGCGTAATTCCGGCAATATGCGATCCGTGTAAGGCTTAATCCACGGTGTTCTGCCAATACGCGATTGAAAGGCGACGGTATATTGTTCTGGTTGCAGTTGCAGTTTTTTTGCAATGAGCTCTGTTGTCGCGTAACACTGCGCGCGATAACAAAAAGCATTATCGCGATTAATGGGCGGACAGGCTTTGATGCCATCGCAGTTTGCTTTACAGTCGCTTTTGTTGATGTGTCGCTGTGGTAAGCCATGGTAGCTAAAAATGATGTGGTCGGCTTTCTGTGATGCAATTTGTGCGTGAATGACTTCGGCATAAGCGGTGATAAAACCCGGATCATCATAAAAATCTTTTTTGATAACAAGATGAGGAATGTTCCATTGTTGCGACAAGCTTCGCATGAGATTCTCGATCGCAGATCCCGTGGCGGCTGAGGAATATTGTGGAAACAAGGGAATAGCTATGATTTTATCGCAGGCTTGCATGGTTTTTAATACTGAGTGGATATTGGGGCTGCCATATCGCATCGCCAGTTCGACCTGATAGTCAGGACCTAATTGTTGCGTTAAGCCTTCTACGAGCTTTTGGCTATTTGTCAGCAAGGGTGATCCGTCTTGCCCCCAGATTTTGCGGTAAGCTTCGGCGGACTTTTTGTAGCGAAAAGGCACGATAAAAATATTGGTTAATATGGCTCGCCATAGTTTGGGCAAGTCAATGACACGTGGATCATTTAAGAATTGCCTGAGATAACGATAAACAGACTTGGGGGCTGGACTGTCGGGTGTGCCTAAGTTGATTAATAAGACGCCTTTTTTGGTCATTTTTTGTCCGCCAGGATGATTGGGCTTATGTTGCGACTAATTTTAGAATAATTTGGTGGATATTGCTAATCTGTTGGCGCTTAACTGAATGCTATTTTTAGAAGAAGCGAATGAGAGAAGCCTCTCTCATTCGCTTCTTAAAGATTACTTCGTGATCTCATCGCCTGAGATACCCAGACCTTTTGCAATGCCTAAACCGTAATCTGGATCGGCTTTGTAAAAATGCCCTAGCTGCAATATTTGTATTGTCTTCGGTATGGGCTTCATGGCGTCAACAATATTATTGATGAGTTGGGCTTTTTTGTCGGCATCCATGAGACGGAAAAGATTGCCAGCCTGCGTGTAATCATCATTGCCAATACGATGGTCGTAGCGGTCGGCATCGCCTGAAATTTTCAAAGGCGGTTCTCTGAATTTTTCGTCGCCTTTCGGACCATTAAAGCTGTTGGGCTCATAATTGACTTGTCCACCAAAATTACCATCAAAACGCATATGGCCATCCCGATGATAAGTGTTGATGGGACAACGGGCTTTATTCACCGGTAGCTGGGCGTAGTTGACACCAATTCGATAGCGATGCGTGTCAGCATAAGACAATAGTCGGGCTTGCAGCATTTTATCGGGGGATGGTGCAATGCCCGGTGGCAGATTGGATGGCTCGAACGCAGCCTGCTCCACTTCGGCAAAATAATTTTCCGGATTGCGATTCAACTCGAGTGTGCCCACATCCATTAAAGGATAGTCTTTATGCGGCCAGACTTTGGTAAGATCGAATGGGTTGAGGTGGTAAGTCTCCGCTTCTTTTTCTGGCATAATTTGTATTTTGACATGCCATTTGGGAAATTGTTTTTCTTCAATGGAGTTGTATAAGTCACGACGATGAAAATCCAAATCTTCTCCCGCCATTTTAGCGGCTTCGGCATTAGTGAAACACTTGATACCTTGTGCTGTTTTAAAATGCCATTTAATCCAGAATCGCTCGCCATCTTTATTCCAAAGACTGTAAGTATGCGATGAAAAACCATCCATGTGGCGATACGTTGCGGGAATACCACGATCAGAAAATAAAATGGTGACTTGATGCAATGATTCCGGCGAAAGACTCCAGAAATCCCATTGCATGGTATTATCACGCAAGCCTGTTTGTGGGTGACGTTTTTGTGAATGAATAAAATCCTGGAACTTCAGTGGATCACGGACGAAAAACACTGGAGTATTGTTTCCAACCATATCCCAATTGCCTTCTTCGGTGTAAAACTTACAGGCAAAACCTCTAGGATCACGCGCGGTGTCGGCAGAACCCATTTCACCCGCTACGGTTGAAAAACGCACGAAAGCTTCGCAGGTATTGCCAACTTTCGAGAATATCTTGGCACACGTGTATTTTGAAATATCGTGGGTGATTGTCAAAGTGCCGTAAGCACCCGCACCTTTGGCATGCACGACTCGCTCTGGTACTCTTTCACGATTAAAATGCGCCATGCGTTCAATGAGAAAATGATCGGCCATTAAAACCGGGCCGCGAGGACCTGCGGTTAAACTGTTTTCGTTGTCTGATACTGGAATTCCGGCGTTGGTTGTCATGTAGGGACACTTAGTCATTGTTGCTCCTTTATAAAATACTGGTGTGTTATTTTATCTGTATTCACTATCGACATTATTTTTCGCTTGCTGACATTTCTTGTTCTAATGTCGGCCAATCCGTGTAACCATGCATACCGCCGCCATACCAGGTTTCTTTCGGCGCCTCATGGATTTTAGCACCTGCCTGTAACCGTTTCACTAAGTCGGGATTTGCAATAAAAGCGCGACCAAAACAAATGAGATCTGCTAAGTTTTCTTGTCGGGCTTTTAATGCGAGTGCTAAATCGTATCCGTTATTTGCCATATAGAATCCGTTAAATAATTCTCGCAATTTAGCAAAACTAAAGTTGGCGGGAATGGTCCTTGGACCCATGGTCTCGCCTTCGATGCAGTGAATATAGGCGATATTAAAGCGATTCAGTTGCTCTATCACATAGGTAAATAATGTCATGGGATCACTGTCTTCAATGTCGTTTGCTGGACTGACAGGCGATAATCGAATACCAACGCGATCGCTAGGCCAAACTTTGGTAACAGCCTCCATCACTTCGACCACAAGGCGCGCGCGATTTTCGATACTGCCGCCATATTCGTCGGTACGTTTATTGGTTTTATCGCGCATGAATTGATCCAACAAATAACCGTTTGCAGCATGAATCTCGATACCATCAAATCCTGCTTCCAAAGCACATTCAGCCGCATGAGCATATTGCGCGACAATGCCTGGTATTTCGCCTATTAGTAATGCTCTAGGTGTCTCAAATGGTTTAAAACCGGTTTCAGTAAAAGCTTGTCCTTCTGGTTTGATAGCAGAAGGTGCTACAGGTAATTGATGACCTGGTTGAAGATCAGGATGGGAAATACGGCCAACGTGCCACAACTGAGCGAAGATGCGGCCGCCTGCTTTGTGCACGGCATCCGTGCATAATTTCCAACCCGCAACTTGTGCATCGGTATAAATGCCTGGTGTAAAAGCGTAGCCTTTGCCTTGTTCGGAAATTTGAGTGGCTTCACAAATAATGAGACCGGCTGTTGCGCGCTGCGCATAATATTCTGCATTCATGATGCCTTGCACATCGCCTTTGCCCGCGCGCGAACGTGTGAGAGGCGCCATTACGATACGATTGGATAACGGCAAAGAACCCATGGTGACGGGTTGAAACAGATCACTTGCTGAAATAGTTTTGTCATTTTGCATTTTATTCATACGATCATCCTTTCATTGCGATCAAAGAAAATTCCATTTCAAATTCGACAGCTTATACTTTAGCATTTTCAGAATGCAGGTTGTAGATATGTCTGTTCATCTTCAGCATGATTAATAAGCGCACCGAGGGTTAACCCTTAATTCTAATTCCGTAAAATCCATTTAAAATTTATCTCAAGTACTTAGCTAAAACTTTGATACACTAAATTATGGGTTTATCGCGTTTGCATTTCAAGGAGTCATTCTATGCATTCAATTAACAAAGACATCGTTGCCAATATCATACAAAAAGCACGTGAAATCGATATTGAAGAAGATTTAACGCTGCCAGAAGATCAAGAAAATTTATCCGATGCTGAATGGAAACAAATCCTGGCTGAATACCAGGACGATATGAGCTACGTTGAATTAAAGAATCTGATTAATGATCTTGAACCTGATCAACAACAAAAAATCATTGCATTGATGTATATCGGTCGTGGTGATTTTGAATCCAATGAGTGGTTTGCCGCATTGGAGCAAGCGCGGATGATTCGCATTAAAAGTCGCGCTGATTATCTCATCTCCAAGAACATGCTTGCCAATTATCTGGAAGAAGGTTTGGCCAAAATTGGTTTATCCATTGACGAATAATCTTCTGTTATGATGCATTCACGCCAAGCGCTTCCTTGGCGTCACGCTTTATCATTTGCGAACCATCTTCTTGTTTCAGTCGAACAAAAATAAAAATTGAGGCGAACGTGAATACGCCCATTGCAAAAAATGTCTGGTGAAAAACATGTGTGGTCAAATGAAATCCTGGAAAAATCGCGGGCGTAAAAAAACGTAGCAGAAGCGCGCCAACGGCAACGCCAAAACTTTGGGCGAGCTGTTGCATCGTGCTAATAATACTCGTGGCTGAACCCAAATCGTCGTGCTTGATATCCGCATAAGCCAGGGAGTTCATGCCCGTGTATTGTAAAGAAATCAAAAAACCAAACATGAAGGTGAGACAGGCAATCACATAGTTTGGGGTGCCTTCATCAATAATCATAAAAGCCCATAGTGATATGCCCACCAATACCGTGTTGTAGATGAGTAAACGTTTATAACCCATCCATCGCAATAAACGGATAGAGAAAGGTTTCACTAATAAAACGCCCAAAGCAGTGGGCGCAAGTAGCATCCCTGATAATTGGGGTGAAAAACCTAAACTGATTTGCATGAGAAGCGGCAATAAAAATGGCACGCCGCCAAAACCGGTGCGAGAAAACAAATTGCCGATGATTGAGATCCGAAAAGTGCGGGATTGAAACAGTTCTGTTTTTACTATCGGATGAAGTATTTGTTTTGAATGCCAGATGTAGCTCAGCAAAAATAATACTGACGTGAAAATAATAAACCAAGCCATGGTATTCGGTACTGCGGTTTCACTTAATGCTGAAAATCCAAAGGTGAATCCTGCGAGCCCCAGTCCGAACAAGATAAATCCTAATTTGTCCAGGCGCGGCATTTTTTTCCTGGCGGTATTTTCAAGCGAAATCACACCTAGTATCAAAGCTAAGATACCAACAGGAACATTCACCCAAAAAATCCAATGCCATGAAAGATAATGCGTGATAAAACCACCCAGTAATGGGCCTAGCATCATCCCTAAGGCAGCTACCATCACGACGCGACTCATGGTGGTGACTAATTCATGACGCTCAAATGTTCGAACTAATATGAGTCGCCCTACCGGTAACATCATGGAACCACCGATACCTTGCAGTGTACGCGCGATGACAAGTTCAATCAGGTTATGTGCGAAGCCGCACCAGATGGAGCTCAGTGTGAAAAATGCTATGGCGCTGAGGAACACTTTTTTTATGCCATATTTATCTGATACCCAGCCACTGATCGGAATAAAGATTGCCAGACTTAAGAGATAGCTGATTAATGCAATTTTTAAATCTACTGGATGGACATGTAAACTTTGCGACATGGCGGGAATTGCTGTATTGATAACTGTTGTATCTACGGCTTCCATGAATAGGGCTAGTGAAACGATGAAGGAGGTGATTTTTTTGGAGGTAAATAACATAGTTTTGGGCCATTTCGTATGTCGAATATTGACTGGGGTCCTGTCAGGGTAGGTTTACTTTTTTCGTGCTCATCAATTCCGCGCGTAAAAAGTAAACCTACCCTGACACCCCGTTTTTTTGTATCACTTCCACTTTCGTGGAAGTGAATGAGAAAACATATTATTCCTTTTTACTGTTAACGACATGAGTTGATACAGTCGTAAGCTTTCATTTTAACAAGCTACGTTGATGCTCATTTGCAGCACGTTCGCATAATTTCTGGAATAAGAACCTGAAAGATTGCCAACGGATGAAAGATTATTGATGTTTGCATTACCAAAATTAATGTATTCGTAAGAAAAACCTAAATTGACCGCTTTAATGATGGCATAAGTGATCCCAGCACCCACACGAATTTGTCTATCCATTGGCAAATCCGGCAAACGACGCGAACTGCTGGTTGGAGAGGAGTCAAGTGAAGCACCCGCTTGCAACATTAAGGCATTGTTATATTGATATTGTCCGCCAAGACCAACACGATAAGTATTACTCCAATTTCTCGGTATGGAGCCTGAAAGATTTGCAACATTCACAACGCTATTACGCATGGAAGACCAATTTGACCACCCAAGTTCTCCCAAGAGTGAAAAATGATGAGAAAGATCTTGCGCCACACTGACAATGACGTTTTGTGGCATGGTCATTCTGGTGGAAGTATTAGGGGTAACGCTGAGGCGTAAGAATGTCAAATCACCATGTAAATCATGGCTGATCTGGGAACGATAGGCTACACCGATTTTAGTCATTGGTGTTGGCTTTATCATGAAACCAACGTTAACGCCTGGTGCTAAATTTGAAACTTTGATATTAGCCTGCCCATCAATTAACTGTGTTTCAGGCACGGGAATGGCCACTGTTTCGTGTACATTCGCATATTCCAACGACAAACCTGCTCCAATCGATGCCCAATTATTGATTTGATAAGCAACGCTTGGATTAAGATTAATGGTATAAAACATCAAGCTTTGCACATGATATCGACCAACCCATCCATTGGTATAGTCTAATACACCACCATAAGGTGATGTCATACTAAAACCCAATTTCAATTTTGGCGAATAATTATAAACATAAAACAAACCTAAACCTGGCATCAATGATCCTGCATCGCCGCCATTATCACCGCGCAAAGTCGTTTGACTCGCACGTTTTGAAAAATTAGCAAACGGCACGATCATCTGGCCGCCCACCATGTATTCCGTAGTAGGCAATTGTGTCATTCCTGCTGGATTGAAATAAGTAGTGGAAGCATCGCTGGCAACAGCCGCCTGCCCAACGCCGGCAGTGCCGATAATGGGAGTGCCTAGTTCATACAACTGAAACGCTGCGGCAGATGCCGCATTACTTAACAGCAAGGTACTAACAGTCGTAGCAAGTAGGGATAACCGAATACATTTCATGCGCACAATCCTTTGTTTATTGCAAAAAATAAGAAATTATTTATGCCGAACTCATCTATTATAGTAATCGCATGACAAGACTGCGTCTCCCATACTCCATTCAAAACTAATTGATCATAGCCAACATTGATTACCCCTGTCAAAAGTAATTTGGCAATGATGCTAGTGCTGACTCACCTCATCTTTTAAGATAAATTTCAGCAATTTTTTGTAAATCCATTCTTTCATATTACGCGGCTTCAAAAGATCCATGCGTTGCAAATAACGTTCGTATGATTTGTCTTTTCCGAAATAAAAAAGAGACTGAACGACCAAGCGGAGTAATTGCCACTGACTCTCGCTTTTAAGTTTTAAGAGCGCATGCTCAAGCACAATTTCATCGGGCGTGAACTCGGTGCCAAATGGGAAAGCTTGAAAATAACCTTGTTTTTGAAGTGCCTTGATACTAGCTTCTACTATGTGTGGATAATTATTTTGATATTCGCTTGGTATCTCGTAATCAACGGGAATTTTACCATGCAGCTTGGCCGTCGCCAAAAGCGGCGCTTGAAAGCGTGAATCCGTAATATTTAACATTGCTTTAATAATATCCGCATCCGTTTTGCTTCGACAATCGGCGATACCATATTCTGTAATCACAATATCACGCAAGAAACGCGGCACGGAAATATTGCTATATTCCCAAACAATGTTGGAGGCTAATCCATTTTTTGCTTTTCGTGTGCTGCGACAGTTAATGATAGCGCGCGAATCTTTCAACGCTTGCGCCATTTCCATAAAATCAAATTGACCGCCAATGCCACTGACTTCTTGCAAGTTATTCAAGCCATCAGAAACCACGACAGATCCCAATGTCACCATCATCGCCGAGTTCACAAAACGCATGTTTTTACGTTGCAGAGTCAAAAGATCTCGGGACCAAATTAAAGTATTGGTTCTGTCAATCGTTGTCATATCGAAGGCTTGCGCTTGCTGAAAAGTCAGGTCATGTAGTTTTTGGTATAAATCCTGGCTACCCAGAATAAACGCAGCATGCACGATTTTCCCCGTTTTTAAATGCGTGCCTAAACAAGATTGCATGATTTCATTTTTGACTGCGTCATCATTGAGATCGGCGGAGATTTTTTTACCGTCTGCCGTCAAAATATAGTCATTCTCATAACGGATGCCATCTTGAAAAATACCGAACTTAACGAGAAAATCAACATCCATAACAGTTAGCGTAGAATGGATAAGATGATTTTTCAATAAGACTGAAAACAGTTGAGGCGAAACAGTCTCTGTAATTTGTCCCGTATTTAATAATGTTTGTAGCCCAATATGATCATACACTTGTTTCTTTAAAATATTTTCTTCGTAGAGGGACATATAATCATCGCCCAACATTTCGGTTGAGGCATAAAGTCCTTTTTCGAAAGTGCCGGTTTCTCCAACGGCGGAAATAATGTCGCCGAACTTCTGCACAATAGACATTTTCTTCAATAGTTCGTGATATAGATCATTATTTTTATGCCTGAAAATAAGGGCATTAGTCACTGCTGTACTTAGCTTACCAATACCTACTTGCAAGCAACCATCGTCTTTAATTAATGTACTGGTGTACAAACCAATAAGATGATCGCTGATCGATAATTCATCGTGCGGAAGTGAAAATAAAGTACGGTACTCTCCCGTATCAATGATATCTGTGAATGTTTCTGAAGGAATAACGGCTTCTCCGTACATGAACGGAAGATTATTATTAACTTCGGCGACCACAGCACATTTTGCGCCTGTTTTTTTCATCTGATTGACCGCATCTTGAAAAAGATCAGAATTACAACTCACGCTATACTCATTCGGATTTATTTTTGAATGGGCGACTAATTGCGCCACGACATTCACGCCATAAGAATGCAAATCACGTACCGCATTAGTATAATTAGCGCTGATATAATTTTGTTGTACGTAGTTATTTTTAAGATATTTGCCGGGTGAAAGAAAGAATTCTATTACTCGAATATTCGCTGGTAACTGTTGGTTGATGCGTGCATTTTCGTAAAGTAATTCTTCGTAATCTTGTAAAACACGATCCAGAAAAGGCTCGATGAAACGCTTTTCAAGATCGGTATTGAGCTCGGGTCTGCCGAGGGTTAAAGCTGTCATAATGGTTAAAGAAAGAGTGGGGTCTTGGGAAGCGAGGCGATAGAGGGCATTTAGTAATCCTATCGGCTTACCCAAGGCTAAGGGTACGCCGATGATAATGGTTTTACCTACGTCTGCAATTATTTTTTGGGCTGCTAAATCATAGTGATTGTGGTAGAGGGTCATATCGTCCTTATCCTGTATTACTCCGTTTTTTCTATTCTAACGATGTTTTTCAAACATACTACTAAATATTACAGCGCATGTAATGATAAATGGAATCGTCTTTGTTATGATTAGCCACAGTTTAAACTAATGGATGAGTTATGTTATTTTCTACGCTGATGAAAAAGTCGAATCAATACGTCAAACATCTTATTGGTTTTAGTCTCTTATTTTCTTTTGCGACGCCGATTTTAGCAACAACCACTTCACCTGCGGTAAGTCATGTCGCGAATAATGCTGAGAATAAAGACGAGACGCCACCGACTATTGGTAATTTCGTATTGCCATTTTCACAGCAGCCAGGACCATTAGTCAGCTTTGGCGAAAACACCGTTAATAAAAATCAAACGCAATTGTTTCTCTTTGCGGATGACTATGTTGGCGTTCGAGAGCACTATGCGGATGTTGTGCCAGCCCTTTTGTACGGTATTACAGATAGCTTGACGGTCTTCTTTAATTTGCCCGTTGCCGCAAGCTATCGACAAAGAAATCATCACTCAGCCGGTCTTGAAGATGCGTTTGCACAATTTGAATATAATTATTATAGCAAAAGCACTAAACGTTTTACGGATCAGGCGACTTTTGTCGCGTCCATTTCTGTCCCTACAGGTTCCACTCAAAAAAATCCGCAAACGGGTAACGGGTCACCCGCTTTCTTTTTTGGTGGGACTTTTAATCGTACTTATGTCGATTGGTTTGCTTTTACCTCTTATGGCGCTACGCTGACTACCACGAACGATGAGACGAAAATGGGAAATCAATTTGTCTATCAAGCTGGCATTGGCCGCAACATTTGCAACACCGGTAAAGATTGGCTGTTCGCTTGGATGGTGGAAGGCGACGGCACCTATTCCACTAAAAATCGAATCAATGGCATCACTGATCCAAACTCTGGCGGCAATGTTGTGTATGTGACGCCTTCGTTTTGGGTTTCCTCCAAAAAACTTATTTTTCAGGCTGGAGTGGGCTTGCCTGTTACTCAACATTGGAATGGAGATCAGAATAGTAGTAGTTATCTTGTTGTTTCTAATATTATTTGGACTTTGGATTAATTTATATTGAATATTCAGCTTGTTATTTCTGCGGTGGCGACAAAATCTGTACAAGAACTGTATTTACCTTGCGTAGGCGCATTAGTGTTCGGCAAAACTTTATAAACTTAAGTCATCCCTGCGAAGGCGGGGACCCATTCCTAAAACTATGCTGATACCGAAAGAAATACTCTGAATTGCCTCAGGTCCTGTCATGGTAGGTTTACTTTTTTCGTGCTCGCCAGTAGGCTCCCGCGCGTGAAAAGCAAACCTACAAGGTGTTAACTCAAGGAGAGAGATCATCTTATTCCAGCTCCAAACACCACATCCCTGTGGTTAAAGCCGCCATCCATGGCTTGCCCTTCGCTTCCATAAGATGATCTCTCTCCTTGGGTTAACGCTTTTTTTCTGTTTTTTTAAAATTCACTTCCACTTCGTGGAAGTGAAAAAAGCATTTATAAAGAACATTACATTATCACTGCACAGTGCGCTCTGATTAGTATAGAGAGAACTATAGAGAACTCCGATGTAGCACAAAGAACCCCTACGTACCATGGCTTGTCCACGGTATCCAGCGATTGAAACCCCGGTTCGAGAGCTTTCTGAATACCAGCTGTGCGACAAAAATGTGATACCAGGGGGCTTTAATGATTACGGCGGGGATTTTTGATTCGTAGGTGCTGAGTGCATGTGTGTGATTTAGCAGGGGTTCGCGGACACGACCCCCACAAAAAGCGTGGGGGTCTTAGCCCGTGCTACTGTCGATCAATCAGGCTGAAAAGTGAATACGAATGTGGATCTTCGGCAGGAAAAAAATATAAAAATAGCGTTAACTCAAAGAGAGTGATCATCTTATGGAAGCGAAGGGCAAGCCATGGATGGCGGCTTTAACCACAAGGATGTGGTGTTTGGAGCTGGAATAAGATGATCTCTCTCCTTGAGTTAACACCTTGTAGGCTTGGCCACAAAAAAAGTAAACCTACCATGACAGGACCTGAGGCAATGCAGAGTATTTCTTTCGGTATTAGCGTAGTTTTAGGAACGAGCCCCCACCTTCGCGGGCATGACTTAAGTTTATACAGATTTACCGGGACTCGCGGGAAGGAGGGATAAGGCTTTTTCTTAATTTATTCAACAATGTCCAAAGAGAATAAGTTACAGCCTTACGATGCAGCAATTAATTTGCAATAAATACTCAATAAGGTAAAATATTGCGCACTAATAACATATAAAAAATACAAAACGCACGCGCGAGGAAATCATGTTATCCGGCTTAGTACTTCCCATCGATAAAACCCATCTACGTCTTCAACAACTGGTATTAACACTTTTCGATCAAGCCAAAGCACTCGAAGAAGCTGGAGAACACGCAAAAAGCGTGGCGGTATACGGAAACGCTATTGATGCCGCCATCCGCATCCAGCATGCCGAACTCCCTGACCTTTACTTAAGACGCGCACGCTTACATTTAAAACTACAACAATATAGCAAAACACAAAGCGATTGCGAAGCAGCAGAACGAATCCAGCCAGACCATCCCGACATCATTCTTATCATGAGAGCCCTCCACCAGAATAGCAAAGAACAATTTGTCACCCACTACCTAAACGAGGATTACAATAATTTATCTGCGGCGGACAGAAAAAAGTATAACCCTAAAATTGCCACCACCGCTCTTGAACTCACCCATCAAGCATTCGATTTTTTTACCGGGGGAAATTATGATCAAGCCATTGCCACTGCTGGACAATCCCTGAAAATCTATCCCAGTTTTATCAGTTATTTCCTTCGCGCCAAAGCTTATCTCAATCAAAAAAAATTAGAACGTGTAAGAGACACCTGCAGCGAAGGATTAAAATTAAATCCGGCTCCTTCTCTATATTTTTTGCGCGGAAAATCTTATTCAGACCTTGGCCTTCACTCCAAAGCAAAAAGTGATTTATTAGCAGGCATGTCGTTAGATAAAAAATCCCGGACACTCTGCGAAGAAGATAATGATTACGTTTTACTATCGCTCAATCGTGCTGAAATGCATGAGCAAGTTGAAAGACAAAAAGGTGAAGAAGAATTCGAATTTAAAGAAACCGATACGGCAGGCCAAATCAAAAAATTAAGTTATGAACTACTCGAAAACAAAACAAATCTCACTGATAGTAACCTCTATTACCAGAGAGGCATGCTCCATTTCCATGAGAAAGAGTATCAAAAAGCCATTGAAAATTTCACCTTCGCGATCTGGATGAGCGTGAGTGGCAATCATAAGGAATTACACAATGTCGCAGTTTATATTGCAGCTCGAAGAAAATCACACCTTTGGGCTGGTCATTTACAGGAAGCAGAGAAAGACCAGGCTTTCTTTTTTGAATATGTTAAAAATACCAGTCAATCCGGCCCAAGCAGCAGCATAAGAAATCAGTTGAATGACGATTTCTCTCAAATGTTTGACATGCATGTCAAACGTAAATCGGGCGAAGAGTTTGCTAATGAATGCATTGAAAAAGCGAATTATGAATTCAGTCGCAAAAAATGGCACACCGCACTTCCCTACTACTTTCGAGCCATCTATTTAATGCAAACGGTGCGTACCGGCAAACTGGATTTAGGCTCCCTGGCGCTTCTGGCTGACAAACCAGAAAATATGGCCGCTTATATCGCCTCAAAAACCAAAGAAGAGTTAAGAGAACAAAATATTCGTTTTCAGGAAATGCTCCAGGCACCAACGCCAAATGCCGGGCCAACTTCAAGTCAAACACCCATCACGGCAGAAAATTACAGACCAGTAAATGCAGCCGATGCAAATAGAATCATTAAAAAACTCATCGCAAATGCAAGAGATCTCGCGACTAAAGGTGACATATTAGAAGAACAAGAGACCATTGACACAGCCATTGCACTGTTGGATAACGCTATCTCCCTCGCAACAGAAACCCATCATCCTTTACTAGGCGCAGCCTACTCATTAAGGGGCGAGTGTCATTATAAGACAGGGAAACACCTCTTGGCATGCAATGACCTGTCGTCTGCAATCAGCATCAATGCAAGCGCAACGGATTATTACTATCGCGGCATGTGTGCAATTCAACTTAGCCAGCATGGACAGGCTGAAGCGGATTTTATTCAGTGTTTCTCTCTAGACCCTGAAGGAAAAGCGTTGTTATTTCAAAACCAGGCTTTTGTGCGCGGCTGGACCACAATAGAAGAACAAATCGAATTCCGCATGGAATCAGATCTTACAAAAAGAAATGAAGACGCGAGCGCGAGTTCATCATCATGCCCGCCACTGCCTCTCACTCACTTCATCCAAAGTACACAAACAGATGACATATCAGATAATCCCTATCTTCAAAGCGCAAATTATTTCGCTCGCAGTAAAGCTTATCGACAGCAAGAACGTCTCTCGCTAGCATTAAATGACTTATCCGTTGCGATATGGCTTTGTGCCAGCATGAATGACAGAGCACCTGCTCAGCATGTGACGGAGCTATATCAAAGTCGCTCCGAAATTTTATTAGAAATAGGCTATCACGATAAGGCATTGCTAGATAGAAGCAAACTTCATAGCAAAATGGAATTCCTCACCCAGGAAGAAGCCAAAGCATTATCATGGATTAATTTAGAAGAACTCAAAAAAACTGCCCATTACAATGCCAAACAGAAAGATTATAAAAAAAACCTCAAAAAGTATTTTGCCATCAATTTTGCGCAAGCAGCAATAAGAGTAGCGGAAGCCAAAGCGAATGCTAACATTTTAGAAATCATCAGTTACTACCGTAGCGCTCTGGTGTCACTTGCAGATGTATATGCTGATCAAATTACGGCAATGGATGCTGGATTACTTTCTTCTCTTGGTGATACCAGTTCATCGTTTGTTGCCGCTCAAAAAGACAATGAAGCAGCAATTCAAACGTTGGTCGTATTCAAATCTATTACGACTAAACTGTTCGACAAACTTCAAAATGCAGCCACTCCAGAAAAAAGACCTGAATTTTCCTTAAGCGCCCCGAGAATAAAGAAAGTGAATGCTCCCATGCATACTGCCAATTCTGGCAAAGAGGTTGAAGCGACTGAAACGGAAGAAAAAGCTTCCGCTGCCATAGAATCAGAATCAGCAAAAGAGGCGCTTGCCATAGCTCAAAAGAAACATGCGGACATTCAAGCGAAACGAAAATCCAAACGCGAAAAATCCCATTTAGCCAAGCTTGCCCGTATTGAAGAAGCCAATATGCGTCGAGCAGCAGAAGAACAAGAGAAACTTCAAAAAGAAGCGTTGGCTATCCTGGCAAAAGTGCAAGCAGAAGCAGAAAAACAAGCGCGATTAAATCTGATTCAGGAGATGATCGCCCAAAAATCAGCTGATATAGAGGCGCGATTCGCTTTGATTAATGCACAAAAAGCAGCGTCTAGCGAAGATCATGTAACAGATAATGCTTCAGAAACTAGCCAAGAAGAGTCTCCCGCCACAAGCGCAAGCGTCACGCCATCTATCATCACAACAGATGATAGCGCGACTTCCAGCCCAAACCACGCTTTTGGCTTTTTCGCAAAAAGCACAACGCCATCACCTGAATTGCCAGCGATGCCAATGCCGCTTGAATCTAAAACTGCCGCAAGCGGCTATGAAGTACCTCAAGATAAAAACAAAGTCGGCGTCATTTCAGAATGCGATTATTTAAAGCGTATCACTCACATTCAAAGAAAAGCACAAGATGAGATACCTATTACTGTGTTAGGTGGTGGATTACCTCGTAATCTTCAAGGTAGGTTAAAGCATAAAACAGATATCGATATTTTTACGAATGCCACGAGAGAACAAATTGCCAAAGCCTTTCCTGTCTCGCATGAATCTGATGTAGCAAGTATCAAATATTTGACTGATACTTTTGGTGATCTCTATACTGTCCGGTTTAAAAACGGTAAAAAAATTCAAGTTGTTCGAAGCGCCGCCCTCATTGAAACGAAAGGCACATTTGATGAAAAGCTGTTAGCACTGGCAAAAAGTTTAGATTACACCATCAATGCATTATTGCTTGATGAACGGGGTAGGCTTTTTGCTCCTCTACCCACGACGTTATCCGATGTGGAAAATAAGTTGCTGCTTACCATTAAGCCACCCGCTATTTCATTTCAGGAAAGCCCAATACGCATACTGCGCGGCATTGATTTCGCAGCGAGATTTAATATTAACATAGAGAAATCGAATCCTGGATTAGCAGCCGCAATGCAACAATATGCCCCTCTGATTCTTGAAAAAGAATTGCCTGTCAAAATCAGCATGTGTATGCAAAAATTATTAGCGAGTGGTTATTCATACCAGAGTTTCTATCACTTAACGTATTATGGAATTTTAACGCATTTAATGCCAAAATTATCGTTAAATATGGGGCAAAATTTCGGATGGTTGCAAAATCAATTACTAACAACGGATGCGCGTCAGCATTCTGAAAAACCGTCTATCAATAGAATTTACATGATTATGATCATCGCATCGGCAGTACAAGATTTTCAACGGTTTGCAGTATTGTCACAGGACGTACAAAGCTGTATTAATCAAAACGATTTGCTGAGAGCTAATTTCAGTGGCTATAAGTTCACTGACACATTAAGAGATGAGCTGACTCTGGACTTATTGCAGTATTTAAATGCCCAAATAGCCATGATGCAGACAGCGCCACCAGCGCTCTTGCCGCCCTATGCTGCCAGCGGATTATTGCTGTTTGCATCATTCCCTAATCAAGGCTTCGCACAAAGGCATGCACCTATTCATTTAAAGCCTATAGCGGATCAGACAAACCAAGTGGGCCAGATGCCTCGCTTATAGTGTTCATCATATTGACTAGGATTCTGTCAGAGTCATATCATTACCTATAACTATCAAAACCATTGACTCATAAGCACAGAGAATTCCGATGTACGTCCACTAGGAACTCCTACGCACCCTACGTACCGTGGCTTGTCCACGGTACGTAGGGGTCTGAGAACTTACGGGGAATGATACGGTCAGGGTAGGTTTACTTTTTTCGTGGGAGCCTGGCGTAGCAACATAAAATGTAAACCTGCCCTGCCACCCATTTTTTGTGTCACTTCCACGCTCGTGGAAGTGAATATTCAAACTAAGAGCGCCTTAAACCGACTTGTTTCAGGTCGGGGGACTTCGTTTCTGTTCCTATCTCTTTTAAGGTGGCCTGTAAGGATTTTAATTTAGCGGTTTCTTTTTTCAAATCGCCTTTTAAGCCTTCTAAGTTGTTTGCGCCCGCTTGAAAGCTTCTCATGTATTTATCTTGTGATATTTTAAAATTAGCATAATTCTGTTCGAGTATGCTGCGAACTTTGAAGCGCATTTCGACTGTCCAGTCTTCGGGTTTTTTATGGCGCATTTGAATTTTTTCTTCTCGCGCGACCAATTGCATGGCTTCTTGAAATTCTGGATTATTTTCGTATTGCGAGGACAAAGTCCTATCTAAACTCTTCGCCTCGTCATTATCCAGAAAAGGATTAATGTGCTGCATCTGATCGAAGATAGTGCCATTTTTATCAATAACATCTCTTTTAAGAAAATAATCCATTTTTATTTTTTTATTTTCTAATTTTGTGATATCAAGCGTGATTAATTTAATTTGTGATTCCAGCTCAGCGATTCTGGCTCGGAGATTTTTTTCACTAACCGAAGAGGCGCCCATTTCTTTTGTCTTTTCATGACTGAATTGGTTTTCTTTATCTTGTTTGATCTTATTCAAATCGAAAAATTTTGGTTGCGTCATGATGGACCCCTCCTGCTTCTTTTTCTCTTAGTTTCTCAAGTATAGCAGAATAGTAGAGTTAAAATTAGCAACTATATGGAATATCACATGAAAATTTAGTATTTTGCGATAGTTAGCGTGAGATGGGCCGCTGAATAATTTTTCTTTGGTTCGAAGTGGATGAATTAATTCATTTTTCGTTCTGCTATGTGACGCCTTACATCTGGGATTATTGCCGCACAGCTCTCGCAATGATGTCCGACTTAGGATAATACCTCTTCATGCAAAATGTCAGCTGTAGATAGCTTTATCTAGCCTTAGACTACGGGAGTCTCGTGAATCAAGGCCAAGAAATTAATTTAAATTGTCAAACCCCACTAACGAAATTTCGATCTTCAGGCGATCCAGTTCTTCTATAATTTTTTCAAATAAAGTTTTGACTGTCGCTAAATCTGACTGGCCCAGTTTAATTTCAGCAGCGATACTGAGCTCATGCATTAGAGTGATGCCACTGTTGCCACTGGAACCTTTCAATTTATGAAAAAGACTTTTTAGCTGAGGAATGTCTTCTTCATTCAGGTTGAATGTGATTTCTTTTAGTAACTCATCGGTAATTGTCACAAAATCGTTTAAAAAAGCTTGTATGGCACTGGTATCATTTCCAAATATATCTCTTAATCGTACTAAATCAAAACTGCTTTTTTCATTTTGAATTTCATTATCGGAAAGCTTTTTTTCCGATGCCCGATGATTTATCCACTTTAATAAAGTTTGCTTGAAAAGTTTGATATCAAACGGCTTGGAAATATAATCATTCATCCCGGCCTCAATGCATTTTTCTCTATCACCCGTTAGTGCATGTGCTGTCATTGCAATAATCGGAACAGGTAAGCGATGCAATTCATCCTCTAGCTTTCTAATTTCACGTGTTGCCGTATAGCCATCCATTTCTGGCATTTGGCAATCCATTAGGATTAAATCGTAAGGGGTATTTTTTACAGCATCTACCGCTAATAAACCATTTGCCACTGTATCGCATTGGTAACCATTTTTTTCTAGGATACGCACAGCGACTTGTTGATTAATGGCATTATCTTCAGCTAATAATATTTTATAATTTTTCCTATTACTATCAGCGGCATCATCATTGTTGTTAAGAACGACATCTTTGATACCCAGTTGATCAAGCAAATGTGTGACAATTTCCTGATAGAGTTTATACGGGCGCAATGGTTTATTGATAGTAGCGAGAATATTTAGCCGTTTTAAGTCATCCACACTGAATACCGACCCCATGGACGACAACATGACCACCGGCGTATTCTCTATATCATTTAACTGCCTGATAATTTGCACCATCTCAAGCCCGTTCATTCCTGGCATGGCATAATCGACCAAGAGCAGCTGATAGGGATCGTCTTCCACTACCGCTTTCTTTAGCATGGATAAACCTTCTGCCGCATTCGTCGAAATGTCGCAACGTAACTCCCATGACTCGGTCAAGCGCTTGATAATCTCGCGGTTAATGGCATTATCATCCGCGCAGAGAATTCTGACCCCTCTTAATTCGGGAATAATCTTATATTCCATCTTAGGTATAGGCGCAATACACTCAGTAAGCTTAATGGTAAACCAAAAACGACTGCCTCTGCCGGGGGAGCTTTCTACATCAATATTACCGCCCATCATTTCCACGAGCCGCTTGGAAATAGCCAAGCCCAGGCCAGTCCCGCCAAATTTTCGGGAAGTAGAAATATCGCCCTGTGAAAAAGGTTTAAATAATCTTTCGCGTACCTCTGGCTGAATGCCAATACCCGTATCAATTACATCAAACAATAAGGTACAGACATCTTCGCTTTTCTCAATAATTTTTAGCTGAATGCTAATTTCACCTTTTTCAGTAAACTTTTCGGCATTGCCCACTAAATTAGTCAGGATTTGCTTGATGCGATTGGGGTCACCCGTAAACCATTCTGGCACGTTAGGATCGATATAAGCACCGATGGCAATGCCTTTTAAATGCGCTTGGGCAGCAATCATATCGACTGTCTCTTGCACCAATGAACTGAGATTAAAATCTGTCATCTCAAGATCAAGGTGTTCTGATTCAATTTTGGAATAGTCTAGAATATCGTTAATAACGGATAATAATGCTTCGCCGGAGATACGGATATTCTCTACTGTGTCTCGTTGTTCATGGGTTAGTTGGGTATACATGAGGAGCGCAGTCATACCAATTACCCCATTCAGTGGGGTTCTAATCTCATGGCTCATGGCGGCTAAAAAGGCGCTCTTTGCGCGATTGGCTTGCTCTGCTTCGACCGCCAATACTTCCGCAATGTCTTTTGCGCGTCTCAGTTGTTCTTCCGCTTCTTTTCGATCTGTTGTCTCAATGCAAACGCCTGACATGCGAATGGGATTGCTCTCAAGATCCAGGTACACTTTACCTCTAGCATCCAAATAATGTATTGAGTTATCAGAATACATAACACGAAATTCTGTTTCAAACTCAGCACCAGTCTGTATGGCTTTTTCAAAATAGGAGATAACTTTGTCCCTGTCTTCGGGAAAAATTAATCGCATTGATTCTTCTAAATTATTGGGAAATTGGCCTGGCTTTAATCCAAATAATTGATGCATGTGATCATCCCAAACCACTTTATCTTCTACAATATCCCAGCTCCAAACGCCCGCTTGGGCAGATTTTAATGCAATGGAAAGTCGTTCGCTATTTTCGCGTAGTATTTCATGAACAAGTTTTACATTGCTGATGTCGGTCGCAATTCCGCCTATCGCATAAAGCACGCCGGATTCGTTAAATAATGGAAATTTATTTGCAATAAAAGTCCGGCTTTTACCTTGCTCCATGACTTCTTCTTCAACGGCGATAGGTTCACGATTCAGTAAAATTTTCCTGTTGTCTTCGGAAATTTTATTGGATAATTCCTCAGAAAAATATTCAATCATCCGCTTGCCAACGACATCTTGCGCATTCAAATGGAAAACCTTTTCAAATTCTTTATTGACTAATAATAATTTACCTTGTAAATCGGTAATATAAATATAGGCACTCGTGTGATCTAGCATCGCTTGTAATTGGATGTTTTTATTTTTTAAGGATTTTTCCGCTTGTTTTCGTAATGCATCCACTTTATTAATGATGTATGCGTTATATATTAATAAGCCGATGAGGAAAATAATGGTACCGGTGACTAAAACTGAAATCCCCGTTTTCGTTTCGTATAAATCGCCCCATTGTCCTGTCAGGCCAATATAACCTAGAATAACAGGAAGAATCATGATCGGTGGAATAAGACGGCGAGCTAAAGCGCCTCCCGCTTCGCCGCTTGTTAATATTGAGACGATACCGCGATTAGGCCGGACAAATAACATACCCAAGGCAAGAAAGAAGAAAGCGATTAAAGTTGGCAGGGAAAAGATACCCGCACTGACAGAAATATTTAATCCTAATATTTCATTCATGTTGTTGATGCGATATAAATAATTCGTGAATTTAAAAAAGGTAAAAAATAACACGAACGAAATCAAGAATTGATGTAGTCGGTAGCTGACATCGTTACTATCAAAAAAGAAAAAGGTATAGCCAATTAAAACAAAGTTAATGGCTGTAAAGGGTGACATTCTAGCAGTAACATAGTTTTCTTGCTGATGTGTACCCCAGCTATTTAGTACCCATTCATCAATGCCAAAATTAAGTCTGAAAAAATATTCAAATAGGGTGATAAATCCGATTAAAAAAACGATGCCGGATGCCACTTGCGCCAGGCCTTGATTGTATTTGCTGGGTTTTTCGCTATAAAACCAGAGCGAAATGGAGGATAAAAAGAAACAGATAGCGGTATTGGGTTTTACCGCATATAAATAGACTAGCGCGTTTTTTGGAATCCAATAATAAAACGCCCATGCAACAACAATGATTGTGCTAAGGGTAATAATGGTGGCGCTAATGATCTTTGCAAAAGCATAGGGCCATTCTTGTTTTTCATTTATGATACTGTAGGTCATGTCTTAGCATTTCCTTGATCGCTCTTTTTAATGAAAGCTTCCAAGTCCCCTGCTTTTTCTTCCATTTTGGCTTGTATCCGACTGATAGCGTCTTTCTCTTTATTAATATCAGTTGAAAAGTGTTCTACTGTTTCTTTTAATTCATTTGCGTACTCCCTCAGTAAAGAGTACGTTTTCTCAATAATTTCGGCATTCTTTTTTAAGGCATCCGATGCCGCATTCGCGAGCGTTTCATATTGAATAATTCTGGCGCCGACAAATAGGCGGCTACGTAGTTCAACCATGTTAAAAGGTTTGGATAAAAATTCATTCGCACCAGCTTCTAAACCTTTGACGATGTTGGTTGTGCCTGTCATTTGCGTGAGTAAAATAATGTAAGGATGGTAGTCTGGTTTTTCTTTAATTTTTTGGCATAGGCCAAGACCATCTAATTTTGGCATTAACCAGTCGAGAATAAGCAAACGGGGCGTGTTGGGTTGTTGCAGAATGTCCCATGCTTCTTCGCCGTCTTTGGCTTCAATGATTTCATATCCCCATTGTGACAGCGCAGCACGTAACAATATCCTGGTGGGTGGATCATCGTCAGCGATAAGCACTTTGAGAGCAGTGATTTTTTGATCTTTGAGTTTTTCGACTACTTCCATATCACTTGCCCCCTGACTGGTTGCCATGAATGCGAAAGCTTGCCTTAATATCTTATTTTATCACTGACTGAAAGTGCTGTGTGATTTAACTTAAAACTTCAAACTATTCAGCAGGATAGTTAGCCTGGTTTCTTTCCATTCAAGACCATCCTTTCATTGTTTAAAAGGACTGGGGTCCTGTCAGGGTAGGTTTACTTTTCTTTTTTTGTTTCATCAATAATACCGTAAGTGTAACCTCCGGCTTGCATTGATTTATCAAGATGGGCTTCTATTTTGCTTTTTACGCTTTGCGCGTTACTACCAATAAACTGTATGCCAATTCCCGGTAACACATGATGCAACGCATTACTTGGGGTGATCCATACGACTTTACCTTCTATTCTTAATACTTCAACTTTACCGGGTAATTGCAAATCCACGCTCAATAGCTCCCCTAATGCGTATGAATCAAAACTCGGAATGAACAATCCACCGCCCATGATAAATGGAATAAAAGCGAGATTTAACTCTAAGGGGTCTTTTATTTCATAAGGAATGACTCTGAAATCTACCATGATAGTTATCCTATTGCGGCCAACATACCGTTGGCGATTTAGTCACCGTACCACTGCTAACAGCAAACTGTAAACTATTACAAGCTGTGCTACCCGACACATCATTTGCTTGATCCCCGGTTGCCGTTGCCGTTAAGGTATAGGATGTACCACTGATATTCGAAATACTTAAGGTATAATACCCTCTTGACGATGTCGTCACGCCGCCCCAAACTTGTGCTAATGTCCCATATAAAACATTGTTTGTTCGATATTCCTCTTCAGCCAATGACATAGCCATCAAAGAGTCCATGCCATCACTACGACGGCCTTGTCTAATTTGCGAAGTATAGATGACAACAGCAATCACCGTCAGGATACCAACAATACCCATCACCACTAATAGCTCTACTATTGTCATGCCTTTGCGCGCTCTCATTTCACAATGGATCCTATCTTGAATATTGGCAAATACATTGCAATAACAAATCCGCCGATGATGACACCTAATACCACCATGATTAATGGCTCTAACAAGTTACTGAGGTTATCAACCATGTGACCGACGTCTTCTTCATAATAGTCCGCGACTTTATTTAGCATTTCACCTAAAGAACCGGAAGCTTCTCCGATCGCAATCATTTGTACTGCTAAATTGGGAAATAATTTAGTATTGTTGATTGCCACACTCAGCTGGTTACCATTGACTACTTCATTACAAATTTGAATCACGGCTTTTCGATACATTTTATTATCCATCACATCGCCCATTGAGCGCATGGCATCGACAATTGGCATACCCGAATCAAGAGAAATCGCTAAGGTGCGTGTGAATCTTGCAATGATTCCTTTTTTGAGTAACTCGCCGAATACGGGGACTTTCAGCTTAAAACTATCTATTTTCTCTGCAAATACCTCGCTTTTCACTAAGGCTCGTCTAAATCCAAAAATCGCGGCCGCCACAGACAATAATACCATCCACCAATAATGCCTCAAGATTTCTGAAACATGGACTACCATACGAGTAAAATAAGGAAGTTCAGCGCCGAAGGACGAATAAATGGTTTGAAATTGCGGTACAACAAAGATCAATAAAATGGAACTGACGATAAGTGATATGGCAATGATAGCGGCGGGATAGACTAGTGCTTTCTTAATTTTACTTTTTAGGGTGGCGGATTTTTCCATATAGGTGGCGAATCGATTTAAGATTTTGTCTAATGTACCTGACTTTTCACCGGTACTGATCAAGCTGCAATATAAATTATTAAACTGTTTAGGGTTCTTTCGAAAGGCTTCTGTTAATGTTTTACCGCCTGCGAGATTGGTTTTAATTTGATTTAACATAGATCGCATAGCAATATTTTCTTGATCTCGTGCGATAACATCAATGGCTTGCACTATTGGTAGTCCCGCAGTTAGCATAGTCGATAATAACCGCGTAAACAGTAAAATATCTTTTTGTTTGATACGCTTTTTCACATGCGAACCCAAAGAGAAACTTTTCGTCTCAGCGATACTGATGACCTCAGTACCTGATTTTTTTAATTCTGTCCGGGCAGCATTGATATCAGACGATTGAATACTACCGCCCGTTCTTTTTCCTTGCTTATCGATTCCTTTCCATCGATACACTGGTTGAGTATCCGCCATGAGAAACCTCTTTACTTAAATACACGATTTAATTCATCTAGACTGATCACACCTTCCTTTACTTTGTTTAAACCAGCCTCACGCAGACCAATGACACCTTCTTTTCGCGCTTGCTTGACAATTTCTGCTGTGTTAGTCCCTTCTAAAATCAAATAAGACATTTCTGTTGTGATGGGAAGAACTTCAAAAATACCTAAGCGACCCAAATATCCAGCATAACATCGCTCACAACCCGTAGGACCATAAACGTCAAAAGTACCTACTTCTTCTTTTTGAAAACCTTCAGCAATTAATACTTCGTCAGGAAGACTTAGCTTCACTTTGCAGTCAGTACAGAGAATACGAACTAAGCGCTGCGCTACGATAATGGTGAGTGCACTGGCGATATTGTATGAGGCAATACCCATGTTAATGAGTCGATTGATGGTCTCTGGCGCGCTGTTTGTATGCAAGGTGGATAACACTAAGTGTCCTGTTTGTGCGGCTTTGACGGCAATTTCTGCCGTATCCAAATCGCGAATTTCACCCACCATGATAATATCTGGATCTTGTCGTAAGAATGAACGTAATGCGGTTGCAAACGTTAAGCCAGCACGCGGATTAACATGCACCTGGTTGATGCCGAGCATGGGAATTTCTACTGGGTCTTCGACTGTTGAGATATTTCTTTCTTGAGAATTCAAATAATTTAATGCGGAATACAACGTCACGGTTTTACCACTACCCGTTGGGCCAGTGACTAATATCATGCCTTGAGAGCGCTGTAATGCTGACATAAAATTGGCTGTTTGTACTTCATCCATGCCTAGCTTTTCAACGCCGTGCGTGATGCTCACGGGATCTAAGATACGCAGCACGACTTTTTCGCCAAAAATGGTTGGACAGACGCTGACACGAAAATCCACTGAACGTTTTTTTGATATGATTAATTTAAATCGTCCATCTTGCGGAATGCGATGTTCGGTGATATCCAGATTTGACATTACTTTCACTCGCGCTAATAAATAATTGGCTAACTTCAAGGGAGGAGAGGTAATGGGACGTAATATACCTTGTTGACGAATACGAATGCGGTAAGTGTTTTCATAACGCTCAAAGTGAATATCGGAAGCTCCTTTTTCAATAGCGTCTAACAATACTCTATTGAGATAATTGATAACAGGCGCACTCTCGGCATCATAATCACTGAGATCGGCATTTTCTTCTTTATAAGCGTTGATCTCTAGCGTTTCAAACATCTCCTCACTTTGTACACTAATCTCCGTTAAAATTCTCGCATTCAGGATTTCATCTATTTCCGCTGCAAGCTTGCTTGCTTCCACAATCAGAAAACGCAAATTCAATCCCGTTAAAAAGCGGGCTTCATATAAATTCTCAATGGTCGGATCAATGATTGCCATATACAAAAGACCGCTTTTTTGAAAAACGGGTAACGCTAATTTTTTTTTAACGAGGGGGAAATTAAGGTATTCCAGTGGGATGAGTTCATGATCAAATGCACTGATATCACAAAGCGGCAAACCAAAATATTCGGCGGTTGCCCATGCGACTTGTGACTCATCTAGAATTTTATGTTTTGCGAGGTAATCAATATAAGATGTTTTACTGGCAATCGCTTCGCTTAACGCATTCAAAGCGACTTGTTTATCCAATAATGCATTCTCAGCCAAATGAGCTGCAAAACCGCTTAAAGCACTTTTGGATGAGGAGTTTTCCACTTGGACACCCCACTATTGACTGGGGTCCTGACACCCCGTTTTTTTATATCCACTTTCACTTTTGTGAAAGTGGATATGTGAAGGATTTATTTTGTGATAACTTCATCGCAAAATAAACCCTTGGTCTCAGCTTATAAAAAAGGCAAAACCCTATTTACCATGCTAATTGGCTTAGCTAGCATATCCATTGGTTACACCACCGCCGGATGAACTCCAAGTGATAGTATTATTCACTGGAAGTGGGGTCAGTATATAAGTATCGGTGGCGAGAATGCCATGAGCTGCAACCGGTGTGACAGTGATAACACCATTGACCACTGCAGCTGTAGCCACATTCCCCGTTGTCGTTGTAATATTAGCGGGTATATTATTGCTACCACCATTACAACCCGTTATTGTACCGAGGTTTTGATAGCATTCCACAACACCTATCTTAAATGGTGTAGTCGCTGCAACTAATTCTGTAAAATAAGCTCTCCGTGTGTAATTTAGATAAGTAGGTACTGCTATGGCAGCTAGAATTGATACAATTGCCACGGTAATCATCAATTCAAGCAACGTAAAGCCGGCGCTTGTTTTTTTGGTCTGTAACATCAACATATTGTCATCTCCCGTAAGATTTAAAATACAGCTAATATAAATCTCCTAAATAACCCCTACTCCCAAACTCTATAATACTTGTCCTGAACAAATATTACTCCCAATGTCTTACTATTAATTATACAACTTTAATAAAAACTCGGGGGGAATTTACAAAAATATCTTCTATGATTTTAAATCCGATAGACATAAGATTTTTATAAATAAAATCAATATGAATCAAATCAGTTTAGTGAAATAGAGAATGTGATAAGGCGATGAAGGTTCGTTGGGTATTAAAGAGAGAATACCCAACGACTTAAATGAGATTATACGTAACCGCTGGTGACACCACCGCCCGATACAGCCCAGGTCAGTTCATTATTCACAACAGTCGGTGTTAAGATATAAGTATCAGTAGAAAGAATGCCATGCGCTTCGATAGGTGTAATAGTAATAACCCCATCAGTCGCGGTGGCACTCGCAACTGCGCCAGTTGCTGTCGTAATATTAGGAGGAATATGGTTACTACCGCCAGTGCAGCCCGTTAACGTGCCTGTTTCATGGTAGCACTCGGAGATACCCACTTTGAAAGGACCCGATGCGGAAACCACTTCAGAGAAGTAGGATCGACGAGTGTAGTTAAGATAAGAAGGTACGGCAATAGCAGCAAGAATTGCAACAATTGCTACGGTAATCATCAATTCAAGTAACGTAAAACCTTTTAACCGTTTCATAACCTGCTTCATGCTTTCCTCCTTAAAAAACCACCAATTATGTGTCTTGTTAACTGGGCGAGGTCTTATCCATTAACCTCATGTCAATAACTTAATTATACACTAGTTATTCTGTCTAATAGCAACTTTTGTCACTTTTTCAACGCTATGCTGATATTTTTAAATAAATTGATCTTTGTTAACGGCAACACTTCTCGCTGTTTCTTTTGTGATTTTCTCAGCAACCACCAATTTTTGTAAGTATTGATCCAAAGTGCACATTCCTTTTTCACTGCCTGTTTGAATGGCAGAATACATTTGCGCTATTCTGTCTTCACGAATTAAATTACGGATCGCACTGGTTCCAATCATGATCTCAAATGCAGGGATACGCCCTTCCGGTATTTTTTTCACTAGCGATTGGCAAATGACGGCCTGCAATGATTCAGACAGCATATTTCGAATAATATCTTTTTCAGCCGCAGAGAAAACATCCACGATACGACTAATGGAACGCGGTGCAGAACTGGTGTGTAGCGTTGCCATGACTAAGTGTCCCGTTTCTGCCGCCGTAAGAGCTAAACGGATGGTTTCAAGATCACGCATTTCACCGACTAATATTACATCAGGATCTTCTCGTAACGCAGACCGTAACGCGGTTGCAAAATCGTGCGTATCACGATGTACTTGGCGCTGATTAATTAAGCTGGTTTTACTTTGATAGACATATTCGATCGGGTCTTCTACTGTAATAATATGTACGGCTTGGTTTCTGTTAATGTAATCTATCATTGCGGCAAGCGTTGTACTTTTGCCAGATCCCGTGGGGCCCGTCACCAAAATTAATCCGTTTGGCAAATCTAACAAGTCTTTAAAAATAGGGGGTAATTCAAGATCATCTAACGTCGGCACAGTGGATGAGATAGTACGAAAAACCGCAGCCATGCCATTAATTTGATTAAAAGCATTCACCCGAAAATGCGATAGGTTAGGTATAGAGATAGCAAAGTCCATTTCCAGTGTGTCTACAATCTGCTTTTGCTGGTCTTCATCCATAATACTGTAAATGAGGCGCTGAGTACTTTCTGCGTCCAAGACTTCTGAATCTGCTACATTGACCAGTTCGCCGTCAATGCGCACCATGGGTTTTAAGCCGGCTGACAAATGTAAATCAGACGCACCGTGCTTCACGCTATATTCCAACAGACTCTTCATGTCCACGGCTTAGCCCTCTTCAGAGAAATACTTTTCGCCTAATCTTGCATTTAGCTGATCGCTTAAACGGAATGACTCTTTCGTTGGTGGAGATAATCGTAAAAATTCTTCTAAATTACCTCTGGCAGTGACGTAATCACCCTTCTGATAATTTAATTCTGCAAGCTCAAGGTTAATACTCGCGCGCTCTGGGTCTTGTTGCAAAGATTTATTAAAATACATGAGCGCGAGTTTTTTATCGGGGATTTTTAAAGCACATAAACCCGCATTTTCATAGGCCGATGCGGTATCAATATAATTGATATCGTTCGCCGCTAATTGAAAATGCTCGATGGAAGCTTTGTACTGACCATTGCGACATAAAAATGTGCCATAATTGTTTTGCACATCGCCACGCTGTGGCGCAAGTGATACGGATCTTAAATAATAGGTTTTTGCTTGCTCTTTATCGCCCGTGATCTCTAAAAAATACCCCATGGAATACCAAGTATCAGGAATATTGGGCGCCTCATCTAAAGCCATTAATAATTTTCTTTTTGCTCGTTGAATATTATGTTGTTCAAGGTAGGCCATGCCTAACTGCGTGTTAATTTTTGCCGTTGCTATCTTTTTATCTTCAGCGCTGGCGCTAGCAGATTTTGTCGTGCTACAAGCCGCAATGCTGCAAATGACGCCAAGACATAAACTGAGTTTCATTATTTTAGACAGCATAGTAGATTAATCTTCTCCCTTGTATGGTGATACTTCCGAAAGCGGTCTAATAATTCTTGGCGTGATGAAAACCAACAATTCGTGTTTCTCATCATGGACGCCTTTGTTGCTGAACAAGAAGCCAACGATAGGTAAAGAACCCAAGAATGGTATACGGTCTACTGTATTCGTCTTCGTTTGTCTATAGATACCGCCCAAGACTATCGTTTCTTTATCGTTTAAGAGCAAACTGGATTCAACGGATTCTGTATTAATGATAGGAACCGTGGTTGCGCCTGTTGTTGAGGAAGCGCCAGTTGTAATGGATGCGCCTTGTGTATCTTCGTTGGCTTTGACGGTCAAAATAATTTTATTGTTCGGTGTAATTTGCGGGGTAATTTCTAAACTTAATACCGCGTTCTTAAAGGTCACAGAGGTGGCGCCACTGGAGGTGGATTCTTGGTAAGGAATCTCTTGTCCTGTTTGAATGATCGCTTTTTTCTGATTTGACGTAATGACGCGAGGTCTTGCAATAATCTTCGCATGATTTTCGCCTTCCAGTGCCGACAACTCAAGATCGAGCAATGCAGGCCCTACTTTTGCTAAAGCGACAGCGATACTGCCTGGATTCGTGCCATCAAATAATTGATGCGCGGGTACGTTAAAAATTAATCGTTGTGTTGGATCAAGTAATTGCGAAGGAGATGTGCCGCTATTAATGGCGCTCGCTCCAGCAAAAGTACCCGATAGATGCCTTGAATTACTCACACCAAAACGCACGCCAAGCTGTTCTTCATAGGTAGAATCGATATTGACGATTCGCGCTTCAATTAATACCTGTCTTGCTGGGATATCCAAAACTCTGATTTCACGCTCAACCGTTGATAAAGTTGAACGGGTGTCTCGCAGAATCAAACTATTGGTACGCGCATCCACAGCCACGTCGCCTCTGGCTGTTAATAGAGTACTCTGTGAACCTTTTAGCAATGCGGCGATGTCTGCGGCATTCGCATACTTAAGATGAAAAATCGTGGACTTTAATGGTTCTAAATTGGAAATGGCTTGATCCGATTGCAGTTGTTTTGTTTCGTTTGAGGTAATCTCTTCCAATGTACTGATGTAGATCACATTGCCGGTACGTCGAGAAGCCAAGCCATGGGATTTTAACACGACATCCAGTGCTTGTTGCCAACTGACATTCGATAAATTCAGCGTGACATTACCCTTAACAGCATCGCTGATAATGAAATTGAGACCCGAGTTTTTTGCAATTAATTGTAATAAAGCTCGCATTTCAATATTTTGAAAATAAAAAGACAGTTTGCCGGTATGTCTGGTTGCTAAGGCAATTTCATTCGAGTAGTCAATGGGTGTCTGTGCGTACGCCAAGGTTAAACATAACCCGGTCGTGGCAATCAGCAAAAGTAATTTTTTAGTTTTTAGCATTGCTTGGTGCGTCCTTTAGTTGCAATGTCACAATATGTTGGGTAGCAGGCTTACCACCCTCTGAAGCTTGCTCAACGATCTCCAATTCATTGGAATCAATTCTAACAACTTTGCCGCTGTGATCTCCAATGATATCGCCTACTGCCACTGAATAAAGCTTATCGTCCGGTGTGAGTATATAGGCTGAGACTTCGTTATTTTGTGATATGACCCCCACAAAGCGCAATAAGTTTAATGGATATCGATTAATGGGATTACGTGTTGAGGCAGTATCCGTTAAAGACACCGAGCTCGTCTCTTCAAATGGCGTCCTGCCGGATTGTGAAATATAAGTCACGGCTTCAGGCTGGGAAATCAGGCTGGGCTGTTTTGACTTTTCATTCTGAATGGCTTCCTGATCGGTTTTTTGCAAAAACTGGCGTAAGTCGTGAAAAGACTCGCTCCGTCCGCACCCCGTCAAACCAATCAACATTATGCTGATATAGATACCGTGTGATTTCGCCCATTTCATAGTTTTTTCGCCTCATACACTATCAGGTTGAGGTCTGCCGTTAAAACATTATCGGAAACCGTCCCGGTCGTCAGCTTTTTCTCTTCGACAATTTTGGCGATCGTCATATTATTGACTTCGACGACTCTCTGCATGTTAACCACTTGACTGATAAACTTCGCCAATTGATCGTAAGAGCCGGCTACCGTCATTTTAATTTCCACTTTGGGATAGGTGCCTTTTTCATCCACGGGACCTGGTGAAAAACTGAGGATGTCAACGCTATTTTGTTTACCCAGAGCAATAATTTCATTCAGCAGTTCCGGTAAGTCAGCAGGCCGCGTCAATTGTTTTTGTTGTTTTGCAATCGTGCTTTCTAGCACAGGAAACTTCGTCAATTGTTTATCCAGTTGCGCCTGGTTATTCGCCAAAGAACGGATCTGATCTTTCAAATCGGATTCTTGTTGAATAGACGCTTTTAATTTGACATTCAAATCCGAAATATCAAACAAATAACCCAAATAGAAAACCAGGAGACACACTATCCCAACTAAGACCAGTTTAGGTAAAAGAGGCCATTCATAAATTCGCCTGAAATCATAACGCATGATTAAGAACCCTCGCCTTTTTGTTCCACTTGCAATTCGAATATGCGACTGGCTCCAATCTTGTCAGGCGTTTGACTGATGCGCGTCAAGACTGGCTGATTAAAATATTTGGATTGAGTGATATTTTTCATGAACAACGTAATTTCAAGTTCCGCCTGAGTGCGGCCAACAATCACAATTTTATGACCTGTTTTTGCCACCTGATCTAAAACAATGGTGGCGGGCACTAGCGTAGTTAATTGATTTAATAATTGTACGTCATGATAACTGCTACTTCTTAAGTTATAGAGAAAGCTTAATTCCAATTCCATGGCGTCTTGTTTTTTCTTTTTGGCTTTCTCTGCTTGATAGAGAGCGCTACGCTCATTCACGGCTGTTTGTAAAAAATCGCCTCTCGCATTTTCTCGGTTGATTAAACCACTGAGCAATAGATGAAAAATAATAATGATGAACAATGTCACACTAATACCCATCGCAAATAAAATACCAAGATTGATTTTGAGTTTTTTCCTAGCCTTTTCTCTCCAGGGTAACAAATTGATTTGCGTCATAGTGTAAATCCCTGGATTATAAGAGTGGATCACTCATAATGGAGTTGTCCTCACTCAATGCGAGGCCCGCGCTTAGCATCAAGGTAGGAGAAGATTGTTCTAAGGTCGCCACATCAATTCGATCGGCAAAGGTCATATTGATGAAAGGCTTTGCTATTTGCAGCGCAATGCCAATCTCCTGCTGAATAAAAGCATCCAGACAAGGGATCATGGCTAAATCTCCGGATAATATTAATTTTTGAATATTAATATTAGGGCGGCTGGAATAGAAAAAATGTAATGTGTGACGAAGATGCGCCGATAACGCCGACTTTAATATCTCAAAATACGCTAAATCATTGAGTGATGCGACCTTCCCACCTTCAGACTGCAAGTAATCATTAATACGCGTTTGCAATCGATGGCCATCAAAGCTGTGATCATGTGCATAAATCTGTTTGCTCTCATGTACGACTAAAAAGGTACTTAAAGTCACATCCAAGTTTAGCAGGGCAATTGTATTTATATCCGGCATGGTTTCTGTAATAAAGGCCAAGGCTCTATCGAGGGCATTGCTATTAAGATCAATTAACTTCGCTCTTAAACCCCCTTCTTGTAGTGCTTCAAGATAAGGATTCACCTGGTCTTTTCGGCAAGCCACCAACATTAAACCCAATTGTGAATCGTCTTGCTCAGAAGGCGTCACGGTAAAATCGAGATAAATCTTTCCCACTAAATCAGGAAAATGATGGTTGGCTTCAATCCAAGCACGCGACTCAATTTCGGTGGTGTTTAGCCTTTTATCGACATTGATGTTTTTGATAATGACGGATGAGCGGGGAATCGCTAGTGCAACAAACTTGGATTCAATCTGGTTTTTTTTGAAAAGCTCTTTCAACACAGCGCCAATGGCGGCAGGATCTTTTATTTCACCTTTGACTATTGCGCCTGCAGGAATAGGCGATATTGCAAAATTTTTAATTTGATATGGCTTTATGGATGAATTAATAGACAACAACTTTATAAAATCAGACCCTATGTCCAATCCCACTAGACTTTCATCACTACGCTGTTTCTGCCATGGTAAGATCAAAGATCGCTCCTTTTCATTGCAGGCAATATTGACTACAATAGACTTTAACGTGCAAACTTCAGCGTATGCCTGCACGCAAATATGCCTAATTATATGCAATTATTCGGGAAGTTACTACTCTTGCCAACGATAAAAAGTCATTTAGGCATAACCACACTAGAACTACTCATTGTCGTTATCATCATTACGATCTTAACTATTATTGCTGTCCCTTCCTTTAATACCTTTTTACAAAACCACCGTTTAATGATGACAGCCGATAATTTGTTTGCTTCAATGCAATACGCCAGAAGCGAAGCCATCAAACAAAATACTACCGTGTTTGTTTCGTTTCAAACGGGTGACTCATGGTGTTATGGTTTAAACACAAGCTCCAGTTGCAATTGCACTGTGCCAAGTGCCTGCAATCTCGGCACGACCCAAGCGGCGCAAGCGCAACAAATTTCTTTTTCAACCACGGGATTAACGGGCAACGGCTTTCAAATAGAAGGCTCACGGGGTGCGGCCAATGTGAGTGGCGCTAAAGTGACAATGACATTATATGGCCAAAGTACTTCTATCAGCTTACTCATCAATCAACTGGGTAATTATCAACTGTGTTCTTCAATGAGTGGTTATCAGGCATGCCCATGACCTTAACATATCGAAAACAATCCGGATTTACGTTACCTGAATTGGTCATTGCGCTAGTGGTTAATATCATTGTATTAGCTGCCCTAGTATCAATCTTTGTGACGAACCTTCAGCATTATCGCAAAGTGATTAATACCAATCGCTTAAACCAACAATTACAAACAGCGATGGATATCATGAGTAGCGATATTCGGCGTGCGGGTTTTTGGTCTAACGCCAGCAACGATCTCAATCTCGATCAAAACAATAATCCCTTCATGACTAGCACCACGGATATCAGCGTCACGGGGGGCAATTGCATTTTATTCACTTACGATCATAATCAAAATGGGGCGCTACCTTCTATTAGCGCTTCTTCTGACGATGAACGATACGGTTATCGTTTAAACGGACAAACATTACAGAGCCGACCGTGGGGCGCCTCATTTGCATGTAACGCAGCAGCAAGTGCATGGGAAAATATAACAGACCCAAATGTACTATTGATTACTAACCTCACTTTTACATTAAATACCCAAACCATTTTAACCGGACCCGGTACCGCTGGCATTACTATTCGTAGCGTTGACATTAGCATGACAGGTACACTCGCTAATGATACCACCACGACAAAGACGATCACTGAGCATGTCAGGATTCGAAATGATAAATTTATACCGTAAAAAACCTTACGGCGCCGCCACATTTTTAATTACTACCATTTTGCTGATGTCAGCGATTTTAATTACCATTTTCGGCACGCAATATGGCATGCTGCAACAAAAAGTGAGCTCCAATGCGAATGGCAGCTTGCAAGCTTTTGAAGCGGCTGAAGCTGGCCTTGATTTTGGGATCAACTATTTACAACAAAATAATGCGACCATCTTAGCTAGCCCTTCCGGTGGCCATATTCAACCTTATACTAGTAGTAATACAACGAATGTCACCTTAGCCAATGGCAGCAAATTTTCTATCGTTTACACAAACCCAACTGCTAATGATTATACTTTATTGCTGGTCGCCGCCACCGGCACCAACAAAGACGGCACAGCCACTCGCACGGTTAAAGAGTTAGTGAAATTTGGCTCTGTTCTTTTCACGCCACCAGCTAGCCCACTAGTAGGCAAAGGTAATGTCACCATCTCTGGTAGCAGTGAGATTGATAACACTCAGGGAACCACCACTATTGTTTCAGGTGGCAGCGTTGCACTTTCAGGTAGCATACAAACACAGGCACAAGGCGGAGTTTCTTCTACCGCAGGCCATATCAATAGTGATATCCAACAGAACGTTGCCTCACTCACGAACATTAGTATTTCAGATTTTTTTGCCAGTTATTTTGGCGCCAGCATGACCACCGTGAAAAATAGCGCAAAATATCTCTTCAGTGGTCTTAGCAATTACAGCTCCTCTGTCAATGGGAAAGCGGGCGCCATTATCTGGATTGATCAGCCTACTGGCACCGCCAGCATTTCAGGGAGCGCCACAGTCGGCACACCTACTCAACCCGTATTATTAATTATAAATGGCAATTTCAGTGTATCGGGCAGCGTACAGATATACGGATTAATCGTTGTCCTTGGCACGACAACCACCACCATCACTGGCAGCACCGATATCGTCGGCGGCTTAATTGCATCGGATGCATTGAGTTTTTCAGGTAGCAGTAGCATCACTTATAGTGCATCCACTTTATCTTCTGTCCAACAAACCACAACCAACTATTATGCTAGAGTGCCGGGCAGCTGGAGGGATTTTTAAAACTATGTTGCGAACTAAAACGAGTGGGCAAGGCTTGATTGAAGTACTGATGACTTTGTTAATTATCGTCGGCAGCGTCCTCGCTCTGCTAAAGTTTCAAAATTATCTCGCCTACAGCAATAGCTTAGCCTATCAACAAGCAACGGCAACTCAACTGGCCGTCAACCAAATTGAAACACTGCGGGACTATAGCGCCTTATCGGGAACCAATTCTTATGCGAATATCGCGAGTGGCAATTCCACTATCACAAATTCTGGTGCAACCTTTACTGTGACCTGGACCGTGACACCTTTTACTAACCCGACTTATAAGACATTAGATGTTGTTGTGACTTGGACAGATCGTTATGGCGTTGCACAATCCAGACGATTAACTAGCATGGTTGCTCAAATTGATCCGAGTTATTCAGCGACCATTATGGCTTTATAAAAGGTAATGAAAGCACTTCAACGGAGTTGAAGTGAATTTAAAAAAAACGGGGTGACAGGGACCCCAGTCAATTTAAAAGGACAACACCAAAATGAAAATACTACTATGGACCCTATTATTCTTTTCATTTTCATGCACAGCAGAAACCATCTATAAACAAACCGATAAAAACGGCAACATTGTTTATACCGATACTCCTCAGCAGAATGCGCAAGCCGTGATTATACCGACTGATTCCACCGCCTCTATCTCAACGGTACCAACAACCATACCGTCACCGCCCACCAAACCATCGGAGCCTGCATCTGCATCCACATCCACTAGCCCATCCAGCGCACCCGATGCACCAAGAGTGGCTTATACGACTTTTATTCTAGCGGCGCCCGCCGATCAAGAGACTTTCCAAAATCAGCGCTTAATTCCCATCAAAGTGATGATTGTGCCGGATTTGCAAAGCGGCGACAAAACGCAACTCTATCTGGATGGCAAGCCTTATGGCAGTCCAGCAGAAGGATCTGACCTGGCATTAAATAATGTCGATCGCGGATCTCATACCGTCTCCGTGGTCATATTAAGCAAAGATAACACCATTTTAAAATCATCCAATTCCATTACGATCAATGTGCAATATGCAAGATTAGGGCCAGCAGTTCCGTAATAACGCATTTTAGTTAATTATGTTTATCAGAAAATCAATGAAATTAACAATTGATGAAAAGCCATAGTATTTGTTCCAAAAGATGCACAAAATATTCTATACTGTTGCAAATCAAGAGGATGGGCTCACATGAAAATCGGATATGTGTTGATTGCTGCTACCTGCTTGGCAATATTAACAAGCTGCACCCCTAATGGATGCACCTATCCTACAGCGTGCTGGAAAGGTTATTTTCGTGAAACACCTTGCGGTACTTACATCCATTCTCCCTGCGAAAAAGTCTGTGATCGCTGCACTTTCAACGATCCCTCTTGTCAAGCTTGCTGGACTTGCATGAAACAGGATGGTTGTGGTTATGGGACTAGTTGTTATGACATTGTTAATTGGAGATAAAATCACAAGCATAAATTGACTGGGGTCCTGTCAGGACAGGATAACTTTTCCGTGCTCGCAAGCTCCGCGCGAAAAAGCCATCCTATCCTGCCACCCCGTTTTTTGTGTCACTTCCACTGTCGTGGAAGTGAATATAAATATTGGATGATTTTGATTAACTGGAATAATGTATGTATCATGATTTTTACCAACTTAAAGAAAACCCCTTCAATGTCACCGCTGATCCTGATTTTTTCTTTTCAAGCAAATACCATCGCGAAGCCATCGCAAATCTTCAATACGGTATTCAACATCGGAAAGGCATTTTAGTTGTCACAGGGGAAGTCGGCACTGGCAAAACCACATTGTGTCGCAAATTATTGCGTCAATCTGATCGCAAAACCAAATTTGCCTTGATTTTAAATCCGAGCTTTTCAGAAGAACAATTACTGCGAATGATTGTGCGTGATCTTGGTATTTGGACGCGTGAAAAAAATAAGTATGGCCTCATTGAAGTGCTGAATAAGTTTTTACTCAAACAATCCAACAAAGGCAATAATGTCGTGGTAGTGATTGATGAGGCACAAAATCTTAGCGTGGATCAATTAGAACAAATACGCTTGCTGTCTAACCTTGAAACCGATAAAGAAAAATTACTGCAGTTGATTTTGGTCGGCCAGCCTGAGCTAGATCATATGTTACAACTGCCACAACTGCGCCAGTTACGACAAAGAGTCGCCGTTTATTTTAAATTAAGCGCGCTTGACAAGCATGATGTTAAAAGTTACATCACGCACCGCTTAATCAAAACGGCAGCCAATCCTGATGCGATGCAATATATTTCGTTTTCAGATCAAGCGATTGAAATGATTTTTAAAGTAACCCAAGGTAGTCCGCGTTCGATTAATATTTTATGTGACAGAGCCCTGTTAGCAGGATTCATCGCAGAAACCTATGTGATTGACGAGAATATTATTAAAAGTTGCGCCGATGAGGTAATGTACTGTGAGTATAATCTATAGAGCTTTACAAAAGACCCAGAAGAACCGTGAAAAAAACTTATCCGCGCCGCTGCAAGAAAGGCAAACCTTAAGACCTAACTGGGCATTAACCAGCCTTATCGCTGTCAGTGCTGTTTTGGTGACCGTATTGGCGCTTAACTATTTGCCAGTGCTGAAGTCGCATTTAGCAACGACCGCCAAACCCGTTAAAGTACTCGCCGCACCCACCATGCAGATGGTCATCAATGAGGACAAATTCAAAAGTCAGTATGTCTTAAACGGCATTTTTCTTTCCGATAACACCAAAATTGCCATGATCAATAGCCAATATTTTCATGTGGGCGATGCAATTGATGGTTTACGCATTGTGCATATTTGTGATAAAGATGTAAAACTGACAAACCAAAACCAAACTATCACTCTCGAAATACCCGTTTAACCAGGTAGCAACACTAGATATAACAGGTGACTTAAGTGCAAAGACGCTCAACCATTGCTAAAGAAATTGCTGGAATACTGTGCATTAAGTTGCTGCTTTTATACGGCATTTGGTATTTCTGCTTTTCCAAACCTTTGGCAAAAAATACAATGTCTTCTAACACTGCGTTTCATATTTTCAATCTCCATCTGGACACTCCCCATGATTAATTTTGATGTAGTTCAAATTTCACGCGCTCAATTTGGCTTAACTGCCTTGTATCACTTTCTTTTTGTACCCCTGACCATCGGCATGTCTATCATGCTTGGCATCATGGAAACCATCTATGTGATGACGGACAAAAAGATCTGGCGTGATATGACAAAATTCTGGGGCACCCTGTTTGGTATCAATTTTGCCATGGGCGTTGCAACAGGTATTACCATGGAATTTCAATTTGGTACTAATTGGGCATACTACTCACACTATGTAGGCGATGTCTTTGGCGTACCACTGGCTATCGAAGGTTTGATGGCATTTTTTCTGGAAGGCACGTTCATCGGGCTCTTCTTTTTTGGTTGGGATAAATTATCCAAAGCACAGCATCTCATCGTCACCTGGCTGGTGGCTTTAGGTTCAAACTTGTCAGCGCTATGGATTTTGATTGCCAATGGATGGATGCAGCATCCTGTGGGTGCAGCATTTAATTTTCAAACCATGCGGATGGAAGTGACTGATTTCGCGGCGGTACTCTTTAATCCTGTTGCGCAAGCCAAATTTGTTCACACAGTCAGTGCGGGCTATGTCACAGGGTCATTGTTTATCTTATCCATTAGTGCTTTTTATTTATTACGCAATCGCAATGTGGAATTAGCCAAACGATCCATGGCAGTCGCTGCGGCCTTTGGACTGGCTTCTGCCTTGTCAGTCGTTGTGCTCGGTGATGAAAGTGGCTATCTAGCCAATTCGCACCAACGCATGAAAATTGCTGCGATTGAAGGTATGTGGGAAACAGAACCCGCACCCGCCGGATTTAATATCATTGGGTTTCCAGATCAAAATGCGCATGTCACACGCGGCACGCTTAAAATTCCGTATGCCCTGGGCTTAATTGCCACGCGCTCCCTCAACACACCGGTTCTTGGCATCAATGATCTAGTTAAGCTTACCGAAGCTGATATTGCCAAAGGCATACAAGCTTATGGCGCCTTACAAATTCTCACCACCAATCCCAAGGATGCCGATTCACTCGCCACACTCAATCAATATTCAGGTTATTTGGGCTACGGCTTGCTACTAAAACGCTATACGGAAAAGGTAACGGATGCGACGCCAGAACAAATTCAATCAGCCGCCTGGGACACTGTGCCTAAAGTATCGCTCTTATTTTGGAGCTTTAGAATGATGGTGGCTTGTGGCTTCTTCTTTATCGCTTTATTTCTGACGGCTGTCGTATTGACATCTCGACAACGAATCAATCAGCGATGGTTTTTATGGATCGCTTTTTTAAGCTTTCCATTGCCTTGGCTTGCAGCAGAGCTAGGCTGGGTCGTCGCCGAAGTTGGCAGACAACCTTGGGTAATTGAGGGAATGCTACCTACCTTTTTAGGCGTCTCATCCACCAGTTTGTCGGATGTTTACACGAGCATTGCTGGCTTTATTTTACTTTATTCATCGCTGGCCGTGGTTGAAGTGTTTCTCATGGTGAAATACATCCGCCTAGGACCTGAATACATGCAAAACACCCAAGGAATGAAACTATGAATTTACCAATCGATTATGTGACACTGCGTGTTATCTGGTGGGTCTTACTGGGTTTGCTTTTGATTGGCTTTGCGGTAATGGACGGCTTTGATCTTGGTATTGGTATTTTACTGCATCGTGTTGCACGCACGAATGAAGAACGCCGCGTTGTCTTAAATACCGTAGGCCCGGTCTGGGAAGGCAATCAAATTTGGTTAGTTTTAGGTGGTGGCGCGATTTTTGCAGCTTGGCCTGAAATTTATGCGGTCTCATTTTCCGGTTTTTATTTTGCCATACTGCTGGTATTGCTCGCATTAATCTTGCGCCCGGTGGGTTTTAAATACCGCAGCAAAATTGACAATACCATGTGGCGTTCGGTTTGGGATTTTTGTCTGTTTGTCAGTGGATTTGTGCCCGCGTTGGTTTTTGGCATTGCGGTAGGCAATGTGCTGGAAGGTGTTCCTTTTCATTATGATGAGACACTTCGTTCTTTTTACAGTGGAACTTTCTGGGGATTACTCAATCCTTTTGCGATACTGTGTGGGCTGGTGAGTGTTGCGATGCTAGCCATGCATGGCGCGGCCTTTCTTACCATCAAAACCACCGACATTATTCAGCAACGTGCGAGAACTTATGTACGCTTATTTGCATGCATTACCATCGTGCTGTTTAGTGTGGCTGGAGCATGGGTTGCCATGCGTCTAGCCGGATATGTTTCAACCGACACACTCGTGCTAGATGCGCCATCCAATCCTTTACATAAAACCGTTGTGCTGCAGGTGGGTGCGTGGTTGCTCAATTACTCTCGCTATCCGCTCACCATGGCAGCGCCATTGTGTGGGTACCTCGGCGCCATTTTCACCATTTTATTGGCAGGATTGCGTTTGCCAAAATTAACCTGGTTAATGAGCGCTATTTCCATTGCGGGCATCATTACGACGGTTGGCATCAGTATGTTTCCATTCATACTGCCTTCTTCTACCGACCCCAATAGCAGTTTACTCGTTTGGGATGCGTCATCGAGTCATCTCACTTTACTTATCATGCTGATTGCAACGATGATTTTTTTACCGCTTATTATTGTATATACCAGTTGGGTCTACTATGTTTTACGCGGCAAAGTCACCAGCAGCTATATTAACCAGAATCAAAACAGTCTTTATTAGAGGTAAAACGATGTGGTATTTTTCTTGGATTTTAGGCACGGCTTTTGCCTGCTCGCTCGCGGTATTATATGGATTATGGTTTGAGCTTAAAACTTACCCGTTGGAATCCAAGGAAAATACACCGCCCATTTAAATAAAGCGCTGCTTCAGGGGTCAAACCTGGTTCGAGAGTTTTCTGGATACCGTGGACAAGCCACGGTACGTAGGAGGGGCGGAGTTACGTAGGGGTTCGCGGACTAAGCCCCCCACAAAAAGCGTGGGGGTCTTAGTCCGTGCTACGTAGGAATTTGAATGATATGGACAGGGTTAGATTCATTTTTTTGTGAGCGCTTGGTAGCGCGCAAAAAGTAACCCTGCTCTGCCTCTCTGTTTTTTTAAAAATTATTTAGAGAATGGATAGGACAAATGACCATTTGGCAGCGCGATATGACGCTTGAAATGCTAACCAACCGTAACAGCAATACGATGTCGAATTTTTTAGACATTGAATTCATGGAAATTGGGGCAGATTTTTTAGTGGCGCGCATGCCGGTGAATCAAAAAACCCGTCAACCCGTTGGCATCATGCATGGTGGTGCCTCTTGCGTGCTGGCGGAAACGGTCGGTAGCACAGCTGCCAATTGCGCCGTGGATGCAAAACAATTTTATTGTGTTGGTTTGGACATTAACACCAATCACATTCGCTCTATCCGTGAAGGCTATGTGATTGCCACAGCAAAGCCTTATCATCTGGGTCGAACCACGCAAGTCTGGGGCATTGAAATTGTCAATGAACAAAAACAGATGATATCCATCAATCGCTTAACCATGGCTGTTTTAAAAAGAGAAAAAAGTGAATGAACGCCAACTGATGTGAGAGCCAATTCAAAAAAATAAAATCAATTTGTCGAAGTTTTTTCATTATTTATCGACAGATTTGAACTGGGCTGGGTATGTTTTGCCCTTTATTTTAGATAGTGGAGATTTATTCCCGCGAAATAGTTTTTTTTTAGAGAAGTGTCATTTCTGCTTCATTTTGCTTTATACTAGTTCAACATTTTAATAGTAGAGTATCGATCCATGCGCTCATCTCTATCTTATCCTTGTCTTATTAGCGAAGTGCGCGAATTCAATATTCCTCCACGCATTGCGCTTTTAAAAGATTTAATCACGCTAAGCGAGATAAAAACTTATCTCGCCGCTAATGCCAAAATGCTCACCGCTGAATTGGCATCCCTGAAAAAGTATCTCGATCAATTGAGTGAACCTGAGCTTGAAAAATCATTTACCCGTTTTACGCTTGATGATATTAATGAAGAGAATGCGGCTAAAGCTCACGCTAATCATACGTCTTATATTCCGCTTGAAGTAAAAGACGAAACGATAGACCAGGTCAAAACAGCCATTGCAACCGATAAGCCATTAGAATTAAAAACGCTTTCTGACATTAGCATACAGCTGTTTTTCGCAAGATACGATATTCAACTCCCAGAAGATCTACCCGACACCATTATGCTTTCAGCATCTTATTGGGCTTTAAAACAAAACTTTTATGAATTAGTAAAGAATTCGTTTGATGCCGATGCCAGCAAATTTTATCTGCATTTTCATAGCGATACTATCCAAGTTGAAATCGTCGTTGCCGATAAACAGAAAGGACTGGGCTTTCGTGAAGGCACTTTTCAACAACATTTTGAAAAACTTTCTGCCATTGATTACCGAACTATTATGGGCGAACGACACGCAGTTACTTCAAGCAAGACACAACGTTTATCCTTAGGCGGCAGAGGAAAAGGCTTAGCGATTATTGATACGGTTTTACAAAAGCATAGGGGCAAGCTCGTTTTAGAACACACGGCGGAACATCCGGCAATATTAAGATTAATCTCGCCTGTTGCTTCCATCACAGCGACACCGATGAGTAAATATTTACACTTGAATACAAGCTCACCCGCAGCCAGTACATCAGCATCCAGTTTCGCGTCACCCGCATCAATGGCGACAACGGCCACCCCGACAAGCGGAACACCGCTTTCACCCATGATGTTAACCAGCACCTCAAATTCGCCCTTGTTCAGTCCAAGTAGCGGTGATTCAATGCTGTCTTCTTATCTGATCGACACACCGCAATCGCAACATTCATCAGACTCTTATCTCAATTCGCCACCATCCACTGATGCCTCACAACGCAGTTTGCTTTCATTTTTCCGAAGGCTCACCATTGATGTCGTTGCAGAAGAAAGCGAAGATCTGGCGGCTCAGCATACCCCAAATCGCCATTAATAATATGACAAAAAGTTTGTTATAATTGCCTTTCTTGTCATGGACGCATCGAGTTATGAGGTTATTATTAAATCGCCCTACAAAAGGATTTACTCTCATCGAGTTTGTTATTCTATTGTTGATTATTGCGATTCTTGCCATTGTGATTAATATTAATTGGCCGGGCAGCTCGCTGACTCTCGGAGCAGAAGCCACTCAACTAGCAACAGACCTTCGTTATACACAAGCCTTATCCATGACACAGGGCCAACGTTACTGCCTAAAAATATCAGGCGGCACTTATCAAATTTTAAATAGTGCAACGGGCTCACCCATTCTGTTGGCATTCGGTAATGTGACTTCGATTTTGGGCAACGGCATCTCTTTCGGCAGTATCTCGCCAAGCGGTAGTGCTATGTTTGTTTTCGATGGTGCGGGCATACCTTACTACTCAGGCAGCACTACCTGCAATACAGCGAATGCACAAGCGGCGACACCTTTAGCGACCAGTGGATCTATTCCATTAACTGCCGGTGGTCAAACCAGAACGATTCTAATCAGCGCCGAGACAGGCCGAGTACTCGTGCAATGAAACATAAACAACGTGGTTTTACACTGATTGAATTAATCCTTTTTATTGTGGGCACGAGTATCTTGGTTGGCACGTTGTTGCTGACTTTTCAAGTGACACTTCGTAACACGCCACCGGTTCACTATGATTTGATTGCAACTCAACTGGCAGATCAATGCATGGAAGGCTTTATTGGTGAACGTCATTTGTTAGGCTATAGCGCCACAGGCTTGGCGTGTTCCGCCTCTCCTACCTTACCGACAATCTGCACAACCTTGCCTGGATATAGCGTCAGCGCCGCTATTACATGCGCACCCACTTTAACAGGTGACACCACCACTAGCAAAACAGTTACCGTCACTGTATCGGGTTTAGGGAGCGCCACTCTTGTTACTTTGTTTGCGGATTATTAATATGAAACAGAGGCATTCGTTAAAAAAAACTGGCGGCTTTACCCTCATTGAATTAGTGGTTGTGATCATGGTCATCAGTATTATTGCAGCTATCGGTAGTCGGATTCTCAGCCAATCTTTTTCGAATTATTTTAAAAATAAAAATTTGGTGGAATCGGATTGGCAACCCCGTATTGCTTTAGAACGCATGCAGCGGGATATTCGCTCCGTGCGCTCGCCTTCTGATATTTCCACAGCCACCGCCACTTCTTTTGTTTTTGTGGATACGGATGGTAATACCATTGCTTATTCACTGAGTGGCACCAGTTTAATGCATCAAATCAATGGAGGCACAGCGCAAGTGCTTGCCGATGGCATCCAAAGTTTAACGTTTGCTTATTTTGATTTGAATGGCAATACAACCGCAGTGCTGGCTAATATTCGTTTTATTCAGTTTAGTTTAAACGTAACGCAAAACAGTACCAACTATGTGGTTACCTCAGGCGTTTATGGTAGGAACTTACCGTGATAAGAATGCAAAAATCCAAACTGTTTAATCAACGTGGTTACCTTGTTATTTTGCTTGCAATCATGATAGTCATTGTGGGCTTCATTGCTGCCACAGCGACTAGCTTATTTTATGGTGGGGCATTCTCGACGAGCGCGCACTATCAATCGGATTCAGCGCTTTATCTTGCGGAAGCAGGCCTGGAGCATGGAACACATAAATTATTAGAGTCCACAGTTGCTAATCGGTTAACGTGCTTAGGCTTTAGCACAACACCGATCACCAATGCTGTGGGCAATGGCAGCTACTCATTGACTTCTTCCGGCGCTCCTTTATATGCGGGCTCACCGACTGCCGCCACTACATTATCAAGTGCTATTACCACTACCAGCACTTCAATTCCCGTGGGATCCACCGCCGCCTATGCGCCTATGGGTCGCGTGATGATTGACAGAGAACGTATTAACTATGGCGCGGTGACAGCAACCAGCTTTACCCAGCTGACTCGCGGCGTGGATAGCACCACAGCCGCCGCTCATGCCAGTGGCACAACAGTCGGGCAATATCTGTGTAATCTTATCTCGCAAGCGGGTGTGCCGAATCTCGCATCCCCCCAGGGCAAGCGGGTCCTACAAAATTACGCGCAGCTACAAGAAGCTTTTGCGGTGGGTGACGCGACTGCCGGCGGACACTTTACCATCGGCATTTTTAATTATCCCACGGAATTATCTTGGTATAACCTCAATACAACGGGTGGCGTTACAGTCAATGGCATTAACATGATCTCTTATACCGATGGCTGGTTGGTGGGTAACAATTTTCTGGAACACTGGAACGGTAACACCGGCACTCTTTATACCGCCCCCGTCAATGTGAATTATCGAAGTGTTTATTGTGTCTCAGCCAATGATTGTCACGCCGTCGGTGATAATACCCCGGGAAATACTGCTACGGCCCCGACCATTATCCGTTGGACAAGCGCAGGTAATGCCTGGACCAGGCTCACTCCCACTAGCAATGCCGTGGGAAGTAACCTAAGAAGCGTTCATTGTAGTTCGACTGCCGATTGCTGGGCGGTTGGCGATGTCGGGGTAGGCGGACGGACTCAGGGAAACCGTTTTTATCATTGGGCCACTTCAAGTTGGGTGGGCATTACCATTCCAGGTGCATTGGGTGCTGCATTTCCGTTTAACGGTGTTTTTTGTAATGCAGCAAACGATTGTTGGGCGGTCGGCCTAACCAACAATTTTGCGCGCTTAACCAATGGAACCACTTGGACGGCTGTTGCAACGGGCTTACCCAATGTGCAATACAACAGCATTTTTTGTAATAGCACTAGCGATTGCTGGGTAGTTGGAAATGTGAGTGGCAGCAATCTCTTTGTGCATTGGAATGGCACTGCATGGTCACGTAATGGCTCAACACCTACACCTTTAACCAATTTAAATAGCGTTGCTTGCGCTGATACTAATGATTGCTGGGCGGTTGGCTCATCTACTACGGGCAATAATCCACAATTTTTTCATTGGGATGGAACTAATTGGACTAACTATGTGAATGTGAGTAATGGCGCTTTTGCCAGTGCCACCCTGCGCAGTGTGTCCGTGGTTGGAGGTCATTCAGCCCAACCCGGGTCAGGATGGTCTGAAAACTTTTCTTAATTCACTTTTGAATCAGGATCACTGTTGCTTCGCGCTGTATTTTGCTAAAGTATTCAGGTACTCATTTGCCATTTTGGCTAATCACCATGCGCATAAGGAATTGCCAGATGAAATTCATTTTATTATTTCGATCTCTTTTTTTTCTCACCGCGTTTTTGTTAAGTTCTGTGACTTTTGCTTGTACCGGCATTCAACTCAAAGCCAAAGATGGCTCTATCATCAATGGACGTACTGTTGAGTTTGGTTTAAACCTCAATCTTAGCGGCTTGGTCATTCCCAGAAATTATCGCTTTCAAGGGACATTGCCGGATGGTACTCCTGGACTGACTTATACTTCTAAATATGCTGTCATGGGTGGCGGGATGTTTGGTGAAATAGCTGTCTCAGATGGCATGAACGAAAAAGGCTTAGCGATGGGAGATTTTTATTTTCCAAACTACGCAGGCTATGCCGCAGTCACGGCAGACAACAAAGCTAAAGCACTCTCACCTACTGAATTTTCTAATTGGGTTTTAACGCAGTTTGCGACCGTGGATGAAGTCAAAGCAGGTGTCAAATCTGTCGTGATAGTAGGTACCACACCAAAAGGATGGCCTGTGTTGCCGCCATTTCATTATGTGGTTTATGATAAATCAGGCAAAAGCGTTGTCATTGAGCCGATTAATGGCGAGCTCAAAGTCTATGACAATCCCGTTGGCGTTTTAACTAACTCACCTAGCTTTGATTGGCACATGACGAATCTTGCAAGCTATATTAATCTTTCACCCATCAATGCACCTCCCGTCAAAGTGGATGGCATGAAGCTGCAACAATTTGGTGAAGGTTCAGGTATGCATGGTTTGCCAGGCGATTTCACGCCGCCTTCTCGCTTTGTCCGCGCCGCGATTTTTTCTAGCGCAGCGATTCCCGCTGATAATGCTGAACAAGCTGTTTTTCAAGCCTTTCATATCTTGAATCAATTTGATATTCCTTTCGGCTCAGTGCGCGCCGTTGAAAATAAAATGATGATTCCAGAATATACGTTGGCTACCATTGTTAGAGATCCACAAAATTTGAAATTGTATTTTAGAACTTTTGAGGATCAAACTATTAAAGTGATTGATCTTAAAAGTTTTGATCTTGATGCAAAGCAGGTGAAAAAAATCAGTATGCAAGGTAAGCAGCAAGTGGTGGATATTTCAAAATCTGCGACGGAATAGAATGCTAATCTAGGTGCTCTGGATGCTAGTAAGGTGTTAACTCAAGAAGGGTCATCACCTTATTCCAGCTCCAAACATCACATCCCTGTGATTTACGCCGCCATCCATGGCTTGCTCGTCGCTTCCATAAGATGATGACCCTTCTTGAGTTAACGCTATTTTTGTATTTTTACAAGAACTTCTCTATTAGTATTTTTACTGATTCAAGACCAGTAAAATGCGGCCTTTTTTTGTTTAATTGTTTTGGAAATATAGATTGGTTGTACGAAACATTACGTTATCTCATCGTTGGGCGACATCGGGCGACACTAGTGGGTTCTAACGATGTTGGGCTTCGCAAAAAACGCTCAGCCCAACCTATGTATCTCAATCAGTCCCGCTAATCTCAAAATTGCAACAGATACGAGACCTAATATTGCCTTAGCGTTGTGCGACATCAGACGATACTAGGGGGCTCTAATGATGCTGGGTTTCACGAAGAGCGCTCAACCCAACGCCTCTGCACCATGTCACGCGCTCATCACTGGATACCGTGGACAAGCCACGGTACGTAGGGGTTCTCTGTGCTAACAATGCTTTAGCGCACCTTAATCAAAGAAAATGCTTAGCAGAACCGCTTCTAAAATACAAAAATAGCGTTAACTCAAGGAGAGTCATTGCTACGTCGCTAGTCAAATTGACACCGCTGCGACCGTCAATTATGCACAAATTATCATTAACTTATAGGATTTTGGGTATTTTATGAAAGTTTTGTTATAATGCGCCACAATTTTTAAAAGCCAACGTGGAGCTCGTCTTATGCGATCAAATTCAGTTACCGGCAGCAATACTGCTGCATCCCCGGTTCAAACAACCTCAGACAAGCCCCTCCTTCTTGGGTCATGTCAAGTGGAAGCAACGCCAATAACTGATGAGACGTTAGGCTATTTACGAAACCTAATTCTGCATGCCGGACCAAAACCAGCCCCAGCCACGGCAGCTTCATCCTCAGAAACTCGATCTGGTGCTATGGGATCTGCTCATCCTGCTGCCTTCTATCAGCCACATCCGAATTCGCAAACCAATAGACCTGCCGAAATCGTTCTCTGCAACCAAAACCTGGAGGCAACTCTGCGACAAGTTCAAGACCTGTTTCCCGATATCAGCGCGGATCAGCAAACAAAATTAAGCTTTGCTGTTATGCATCTTTATAAGAATGAAAAGGGTTTTCTTATCAAAGAGAGTTGTTCACGTTTATTAAGCTATATCAATGCAGAACGCATGAGCGAAGAGGAAGCAGAAGAGCTGAATCATAAAATTGCTCACCTTCTCCAAAGTGGATCTACCTTAAAAAAGCAAAAGCACGAAGTGAAAATACTTGAAGTCATTATCCTGTTAGATCAAGCCATCAAAAAATATAAAAGTGAATCCTGGTTATACCTGACAAGAGCCGGCTACTGCTTATACGATCCCAATCGAAAACACGAAGAAATTGCGCTAGATCTTCAAAGCGCCCAGGAACTTCATAAAGCGAAAATTGACAAGGACCCTCGATTTGATGAGCTTTATGCTTTAGCAAATCGACACTACACATTAATCTTGGGACAATTTGACATATCTCGAAAACATCACCAGAAATTGCTTGATGCCATACCGGCTGAGAAGCATGAACAGTGTCGACTATCTTTCGTTAAAACCATATCGGACCTTGCGAATAAAGTTTTACTACACAATAAAACACGGGGTTTAGATTACCTGCTTTTCTTAAAAGAATTTACGCTTGAACCGGATGCTGCTCTTGATAGCATTATTGCAGATCTCTCTTTTAGCACTCGTATGTTAGCCAATCCAAAGCAAGCTAATTTGGATTTGCGCGCTGCCGAACAAGAAGCTAGCTTTTTTGAAGCCCAGGCAATGCAACAGCAAGCAGCATTCATGATTCAAGGAACAAAGTCAGCAAATCCCAACCCAGAAAAAATTGCTGCGCAGTTAAGAAAAGAGAAAGCACAAGCAATCAAACTGGCTCGAGAAAAGAAAGTTCAAGCGTTCGAATTAGCGGCAAAAGAAGAGAAAGCCGAACGCGATATCGCGGAAGCGGCGCGCAAAAAAGCCCAGCAAAAAGAACAAAAACAAAAAAGAGAAGCTGACGCTGAAAAAATACGTATTGCGACACAACTGGCGACAGACAAAGCTGAACAGGAAGCCAAAGAACTCGCTGAGCGCACTTTACGAAAAGACGTTCATAAAACCTTGAAAAATCTTTTAGATCGAATAGAGAAAATGGATAAGCGGGAACAAAAAGCAAAGGCACCCACAGTGGCTGCAATTGCTGAAGAAAAAGCCACACCAGACCTCGCTGAAGACGCTTTACAACTTGGCGCTCGCAAAACAATGAATAAGCGAGAACAAAAAGCTTTAAAAAAGGCGCAGAAACTCGCGCAGCTTGATATGAAACAAACCCTGGATGATATTTCGCAGCCCGCCAATGATAGCATTGAAGCAAGCACTCAAATAGCAATGACATCTACAGTCACAGATGCAACAGAAATGAAATCCGATAAACCTACGGTCAATCCCGTGAATGAAGATTTGGCTATAGCTCTCGCTGAAACTATCGTTGCCAAAGAACCTTCCTTAGAGAACCCTCTTCATGAGGACACTCCGGAAAAATTGAGTGATGACGTAGCGCCATCCGATGCTTTGAATAATGGCACACCTGTTATGGCCGCGTTCCCTCAAGAGACAGCAGAACAAACTACAACAAAATCTTCCCCATCAGACAGTGCAGCAGCAACATCGGTTTCAACAGAAGAAAGCTCGGCGAACGCACCTGCATTAAACCATTCTCATAGCAATAATCCTGAGGAAAAACACAATAGTGACGAAGTTGCTTACGACGCATCAAGTATTCCTGCTAATAAAGCAATTTCAGAACAAGCAGTTTCGTCTCAAATGTCGCCAGCAATAGATACAACTGGCTTTTTACTCTCTAAATTAAACGAGCAAGCCCAACTGTGCGCCATGCAACAACAAGCCATTGCTTATTTGTATCATCAACAAATGGTGGCTATGCAACCGCCGGAACCTATTGTGTATGTACCAGTACCTGCGTCGATGGTGGGATATCCTAATGCCACTATGGCATCTATGCCGGTACCTCAATTTGCTATGCCTAATCCTTATGAGTACCAAGCTTATCCTTACGCTAACTCAAACATGAACCATAACCAAATGGGATATTACGGCGCGCCGATGCCTCAATTTTCTATGCAGGTTGGAAATCCGTATGGTTACCAGCAACAAGGGTTTAATCCTTATCCAGTGCAGCAAACGGCACCTGTATTTACACAACCGGAAAGCGCCTATGCAAGGACAACAAATACTCCTCAGTCGTCAGCTAATCATCCTAATGGATTTATGTCGCGCAATAGAAGACAACAGCAACGTCCGTCTCCTAATCAGCCTGCAGCTAACTATGAAACGAATCCTCAAATGAGACGCTAGATTCGAAAGATTAGAATTTTGTTAGCCGAGATCATTCACCTGCATTTTAAATTTTCGTCGCACCCGCGGTTTATGGCCGCGGTATCTGCGATAGGAAGTAAATATTCTGTTGTCTTTTTTGCTTTAATTAAGGCTATTTCTGACTAAGGAAGAACGAAGCGGAACGGTCTCTTCCAGTAAGAATCGCTTTTAAAACTATAAAATAAGCTGTTTTTATTCTTCCAGGTTAATTCATTGGTGTCATTTTTTTAACAGCGACTAAATACGCTTAAAAAAAATTTAGTCTATAACTTGCTGTAATATTTCAGAATTAAATATAAGCGTTTCTCGCGTTCCGTTTAAATATTCATTCAATGGTATAATCATACTGTTGCTAATTCATTTTATTGATAGGTTTTGTAGAACTCACCTTCACGCATCGCAAGGGAGAATTCACATGAAAGCAAAACTGTTAATCATTATCAGCTGCATCGCATTACTAACAGGTTGCTGTACTAATTCAAGCTGTGGCTGTAATGGCGGTGGGTGCGAAACTTACTATAGCCAACCAACCTGCTCTGATACAGGCAGCTGTTGGGATGATGATTGTGGTGGGAGTCGTTGTGCGCATGTGTTTGATAATGCGGGCAGTGATGGCAATCCTTCGGCGTGCTACACCGACTATTATACTAGATAAATTGCATTCGCACTGAAGACCTTGATGCAGAGTCAATCTCTGCATCAAGGTCTGAAGGCTCATTTCTTATCATCACTTTTCTTATCTGAATTTCAATCCATGCCTTTTATTACATTTTTAATTTTTTTGGCACGGGCATGTGAACATTTTCTTTCACAATCTGATTATCTTTTTTAGACCACATAAACTTGGTGTGCGAATCTACACGAACGGAACGATGCGGATCTTTACCACTTTTTATGGCTTCTAAGAATTTGTTATACCGGTTCTTTTCGGTGTTCGCCTCTGTACCCGCAACGGACCCTTCAATCGATTGAAATGCGCTTTTGTCTGTTTTTAAAGTTTGTAGCATACAAACAATTTCTCGCGTATCCATTTCAACACGATTCTCGTGCAACACTGTTTGAACGCCTTTGACATCCCACTTGGCGGCATTGGTTGCACTCACCAAATCAGGATCATCAGTATGACGATACCAGGAAGCCAATTGTAATGAATATTTGCCAAACGCAGCGCCCACCGCAGCTAAAATAGTGGACCCAAAGATAGCGCCAAGAATAGCACCCGCCGCTGTCCCCAATCCTGGAATCATGGAGCCTACTGTTGCACCTAATACCATGCCCTGCATTGCGCCTAAATAACCTGCGCTCCCCGCGCAAGCTAGACGCCAAAGACTGCGTCCGATTTTTTTTGCATGAACGAGATTATTTAAGGAAGTCAGTGTTTTAATGCCAGCATAGACACTGGCAATTGCAGCAGAACATGCCACTGCAATAGCGCCAAGGACAATGGCGATACCTAAGAGAATCGCGCCCGCACTGCCTTTATCCTTATCACCACCGGAGACCGCACGACTACCGATGGCACCAAAAAAATCGCCCGTGGCGCTGACGGCTGAGCCAATACCACGTCCAATCGCAACAACACCATCACCAATTAAAGGCACGCCATAACGAACCAGATTGATTGCACCATGCACTGCGAAATTGGTGAGTTCAACTGTCGCACGCAAGTTACTATAAAACAGGTAATCGTTCATCCAAAATGGATTGCCATAAAATCGGCTAGAATAGCGTGACATGAGGTAATAATCGTAGAAATCCAAATTGTCATTTAAGATGACATAGTTTGGTCGATAGTAGCGATGATAAGGCGCATATTCTCTTCTGATATAAATCACTTGTTCCGGTGGCACAGCTGCCCGTTGTTGGAAATTTTGTTTTTGTTCTGCGGGCAAATCATTCCACCAACGTGTGGCTTCTTCATAAGAAGGAGGTTGTGGTAGTTCATCATAAGCAGGGGGTTTTGCTTGAAAAGCCTGATAGACTTCTGCGGTAAACCATTCAGGATATTTAGCTCGAAGCTGATCACAGAAGTAATACATAAGATAATAATCAGAAGCACTTAATTCATTCGAAGTATAAACTTGTTTTGGATAGTATTCTTTAGGGTAAAACCGTTGATATTCTTTTCGCATTTCTTTTAAGCTTTTTTTACTGGTTAAAAGCAATCGTGCCTGATTTTGCATATCATTGCGTTCGGCTTCGGATAACTCATTCCACCAATTAACGACTTGATCGTAAGAAAGATTTTCTAAACCGCGATTATTTTCATCTAATGGAGGCGCATTTGCTTCTAGTTCAGGCACCCCTGTTATGTATGGATTGGCTGCCGGGGGCATATCAAACTTTTGCTCAGCAGCCTCATAAGCTGGAGGCGCGTCTAAGTTATCATGGGAAGGTTCAGATGAATATAAGGGAGACTGGGAAAAACTCATGATTTATCTCGCTGTTAATTAGTATTATTAGACTGCAAGTATATTCGATGAAAATTAAGGAAATATTAAGTCTTAGCATTTTTTCTATTATTTAACAGATTGATATTGTTGAAATTTATTTGGTAGCTGCTTTGCTCCGGTGCGTCAAGCTAGTCAATATTACAGTCATTTCGATGGGCGCGTTTAAATACCAGCAGATCTGTAGCGCGGACTAAGACCCCCACGTTTTTTGTGGGGGTTGTGTCCGCGAAACCCTGTATATTTGTTCTCTTAATTTGAATATTCATTGTTATGCATCATTAAGGATTTTAGCTAGATATTCATGATCCCTTACCTCACCAAGTTTTGTATGGAATATGATTGGGCAGGGGTTCGCGGACACAACCCCCACAAAAAACGTGGGGGTCTTAGTCCGTGCTACGAATCTTAAGAAAGTATTAAAGAATGAATAGGTCTTAGCTGAGAGACAAAATCATTATAAGTATTTACCCGCCAATACAACGATAAGAATTCAAGTATAATTCATCAATCAAGATAGATTTAAACGAACCAGGGCCATCCGCTTTGTTTTTAGCGGTTGCAACACAAACCGCATAATTGCCCAGTGCGGTAGCGGCTGCGGTAAATCGATCTTGCTCAACAGCGTGAAAAGCACCAATTAGAGAAGAAAGTAAACTGCCAATACCGGCGACCTTCAGTAACAACTCAGAATCAAAGTTGTAGCTATCCATCTGATCACCATCAATGACCGTGTTGATTTTACCGCTAACAACAACTGCCATATGATATTGCTTCGATAACAATGTTGCATTGTCGATAGCTAAACGATTTACCGTAGCACCGTCTTCGCTTCGGATAAGGTCAGCATTTAGCATGGATGCAATTTCACTAGGATACCCACGTACCACAGAAATCTGATGCTCTTTGATAAAATGAATGGCTGTTTCTGTTCGATATTGTGTGGCACCAGCGCCAATCGGATCGAGAATGATCGGTTGCTTCAGCTCATTGGCCAGGCGACAAATTCGGCTTGATAACTTGATAAAATCATCATCCAATTCACCTAAGTTAATGACTACTGCTCGCGACAACTTCAGCAATTCTTCGACTTCCTGCTCGGCATTGCTTGTGATAGGCATAGCACCCAGACTACGCAAACCACTCACTATCAGATCCAGGGAAAAATATTTATTAATGTTTAATATCAGTGGCTTTTCTGATTTGATTCTAATGAGGAGTTCTTTGATTTTTTGAGACATGAAATTCCCTTTTCATAAAGTGGTGTAAATCCCATAAAAACTCATGAATCGAGCCATTGATGCGATAATTATAGCAGCAGTTAGATCTTAAAAATCAAATTTTTTCCGGGTTTTTCCAGAGACAATAATTCGCCTTTTAAATTGAGTCAAAATTATATCGATATAGGAATTAATGCTAATATTACAGTCATTTTTAATCAAAATCAGACATTGCGACCGGGCTGACTCCAGCGTATTCTAAAGTCTTTCAGACCTAAGAGATGCTTCCATGAATACGCTATCAGCTACTTTACCAGCCACGCATCCTGCTATTAAGACTGAAGGTTATGCATCTGATCTGATAACGACTTTAGATCAATATGGCTCAGCAATTAAAGTCCTCTCATTAGACTGCTTTGATACCCTACTTTGGCGAACTACCGCCGCGCCCATTGACTTATTCTATAATCTACAACACCAACCTGCCTTTAGCGAACTGGGATTTTCGGCCAGTTTACGCATAAATGCGGAATCGCTTGCACGCAAAATGAATATGGTTCAACACCAACATACCGAAACAAAACTGAAAGAAATTTATTTGGCGAACTTCCCTAACCTCACCGAAACACAACTAGAAAAATTAAGTGCTGAAGAATTAGCGGAAGAAATCGCCACCTGCTATGCGTTTCCACCCGTAGTCGATCTCATAAAGCATGCTCATGCAAAAGGCATAAAGATTATTATTGCTAGTGATACGTATTTAACAGAAAACCAATTGCGTACATTGCTCGCAAGCCACCTACCCGCTGAAGCAATGCAAGCCATCCATCAGATTTTTTGCTCTTGTGAATACAGAAAATCCAAACGCGACGGACTATTTAGCGAGATCTTGAAGCACACGGATGTCTCACCTAACGCTATATTGCATTTAGGAGACAATCACCTGGCTGATTTTCTCTCCGCCAAAGCATACGGGTTACATGCATTACATTTTTTACAATACAATGACAATACAAACGAAATATTACGTATGGAAACATTAGCCACTTATTTTATGAATACTTCGATTCGCCATCAGCGCGCGATGACAAGCCCATTTCGTGGTTTATTTGCCATCACTCAAAATCAAAACCTAAAACCAGAAAGCATCATCGGATTTACATCAATCGGTCCAATTTTATACTCCTTTGCTAAATTTATTTGTGCAGAAGTAGAAGACCTCCGAAATCAGGGTAAAAAACCGAAAGTGCTTTTTTTAATGCGCGACGGTCATCTTCCCTCTCTTATCTGTGAAGCGCTTTTGGGCCAAGAAATGGGGAGCCGAGTCAGAATCAGTCGCTTTGTATCGCTAGCCGCCTCATTTCGCACGCCAAAAGATATTGATCTGTATTTGTCAGAGGTGGCGAGCACCTTACGTTTCAACGATATCTGCCGACAATTATTGTTGCCCCAAAAACTGGCTGAACAGATCATCAACGCGGCGGAAAATTCTGGCAATTATTCCTGCATTGAGTTCATTAGGCTCATCCAATCACCGAAAACACAAGCACTTATCTTTGAGCAATCGAAAGCATATCGCTTGAGACTGATAAAACATTTAGAAAACGTCGCACAAATTGAAAAAGGCGACACGCTAGTATTTGTTGATCTAGGCTATACCGGCACAGCACAAATCCAACTAGCGCCAATATTCCAAGAGGAAATGAATATTGAAATAGTGGGTCGTTATTTGATCGCCTTAAAAACACCTCATTGGCAAACCAACCGCAAAGGCTTACTCGATCCCTCTTGTTATGATGACAGAGCCATGATCATGTTAGTGAACTACAGCGCATTGCTGGAGCAAATATGTACCTCAAACGAAAGCAGCGTCGTTGATTTTGATAACAATGGCAACCCAATATTTTCAGAAACATCGCTGAGTGCAGGGCAACATTCCAAACTAACTGACATTCAAGCAGAATGCGTGCGCTTTGCTAAGACAGCGGAAGATTTTTTTCAACGTACCAAGATGCAATTGACTACCACCATGTTGCGAGATGCCGCTGCTGCTTCCTTGTGTCGATTACTCTTTATTCCAACCGAAACCGAATTACAACATTTACAATCATTTGAATTTGACTTGAATCTAGGAACAAAAGATATTTTACAAGTCTTTAATCGCGAAGAAGGATTGATTGGCTTGAGGCGCCGTGGACTATTTTTCATGGAAAGAAATGCAAAATCCATGCGTACTAACTATCCTGCGGAGCTGCGCTCTGCTGGTCTTGAATTATCATTAATTTTGATGACTCAGCATCGTTATGGTTTAGATATCAAACTAAAAGACCTCAGTTTAAAACGTGAAACACTGAAATTAATTATTCTTCGTGGGAATGCTGCGACACAAATGCTGACTGAAGCCCAACCCACCTATGAGGGATATTACTCATTATTAGTTCCCATCGGTGCCGGTAACTTCAATGTAGGCATCCAATTTGGACTGAATTATCATTGGATTCAAATTGAAAGTACGGAGCTAATTAAAGTTTCCGCTTTGTTAACGACGAATGAAACTCAACATGCCATCGATGCAACATCTCATACCGTTTCCGATCAAATGATTAGCAAAGGTGGTGGCTTATTTGAATGTCTATCAGAAAATAGCTTGTTAATGCTAAACTCACCTGAGAATTTGTCGAAAGATAGCTATGTGTTTCGGGTGGTCTTTAGGCCTATTGTTAATCGTTGAAGCCAAGGTCGTTACAAGAACGATAGCGACCAATGACACGCTTGTGATAACTTAGAGTTTGTTCGCGCGGATTTTTGATTGAACTCTGGCAATGGCTTGACTGTGTAACTGGCAAATCCTGGCCTCGGTTAAATTTAAAATTTCGCCCACTTGCTTAAAGGTAAATTCTTCTAAATAATACAAAGATAAAACCAATTGCTCACGCTCCGGCAGATCCGTCAAAATACTTTTAATTCTACCCTTTATGTCATCAACCTGTGCAATAGCCAAGGGATTGGCGGCTTCATCACCAAAGACTTCATTTTCACTATCCAGTAAATCTAAACTGACAACATTGCTAACACTGATCTGCTGACACATTTCGGCATGCTCATCGAGCGTCACACCCATCTCGGCGGCAATTTCTTCCGTGGTGGCTTGCTTTTGGCCTCGCTGCTCAATTGAGGTTACTGCATTTGCCATTTTGCGTCTGTTCTTGCTCGATTCGCGCGTGCCCCATGAATTTTTTCGCAAAGAATCAATAATGGCACCCCGAATACGAATACTTGCAAAAGTCTCGAATGTGGTCCCCATGTCTTCTTTATAACTGTTTCTCGCCTCAAGCAATCCCACAAAACCAGACTGCATCAAATCTTCAAGACTAATATGCGAAGGTAATCGTCGCTTGATATAGAGCGAGATTTTTTTCACCAATGGATGATTATCTAGAACAAATTGTTCCATCATCATGCCATTGGCATTTTCTTTATAAAGTTCTACGCTATGCACGGCTTATCCTTAGGAACAAGACGATTCTGAATGAGTCTTTCAAAGAAGAATTGTATACCACCCGACATCGAATTCTCTTCATGCCAATGGTTTAATCCATGACACAAATGATTAAACGCGATAGATGCCTCACAATGCGGAAATTTATCCACAATGGATACACCTTCACAGGCAGCAATACTGACATAATCATCTTGTGGCAAATGCCCAATATAATGCATGCTCACATTGATAAATTTAACAATCGCATCTTGAAAGCGGGTAAAGACGTCATAGCCTTCCTGGAGATTTTTCACTTTATTCACCAGCACACCAAAACGATCGCGACCGTATTTTTGGTGCAAAATCTTAATAATGGCATAACTGTCCATGAGAGAGGCCGGATCATTACACACAACGATCAGAATATCTTGTGAGGCATGAGTCAATTCGATCACTTGCGTTGAAATGCCGGGTGCCATATCAATAATCATGATGTCGATATCGTCAGTCAAACTGGAAAAAGAACGGATGAGTTCGAATGATTCTGCGGCTGATAACTCAGCCATCTTTTGAATGCCAGAGGATGAGGGAATGACTTTAATACCATGCGGCCCCGTGATACAAACCTCACTTAAATCACAATTTCCCGACAAAAAATCATTAATGTTTTTGTTTGGCGTTAAACCTAGACGAATATCCACATTCGCCAAACTCAAATCCGCATCAAACAATAATACCTTCTTTTTCATTTTGGCATATGCTATCGCTAAATTAATAGAGATTGTTGTTTTGCCAATACCGCCTTTACCGCCTGTTACACAGATCACTCGCATAGCCTTTCCTTTTCAGTTAGAAAGTTCCCTGTCTATCACTAGATCCTTCTTGCATTTTTTGGATGACACGATCCACGTTTTGAAATAAATTGATTTCTGCTGTTTTTTTCATAGCGGCGCTTTCAGTCATGATTTGTTGGATAATTTTTCGAGAATCGGCTTTCTCGATATCCGTGTTGATATTTTGCCCGGTACAAATATAAGCAATCGGCATCTTGTAATTCATACTGATACTCACCGCTGGTGCGATACTAATGGATTCGTCTTGTTTTGTGAGAATGCAACCGCGTAGATTTGTCGAGATGAAAGCGCGCGCCACTTCATCTAAAATTTGTTCCTGCACATTGCAAGGCAACGTGAGGTAGGTTGAGACTTTTTCGCCTTGGCTTTCTAAAAAACTTAACAATTTAGCCACATTCACATGGTCACGCTGGCTTGCGCCATGCGTGTCGATCAAAATGAGTTTTTTATCTTTTAAGGCATGCAACGCGCCGGTCAATTCACTTTCCGTATTGGCATATTCCATATCGACATCAAAAGAAGTGCTGTAGTAACGTAAGTGATTCTTGCGCGCAACATCATTGTAATCTGTTGTAATGAAACCTAGCGATTTAGCGCCATAGCGTGAAATATAGCGTTTAGCTAGCTTTGCAATCGTTGTGGTTTTGCCGATACCAGTGGGGCCAATTAGCGCACAAATATTTCTTTGATCAATGAATTCTTTTTCTTCGGTTTCGATGTAGGATAATAATTTATTTTCGATTGCCGTATCAGTGATGCTGTCTGTTGACACACCCAATGTCATAAAATCTCTCACGAAGCGATTGGCAAATTGGCCCGTGATACTCAGCTTATTCAGATGATAATGCAATACACTGCGCTGGATGGATTCCTGATTATCAAAATGCGGCGCATTCTCCAAGGGACGGCTTGTGATTTGATGAGAGAGTTTTTTGATATTGTCATCCATGAGTTGCAACTGGCTATTTAATCGTTCAATCATCTGATGATTCATCTCAGGTGGCGTTGGTGCAGCATTTTTATTGGCATTCAACACTGCGCTGAAATCTTCAAAAAGAGGTGACTCTACTCTTTCCGCCTTTTTGCTATCGGCTTCGACTTGTTGATCCGCTGGAAGACCCGCCACTACCTCAACACTGCCGCCTGCTAACTGGCGAGAGGTATAAATCATGGCATCGGGACCCAGCTTTTCATAAATATCGGCCATGGCTTTTTGCATATTAATCGCAGTAAATCGTAATAGTTTCATGTCTCATACCTCTTAGCCTATCCTTGCCACGACACTGAGTCGCCTATCATCCGGTATCTCGTTATGAGATAAAAAGTGCATATTCGGTATACCTGGCTTAAACAATTTCTCTAATAAACTTCTTAATTCGCTTGTCACTAAAATAATGGCTGGCATTGACTCTACTTCGCAGGTACGTACATATTCCAGTAACTTGGTATAAATACGTTCTGTTAAAGAAGGCTCCAACACTACCAGCTTGTCACCCGCTTCCTGGTTCTGCTGTATTGATTTATGCAATATCTGTGCCAAGTCGTTATCCAAGACGGCAACCGGCAATTCTTTTTCATTACTGCATATACTGTAGACAATAAGATGCTTTAGCGCGACGCGGATATTCTCGACTAACGATTCAATGTCTTTTGATTTAGCCCAGGACTCTATCGTTTTTTCAGCGATTGTGCGCATATCAATAATAGGAATGCCCGATTGCAATAGCCGCTGCAACACCGTTACCAACACATTCAAGGGCACACCCTGAGAACTGGATGTTAACGTTTCAACCAATTTTGGCCGCGTATTCATTAATCTGTTCAATAACTGCTGTACTTCGTCATAACCTAACAAATGGCTGGCATTTTTACGAATCAGTTGGTTTAAGTGAGTGGCGACAACGGTACTGGCATCCACGACGGTATAGCCTAAGCCCTGAGCGTATTGGCGTTGATCTGCAGCGATCCAACACGCATTCAGGCCGAAGGTAGGGTCTAGGCATTGAATGCCTGACAGCGCGTGTGTAATGTGGCCAGGATTGATCGCCAGATTCATATCGGGATACACTTCGGATTCGGCGATCACGACGTTTTTCAGGTAAATACGATAATGGGTAGCCGATAAATTGATATTATCTTTTACATGAACCGCCGGGATCAAAAAACCCAATTCATGCGAGAGTTTTTTGCGTACGCCTTTAATGCGATTAATTAGCAAACCATCTTTATTCACGCCAACTAAACTAATTAAACTGTAACCAATCTCAAGTGCAATACTATCTGCCGAAAAGACATCATCCCAGTCAACATCTACCCCTTCAGCCTTGCGGGGCGAATCTAGCGTTGAGGTTTCATTATTCGCGAGTAAATTTGCTGCTTTTTGTTTATTTATCAAATTGTAGGTGACAAACATTGAAATGACCGCTAACAATAAAAAAGGTAAATGCGGCATACCAGGAATTAAAGCTAAAACAAATAAAATGACTGCCGTAATCAACAATGGCTTCGGATTACTAAACAACTGATTCATGGTCTGCTTACTGATATCTTCTTCATTGGTCACCCGCGTTACCATAATGGCCGCCGAGATCGATAACAATAAGGAGGGAATTTGAGCGACTAAACCGTCACCGATGGTTAACAGCGAGAAGTTTTTCACCGCCATTTTTAAAACCATGTGATGCTGAAAAATCCCGATGACAATGCCACCGATCAAGTTAATGAATAAGATCAGCAAACCGGCGATCGCATCACCACGCACGAATTTGCTGGCACCATCCATGGAACCGTAAAAGTCTGCTTCTTGCATCACTTCATTGCGTCGCTTTCTGGCTTCATCCAGCGTAATAGTGCCGGAACTCAAATCAGCATCAATTGACATTTGCTTTCCTGGCATGGCATCCAACGTAAAGCGCGCACTCACTTCAGAAACACGTCCCGCACCTTTAGTCACCACGACAAAATTAATAATCATTAAGATGGCGAAAACAATCATACCGACCACAAAGCTACCACCGATGACCACCTCCCCGAATGCCCGGATCACCTCACCCGCAGCACCAGGACCTGTGTGACCATGCAGCAATACGACACGGGTTGAAGCAATATTCAGTGTCAGCCGTAACAACGTCGTCACCAACAAAATAGTGGGGAAAATACTGAATTCCAACGGCCGCGATACATAAATACAAACCATCAAAATCACCAATGAAAGCGTGATATTAAAGGTGAATAACAAATCCAGTAAGAATGGCTTTAAGGGTAAAATCGTCATTAACAACATAGCGACGACTAAAATGAGAATCCCGAAGTTAAACTTGCGGATCTCTTTCAATTTAAATCTATTAGCAAAATCCATTTGTCATTTTCCTATTGATTTTATTCATCAAAAATGAGTTCTTCCGGTATCTTAAGATCTGACACATGATTTGGCGCTTGTCCATATCCTTGTTGATAGCTTTTTAGCTGATGCACATAAGAAAGCACAATCGCAACCGCCATATACAAATCGGGGTGGATTTCAGCGCCAATATTACCAGTATGGTAAATGGCACGTGCAAGCTCCGGCGCTTGATAAATTGGCACGGCGTTCGCAACAGCCAGTTGTCTGATTTGCTGAGCAATATAACCTTTTCCTTTAGCGACAATTTTAGGTGCGCTATTTTTTTTATCATCATAACTGAGAGCAATGGCGTAGTGAGTCGGGTTAGTCACAATGACATCGGCCCTGGGTACTGTTGTATTTAGCTGCTGCCTTAGCAAGGAGTATTGTCTTGAGCGAATTTTACGTTTCACTTCAGGATTACCGTCAGATTCTTTGCTTTCGTCTTTCAACTCTTGCGTGGTCATTTTGATACGTTGTTGGTATTCAAAATAATGATAGATAATGTCAAAAATAACCACGACCACCAGCGCCATACAAATAACCACCGTGAACTTTTCAACTAAAGCGAAACCACCGTAAATAGCTCTTTTCGGATTAACCATTGCTAACTGATCAAAATAATGTTCATTATCAAAAATAAAAAAGAGCATGACCCCAAAAATGATAATAACTTTAATTAATGCTCTGAGTACCTCAAGATATATGCGTTTGGATAAAATATTTTTGATGAATTTCGTGGGGTTTAATTTGTCAAATTTGAACTCCACCGCAGACATTGAGAAGTTCCAACCACCGAACAAGAAGGGTGAAGCAAGCGCTGCAATCATCGACAGAATCAGTGCTGGCATAATGAGGATAAAGTTTTCAACAGCAAGCTTAGTAATAATTTTTCCCGGGAAATCCGGTTCGTGCAATACGTCTTTAATGGCAGCAAATGCCAGTTTAAAGTTATCTAAAAATTGACGCTCTAAAGGCTGGGATAAATAGATCAATGACAGAATGACCGTTAAAAAAACCAAACCACCGGATAAATCACGCGAACGCAACGTTTGCCCCTGCTTTCGTAGCTCCTCAATGCGCTTGCCACTCGGCGCGTGTTCTTTTTCTGATGCCGATTCTTCAGCCATATCCGCTCTACTTCACTAATAGATCATGTAAATGCCCAAAACAATCTTGTATGATATTGGTCGCTTGCGTAATAAAAATAGGAAACGTGATGTAGGCGAATAACAAACCCAATATCAAGGTCATATTAATCCCAATGGAAAACAAATTAAACTGCGGCGCAAATTTTGTCATGACCGCCAAGGCTAAATTGCAAAGCAACATGGCAATCACCAGACTAATGGACAATACAATTGCACCCGAGAAAATCACACCGGAATAATTGATTACCGCAGAAATCAAATCAGTAGGCACAAAACTTTGATAAACCGGCAACACAGAAAAACTGTCTACGATCGTTTTTAACAAGTATAAATGCCCATTTAAATACAAAAAAATCAGCGCCGTAAAAATCATATAAAATTGCGTTAGATTTGAAATACTACCAAAACGTGGATCCACCATACTCGCAAAACCCAATCCCACCTGCGTTGAAACAATTTGGCCATAAGCCACAAACACCTCAAATACCAAATTGACAATCAGACCGGCAATCAATCCAATGAATAACTGAAACAATTCTTGCGTCAACATGCTTACGGAATAAAGATCAAAATTGATGGCTTTAACGGGATAGAGTAATACGACGTAAATGGCCAAAATACCCGAGAGTGAGATCACAATACGACCGGTAATCAGTTCGCGACGGAACAAAACAAAAATGGATAACATGGCAGATACTCTGGTAAAAACCAGAATAAACGCCATTAAACGCTCATAAATCGTTGGAATTAAGCTAAATATATCCATATATTATCTAATGTAGGTTGGTAGGTGCATTAAATAACCTCTCATCAAGAGCACAAGCTTATTCATGAGCCACGGACTCAATGCAATTAGCAAAGTAAACATCACAATTAATTTAGGGATAAATGTAATTGTCATTTCATTCACTTGCGTTGCCGCTTGAATGATTGAAAGCGTTAAGCCCACAATCAAAGTCGGCAATGTGATAATGCATATTGCAATCACCGAATAATAAAGCATATCTTGCATCGCTAAAAACAAAGGAAAATCAGACATGACTACCTCTCAGGCGCATCGTCGATGACAAATCATCCAAGCTGGTTTGCTCGGATTTTTCTATTTTTAAAGCTTTTGCCGCTTTTGCTTTTTCTTCAAAATGGCCCATGAGCTTGATCTTATGATCAATCGAAGCAATTTTACTGATAATGGAACTTTTAATTTTCATGAGCTTTTCAATTTCGACTTTTTCAATATCGATAATGCCATCAATTTTCGCTGTGAACATATCAATGTTTTTACTTAATGCCGGGATAGATTTACTTAATTTTAAATTGTCTTGATGGGTGTATTCTTTTTTATACGCAGTGATTTTTTGAATGGTCGCTTCTCTTCTCGCAATCAGGTTATTCACTTTATGCATCTCGAAAACAAACTTTTTACGCTCAAGATCGTAAGATTTTTTGATGATTTGTATGTTCTTCAAATTTTCCATTGTGAAGACCTCAGCTCATCTATTTGACGAAAATATTTTTCAGTTGCATCAAACTGTCTTCCATACTGGCACTTTCGTTGACGCCTTGCATTAGAAATTGTTTTAATTCATCTTTACATCGGATCGCCTCATCAACCACCCGATCAGCACCAGGTTGATACATGCCCACATTAATCAACTCTCGGTTTTGCATATAAGCACTGTAGAGCCTTTTAAACTCTGTCGAATAAATAATTTGTTCATCGCCAACAACCGTGGACATGACGCGACTGATAGACCGTTCAATATCAATGGCAGGATAGTGACCGGAATCCGCCAATGAGCGTGATAAAAAAATATGCCCATCTAACAGCGATCTCACATGATCGCCTATAGGATCATTAATGTCATCACCTTCGATTAAAACCGTATAAAAAGCCGTAATGGATCCTTGGCCTATCGTGCCAGTACCGGTGCGCTCGACTAACTGTGCTAGCTTCGCAAATACGGATGGGGTAAACCCTTTGGTTGCAGGCAACTCACCAATGGAGAGCGCAATTTCGCGCTGAGCCTGCGCAAATCGCGTTAAAGAGTCTAAAATAAGCAAAACATCCTTGCCTTGGTCGCGATAATACTCTGCAATTGTTGTCGCCAGAATGGCGCCATTAACGCGATTTAAGGGCGACATATCGGCAGGCGAGGCAATCACGACAGATTTTTCTAAACCGAGCTTACCGAGACTTTCTTCAATGAATTCTTTTACTTCGCGACCACGTTCTCCGATCAAACCGACCACGACAACATCTGCCTTCGTAAAACGGGTGATCATGCCTAACAGTACACTTTTACCCACGCCGCTTCCCGAAAATATGCCTAAGCGCTGCCCTTTACTGACTGTCAATAATGCATTGATGGCCCTGATACCAACGTCCAGTGGCTCAGTGATGCGTTTTCTCAACAGTGGATTAATCGGTTTTCCTTGTAATGAATAATATTCATCAGCCATGATGGAAGGGCCGCCATCAATCGGCACACCGTTTGCATCCAATACCCGACCTAACAATCCCATACCTACTCGCGCTTTGTGCGCGCGTAATAGCGAGATAACCATAGAGCCGGGCTTAATACCATCCATGTTATCGTGAGCCATCATATATGTGATATTGTCAGCAAAACCCACGACCTCGGCATTCACAGACTGTTTATCGTTGACCGTGATTTTACAGATGGTGCCGATAGGCTCGGATATACCGACCGCTTCCATTTTCATACCAGAAATGCGCGTGATAGTGCCGGAGACAACGGCGGAAGGATTTTCTTCTACCGCCTGCGTTGTGCGGCTCAGTTGCTTTTCAACATTTTTAGAATTAAGAATGTCACTCATTTTCAACCTTCATTAATAAATCAATCCGCTCGCTTAAAATACCGCGCACTTCTGACGTATTGGATTTAATAATAACATCACCATCCGTCAGCGTATTATCCACTTGTACCATGAGCTTAAGATGCGGGCCTGCCGCATCAATACGATCAAAATCCGCCTGAGAAACGAAAACATTCGTCAAGCCATTTTTTGACTGAATTAACTGATGCAGATCACCAATAATCGCTTTAATATTGGCAGCATCAAGCGTAATTTCCTTCTGAATAATACGGTGGGCCACTTTTTTGATGATGTCTTGGATCAGTAAAACCATGTCATTGTCGATATTAGCCAATGGATTCTGCAATTTTTCTAAAATGCGATTGACTGATTCGATTTTTTTTTCATAGTCAACTTTAAGCAGAAATAATTCATCGTGGATTTTATCGGCTTCTGTTTTGCCAACAACAATTTCCGGTTCCATCTCGGGTACGTATTCTTGTTGTATCTCTTCAGAAAAATCGCTGTCTTCGTTACTATGTATTTCTTCGATAAACATGTCGTCTTGCACATCCGTGTTTAACTCATCCACTTCGGGAAAAGACCATTCGGATATTTCTTCATTAATAAATTTTGGATCGCTTTTTGATGCCATATTTCACCTTAAAATATAACGTCATCATCGTGACGGGTTGACAGCATGATTTTTTCTTCTTTACCCATCTTTTTCGCTAAAGCGATAATTTTTTTCTGCGCTTCTACGACACGAGATAATTTAACGGGACCTAATGATTCCATCTCGTCTTTTAACAGTTCAGCCGATTTCACTGACATATTTTTCATAAACACACTCTTCACATATTCATCCACTCCTTTTAGAGCCAGTACCAAATCATCATTTTTGATTTCAGCAAGCAATGTGCGCAAGCTCTTTTGATCCAACTTTGATAACCGCTCAAAAGGTAAAATCTTATCTTGCACTTGCTCTGCCAAGACTTTATTGGATGCGCTTAAATCAGTAATGATTTCCATTTCAGTTTCACGATCCAAGTAAGACATAATATTAGCTGCTGCTTCGATGCCGTCAACCGTAATGACGTTGTATCGCTCCTCGGAATCTTGTAATTGCCTCTCAAAGTAAGTGCCTAAGATTTCAATCGCATAAGTTGAGATGGGATTCATTTTGGTCATTTTTTTGATGATCAGACTCTGCGTTACTTTTGGTAAGGCTTTCACTACTGTCGTTGCCTTATCCGCATTTAAAGTGCTTAAAACCACAATAATGGCAGCAATGATTTGTGGATGTTCGTCCTGGATGATTTCAGTGATATTCACTGCCGGCTCCGATTTCAACATTTCTATCCACTTACTAAAACCATTGTCTTCACCATCCACACCTTGAAAGGTAAAAACAGAACTCAAGGAATTTTTAATGGTTTCACGCGACGATATATCAAGACCGGTAGTGTTATTGGATTCTTTGAAAAAAACATTTAATGCCGACAATAAATCTGACTCACTGACACTATCAATTTCGTTAATAGCGTCCATGACGCGCTGTACTTCTTTTGGATTCATTGTTCTTAATATTTCTGAAGCAAATTTGTCCCCCATTCCTAAAATAATAATAGCCGCTGTTTTGATTTTATCCATGATTATTTCCCAACCCAATTTTTAAGAACCGCTGCCACTTTGTTTGGATCTTGCGATGCTAATTCTTTTAATCGATTCATTTGTTTGACTTTTAATTCTTGCATCTCGGGCGTAATGAGATAGGAGTTCTCTTGATCTTCAAGACTAATGACTGGAACAGGCGGACGCGCGACGGATTTCATGTAATTCGACATACGACGATACAGAATGATCAAGAAGAAAAAGCCGATTATCATACCAATGATTTTTTTAACGGCGTCCCAAAACCAAGGTTGATTCCATGGACGTTGTTCAACTAATACTTCTGGACTCTTTTCTACATTAAAAGAGCTGTTGATAATAGTCACTTTGTCGCCTCTGGATTCAACATAACCAATGGTGGCTTTTACCAGCTCGGTCAACTTGTCTAGCTTCTCTTTATCTAACGGTTTTGAGGTAACCTTACCGGTTTTGGGATCCACCTGGGTGTCATTGTCTACAACCACAGCCACCGACAAGTTAGCAATTTTTGCAAAATTTTGTTTCTTATAAGTAACAGACTTTCCTAATTCATAATTTTTAATACTTTCATTTCGACCTTGAGTACCGCCGCCACCCGCGTTATTCGCATTTTTTTCGGCGTCCGTTGTGGGTGGTGTATTGGATAGTGAACCTGCAGGCCCTGAAGCGCCGCCCGAGCCAGACTGCTCGCTAACACTTTGTTCGCTACGAATCACTTTTTCATCGGGATTATATTGCTCTTTGGATTCTTCTTGTTGGGTGAAATCCACATCCGCATAGACTCTGACGCTAACCTTCCCCGCGCCTACGATGGGAACAATCATGCTTTCAATGCGTTTTTCATAATAGTTCTGAATATTATTCTGATAGCTTAATTGTTCGGCGTTATAAACAGAATCCTGATCCATTGCATTAGAAAGGTAATGCCCATATTGATCTGTAATAGCCACATTACGTGGATCAAGACCCGGAACGCTACCAGAGACAATCTGCACAATCGCGCGGATTTTTTCTTTGTCGCCACTTAGACCTGCGCCCATGCTTAATACAACAGACGCGGTAGGTTTGCCATTTTCATCAGCAAATACATTACTTTGAGGAATAGCAATATGCACTTTTGCGCTGGACACGCCTTCTATTGCGCTGATGGTTTTGGATAAATCATTTTCTAGCGCTCTGATATAACGAGCGTTTTCCATAAATTGACTGTTACCAATGCTGTTTTGATCATTTAAGAATGAAAAATTAAATCCATCGTCTTTTGCGACACCCGCAGCCGACAGTTTCACTCTAGCTAGTTGAATATCTTTGGCTGGAATCATGATGACACCGTCTTGGTCATTCATTTTATATTTGATGCCTGATTTCTCTAATGTATCCACAATCGCAGACATGTTTTGCGGCGTGACCTGATAATCGAGCGGCCGATATATTGGCTCTTGAATCGACATATAGAGAACAATCCCAACGGCCACACCACCAGCAACACCTAAGATAAAAATCAGTTGTTTGACCATGGGTATTTGCAATACCGACTTCAAACTTAAATTACTTATTGTTGATAGCATAGTGGTAGTCCAATTAGGTTATTAAACTGGCATATTCATTATTTCTTTATATGCTTCCAGTATTTTATTTCTGACGGAAACCAATCCTTCAAACGCAAGCTTTGATTTTTGAGAAGCTACCACAACTTGCGACATTGACACACTGCTATCACCCGAAATATAAGCATTTTTGACTTTTTCACTTTCAGTTTGCACTTGACTGACATTCGTCAACGCGCCTTTAGCCACTGACATAATGTCGTCAAAGCTTTTTGTCGCACCGACGCTGTGACTTTCTGATAATGATTTTGATTTATTTGAAACTTCACGAATCTTAGTCAGCAGATCATTAATATCGGTTCTGACGCCTGGTACTGAATTGATGCTCATGTTCAATCATCCTTGTGTCTAGGGAACAACAAATCCTATGGATTTTAATTTTGAAATCTTATATCGCAATGTTCTTGGGCTAATTCTCAATTTGCGAGCTGCTGATGTTCTGCAACCTTCTGTCTCTTGTAACACTTCCATAATAATATTGGCTTCGTGAGCTTCTAACTTTGAAGAAAACTGATAAAGATTATTTGGAGTCGCAATTGCATTTGTCATCTCAACTCTTTCATCGCCTAAATGAATATCATCGACATCAATGCTATCGCCATCTGTCATGATCAGCGTACGCTGAATGACATTTTCTAACTCACGAATATTGCCTGGCCAATACGCACTTAATAATTTCTCTTTAGCAAAATCCGTTAAATAAGGCACAGATCGTGCCAATTGTTTCGCATGGTGTACTATAAAATATTCTGCTAATGGAATAATGTCATTGGGTCTATCTTTTAACGCCAGGCAATGAATAGGAATAACATTCAATCTATAATATAAATCTTTTCTAAACAATCCCTGCGTCACTTGCTGATGCAAATCACGATTGCTGGCAGCAATAATGCGTATGTGAACATTAATGACTTTCTTACCGCCCAAACGTTCAATTTCACGCTCTTGTAAAGCGCGAAGTAATTTGGCTTGCGAGGTTAAGGGTATTTCTGAGATCTCATCTAACAGCAGTGTTCCGTTTTGCGCTTCTTCAAATTTACCGATATAACTATTGATTGCGCTCGTGAAAGCCCCTTTTTCATAACCAAAAAGAATGGCTTCAACCATATTATCAGGCAACGCCGCACAATTAACCGATACAAAAGGACCGGTGTTAAATGCAGAATGGGTGTGAATATAACGCGCTAAAATTTCTTTACCAACACCTGTTTCACCCGTAATTAATACCGTAGCCTGACTTTTTGCAGCCTTGCGAGCCACTTCTAACGTGGCTTTGCTGCGAGCGTCTTCAGCAATTGGTATTAACGTACTCATCTTTACACTCCCTGTACTTAAACTTCCGAATTCCACATGTATTAGATATGCAATTTTCATACCAAGTTGTCTTGATTTAAAAGGCTTCTGACAAAAACTTCCTAAATGCTTGTTTGGCTTAATTATTTGACATTGCGTTCTCTGCGAGTTATGTTAATGCGTAGCTTTTAAAATAATTTTAGCAATGGATTTTGTGCTCTCTATCGAGAATTCAGGAATCGCAAATGGAAAATCATAGCTACGTTTTAGTTAATGATGATTGCGACAGTTGTCTCTACATTGCCAACGCATTCACCTTATTAAAACTTCCCCTCAAAAAAGTATCCATATCAGAAATTAATGACGATATTTCACTCATCTCAAACACTTTATCACTGATTGTTTGCAAAGGAGTTGAAACCCAACATCCCGCTGAATTTCAGTCTGTGTTAGCACGTGCTGAAAATCTGCTCTTAATTTCATTTAATGAAAAGATTTCTGTTCATTCAGACATGGATATTCAAGTTGAAATACTGCCAATGCTATTTAGCATAGATGAACTTAAAAATGTTCTAAGCAAAAATACTCATCAGCAAAAGCGCATCGCCGATCCATCGCAATTCATACATCCTGTATTTGATCGATTAATCGGTAGAAGTAAACAAATTTGCGAAATAAAATCATTTATTACTCAAGTAGCTAATTCTGACGCGACTGTATTGATATTAGGGGAATCGGGAACCGGCAAAGATGTGATTGCCTCCTGCATTCATTACCTCTCTGAACGCAGCAAAAATCCGTTAGTACCCATCAATTGCGGTGCGATCCCCAGTGAACTGATGGAAAGCGAACTCTTTGGTCACGAAAAAGGCGCATTTACTGGTGCGCTCACAAGACGACCCGGTCGCTTTGAGATGGCAAACACCGGCACTTTATTTCTCGATGAAATTGGCGACATGCCGTTACCGATGCAGGTTAAATTACTGCGCGTTATTCAAGATCGCAAAATTGAACGTGTTGGCGGCAACGCTTCCATTGATGTCGATGTACGATTAATTGCTGCGACTAACAAAAATCTCAATGAACTCATTGAACAAAACCGTTTTCGCGAAGACCTTTACTACCGGCTGAATGTCTTCCCTATCGAAGTGCCCAGCTTAAACCAACGTAAAGACGATATACCGCTTATCATTGATTATCACCTTGATAAAATCCATGATCGGATCAAGCATAGAGTGGCTTTCACCGAACGCGCCATGGAAATTCTCTGCCAATACCATTGGCCAGGCAATATTAGAGAACTGGCAAATTTTCTCGAACGCACTGTGATTTTACATCACGACTGTGTTCTCGATGAAAAAGACATCGACCCCATCTACAAGAAAGTCAAAAAGCCAACCAGTCAGATGGATTTACTTTTAGAGTCTGATACCGCAATCAACATCAAAGAATATATTTCAAATGTGGAACAGCACTTGATTAAAATGGCCCTGGAAAAATCGAATGGTATTATCAACTCAGCAGCAGAATTTCTCTCACTAGGACGCAGCGCCCTAGTGGAAAAAATGAAAAAATATAATTTAATTGACGCAAAATAAATTTAAACTATTGCATCTTCATAAACTCATTCAACGTATCTTGAATTTTCATATAAACTTGCTCAGTCAACTCAAAAGTCATTTTTTGCTGTGAAAATTCTGAAATGACTTGATAAGGATCAATATTAGAAATAGTACCTAAAATAATATTTTGCTCAGTCGTCGTTTGAATATTCGTATTTACCTGATTATCAACAGCAGCCGCTCTCGACCCCACCGTGCTCAAATAAGATTGAAAATGTGACGATGCCTGCAGCAATGCTTCACTGGTTTGTGTGATGGATTGGTTAAATTTGGCCTTATCTTCTGCTGTATAAACAGGCGTTCTTAACGTGGTGATTAACTGTTGCAATGAGTTAAATACATTTTGCTTTGAACTAGGCGCCACTTCAAAGCTGTCACCCACATTAGGCTGACCGGCCACATTTAAATTCACACCATTAAAATTGATATTTAAATCTTGGGTATAGGTCGGTGCATCGGTGGGAGAGGTATCTGGTGGAACTGGAATCAATTGTCCACTATTGGCACCGACCACTTGATAAGCCAGTTTGCCCGCACTATTTGTCACAAAACTTAACGTATAAGTATCTGCAATATAGCTAGCATTACTCACGATAGTGCCTGGCGAAGTGAAAGCGGTGCCGGTATTGCTGGGATTTTGTGTGACCGTAAATGAACCATTGCCCGTTGGAATATCGCCAAACGCTGAAAAACCGGAGTCGTTATAAATGGACGTCACATTCGGAGCAATATTAATATTTACACTATCTAAACCACCCTGATATTGATACACCCCATTAATGGAGACAAACGGTGGCGAATTTGTATTACTGCCAGAATAGATATAATTGCCATTACCATCCTGCGTATTGGCAGTATTTACCAGACGCGTTAAATAACTACTTAATTCATTAGCCAAATTCACGCGATCATTATTATTCAACGTATCGGTTTTAGCATTCTGTGTCAGCTCATTCACTTTACTCATGATATTAACACCGCTCTGAATGGTCGATTCAAATAGCGATGCTCTATTTTGCGCGAGCGTGCCGTTATTATCATAAGATTGTAGTGATTCAATATAATCGGATATGGATTTAATTTGACTCGCGAGCACTGGATCATCCGATGAATTTTGAATTTTTTTCTGTGTGGAGATTTGTTGCTGAAACTTCGTTAGTAATTCATTTTGCTGTGATATCGTATCAATTTGAGTTGAAACCTGCGTTATTGTTGGTATACGCATTATTATCCCCTTAGCATCGCAATCACTGATTCAAACACCGTTTTAGCCACTTGCAGCACCTGCGCACTCGCCTGATAAGCTTGCTGGTAATTGGCTAAATTAATGGATTCTTCTTCTAAACTCACTGCGGAAATCTGATTGTAATTGTCCATTGCCTGTTTTTGTAAGGTCTTTGCACTATCATACTGAATTTGTGCCGAGTTAGTTTGTATTGATACATCCGTAGACAACATATGATAGCCCTGCGCAAATGTCACGGTGTTGTTATCTAATATACCATTTTGATAGAGCGCCGCGATCTTCATACCATTACGGTTATCACCAATGCTATTTTGGTTATAACTGATATTGAATGAGTCGCCTGCCTGTATCGCGCCTGATAAAGACACACGGTAGCCTGGATCATAACCCCCCGCTGATGGAAAAACCGTGGCACCCGTCGCAGGATTATAGCTTAAGGGACCTTCTATCACCGCGCTGCTGGTAGCATTCATTATCTGATAACTGGTTGGAGAAAGAAATTTTATTGTAATAGGCGGTGATAATTGTTTTGCTGTAGCAAATGCTGCTGTGGTTGTATCAGTTATTTCCGTCAGATCGATCAGGCCTGCCCCCACATTTTGAACATTAGGTTGCGCAACAACAGGCATACCTAATGCAATGAATTTTGGATCAGTGATGAATAAACTCATATTGGGTATTGCATTTTTGGTTGGTGATACAGTAAAAGAATCACCTGCTTGTATCGTACCACTATTAATATTTAACGAAAATCCATCGACATTAACCGATTGTGGCAGCGCACCCACTGCCCCGTTGCTGACAATCGCATTATCAGACAATCGCATTAACGTATAATGACTGGCTGAATCAAATCGAAGTTGATAATCGCTCGTGGTTAATTGAGTCACATCATTCACAACCACTGACAGATTCTCAGAGCCCGTGTTATTTAAATTATTAGAAACGCGAGTGGCTATGATATTCGGTCCATTAACATCATTAAAAATGTTGCCGCCTAAATTACCATTATAATCTACGCCCAGTTTATTTTGCGCGTTCAATGTATCTGCCATCACCAATGCCAGACGCCCTAGTGCACGTTGTGCCTGGGTCAAGGTATCCCTAAAACTGATCTCACCTGCTACCTGCCCATTTTCAATAAACCCACTGATAGGCGTTGGGCTTCCCCCATTATCCACCAAGAGTAAAACATGACTCGCATTAGCAGGATCACTCGTTGTTGAAATAGGAGACGCAACCGGGCCCGAGACTAATGGCAAACCATTACTCATGAATATATTCAAATTACCTTGCACATCAATTTGCGTCGTAAAATCCAGATAAGTGGCGAGTTGCTGCATATGTTGTTCTCTTTGATCCAACAAAGCAGAAGCATCCGCACCTGTAGGCAAATTTAATAACTGCGCGTTGATGGTAGCAATACTATCGGTGATTTGATTGGCTTCATTGGCATAAGTTGTTAAGGATTGATTGACCGTCGTTAACTGTTGTTGGATTTGGCTGTTGACGATACCAAATTGATTACTCAAGTTGGTCAATGCTGTCATATAACTCAAACGACCTTGAATGGAACTGGTATTCACATTCAATTGCTGTAAAGCGGTGACTGAGTCATTAATAAATTTCCCCACGCTGGCATTGTCTTGATCCAACAACGGCTCAAAGCTTTTTAGCTGGGTGAGATAGGTGTCCATTTTAGCAAAAACGCTATTACTTTTTAAAACATTTTGACTGGAAGCTAAATCATAGATGCGATTAATATCAGCCACATTAACGCCATTACCAAAAATACCTTCCTCAAAATCCACTTGTTTTCTGGCATAATACGGCGTATTTACGTTTGCAATATTTTGACTTGTTGTGCTTAACGCCGTTTGATAAGCCATCAAGCTTCGTATTGCAACATTATAAATTCCGTTCATGACAACCCCACTTCCAATCAAAAAAACTAATAAGGGAAGAACTTAGTAAAGAACTGCGTTAATATGCCACCGCGTGAGTTATTCGCTACTTGACCATTTCCGCTATAAGTAATTCTAGCGCCAGCCACACGTTGAGATGAAATCGTGTTGGTAGGTTCAATATCTTCAGGGCGGACAATACCCGTCAACCGAATATATTCTCTACCTTGATCGATGGTCACCCATGACTCGCCTTGCACTATCAAATTATAATTGGATAATACACGCGTCACGGTAACCGAGATGGTGCCTTTCAATCGGTTTTGTTGATTGCTCTCACCATCACCATTAAATTCAATATCCGTTGCGGTATTAAATGTTAAAGCATTAATGGCGCCACCTAAAAGTGTTGGCTTGGCAAAATTATTCGTCGCTACTTTACTGGTCTTGGTTTTCGCTTTTTTCTCACCTTGCGTCACTTCTTCTAATCGGACAGTGAGAATATCGCCAATACGTCCAGCAATATGATCGTTATAAAGTGAAATTTCATGGCCCGCTTGATAGATAGAGCCATTTTGTTTGGGTGGAGGAGGATTATCAATAGGCAGCGCTGAAGGATAAATGGTTTCATCATGCAGCCCTAAGGTATCCAAATAGTGATTACAACCACCTAACATGGATATCATCATGATCAATGATATAATTCGTAATAGTCTGCTCATCACGTTATTATGTTTCCCTGGTTAAGTTCTGCATCATGTTATCGACTGCTGAAACGGCTTTTGAAGTCACCTCAAATGCTCTTTGTGCCTCAATCAAATTCACCATTTCTTCCACCACGTTCACATTAGAACCTTCCAAAGCCCCTTGCTTAATCGTTCCATAACCTTCAAGGCCCGGTGTACCTGATGTGCCTGGACCACTGGAGCCTGAGATTTTATATAAATTTTCACCGATAGGTTCCAACCCATCTGGATTGATAAAATCCGTGAGTTCAAGCTGTCCGACTTGCTGCGGCGTCGTTGAACCTGCAACATAGACATTCACCATGCCGTCATTGCTGATTTCAATCTTTTGCACGCCGGTCGTTGGAATCGAGATGGGTGGTTGAATAATATAGCCGTTTGGCATGACTAGCTGGCCTTGCTCATTCATTTGCAAAGCGCCCGCACGCGTATAAGCATAATCACTTCCATTCGGTAACTGCACTTTTAAAAAACCATTGCCTTTAATAGCAATATCTAACTGATTATCGGTTTGCATTAAAGAACCATCAGTAAATATCTTTTTGTTATTAGCCAGTTTTGTCCCTGTCCCTAAAACTAATCCGCTGGTCGTGTTGGTATCTTGAGAAGTGGCAGACCCCGGTTGCTTGATCACGGAATAAGGCAGGTCTTCAAACTCAGGTCGACTTTTCTTATAAGCCGTTGTATTCGCATTCGCTAAATTATTACTGATAACTTCAATATTTTTATGATGTGCATCTAAACCTGATCTTGCAATCGCTAATGCTAAATCCATTATACATTCCTCCCAATTATCTCGGTAATGCCAAAATTTGATTTGCCCTGTCTGAGTCTTCTTGCATGGTCTTCATGACATTAGTGTGAACTTCAAAATTTCTGGATAGATCAATTAATTTAGTCAGTGTATCAACGGCATTCACGTTACTTCCCTCTAGCGCGCCATGAATGAGTCGAATCTTTTCATCCGTTGGCACACGATTACCATCCTTTGTGTAAAACAAGCCATCGACACCTTTTTCTAAGTTACTGGTAGCTGGCGTCACTAATTTAATGCGATCAATAACAACCATTTCAGTTGTGCCCTTCAACCGTGCGGAAACCGTACCATCCGCTGCGATATCTAATTTTTCCGCAGGCGGAATATGAATAATGCCACCATTCCCCATCACAAAATCACCCGCACCATTCAGCAAATCGCCATTATTCAATTGCAAACTACCGGCGCGTGTATATCCTTCTTTACCTGTTTTACTTTGCACGGCAATGAATCCATCTCCCGATACCGCCACATCCAGGTCGCGGCCCGTATTCAAGACGGGACCATGTTCGAAATCAGTAAAAGTGCCGCCTATAGACGAAAAAACACGACTTTCTTTTGCATTCGTTGTAGCTGGCGATTGTTTAAATGTCTCATAATCACCACGAAACCCCGTTGTGTTTATATTCGCGAGATTATTCGTCAGTATTTCCAGTTGATGCATTGATGCTTTCGCACCAGTCATCCCGATATAGACGGCCTTATCTGTCATGTGTTATCTCCCCACATTAAATCTTCACAATCGTTTGCATGACTTCATTATAGGTTTGTTCAACTTGCGCATTTGCCTGGAAACTATGCTGTGCGCCAATTAAATTCACCATCTCTTGTGTCAAATCCACATTCGATAATTCTAAAGTCCCTGTCGTGATATTCGCTGTGCTAGCACTTTGACTAACGATAGGCGATCCTGATTTAGTTGACTGTGTCCAGGACATATTACCGATATCTTGCAACCCTTCAGGAGATTGAAAATTGGCTAATGCAATTTGACCAGCTGCTGCTGTTTGACCGTTAGTATATTGAATGTTAATCACACCATTATTATCCACATTCACACCCGAGAGCGTGCCGGCTTGAAAGCCATCTTGTAAAAATGGTTGCGGGCTACTTCCACCAGCAAATTGTGTTGACCCCGCTAAATTCACATTTAACGTTTGTGGTGTTGCCGCTCCTGTTCCTGGCGCAAAGCTCAAACTATTAAGCCCTGTGGTCCCAGTTAAGATACCCGCACTGGAAAAAGTCATTGTGCCAGTCCCTGCTGAGGCGCCATTAATCATGGCATTGACATTCCAAGCATTGGAACCTGATTTAACATAATAAAGTGCTAGCGGCGTAGAATTACCTAAGCTATCAAACACATTCGTATAAGTCGCAAAGTTATAACTGGTTGGATCAGAGGAATTAAAAGGGGAAGTTGGTACAGTTGAATTGGCGTTTAAATTCAAGTTACCCGTGACTTTTGTGGTAGCAGTCGCTGGCACTGGCGCCGTTGGAACTTGTAAATCCACAATACTTGGTGCCAAAATAACACCTTTAGGTGCAGGAAATCCTTGCAAGCGATTGGTACCACTCAGCAAATATCCATTAGGATCTAATCGAAAAGAACCCGCGCGAGAATAGCTAACTTGACCTGTTCCAGGACTTTGCAAAATAAAAAAACTATTATCCCCAATACTCAAATCCAAATTGCGATCGGTCGTCTGAAAACCACCTCGCGTAAAATCCTGCGTAATACTAGCGATACTTACCCCTAGTCCCGCTTGCACACCCGTTGTTGCCGTTGAGCTGGGATAAATATCTGAAAAATTAGTATAAGATTTTTTGTAACCCACAGTGTTTGCGTTAGAAATATTATTACTGATGACTTCCATATTCGTCATTGCCGCTTTCATACCCGTATTTGCTATATCTTCTATACCCATGAGAATTTCTCCTGAAATAAGATCATTAATACGTTATACGATTTTAATAATGTCATTCATCCCGACACCACCCATACCATCTAGATTCAAAATAACGCCACCATTATTTTGATCCAATCCCACACTGTTCACTCGGAAAGTACCGGCAGTCGGCACCGCCACCGACTCTCCATTGATCATGGCGCTTGCTGACAAATGATAATAATCCGGGTTCAATTGATTCCCTTCCGCGTCTAATCCATCCCATTTAAAATCCACTACACCGGAACTTGGCGCACTTAAATTAATCGTTTTAACCACTTGATTATTTGAATCGGTAATCGTCACTGACAATGCATTGGAAGCCGCTGGCATAATCACTGAACCTTCCAGACCTTTTTCACCGGAAAGATAGGCCGACTTACTTGGCATTTGCACGTTTTTCCCTATCAATTGTGAGGCTTCCAGTACTTGTGACTTACCCATATTGGCATTCAGGCCTTTAATGGTTTTTTGTAATTCTTGCGCGGAACTCAAAGAAGTAAATTGCGCCATTTGCTGCATCATTTCACTATTGCTTGTGGGCTTTAATGGATCTTGCATGCGCAATTGGGTCAAAAATAATTTCATGAAATCATCTTTCGACAACTCATTTTTTTTAGGTCCTTCTGCGGTATCCATTGAACCATTGAGAGCCGCTCTTACTTTTGTGTCAATCACCGTCATAAATAAGCCTCTCTATTTTTCATTCATCACAGATAAGGTTTGAAGAATAAGGTTTTTCGTCGTGTTCATGACTTCAACGTTAGCTTGGTATTCTTTTGATGCGGAGATCATATTAGTCATCTCCTCAATCGGATTCACATCAGTAAGATAAATATAGCCTTCACTGTTAGCGGACGGATGATCAGGCTGATACCTTCTTTCTAAAGGTTTTTTACTGTTAGCAATATCCGTGACGCGCACACCACCGGTTGGTTGATCATCTGGCACCAAGCCCTGTACTTGCTGCGTCACTTCACTAAAAATAGGATATTTCGCATGATAAGTGGCCTCTTCCGATCCGGCTACGTTATCGGTATTTGCCAAATTACTGGCAATGGTATTCATACGAATACTTTGCGCGCTCATACCGCTTGCTGCATTGGTCAGTATTTTTTCCAATGACATGATTACTCTCCTTTGATCGCTTTCATCAATTCGCTTGCTTTATTCTGCACGAACGTCAAATTCACTTGATAATGCAATGCGTTCTCGATGAAATTTTTACGTTCAATTTCATCATCCACGGTATTACCATCTAAACTGGTTTGATTAGGCACACGATAAAGTGCTGTCGTACCACCCACTTCGCTACTGGGTGTAATGTGTGCCGCGTTGGTTTTAAGCAATGTGCCGCCGCCGTTCCCGGCTTCTTTTAATGCTTTATTAAAATCAATATCTTTCGCTTTAAAATGTGGCGTACTCGCATTCACCAGATTGCTGGTTAACAATACGGCGCGATCTTCTGAAAGTTTTAAGGCGGATCCTGCAAGACCAAATATATCGTTACTCATACTGAAACTCCTGTTCGGCTGTGCTGCAATCGATAGTTAAGTTAATGCAAGATTCGTGCCAAACCATTTTTTTGCTTAATTAAGGGGCGGATTATGCGGAAGTGATTGATTGCCTCAGGATGAGTGCCCTGGTTGCGAATAGACGCACACTATATCGGCTCAGCTTAAAAATACTTAAATACAATTTATTGCCGCCTGCGGCAAAATATTGCCGCTTTGCAATATCGGCTACAATTGAAATAACTTAAATAAATATTCTGTATTTTCTTTATAAATGCTTAGGTGAAGTCAATGCTATAATAATGAATTGAAAAATTGGGAGGTAGTAAGATGATTACGAACAAAATTTCAAAAATTGCTTATGTTGTGGCCGTTCTTATTGCAGCTTACACGCAATTTGCCAATGCGAATGTCGTTATCAATAACAACACCAACCCACCATCCGATTCACAACCACAACAACCCGCTTGCTCCGGTGATATGGGAACATCAACAGACCCACGCGTTCCACCCGCTGGCGTTTATACCTCAAGAAATAGCGATGGATCTTCTAATACGCTTTATACAACAGGCGATAAGAAGCCCTACTACGTTGATAACCCATGCAATAACAACGCCGCTGTGAACACGCCACAGCAGCCACAGGTCATCGTACAACCAACAATGCCAACAACTAGACGTTAAAATATTGACGGATATTGCTGAAGTTTGCGAAGGTGGTTTGCATTTCACTTTTTTGCTTATTAAGAATCTTTATCATATTTTGGTCGCAGGCTTTAATGCTGGTCAAATAAGATGATAAAGATTCTTTATCGATATCAGCAGGACAGAAGGGTATTAATTCAGAAATAGCCTGTAGTCGTCGATTCAACACACTTAAACATTCCTCGAACTGACCCAGAGCAATTTGATTAAAAGCCAGTTCGGTTAGTTCATCAATGATATCGATCAATACGCTGCAATTCACTCAATACTCCCGTTCTTACGGTTGGCCAATCGTATCCCAGCCGCTCTTGATCTGAGATAAGGCTGTTTCAACATGATCCAGATAGCTTACATCATTTTTCAGATTAGCCAACGTTACACTCTTTTCAGAAGCAGCATATATCGTATTGAGTAAAGTGGATAATGCTACGGCTTCCTGGTCTTTAAAATTCAAAATAGAGCGCATATAAATTAAAATATCCAGCGCTTTGGCTATGGCTTCATGTTTTTTAGTCAGTTGCTTTTCCTGGATATAAATTTTCGCTGCCTGCAAATGCTGCAAACATTTATCGATGAGTAACTGAATTTGGCGATGCCCGCTCGCTGACATGATTTCGGTTGATAATTCAATATTGCTATATTCTTTATATGAAGTAATCATGCGTCCCCTTATTTATCACGTCCGAATTCCAGGTTACGTAATTGATCAGTTAAATAATCCGTGGTTTTTTGGAGCTTTTCAAGTAATACGTTCAATGCAGAGAATTTTTTTACATAGTTTGCTTCTACCCCTTTCAGCCTGACATCTTCGTCCGCAATTTGCTGAATATACATTTTTTCGCGGCCAGAGATCATATAAGTATTGGTTCTTAACGTATCGGTAATAGAACCCGTTAAAGGGTCCACTAATGTATTGACCTTTGGCAGAATACCGTTTTGAGCGGCCGTCAAAAAGCTTTGAACGGCAGAAAATTGATTAGTGAGCGCGGTAGATAAAGTCGGCAAGAGTGGATCGGTGTTTAACATTAACTGACCTGATAAGGTATAAGTAATAGTTTTTTTCACATCTTTACCGTTTTTATCTTGAATAATGGTCGTTGTCGTTTTTTGATTCTTGTCATTGGCACTGACAACAATACCAATATCACCTAATTGATTAAATGGCCCACCACCACTGAAGGCCGTATTGATCGCATTCTGTAAATTCAGCTTCAATAATGGAAACGTTTCATTGCGCGTTGAAGGATCCGCTTGATTGGCATCGATAAAGGCTAACGCTTGATTATAAGAATCAAGCATAGTTTGAATTGAACTGGTAACACTCGCAACTTGCGCACCGGGTTCGCTCGTGGTGATATTAATCGTTGACGTCCCTGTCGATATCAAATTAAAGCTGATGCCATCCATGACATCGGAGACAAAATTAGATGATCTGACAACCGGTTGAGCATCAAAAGTAAAATTGGCATCTACCGCTGCCGTCGCTTCTGTAAAACCAAACAGACTATTCGTATCCGTCACATTGGCAGCATTTGCCGTACCCGACTGGTTCGATGAAATCACCAATTGATATTGTGCTGTACCATCAACCGCTGTACTGGATTGAATGGAGGCAGTGACAGCTGAATTACCATAAGCATTATTAATATTGTCACGAATATTCTGCAAGCTATCGGTAGCGCTCACATTGATTGTAAAATTAGTGCTACCCGCGCTGAACGCGAGGCTGTCTGTTAGATTTAACGCTGCATTGTTTGTGGTAAAAATGGCGGATTTTTGACTTTCTGCTTGTGCAAGCTGCGTCACAACCAACGTATGACTGATGGGTGCCACATTATTTCCCGTGACACTGGCGGTTGCAACAACGGGATTGGAAGAAGAAATTTGATAATTCACAGCCTTGAAAGCGGAACTCACTTGCTGCAAATTGGTTTGAAACGTTTGCATCAGGCCTTGCAACTGTCCGTAAGCGCTTAGCTGCACTTCCTGTTTTTTTTCGACTCGCTTTAATCGCTCTAAGGGGATTTGCTCCTTAGTCATAAACATTTGAACGGTGGAATTCACATCGATTGGACTTAAATTACTTTTATTATCCATAAATTCATTTCCAATCATCAGTAGTCAAACACAAAAATTCTGGGGCATGCTTTGCCCCAGAATTTTCAACTAAATGGTGATTAGCCTTTCAATAACTGTAGAACCATTTGTGGCGATGAGTTAGCTTGTGACAACATCGCAACGTTTGCCTGGTTTAAGATATTGAACTTAGCTAAGTTACCACTTTCTGACGCAAAGTCAGCATCCATGATGCGTGATTTAGCGCTTTCCAAGTCAGTTGCAACAGCATCGTTACCATTTACCGCCGCTTCCAGGTTAGCTTCATTCGCACCCAGTTGCGCCAATGATGTTGTCACTTTTTTGATAGCCGTGTCGAGTGTAGTGAGTGCGGTTTGTGCGCCGGCATTCGTTGAAACGTTAGCACTAGCAGTATTCAAACCTGCTGAACCCGTTGTTCCATTGGCTAAAGTAATGGTCAAACGGTCATTTGCTGTATTACCTGTACCTACTTGAATGCTGAGCGAACCAGTCGCGTTGTTTAACAATGAAATACCGTTAAAAGTTGTATTGCTGGCTACACGGTTGATTTCATTGTTTAACGCCGTGAATTCAGTGTTCAAATTGGTTAAATCGGATGTTGAATATGTACCAGAAGCACCTTCAGATGCCAATTCACGCATACGTTGTAAGAGGTTCAATGAATCGGTCATGGCACTTTGTGCGGTTTGAATCAACGACACACCGTCATTACCATTACGTGAACCTTGTCTGTATGAGTTTGAAAATTCTTGCATGCCTTGTGCAATAGCTAACCCTGCCGCATCATCTTTGGCATCATTAATACGTAAACCGGATGAAAGACGGTTCAGAGCTTGTGAAAGACCCGCTTGGTTACCGGTCAAATAATTCTGTGCTAACAATGAGTTTACGTTAGTATTAACTGCAATTGACATGTTGATCTCCTAGAATAGTTTTGTTGTCCACATACACTTATCGACACTATTTCCAGATCCTTAAATGTTTTTTTAACTTTTATTATATATAAGCATCAATAATGGAATTCAGTGTTCTTTTGGACAATGTAGGTGACCCATTTTCTTTGACTATTTCGTGAGTTGCATGATTGGATTCAACATTTTGATTTGATTGATACGGTTGATTGTTCTTTTGCTCTTTATCACTGACATCCGATACATTCACTTGAATATTTGTAATATTAATATCAGCACGTTGGAAATTATCGCGCAATTGCGCCAAGTTTGATTCAACAATTGACTTTACTGTGCTGTTCTCGGTGGTAATGATCAGTTCCGCATTATTTTTATCAACTTTTAACTTAGCCAGCACATGACCTAACTCGGGCGGATAAATTTTAATATTCGCGCTATAGGAGTCATTGAGTTGGGATTCAATAGATTGCGGTATTAATTCCACTTGTGTATCGAATTCTGCATGATTCACTTTTTTCAGTGCCTCTGCATAACTCATGGACGTGGATGCTGCCGGTATATTAGGAAGAGAAATGAGTTGTTCTTGATGGTTCGCGTGTTGCGCAGTCAAACCGTTAATCAAATTACCCAATTCATTCAAAGAGTCAGTGAATTTATTGGCCGGTTTTGATTGGCCTTCTTTGATAGGCTCTTTTTCCATACTCGATATGGCTTGTGACATTGTTATATTATTTGCAGGTAAAGAGCCAAACGCTGAATTGGTATCTTGATTCAAATCTTTTTCTGCGGGTTTCATATTTTTATCAATGGATTGAGCATTATCAATCGCTACATTTTTTTGAGACGCATCCGACAAATTAACTTTATCGAGGGAATTTTTCAGTGTGGTTGTGGTTGGTGTTGGTTTATTAATGTTAATGGGCTTAGTATTACTATCATTTTTTTTAACGACTTCTGCATTGGGTTTTTGATTAGGATCCACTTTTGTCGGTAAAGAGTCATTTTGAATTGCTGCCTCCGCTTGCAACCTATCCATTGTAGTTGCTTCAGAAATAGATTGATTCTGTGGCATTAATTGAGATTGCATCAACTCTGTCGAAGCGGCTGGGCGTTCCGATAGCGCGAGATTCGACTGGTTAAGAGATACAGCGTCCGTAGATTCATCGGCATTGAGCCCTGACGGTGTATTTTCAACTTGATTGACTTGATTTGCCAAATCAATTTGCCCAACAAAAAAGTTCATCTCTTGCGTTAAACTTGCCGTCAGTGCTACGGCAGATGGATCAAGACTATCGGATGACTTAGGCGCGGCTTTGCTATCTTCGCGTGGCAGAGACGAAGCCAATTTAGCAGAATTAGGAAGTGTTTGTGACTGGGTTTCAGGACTGTTAATAAGAGTAGCAAAATCGATTGGTGCTGTTGCGTTCGCAGTCGTCACATCAGAATCGGTTGACTGGTCACTGTAACTATCCACTTTAATTGGGAGTACTTGCATACATAACCTTTTTGATATGTCTTCCGTGACAGATATGTACTATATTAACATTCTAGAGGCGAAAGCTAAAGTATGCATGCCTTAATATAAATCAGGTTGAAGCGATATGTCTTACGTACTTTGGCATGAAAATTGCATTGTATCTACTACGCGGTCATATTAAGGCAATCAACATGCGATTGATAAAATACTTATTCATGGGAATGTGTTTGCTACTCACAGCAAACGATTCATTTGCGGCCCGCATCAAAGATATCACCAACATTGCAGGTATTAGAGATAACCAATTGGTAGGTTATGGTTTAGTTGTTGGTCTAAACAGTTCCGGTGACAAAGTCAATCAAGCGCCTTTCACTCAACAAAGCTTCACCAACATGTTACTGCAGTTTGGTATACGCTTACCGAACAACGCTAATCTGCAACTGCGCAATGTTGCCGCCGTCGCAATCAGCGCCACTCTCCCACCTTTTGTGAGACTGGGTCAAAAAATTGATATCACAATTTCATCCATTGGCAATGCCTCAAGCTTAATGGGCGGCACCTTACTAATGGCACCTCTAAAAGGTGCCGACGGCAAAGTCTATGCCATTGCTCAAGGTGGCGTCGTGGTCGCGGGTTTTGGCGCACAAGGAAGTGACGGTTCCAAGGTAACAGTGAACGTGCCAAGCAGCGGTAGCATTCCGAACGGAGCCACGGTTGAAAACACCATTGAAATGCCTTTCGTCCATGATGGCAAAATCACTTTCGAATTATCCCAACCCGATTTTACTACGGCAGAAATGATTGAACAGGTAATTAATCATGAGATGGGCCATAAAGTCGCGCATACAATTGACGCTGGCGCCGTGGCTGTTTATGTTGACGATAGCGAAACAAGCACATCTTATATGGGCGGCCCTTCTTATAAAGGTGAAGGCCCTGAAATGGAAACCCATACGCATTCCATGGGACGTTTTGTCTCTCTCATATCACGAATTGAAAATCTCACGCTCGCGCCCGCACATGGCCGTGCTAAAGTCATTATTAATGCGAGAACTGGCACCATCGTCGCGGGCGAAGACGTGACTATTGAACCGGTCGCTGTGACGCACGGCAATCTGTCCGTGGTTGTCACTGAAAGGCCTTTTGTCAGCCAACCGAATGCCTTTTCTAACGGCAAAACAGTCAAAGGCAAAGCATCGGATATTGCAGTCAATCAAGCCGCCAGCCGCGCGTTTATATTTGATCCTGGCCCATCCCTTAGCGAATTGGTCGAAGCGATTAACCGTGTTGGCGCAGCACCTGGGGATCTGAGCGCCATTCTCGAAGCCATCAAAGCTTCAGGCGCTTTGCATGCTGACCTGGAAATCATTTAAGGAATGAATGCAATGTACGATAAAATTGGTAATGACAGCCGAGTTTATACTGACATTCAGGGTCTTGAACAACTGCATTTGCAAAATAAAACAGATCATAAAGCTGCTAAAAAAGAAGTATCCCAACAATTTGAAGCGATACTGATGCAAATGGTTTTGCGTAGTATGCGTGATGCCAACAAGACATTTGCCAGCGATCTCATTGGCAATAATCAAATGGATTTTTACCAGGATTTTTTTGACAAGCAACTGTCTCTTATCATGTCAAATAACAGCAATAGTGTCGCCAAGATGATCGAAAAAAACATCGATCAAAATGACCACTCACAGGATATGATCGAAGATACCCCCAAGCCTAACGCATCCCCCTCACTTCACGTATCAAATGAGCGTTATCAACCAAATGCGGCAACCATACAAAATACCACGCCCGCAAAAGAAATACCCAATATAGCGCCCGTCAAATCAGCAACAGAAACTGCTGAAAGCACTCACTTTGATACAGAAGAATCTTTTGTTAAACATTTATGGCCGGCAGCGAAAGCGGCAGCTAGTGCGCTTGGCCTGGCCCCTGGTATTCTAATCGCACAAGCAGCACTTGAAACTAATTGGGGAAAGAAAATATTACCGAATGGAAAAGATAATTCGAGCTTTAATTTATTTAATATCAAGTCAGGCAGTAGCTGGGATAAAAAAACCACGACCATTGAAAGTTTAGAACAAAAAAATGGTGTACTGGTCCGAGAAAAATCCAATTTCAGAAGTTATGATTCATTTAAAGAAAGTTTCATGGACTATGTCAGCTTCTTAAAAGAAAATGTGAGATATAACACTGCGTTAACGAAAGCCGCTCATCCTGAGGCCTTTGCTAAAGCGCTACAAGAAGCGGGTTTTGCCACAGATACCCATTATGCCGATAAAATTGTCAATATCTTTGGAAGCACATCATTTAAAAAATTAATTGCCAAAATGGAATAAAAAACACTTAAGTTTTTTGGTAAATAACAGATAAGTGAGTATAGGAACAAAAACAGTGTGTTACAGGGGAAAAAGGAGAGGCAGCGATGAATGACATCAAAATAGATAAAGTGAATACCCCAGAAAGCCCCAGAGTGCGCCTTGACGCGCCTAAAGTGAATGTTGCGACCAAGACGGATGGCATTGTCATCAGCCAGCACTTGGATAAAATGGTGGCCTTTTTAGCCGAAACCAATGAAGCAGCGCCCAAAGAAGCAGAACGTGTTAAAGCCATGAAAAATCGTATTGAAACAAACAACTATAGAGTGGATGTTGACGCTTTATCTGATAAATTGGTACATCACTTATTTAATGGAATTTAAGCATGACGCAAGCAGTGGATAGCACTATCGTTTCTGCACTGGCTCAAATGACAGAATACTGTCAGCACATGCAAAAATTATTGAAAAATGATCAGGAACGATTTGAAAAAAATGATTTAACAACTATCGCTGAGAGCAACAAACAAAAAGCGATTCTGGTAGAAAAAATGAATGGCTTGATTAATCAGTTTGAAATGGCAAAAACAGAACCTTCAACAAACCATCTGCTATCTGATATCGAACGTCTGGCAAGCAACCCACAACTCCAAAAAACCGTACTCGCATTCAAAACGGAGCTTGGCAATTGTTATCAAGCCGTTTTGACTAACAATAATATTGTCTCATCAAATTTGCAGCATCTAAAAAACATATGGGATAAACTAATAGCTTGTCACTCAGATCAAACCAATGTTTATGATCGAACAGGCAATACCACCAAGTAGTTTACCTGATCAGATTCACCCAAAAAATTGATAAAATGTGCGATTACACAAAACCGGGAGAATAAAAAATGGGATCCAGGAACAAGGAAGTTAATTCTTTCAGAATTGCATTGATGATCTTTGCTTCCTGCTGCAGCCAAACGATCTTCGCTGATACATTTGAAACACCCGCTCATTTACAAGAAATCACAAAAGCATTCCTGACACAAAACATCACTGGTGAAGCCGATGATACGGTGGTCGTGACAGTGAGCCCCTCAATTGCCCAATTGCAACTTCCCACATGTACTCGTGAGATTGAAGCGGATTTCCCAACCAATACTAATAAAGATCAAGCAACTGGAATTGAGCTAACTTGTAATGGCACAGCCGCATGGCATGTCCTGGTGCCTGTTTCCGTACAAATAAACACAAAAGTATTAGTCGCCAAACAAACACTCATGCCAAAAGAACCCATCACAGAAGATGAGATTGAATATGCCACCTACGACAAGAATCATCTCTACAATAGCTACTTCAAAAACAAAGAAGAGGTAGTCGGACAAGTGGCGGCACATCTTATTACACCAGGTGTAGTACTCACAAAAAAGAACCTGCAACAACCTATTTTAATCCACCGCAATGAAGCAATCAGCTTGACGGCAAAGATCCATTCCATTTCAGTCACCATGCAAGGCATTGCAAAATCAGATGGCAGCATCAACACGACAATTAAAGTATATAATCCCACATCCAAACGTTTAGTGGATGCCATCGTAGTTGGCACCGGCAAAGCAGAAATTGTAGCTTAATTTATAACTTTAAAAAAAATAGTTACTAAATAGAGCGAGGCCAATAAGATGTTAGTGTTAATAGGTTATGCTGTTGTCATATTTTCAGTTTTTGGTGGTTTTGCTATGTCTGGAGGCCATCTTTATGCTTTATTCCAGCCGTTTGAACTACTCATCATTGGTGGTGCCGCGCTTGGATCCTTTATCATCGGTAACAATCTAAAGATCATCAAAGAAACCATTAAAGCGGCTTTTTCGATTCTCAAAGGTTCTGGATACTCAAAAGAATTTTACATTCAACTGTTGTCACTTTTTTATGAGTTAACGAATAAGATTCGCAAAGAGGGCGCGCTATCTGTTGAAGCTGACATAGAGAATTACCAGGAAAGTCCGTTGTTCAGCGAATATCGATTAGTGCAAAAAGACCCAAAAATCATGGAATTTTTGTGCGATCATCTAAAATTAATTATTACTGGACGTGTTGATATTCATCATCTTGAGATCATTATGGAAAATGATATTGACACTTATGAAGAAGAAGCCGAGCTGCCCATCAATGCTATCAACAAAGTCTCAGATAGCATGCCAGCATTTGGTATTGTCGCGGCCGTCATGGGTGTCGTGCACACCATGGAGTCCATTGGGATACCGCCTTCCCAATTAGGCGCATTGATTGCGAGAGCACTGGTCGGTACTTTTTTAGGAGTCTTAATTGGTTATGGATTCACAGGACCTGTTGCTACCGCACTGGATACCAAACGCCAAGCCGTCATTAAAGTACTGCAATCGGTTAAAATTGTTTTATTAGCTTCAACCAGTAATCTTGCGCCGACTCTGGCTGTCGAGTTAGCGCGTAAAGTATTGTATGCCAGTGGACGCCCCAATGCTCGCGAACTTGAAGAAATCTTAAAAAACATCAAAGCCAAAGGGGTGAATGTCACCAATGGATGATGAACACGGTCCCCAGCCAGAGATTCGTTATGTTATCAAGCGAATCAAAAAAAAGAGTCGAGAACATCACGGTGGTTCTTGGAAAATTGCTTATGCCGATTTTGTGACAGCAATGATGTCATTCTTTTTATTAATGTGGTTACTGTCCTTACTGAATAAATATCAACTCGATGGCATAGCGGAATATTTCAATCATCCGCTAAAAGATGCTTTCACTCGCAATGATGATTCAAAGCGAAAAGACAAAGTTAAAACCTTCACTCATACTGAAATCGCGACTGAAAAACCCATGCAGGCCATTGAGGCCATGAAGGCCAAGATCCTGACGGATTTAGATAAAAATCCACAGATGAGTCAATATAAAAATTTGCTTAATTTTGAAGTCACAGAAGACGGTCTTAAAATTGAATTGCGTGATTTGGATAAGAAGTCGATGTTTTCTCAAGGTAAAACTGACTTTCAGGTGCAGGCCAAACAAATTTTGTCGTGGCTGAGTGATGAACTCAATCATTATCCAAATCGAGTCATGATTTTGGGACATACGGATGCAGTGCCTTATGATGGTGGCGAAAATTATGGTAACTGGGAATTGTCAGCGGACAGAGCTAATGCAACTCGACGGACGTTAATTAAAGCCGGCATGGACGATCAAAAAATCATTCGCGTCGTGGGTGTAGCGGATACTGCACTGTTAGATAAATCTAATGCATTTGATGCAGTTAACCGTCGTATTGAGATTGTGGTACTCACGGATAAAGCTAGTAAGAAGTTATTGCAGGAATAAAAGGACTGGGGTCCTGTCAGGGTAGGTTTACTTTTTTCGTGCTCATCAATTCCGTGCGTAAAAAGCAAACCTACCCTGCCACCCCGTTTTTTTAAATTCACTTCAACTTCGTTGAAACGAAAAGAACATATATATATATATCAACTCATTACACAAAGAGTAGCACGGACTAAGACCCCCACGCTTTTTGTGGGGGTCGTGTCCGCGACCCCCCGCCAAATCACAGCGCATAGGTTGGGTTGAGCGCTTTTCGCGAAACCCAACATAATTGGAGCCCGCCACGTCACAACCTTGTCGCAAACCATAAGAGGGTTTCGTACCTCAACCCAACCTACATTTCTCTCATAAAGCTTCACAAAGAGAGAACCACTACGCAGACAAACAATCCTCTTTATCCTCTTCTTTCACTACCTTCGAACCCTGACGCAATTGCGTCTCATGAAAAAAAGCATGCGCACGCTGATAAGACGGCTCTATCTTCATCGCTTCACGATATTTAGCCACCGTGCGCCGCGCAATATGAATACCTTTATTTTTCAAAATAACGGCCATCTCTTCGTCGCTGTGTATATGTCCATTAACTTCTGAAGCGATGATATCTTTAATATGAGACTTCACCGCAGTATCTGAACACCCTTCACCTGTTTTTGTTAACACCTGACTAGGAAAAAAGTATTTCAATTCAAAAATGCCCTTTGGTGTCGAAATATATTTCCCCGTGGTAATCCGGGAAATAGTAGATTCATGCAAATTGACCGCCAATGCCACCTCAGCCATATTCATCGGCAGCATAAAAGCATGTCCTTTTTCTAAAAAATCATGCTGTGTTTCCACAATATAACTTGCAACAATCAGCAATGTTTCATTGCGGCGTTTTAACCCTCGGAGCAACCACTGCGCCTCTTGCAATTCTTTATTTAAAACATCATAAGAAGCATGCTTTTTGCTTTGCCTTAAAAGATTTTGATACTGCTTATTGATTTTGACATGATTTAATATGCTATCACTCCGAAAAACTTGCCATTTGTTTTTAATTTTTTTGATATACAATTCCGGCTCTGCTTTAATATCAACACTAGCACTAAATTCTCGTCCCGGATTGGGGTTTAATGATCTGATCAACGCCATGGCATCAGCATAAGCTTCATGCGTCAAACCCAATTTTTGAATGATTTTTTTCGAATTTTTAACAGCCACCAATTCAAAATGATGAGAAATAATAGAATAAGCCACTTGCCAATGGATATCTTTATTCTCCATACAATTTAATTGGATCAATAAACATTCCTGCATGTCTTTTGCTGCAATACCCAGCGGATCAAACGTTTGAATTTTTTTCAGAACAAATTCTAAGATAGCCATTTCTGGAATCGCTGGCTCACTGATAGTTGCCCGAATATCTTCCATTGACATGGTCAGTCGACCATCATCATCAATAGCATCGATAATCGCAACGGCCACCACTTGTTCAAGCAAGCTAAACTTACAAAGCAGCGTTTGCTCTATTAAGTAATCCCGCAAGCTCTTCGGCGTCGCATGATTCTCAAGAGAACTATCGTCTTCATCGCCCGTATATTCATGCGATCGGCTATAATCTGCAGAGTAGTTACTAAGATAATATTGTTCATCGCTTTCACCCGCTAATAACTCAGCATCACCATCGGGCTCTTCGCTTTCTTCGGGTTCATCCACTTCAATAAGCGGATTGGTCTCTATATATTGCTGGACTAATTGCTGTAAATCTAACGTATTATATTGTAAAAGCGTAATCGCTTGAGTCAGCTGCTGACTCATCGATAATCGTTGATCAAGTCGCGTAGTTAATAGCATCTTATTGCTCATACGCTATCCCCTTAAAAGCGAAAACTTGTCACCAAGCTGGCAATGACCAGGCTCCATCCATCCACTAATACAAAAAATAAAATTTTAAACGGCAGCGAAATAACCATGGGCGACAACATCATCATACCCATTGACATCAGCACACTGGATATTACCAAGTCGATAATCAAAAACGGCAAGAAAATTAAAAAGCCAATTTCAAAAGCTGTTTTTAATTCACTGGTAATGAACGCAGGCATAAGGACCAACAAAGGATAACTGTCATTAGCCTCTGCTTTCATTTTTGAAAGCTCCATAAATACTTTTAAATCGGTCTTGCGGGTTTGTTTCATCATAAAGCCTTTAACAAATCCGATAGCAGACTCAAATGCTTTTTGCTCGTCTACTTTACCCTGCATATAAGGCTGCACACTGACATCATTGATTTTTTGTAAAATGGGCGCCATGACAAATAAGGTCATGATAAGCGATAAACCAATAATGATTTGGTTACTAGGCACGTTTGGAATACCAATGGCCTGACGCAATATAGCTAACACAATGATGATACGTGCAAATGCAGAGGTCGTAATCAACACGGCTGGCAAGACGGTCAGCACTGTCATGATAGCGAGAATTTTAATACTTAAACTATAAGAAACCGCATTACCCGAGGATTTCGCCACGATAAGTGGAATTGTCTGCCCATCAGCAAATGCACTATAGAAGGGAAAAACAAGTAGTAAGGTCGCAATGATCCATTTGCTGCTGACTATCCATGATTTCATATGGGATTAAACATCCTTGTGCTAATCAAACATCCCTTTTCAACTTACTTCCTACCGAAGCAAGCATTAATTTGCCAAGTTGGCGACCTCTTCCGCATAGCTATTTTTGTTTATGGCCGCCTTTTTGTCTTCTGCTTCCGAAGCATCAAACACATATAATGTTTCAATGTGATTAGGTGTGGCACCCACTAAGAGAATAGTATTATTCACTTCCATTAAAATGACTTTCTCTTTGGTACCAACAGAAACCACATTCATGATTTTAATCATTTGGTTGGTACTGTATTTAGAAGATTTCAGTTTTTTTAACAAATAGACCAACACCAAAATAAATGCTAAAACAGCAATTAAATTCGCAACCATGTGTATGTATTGATTTTCCATAATCTCTCTTATCAAGTGTCTATTTGGTGTTAGGAATGGATAGCAAGCGCACGCAATACTTGCCATTTGCCGTAATAATATTCCCCTTCGATATCAATTTGCCATTGGCGTAAATATCAACGGGTTCTCCGGCTAATTTATTTAAATCAATGATGGAATCTTTGGTCAAATTCAGCAAGTCTCTAATTTTGATTTGAGCCCGACCAATTTCAATTGATAAAGTAATTGAAACTTCATTTAATATGCCAAGATCATTAGCATTAAATAAATTACCAGGCTCGATATCGGGTGAATCTGAATTTTGTTTGCTGATGACTTCAGCGGAAGCGTCTGTGGATTGTCCGACCATATCTTCAATATCATGATTCATAATATTTCTCTCCAGTAGGTCTAGATTTGCTTTAGTATTTTTACTACCCGTTTGTTATTGGACTGACCTGCCTTGGCTCTAAAAAGTTTTAAGTTGTTTAAACAAACATACGCGAGTGTAGGATCGCTTATGGGAATCACATCACCTTCGCGCAATGCCATAAAGTCATTCACTTTCATGGTCGTATCCGGCAGCGTGATACTGACTGTCACAACAGAATCCACCACTTGACTTTGAATAGCTGAACGCCAAAAATCTTTTTCTCTGTGTTTGGTCTCATCTTTTTTGGAGAGGATTAATTCATTTAAAAAATCTTCTGCAATCATAAAACGTAAAGTCGTTTCAAAATCTTCAAACGTGACACCCAGCTCGAGCAGATAAACCTGATCTTCCATCACTAAACTGGAAGTTAAATTAGGTAGCACGCTGGTTTTAATGATTTCACACGTTGTTAAAGCATAGTCCTGACAGGCTTGGTTCAACCCTGACAGGCAAAGTGATGCGATTTTTTCCGCTACCATTGTGCCTATTTTACCGGGTTGATCCATAGTGGGCTCACTCGCATCAAATTTGCCGCCATAGAGCAAATTAATAATTTGATGCAGAAATTTTAATTCAATCGAAAACATACCGTAATGTTCATTGGGTGCAGTACGATAAACGGAGTACACGCATTTTTCATCAGAGGCAGTGACGGTTGTTTCAAGCTTAGTGAGAGCGATGGATTTGAACTTGGTTAACATTTTTTTGCGGAGAAAAGTGATAATGTGTTTTTCACATTCTATTGCGGTCAGTTCAGCAATATTTTTTAGCGCAGGACTATTAACAACCGAGTTAGCTGCAGAGGCACCTTCATCACTACTGTTACCCAATGTCTTGCTAAGGTCATTACCTTTGTCTTGGGTAACTTTCAGGATTGCGTCAACTTCTTCGCTCGATAATACTTGAGGTTCATCGCTCATGGTATTATTTATCCTAGGCTAAATTTATATTTTACAATAATCTAGGGGGAAGGGAAAGCGGCTTCATTGCTATCTGCTCATCTGGAATGCGCTCATTTTATTGGTATTATTTGTTCTTAAAATGAAAAAGTGTTTATAAATGACGGGTTTGAATTTTTGCTATTTTTTCTAAAAATGTGGAATTAAAAATCAGTCTGTTAGCACTCAGAGAGAGCATTATCACTTACTTTTGTGACTTTATACGCCTGAAAAATAGGATGGTGAAGCTAATGGTTGCCTCAGGTCCTGTCATGGTAGGTTTACTTTTTTCGTGCTCGCCATAAGGCGTAGCAGCGTAAAAAGCAAACCTACCCTGCCACCCCGTTTTTTAAAATTCACTTTCACTTGCGTGAAAGTGAAAGTGGAACTTAGTCTTTTAACTTTTTGTATTTCAAACGATGTGGCTGCTTCGCCTTATCGCCTAAACGACGGATACGGTCATCTTCATAATCGGTGTAATTACCCGTAAAGAATGCCACTGATCCATCTTCTTCAAATGCTAAGATGTGCGTTGCAATTCGATCGAGGAACCAACGATCATGCGATGTCACCATCGCACAGCCTGGGAAGCCAAGTAAAGCTTCTTCCAATGCACGCAATGTTTCAACGTCTAAGTCGTTAGTCGGCTCATCGAGGAGAAGTACGTTACCGCCACTGCTCAAGAGCTTCGCTAAATGCACGCGATTACGCTCACCGCCTGACAAATCTTTAATGAATTTTTGCTGGTCTGTGCCTTTGAAGTTAAAGCGACCTACATAAGCTCGGGAAGGCATCTGGAAAGTACCAATGGTCATGATATCCTGACCATCCGAAATTTCTTGCCAGACTGTTTTGCTGCCATCCAATGAATCGCGACTTTGATCGACATAAGCAATTTTAACGGTATCGCCCAATCGAATTTCACCGCTGTCTTGTTTTTCTTGGCCCACTAACATTTTAAAGAGCGTGGATTTACCCGCGCCGTTAGGACCAATAATACCAACAATCGCCCCTTGTGGAATATTAAAGCTCACATTCTCGAATAACACTCTATCACCAAACTGTTTGCTGATATTGTTTGCCTCGATAACCAAATCCCCTAAGCGCGGACCGGGTGGAATATAGAGTTCTTGAGTTTCGCCACGTTTTTGGAATTCTTTCGAGTTCAATTCTTCAAATCGCGCCAATCGCGCTTTGCTTTTGGCTTGGCGACCTTTCGGATTAGATCGTACCCACTCCAATTCTGCTTTAATGGCTTTTGAATGCGAATCTTCTTGGCGTTGTTCTTGCTCAATGCGCTTTTCTTTTTGCTCTAACCAGGTAGAGTAATTGCCTTCATACGGAATGCCTTGTCCACGATCTAATTCTAAAATCCAGCTAGCCGCATTATCCAGGAAATAACGATCATGGGTAACAGCTACCACAGTGCCTGGATAATCATGCAAGAACCGTTCAAGCCAGGCAACGCTTTCTGCGTCTAAATGGTTAGTAGGTTCATCTAGCAATAACATATCAGGCTTTGATAACAGTAATCGGCATAAAGCCACACGTCGACGTTCACCACCAGAGAGCTTAGTAACATCGGCGTCCCAAGCTGGCAGACGTAGAGCGTCAGCTGCAATTTCCAGTGTTCGTTCGATTTCCCAAGCACCAATAGAATCAATCTTATGTTGCAATTCGCCTTGCTCTTCCAGCAACGCATTCATTTGCTCATCGCTCATGGGCTCTGCAAATAGCATGCTGATTTCGTTGAAACGATTAAGGATCACAATCGTCTCGCCCAAACCTTCTTCTACATTACCACGAACCGTTTTGTTCGGATCCAATTGCGGCTCTTGTGAAAGATAACCGATTTTGATACCGGCTTGTGGGCGCGCTTCTCCATTGTGCTCTTTATCAATCCCTGCCATGATTTTCAATAAAGTGGACTTACCTGATCCATTCAGACCTAACACACCGATTTTCGCGCCGGGATAAAAGGATAACCAAATGTTTTTTAAAATTTCGCGCTTAGGAGGAACGACTTTACCGACGCCTTGCATTGTATAAATAAATTGTGCCATGAGAGAGTTCTTTTAATAAATAGTGTAATGAGGAACGCATTGCGAAAACAGCACAGAGAACCACGAGCATTACTGAGAAATGGGTTTCAGATGATCTAACGCATTGCCTAATATTATAATGGCCAAAGCGGCTAATCCCGCAGGGAATTAGCCGCTTTGGCTCGAGATTTTACTTACCTTTCTTTTCTTTTTTTGCTGCACGCTTTTCTTTTAATGACTTAGCGGGTGCTTTTTTGCTTTCTTTCTTTTGGTCCTTAGACTTAGCCATATTGTCTCCTTAAAATTTAGTTGAATCAATACGTAACGCAGTTGCTACAATACCATAATAAAAATTAGTAGCAAGTGGGAAAAAGCGGGTGAAAATTAGCCCTGCACTCATCTCTAATCACATGATTAATCATAGAATTACTTGTCGCCTAGGCTTTTTTGTTTTCGCATTGACCGCAACACTTCAGACTAGGGTCTGTCGTCAATTAACCCCAACCCACTCTACTACCCACCCTACTACCCACTCTACTAACCGGCGCCCACTCTACGTCCCGCGGCTTGTCCGCGGGACGTAGAGTGGGCCAGAAAGGAACCCTTAAGATGAAGTGATTTATATGGAGAATTGCTAAGTTGATCTGGATCACGCGGACAAGCCGCGGGACGTAGGCGAAGGGTAGGATTAATTGACGACAGACCCTAATTGACGGGGAAGATTGCAATAAAGGATGAGATGAACGAAAATATCCACTATTTCGCTTAAAATATCAGGATGTCCGCCCTAAAATGAAATCCCAAAACATCACCATAGGTCAGCTGTTTTCCGTCACTTTTATTCTAGTCATGACACTGGCAACTTCTGCCTGTCGTGCCGACCAGGAGCCTGACAAAATTTCGCTGTTCCCACTCGCGAACTATGACCAAACCATTGCAACTTGGGTGAACCCTAGCGACCCCAATTATGACAAACCTTTGTTTAGTGCAGACATACAACAAAAACGTTTTGACACTTTCTACAATCATTTATACGGCAGCGCCTCACCTTGGAGCCCAGACTTTGTTAACAAAATTCTGCATCGATCGGCCAGTGACAGCTTAAAGCAAACTGAGTTAAACATTATTCGCGATTTCACGAATCAAAATAAAGCAGAGGATGAAATTCCTTATGGTGAAAACTTCCATCCACATACCTTGGAATGGATAAATGCAATTAGTGCGAACATTAATATTTCGCAATTCGATAATTTCAGTTATCAATACACTCGTCGCGGTATTGCTATTGATAATCTTGCCTTACGCTCACTGCCAACAGAAGACCCCAGTTTTTACAGTCACAAATTAGCAGGACAAGGATATCCTTTTGATAATTTGCAAATGTCCGCACTCTGGGCTGGCACACCAGTCTACATTCTAGGTGAATCTGAAGACCATGCGTGGCTCTTTATCATTACGCCAGATTGCATTGCCTGGGTCAAAAGCACCGGTATTGCTCGCGCGGACAATACTTTCATTACTCACTGGCAAATAGCGGCGAAAAAACAACTTGTCGCCATTACTCATACACAAACCAGTATCATGGATGAAAACGGCAAATTTCATTTTTCAGCCTATGTTGGCTCAGTTTTTCCCGCTGATGATAACAGCAACAGTGGCGCTGTCCTCATTCCAGTACAGGATGCCAATCAAAATGCAGCGATAAAACGTGCCACTATCGAACCAGGTCATGCAATAATAATGCCTCTGGCAGCCACGCCACATCATTTTGCAGATGTCATGAGCACGTTGATAGGACGTCCCTATGGTTGGGGCAATCTGTATTTTTACAATGATTGTTCTGCTGAGCTAAAAAGCTTGCTGACACCTTTCGGTCTTTGGTTACCACGCCATTCGTCCGAGCAAATGCATGCGGGCAAAATGGTAGATGTTTCTCATTTATCCGTTGATAAGCGCTTAAATTATTTGATGGAAAATGGCCGACCTTTCATGACTATCATCTACATCGGTGGCCATGTCATTCTCTATACCGGCAAACACCCCAACCCAAACGCTGCTGATCATGCCAACATGGTAATGACCTATCAAAACATGTGGGGTTTAGCACCGCACCCATCAACAAGACGCGCCATCATTGGTCGCGCCGCATTATTCCCAATGTTAGAACGGTTCCCGGAAGATAGCTCTCTTGCTTCACAAGCCGATAAAAAAATATTCCAGATTTCATTTCTGGATGAATCACCTAATGATCTATTGAAATACGAAATCATCGATCTGAAATCGTTGATGTATTCCTCATAAAAAACAGGGCGCAGACTCCACTTCAAACAATAAATAAGATTTCGTAGCACGGACTAAGACCCCATGCGGGGTCGTGTCCGCGAATCCCTGGCAGAGCAGTTCGCGGACACAACCCCCACAAAAAACGTGGGGGTCTTAGTCCGCGCTACCGTTGAATCCAAATCCCCCACCATCTCTATTCAACACTTTTATCAATCAGACTCAAGAACAAGATCCGTAGCACGGACTAAGACCCCATATGGGGTCGTGTCCGCGAATCCCTGGCAGAGTAACGCCAAAACTGAGGTAACAATAAAACCACGATAATGACCCCCAACACACACATAGCACCGCCCGAGACCACAGAAACAGTCGTCCCAAATCCTGCCGCCACCAAACCCGCTTCTGCATTCCCTAATAAAGGCCCGCTCATATAACTAATCATTTCAATACCAGATAAACGACCGCGATAAGCAGGAGGAATAGTCTGATTCCACATGGTTGAACGGAACAAACCACTAATGGCATCCGCACCGCCCGCAATCGCCATAAAGACCACCGCAATGACTAAATTATGAGACAACCCGAAAGCAATAATTGCGATCCCCCAAATAGCCGCCGAAATAGTAATGGCCACACCATGGCGATGAATTTTTTCAACCCAGCCACTGAAAACAGAACTGAAAAATAATCCAAATGAAGGCGCCGCATAAAGCCAACCGATCGCCGTAGGGTTATGAAAAGATTGCGCAATCGCTGGAAATAACGCCATCGGCATACCAAAAATCATAGCGACAAAATCAATCGCATAAGAACCCAATAATTCTTGTCGACTGATCGCATATCGAATGCCTTCTTTAATAGAACGCAAAATAGGCTCTGCTGAGGGAACCACATTGAAAGAAGTCTTGATAAAAAAGATTGCTGCTAAAGACACAATGTAGGTCATCGTATCCAATATATACACGACACTGACGCCATATTTTGCTAACAGAATACCAGCAAGAGCAGGGCCCGCAATCATGGTTACCGCATATTTAAGCGATCCCAATGAAGCGACCGCTGGCATGTCTTCACGCTTCACCAACGCTTGCACGATTGCATCCATAGCTGGGCGGTGAAATCCATTCAACGCAGAACTCACACCGGCTAAAACATACATAACCCAAACATGTGGCTGAAATAAAGTGTTAAGTAGCAATAAACCGCTAGTCAGAAACAATCCAAATTCCGCCGTGAGCAACAAATTACGTCGATTGAATTTATCAGCGAGCGCTCCGCCCCACAATGAGGTAATCAATAACGGAAATAATTGCACCAGACCGATATTACCCACAGACAGTGAAGAATTTGTTAAATGATAAATCTGATAAGGCAATGCCACAAAAGTCAGCATATTACCGAAGATGGAAACAAACTGTCCCAAATATAATAATCTAAAGTCGCGATACTTGATGAGGGGACTGATATTTAACAACATGAAATGACGCACCTACCAAAAATAAAGAAAGGTATTTTATACTCATAGCGCATAAGAACGCGAACATTTCTAAAACTTCGACGCACCTGATACCTTATCAATCACCTACGTACTCCGCAGTAATCACCTACGTACTCCGCAGTAATCACCTACGTACTCCGCAGTAACCACCTACGTACTCCGCAGTAACCACCTACGTACTCCGCAGTAACCACCTACGTCCCGCGGCTTGTCCGCGGGATCCAGAGATGCAGGTCAGGTTGAACGCTTTTCGCGAAACCCAACCTGCAATAAATTCTCTCCTGCACAGAAAAAACCAAGGATCGCTTCTAACACAATGCAAAATTCCCCTCCAAGAAATTCGCTTTTTATAAAAAAGCTATCTGTTATAATTCCTCATCAAAACGAATAAATCCCATTCGTCTGTTTGAGACCCAACCAAGGAAGGTGGCTGCGTGAAACTAGCAATGCATGATTGGCAAGAACGTTTATTTCTTTTTTTGTTTTTTGCTTTTTTAGCGACGGCGCTAATTGGCCCGATTGCATCCACATCAGCGATCCCTGATCTTGCCGACTATGTCAATCATTTAGGCGCAATCATTCAAGCTAAAATGGCCTTAATCGAAGGACAGTTTCCTTTACGCATCACACCCGCTGAGCAATCCGGTTGGCGTTATCCTTTTTATCAATTCTATTCGCCCACGGTGTACACTTTTGCAGGCCTGGTATACTGGCTACTCACACCATCCAATCCACTACTTGCTTATAAAATCACGATCTGGGTCGCCTTAGTCGCAGCTGGTCTTTTCATGTATCAACTCACTCACTGGTTCATCAAATCAAAACCAGCCGCTATTCTCGCCAGTGTGGTGTATGTGACTTCACCTTATTACATCATTGTGGTCAATCGACTCGGTAGCTTAAGTGAAACGCTAGCATTAGCTCTTGTACCCGCCGTTGTCTACTACACCTTACAACGCTACTTTCACCCCACCAAAGATAAAACCTTAGTGCAAGCTTCATTGGTCTGGTATTTATTAATCACGACCCACCTTGTCACTTTTATTTATACATCGCTGATGGTAGGTATTTTTGTTGTTTTGCTCACCTTACAAAATCGCCACCACTGGCGCAATCTCGTTCACGTTGGCATTGCTTATTTTCTTGCTTGCATACTCGCTTGCTGGTTTCTTGCCCCTATCGCCGCCCTGGCAAAATATTTTTTATTGAGTGACACTTATAACACCACCTCCCACATTAACTATTTTCATCCACTTTTATCTTACTTGGTTTCACCATCCGCATTGATTTCCACAGAATATCGCAACGCGCTTTTCAAATTGCATCCAGGTATTGGTTGGCCCATCTTATTTGCTTTTGGCATCACCGTTTTTGCTTTTTGCAAAAAGTTAAAATCACACCATCCACGAGCGAATTACTTATTACCATCTCTCTTAATCGTTTTTATCATTGCCTTCTTCATGGCATGGTCCCCTTTTGACTTTTGGCGATGGTTACCCAAGCCATTATTGGTAGCACAATACAGTTGGCGGCTTTTAAGCCAAGTCAGCTGGATTGGTGCGATTTTATTTGCATGGGCGGTCACAGTGTTGTATCAAAAACGCCTGGATTTATCCCATGCGATCATTGGCATTTTTATTATTGGCATGAGCGCAAGCCAATGGATGCCAGACATTAAATATTCTACGATTGATCTCGCCGCATTTATTAAAAACCCTCTATTTGTTTATAACCACAACGCTTATTCTATTAACTTTGCTAAGCACACGCAGTTTGTCACTCACATTGATAGCATGTTAATTGAACCTGACAGCAAATTAAAAACCACTTCACCTTATCTTCTTCATCGCGAACTATTAAATATTGCTGACAAACCCTACATTTCAGTGCAAGGCGTCATCTCAGAAAAAATGCCAGCGCACCAACAAGTCATTGCTCTTTTAAATGATGTCGTGATTAGCACCACATCATTAAATCCTGGCAAATTAGAATGGAATATCCCATTACCACCGACTTCCACATTACCTAATAACAAACCCATTTTGCTGCAATTCAAAATGAAAAATGAAAATAACAAAGAAGCATTACCTGCTCTAGACAATCTCTCTCTTGATAGAGTGCTATTAACCGGCTTTTTAAAACCAACAGAAACGCTAAATGTCGAACAAACGAAATCGGCATGCCACCAGGAAAAATCCACGACCGTCTGTAAAATCAATGTGCCAATAACTACTAAATTAATTGAACTACCAATCCTCTATTACCCTAAACTACTTTTTATCACGCTGAATGGAAAACCTATGAATGCAGAAGGGGTGATGTATCAGGGCTATCTACTGGCTAGTGTGACACCGGATGCCGGCAAAATGAATGACATTCGCATTGAGTTCCGCGGGCTTACCTGGGCAAACAAAGTGAGTTATTTTGGATGGGGAATCTGGTTATTTGTTTTAATCAGTATTTTTTATAGGGGATTAAAACAACCCCCAAGAAAAACATGAAGGTTATCAAGCTACAACAAATTTATTCAATTGTTTCAACAATTGCGTAACAAAAAGTGAATTTTTAGTGAGTTTCATTTTATTTTTAATCGCTTCAATATGGTATTTCACCGCATGTGCTGCTAACCCAACTAACGTTGAAATTTCATTCAGCGATTTGTCTCTGAGTAAATGGTGCAAAATATCTTGCTCACGATGAGTAAAAAAGTTTTCGTCAACTTGCACTGCAGATAACAGGGGAAATAGCTCTGCCGATATTAATGCATAATCAAACAACTCTTGCTGTGTAAATGAATCAAATGATTTAGCCACGTAATCACCTTATTTAGATTAAGTATATGAGCAATTATTATACACTTAGCTAGATTAAGGAACGCTTAAATGGCTTTCTTTCTTTTAAAATATAACCCACTGATAATTAACAATTATAGCTGCCATCAACGTTTACGACGTGTACCAAAGGTACGGTAAGGTACGGAAGCTTCGTTTTGCCGCCACTTTCTCTTTCGCCGATGATCAAGCCAACTCTTCTTCATTTTTCCTAAAACGAGCCAGATTACACTCTTAATCGGACTATGAATTATCCTGTATCATCTAGGATTCCAAGTTTGCGTTCGATTTCTCCCTGTAGATTTAGCTAAATATAATGCCTTATCAGTATGATCAATTGATTCTTCAACAGTCGCATTTGGGTCAAGTATCGTAATGCCGCAGGATACAGTAATATGAAGCGGCTCTTGTAACCCGACATTGAATGGCATTGCGGCAATTTCCTCACGTATGCGATCCAGCATCTCAAATGCTTGTGTTAAATTGACCTGCTGTATACAAAGTAGAAATTCTTCCCCTCCAAAACGAAATATTTTATCGTATGGACGTAGATGTTCTATTAGATAATGAGCTAGAGTTGCTAATACTTTATCTCCTACAAGATGTCCGTGCTGATCATTAACCTTTTTAAATAAATCTATATCGACCATTGCGATACAACAAGACTGCAACTGTCGTCGAGTCAGTTCTTGTTGTTCTCGTAATACTGGTAACATCGTAATTCGATTTATCGCCATTGTAAGTGGATCGCGGTTATATAATAAAATTTCTATTTCATTTTTTAAACCATAAATTTCCAGCCGCAATCGTTCGAGAGAATTTGCAAAATTGTCATAATCAAGCGGAGTAATTGTATTGTTTGTATTTAGATTAATTAAGACATGACTAACCAACTGATGCATGCGCTGATGCGCTTCACCAATCGCAATAAATCCTGGGTGATTATTAATGCTTTTTGATTTGTTGCTATAGTACCACTGACCAAATCTACACTCCCTATACGCATCAGGAATAGTGTCATGCTTATTGCACGGCAATCTGCAGGCAAGTGTGCGCATTAAATCATTATACCATTGTTGATGATTATATAACGCCTGGTCTAGCTGAGTCAAAATCTGCTGTAATTCATCACGATCCGTGTTTTGAAGTTGCATTAATTTCTCCATTTTTCACAGTAACGAAAACGACAGTTTATATTACCTGAGTATCAAGTTCATTTTCGCAAGAAAAGAAAAGCATATAACGGTAACTAAAACGGTTAAAAATTCAAGGTTATACAACTTGTTTGTGTGCGATAAGTTACGTTACCATCGCACCCTCATTTAATCAATGCAAATGTAATTTATGCTCATAGGATATGCAAGAGGATGCGCTAAAGAGCGCTGGTTGCGAAGACGTTTATACCGATGTCGTAAGCGGTGTTAAGGCCGCATGGGTGGCAGACCTATGCAATTAAATAAACAGGAAATTAGAAAGATTAAAAAACACTATGATACAGGCGATTTATCAGTAATGGAAATTTGAAAATTATTTAATATTACAAAACCAACACTTTATCGTTATTTAAAAAACGAATCTCAAAATAAATCAAAACAAAAAGCGATAAAAATATTATATGAACAATGATATCCTTTTGAACCTGAGCGATGATGAATTGCTTCTCGCAAAAAACAAAAAATTCGGATAAAAATAGGCTTGGGTTTGCGGTACTCTTTAAATATTTCCAAGAAGAGCTAGCATGAACATCCTGCGGCGAAAGGGAAAGTGTCGGCAAAACGAAGCTTCCGTACCTTAGGGCCCAATTTTTCTCCAGGCAGAGAACTCACCCACCACTTAATGCGCATCCATCTGAATATATTTTTTAATCGAAGCAATCAATTCTTCCGTCGATGTACTCGACTTCATTAAAATTTGTGTCACATACTTCGCGTAATCCATATCTAACTGAATCGATGAATTAACAATAATAGGTATTCTATACTTACTCAACAACGGCAAAAGCTCTGCGCCATTTCCATCAGGCAATAACAAATCCAATATCACCAAATCATATTTTCCTTCGGTAAGCGCTTTTTTAGTTTCCTCCAAAGACGCGGCAACCGATATCACCGCATGCTGATCAAGCAACGCAGCAATAATACGCTGCGTATTCACATCATCTTCAATATGCAAAATATGCGGGATATTAGGATAAGTTTTTATTTTAATGAGACCAATAGATTGAATCAATTTATTAAAATTAATCGGCTTATCCAGCCAATCATGTACTGAAAATGCTTCGCCATTTAAAAGATTACGTCCTGTTTCTGAAATCACAGATTGCACAATAATCGGCAGCGTGCGTGTTCTTTCTTTGCTACGCAACTCTCTAATTAACGAAATTCCATCTTGATCTGGCAAAATGAGATCCAGCAATAATGCTTTGTATGAATGCATTCCTAATAATTTTTTTGTTTCAGCAGCGGTACAGGCCACATCGCATTCAAACCCACCAGCCTCTAATAATGCCCTGAGATAATTCGCCTGATCTTCATCGTCCTCGCAAATCAGAATTTTTTCATCCAATTTTTCTAAACTATTTTTATCGCTAATGGTTTTCTCACCCACCGCGAAATTGATACGTCTTGGCAAATCAAAATAAAAAGTGGTCTCCCCGCTCGGTAGGCTACGAAAATTGAGTATCCCGTGCATTTTTTCAATAATCGCTTTACTAATACTCAGCCCCAAGCCAGTGCCGCCTTTCTCACGCGTATTCGACGTATCGGCTTGAGAAAATTTTTGAAAAATTTGCGCCTGAAACTCCAATGGAATACCTTGACCTCTATTGGTCACAGACACCCGAACGAAGTTATTCACCTCAGAAATTTCCACGTCCACATAACCATCTTTTGCAGAAAACTTTACCGCATTGGAAAACAAATTAGATAATACCTGCATCAAACGATCAGCATCGACATTCACAATACAATTAGATACGGTTTTGACTAAATCTAGCTTGATCCCAAATTTTTCGGCATAAATTTTATTAGCATTAATCGATTCCAATACGATTTTTTCAATATCAAAAAAGTTGAATTGAAAAACCATTTTGCCTTCTTCAATTTTTTCAATATCCAAAATATCATTAATCAGTAATAATAAGCGTTCACAGTTTTGATTCGCTATATCCAGTAATTTTTTGGATTTTTCGCTAAACTCGCCGACAGAACCGCCCAGTATCAAACCTAAAGCACCGCGAATAGAAGTGATAGGTGTTCTTAATTCATGACTCACGACAGAGACAAACTCTTTCTTGATTTTTGCAATCTTAATGCGCTCGCTCAAATCACGAGAAAAATTGACAAAACCTATCAAATTATTATTGCTATCGTACAATGCTGTGATGACGACATTCGCAAAAAAACGGCTTCCATCTTTTCTCACGTGCCAACATTCTTCTTCAAAGCGTCCGGCTTTATTGGCAATATCTAGTTCATTACTGGGACGATACGCTTTAGATCCTTCTTCCGATAAAAACTTTGAAAATGGCTGCCCAACAATTTCGTCCGCTATGTAACCATAAATTCTTTCGGCGCCAGTATTCCACGTGTTAATCTTGCCCTCCGTGTCCAACATCATGATCGCATAATCATACGTGCCATTAATGATTAATCTTAATCGTTTCTCAGCCTCAGATTTAATTCTTTCAGTTTCAGTGAGCTGATTCAGATATGAGCTTAATAAAAATAAGCTCAAAATGAACAACAAACCACTTGATGCCATCGCGAATAAAAATATTCTGTTGGTATTCTGAATATTATGCTGATAAAAATCATTACGCTCTTTTAATAAATACTGCTCTTCTTGAATAATATTCGTAAATAAATTTTTTGTTTTGATTTTAAGTAATTGTAACTCCTCACTCGTATCCATTTTAAGCGCCAATGTCTTATCTGTCGCGTAAAGTTGAACAATTCGCTCACTGGAATCCATTCTTTTTTGTAATGTAGTTTGAAGTTCGAATATTCTTTGCTGTTGAAAGGGATTATCTATCGTTAAATCCCGTAATAAATCAATATTCTGTTCAGCCCGTTTAAAATAAGGCGCGAGCTGTGCGGAGGAAATTGGCCTATTTGAGAGAATAGCGAGATCCAATACCGATGAAGATTCCAGTAATGCCAGCTGCGCATTTTCAGCCGTTGAAATCGCCCTGTGTGTGTGAATCACCCATTCATTCACAATTGATACGCGTTGAATCTGTTGATAGGCAACAATATTACTGCCGATGAGAATCAATAGCCCAATAAAAAAGAGTATATTAATTGAATATCGTTGCGAGGGTGCCTTCATGTTCATCAGCCTCTGAAAATCAATCCTCATTAGAATATATTACACCAAAATAAGGGTTTAATTTTTCTTCAACTGGATTTAAAAGACTTGGTATGACGTATTTTGCGCCTATTTGTGCTATATGCTTAGTATTGAACCATAATGACGACTGAGTCTTCTCCAACGAAACCACATAATAATCGCGCCAATTAACATACCACTCGCTGAACCAATAGCGACGCCAATGACCCCCCAATTTAAATTAAATGCGAGAAAATAGCTTAGCGGTATCCCAATAAGCCATAATGAGAGCAATGTCACCAACATTGGCACTCTTGTATCTAATAACCCGCGCACCGCGCCGATTAATACATTCCGAAAAGAATCCACAATCAAGGCAAACGCCGTAATGGAAAATAAGCTCAAGATTAACTTAACCGTTTCTGCATTGGCTGGTGCATTGACATCTAAATACGCGGAGGCCAATGCTTTTGGCATAAAGAAAAAAAGGCAACCGATAAACAGCGAGGCAATCAATGATATCACCATGCTAATACCACCGATCTTTTGAATTTCATAATATTGCTTTGCACCAAAGGCCTGTCCCACCAATATCCCACTGGCTTGTGATAACGCAAATAATGGAATCAGTACTAAAAATCGATATTGATTAATCACTTGATAAGCCGCCAAAGAAACCGTCCCGAGCCATCCAATAATAGCGGCGCTAATAAAAAACGAAAGCATCTCCCCGCCAGTTTGAAAACTGATAGGCCAACCTATCTGAAACATTCTCACTAAATAGTTCCAATTCTTATGCACGCGATAGTTGAACAAATCAAACTGCTTAAAATAATCAAAGTAATAAAAACAGAGCATCGTAAATAAGAAGGCAAACCAATTTTGAGCTGCCATGGCATAACCCAAACCTGCAACGCCTAGATTTGGCATCCCGAATTTACCAAAAATCAAACCATAGGCAAAAAACAGCAGTATGACAATGCTGATAAAGCTCGTATAAATAATTAGCTTTTGTTTATGCACCGCATAGCAGAATTGCTGATTACAAACGAGCAACATCGTCGGTATGACACCCCAGGCATACGCATGAAAAAATTGCTTAACAACAAGCACTATCGATTTTAATTGACCGCAAAAAAGCAATAAAGTTTCTATACGATAAAAAATCAACATAATGGGCAAACTAATCAACACGCCTAATGTCCATGCTTGTTGCACGTAGTTACCGATAGAAGCATAATTTTTTTCGCCATAAGCATGGCCGACAAGAACGCTTAAAGAAAATAAAATGGACATGCCAATGACAATAATGGACATTTGCGTGGAATAGATTAATGCACTCGCTGCCAACACATCATGACCCAAACGCGCTAACATCACCATACACAAAAAACCGCTAGCGACTGTTATTAATTGAATCGCCGTCATAGGAACAGCCAGTGACAGTATCTTCGCGCTAATTTGCCGTGTAGTCAGCCGTTTAACCTTCAAGTGACTGTCATTTGAATCTTGCATCATAAACCTCATGCTACCTGTTCAAACTTTATTCTCCCCTCTTTTGGATGTCAAGTACAGTTGCATTTGACGATCGCATAGACTAACTTTTACCTGTTTTCAATTTTATCGTATCGCGACTTGTTGGCGGTATAACAGTATTTTGAGAAAGCTATCCTATTTATAAGAAACAACGGGGTCAGGATAGATCAACTTTTTGTTCATACATTCTTAACGTGCTAAAGTTAACTGAATCTAGCTTTCACTTTTCAATTTATTTTCGTTGGCGAAAATAAACCATGGTACTTAACTTGCAGGCGTCATGAAAATGCACCAGAAACTATCACATTTTATCTACATCATCTTATTGGTTTTATTACCCGCCCTAACCCTGGGTGCACCGCCAAGCGTCAATTGGCAAACAGAAATGCGCGACTTGATTTATCAATGGCAAACTGAAAAAGCGATGCCAGCTACGACTGTTTCAATTAAGTTTTTGAACGATCCTAAAATTTATAATTTTTACAGTGGCACAGTCATGTTGAACAGTTTTCAAGATGTGACATCACATCATTTGTTTCAACTGGGCAGCGTCACCAAAACCTATATCAGCGCCGTCCTTTTGCAGCTAGAGGCAGAAGGTAAGCTCACGATCGACAGCCCTATTGGTCAATGGTTCCCCGAATATCCTCGATGGTCAAAAATCACGGTAAAACAACTATTAAACATGACTAGCGGCATATACAACTTCACTAAAATGATTGATCTCATGAAAATGAGTCCCGCCGATCGCCTCAAACAATGGCAACCGAATGAACTCGTGAATGTCGCATACGAACACACAGATTACTTCCCACCTGGCAAAGCTTGGCAATATTCAAATACGAATTATGTATTAGCCGGCATGATCATTGAACGTGTCACCAACCAACCATTAGCAACTGTTTTGCAAGAGAGACTGCTCTCAAAACTGCACTTAACCCATACTTACTTTTTACCTTATCCTTACCCTGATACTATTTTACAGCGAATGGTAAGAGGTTATCGCGACAAAGTCGATATCACACAATTTAATATGTCTTCTTACGGTGCAGCAGGGGCTATGATTGCAAACAGTGAAGATGTCATTCACTGGACGAATGCTTTATTTAACGGCACTGTCCTTAAGCCGCAGCAATTAACGGAGTTCATGACAACAGTGCCTTTTCAAGATCAACCGCCTAAACCCGCTGGCAGTCGTTATGGTCTTGGCATTTATCTCACTAACATTCCACAGCTAGGTGATGTCTGGTGGTATTCCGGTGTGACGGACGGTTACATTTCGATGCTTGCCTGGATCCCTAATAAAAAAACCTTCATAGCCGCGAATATAGATCATCGCGTTGGAAATCAGTACGGCACGCTCATGCCAGAACAAGCGCTGTTTGATGAAATCATTATGGTTCTGAAAAAAAACGTGTGGCATTAAAGTTGCCTCAGGTCCCGTCAGACCACTCAAACTCCTACGTACCGTGGCTTTTGTCCACGGTACGTAAGGGTTCTTTGTGCTATGAGCATTGTAGGTTGGGCTGAGCGTTTTTCGCGAAGCCCAACATCCTTAGAGTCTACTAGCATCACCCAGCCATAAGATAATGTTGGGGTTTCGTACCTCAACCCAACTTACCCTACCCTACCACGCCATTTTTTTATACCACATCCACTTTCGTGAAAGTGAACATGGATTTTTCCATAAAAAAAGTGGCTGCATTATACATGCAGCCACTTTTTCTTGAGTAACACTAGGGATGGTTAAAACTCAGATTTCAACACTGAAATACCTTGTAGCTCTATCACGAATTTTTTAAAGTAATCATACGACATGTAATAATTACCATGGTCTCCAGCTTCAACACCCCAGGAATTTCTAAGCGTTAATAATCCCTGGTGCTTCTTCCCTTCCCGATCAATAGCAACAGCATTATCATCGTAACCAATGATCACCATTTCATGACCTGCTGTTCCATAAGGCGGCGTTTCAATTTCTTTAGTGAGCGCCCAGGTATCCTCAGCCGTATGATAGGTCGCGCAAGCACCAGCGCTACAATAATCACTGATAATCACAAATACACCAAAGGTTAAGCGATTACCATCGGCCAGTGTTTCTTTTGCTTGGATTAAAGCTCTTTCAGCTTGATCAGTGTCTGAGAAATGGGCATCAAAACGCTGATACATACTCAGAAGATAAGTGGGATACAACGTCAAATGCAAATCCTCACTCATTTCTCTGAATTCATCGACGGAGATTGGATTGCCTTCTGATAAATCAGAGGTAGGATATTGACGCTCGCCTGCACAAGATTTAATTTTTTGGTTATCTTGACTAACGATACCATATCGCATCATTTGCTCCAGAACCCAAGGTCCAAAAGAACCCGACCATCCACTTGGCATATAAGTACTGTTTTCCAGAGATGCGCCAAGTTCTAATTGGCATAACTGACTAATATAATCGCCCTTACCCAGAGCCGCATCCACGGCCGCAGTGGTTGCAAAAGTGGCACAAGTACCATGACGACCTTGATCCAATACAGGCACGTTATTCATTCCTAAGTTGACGCTAGCCGGCAAATCTTGACGAGATGATCTATAACCATGGCTATTTTTAGGATTAACGCTAAATAGTGCCGTACGCTCTTTATCAGATAACTTGATATCCATTAAATAAACGTCTTTTTTAACGGCAGATGCGCTATGGGAATCGGTTTTAGTAGTAAGGATCGTCGTTTTTAGCGGTTTACGAAATTCAAAAGCTTGGGAACTCGTAGCAATAATAGCGACAGCAATCAGTATCGTACCTGCCATTAAACGTGTAGACATACAGATCTCCATATTAGATTAATTTTGACCATTTTGTGAGCTCCAGGAAGAGTTAGTGACAGTAGGATAGGATGATAAAGAGATGGTGTCAATATATATACAGTTTTTGCCTGTATGAATAAAACATCGTAACCCATTAAATATAAATGAAACATTTGAGCCAGTCTTCGTACCGCGATTAAAAAAAACGAAGTGACAGGGTAGGTTTGGGTTGAGGTACGAAACCCAACGTTATCTTATGGCTGTGCGACACCAGTGGGCTCTAATGATGTTGAGTTTCGCGAAAAACGCTCAACCAACCTACGCTGCTGACCATATCATTCTCCGTATGTTCTCAAACCCCTACGTACCATTTTCAAACCCCAACCGTAAACTCACAACCCCCGATGTACCGTTCTCAAACTCCAACCATAAACTCACAACCCCCGACGCATCGTTCTCAAACCCCAACCGTAAACTCACAACCCTCTACGTACCGTGGCTTGTCCACGTTATCCAGAAAATACTCGAACTAGGTTTCAATCGCTGGATACCGTGGA
>JARLJO010000062.1 GCA_031291175.1 Gammaproteobacteria bacterium
TCTAAACGGAAGAATAGACCGTTGACCCATTCGTCAAGACCAAGATAGAAATCTAAATCAATCACCACGTTTTGGATGGTTGGTCTGAAAGTTAATCTGCTTTGGAAATCGGTTGGAAGATAGAAGTTATCAGCCAATAGATCATGAGCGCCTCGGTTAGCAGTACGGCTACCAGAAACATTTACTACTGAATCGTTGCAGTCATCGCTGCAGATTAAAGCTTCACCAAATAATGAGCGTGCGATGCTTTGTGATCTAAATGATTGAGCATATTCTGCTGTCAATGAAAGTGAACCATACACTTTATCCATATCAAATAAATTAACATGTTGTGTCCAGCCAGATAATTCACGAGCTGCGTCTACACCTTGTGAGCGAATGCTGTAGTAAGGAGCAACTTCAACATCAGATGTTGATGCGCTACTGTATACTGCTGCGGTGCTCAAAAGAGCTGCGACGCTTAAAAATTTTAACATATGTTTCATACTCTATTACTCCTTAAACTTTTTTTAGGGGACTTCTTTCTTTTGTTGAGCATTCATAGCTCAGGATGTTTTATCGATGATTCTCCTTTTTTTGTGTGATCCATCATATAACAAAAGTCTTCACATTCAACATACTATTAATTTTTTTCAGATGTCTAGATTTTGCATTGATTTTTTTATGATGGGAAAATATACAATAAAAAAGAGGCCCGATATGAATCGGACCTCTTGCAGTGCTTGTTTGTTTAATCTTTTAATATGAAATGCCGCCCTTTAGCCAAACACCCCATTGTGAAAGTGCTGTGCTCATGCAATTTGCATCAGATGAATTGGCGCTACTGCAATTTGTGGTGGTATCGCAGTTTGCAAAGCAGCTTGTATCACAACTATTGCAAGATCTACTATTGCCAAATTCGCCAAATGCACCTATGCCAATGTAAGGAATCCATTTTTGGCATCCAAGCCAATTATAGCTCAAGTGAGTATAAAATTTGTTTGAAATGCCACGAGTTTTAACGCGATCAAGGTCGCAAACTAATAGCAAGATTGGATCAACTGAAGTATGTGTTTGATCACCAGGTACGCCTAGAGCATTTACACCAGAAGGTGTAGCATCTAAGATTGCGCCACCTGTGCCACGGAATGCTAATTGTGCGTTATCAACGCAAACATTGGTTTGACCTGCAGCTACTAGAGCATCAGTTGAAGCACCGGTTGCAGCGAAGTTTGTTCCGCTGTGGATGGTTGCGGCACTTTCAGTAGCTGAAAGAGGAACGGCAACGGTATCGGCTGGTATGTCACCTAATTCAAAACCATATACATACGAATCACCTTTGAGACCATAGGCATGAGTAAAGGGTGGTGTGAGTGTAGCGCATGATGTATTGCATGATGTATTGCACGAATCGAAACATGTATTGCTGTAATTGCTATTGCATGACGTATTGCATGAACTGTTGCACGAATCGAGGCATGTATTGGTGCACGGATTAGTAAGTAGTGCGCTGCATGTTAAGGTGCAGTCGTTATCACATCTGAAATTTTCACAGCTGCGGCCCCAGAAGTTATAACCAATATCCCAGTTCCATCCACCATGAACATAGCTTAATTGTGCGGCTAGGTCACCTTGTGCGCCAACACTTACTTGTACTTTTTTGGTAGACAGATTAGCAACTGGAGTGAATGCATTTGAAAATTGATGTGAAGGTGCGCCAGTGGTTCCAGCAAGAGCATTGTCAGTATCAGCCTCATTGGCTGCTGTTGCGCCAAATTGGCTTGCAAGCATATAACGGCTTAACGGTTTACCTTTAAGATCGAATGTTCTTGTTTGTTTAGCATTTAATAGATGCGTGATGTTAGCATCAAGATAGAAACCTAAGCTTGAATCTTGCAGTTCATTTCTCCACAATGTTGCATGGCTGGTGATGTGAGCGCCAAATTCCCATGAACCGCCATTACCAGAAATTGGCTCAAAAAGAAATTCCCCTTTGGGGTGGTTACCCGTTGGAGCGCGAGTTAAAAGACCAACGCCTATATGATAATTTTCGCTATCATTTAAGAAGTTCCAACCAAAAATAAATTGCAAGTCAGCTAAGCGAGTTGTTGAGTGTGCGCCACAATCGAATTTGCCATAGCAAAGGCCATTCATGGTTACCGCATCAGAACCTGTTCCAGCAGATACAACACCAGTTGGGGCATCCCCCTGTGCATAGGCAGAAAAGGTGTGGTTTAACTTATCGCTTCCAACGCCAATACCATCCAGGTTTGCATTTGTGGGAGTTACATCGTAACCATTGAAGTAACCAGCATCATAGTTGGTTCCGGTATTGCATACGCATTCGTTAAAATGTAGATTCCAACTTGTCCAATTGAGAGGTGCATCTATCCTAAAAAATAGACCGTTGCACCATGCATCGAGGCCAAGATAGAAATTCAAATCAATCACCACGTTTTGAATGCGTGGTTTGAAAAATAATATACTTTGAAAATCTGTAGGGAGATAAAAATTATCAGCCAATAAATCGTTAGCTCCTCGATTGGCTACACGGCTACCCGAAACATTCACTATCGATTGATCGCAACCATAACAGTCATCATTGCAGATTAATGCCTCACCGAATAATGCGCGAGCTATGCTATCTGATCTAAATGATTGGGTATATTCTGTGGTTAATGCGAGTGTGCCATACACTTTATCCATATCATACAAGTTAACGTGCTGCGTCCAACCAGACAATTCACGGGCTGCATCTACCCCTTGCGAGCGGATGCTGTAGTATGGAGCAACATCTGTTGAATCACCAAATGCTACTGTGCTTGCAAGAGCTGCAACGCTAAAAAATGTTAGTATATGCTTCATACTATGCTTCCTTTTTTTATGTGCTACGTCATATGACAAAAGTTTCCACGTTCAACATACTATTAATTTTTTTTAGAATGTCTAGGTTGCAAAA
>JARLJO010000063.1 GCA_031291175.1 Gammaproteobacteria bacterium
ACAATGGAAACTACCTGCTGGTGTAGTTAGTAACCTTGCCAAAAGTACAATCTCTTACACGGTTGATACCGTGGCCCAAGGTGCAGGGTTATACACCTTTTTGGCTGATGATTGCTTCAGCATTGCAAATCAATTAACTTTAGTGACCTCAACTGGTATCCCCATTGCTGACGTTCAATTTGCAAACCGATATAGTAAATGTGTCGACAAGTACTATACTCGTCATGAAGATTTCGCAAGTCGTGGGATGGTTGACCTTTCATATCCCTGTAATAGTGCAGTAACTGCGAACCCAATTCCACAAATTCCATCAGCTGTTTTAACATCTAATTGCTTTGGTTTACCTGTTGGTGCCCCAATTAATAATGGTATTATGCCATATCGCGAACCCCAATACTATTTTGTAAATCCAACTGCTAATACAACTTCACAGATTTGTAAATATATCAAACTTGGACATGCTGGACGTAATACATTATTTGAGCAAGACAAAGACTTGTATTTTGGTGATAGCATGTACCTTAATTTGCAAACGGCACCAGTTGCCACTATGGGATTTTCTTCAACTTCTAATACAGCTGTAGCTGGTGCTCTTGCTCTTACAGGAGCCGTCACAGTTAGTAACATATTATTGAATCTGGCAGTTGAAGATAATGCAGTTTTAGCTGAGTCTGTAAAAGCTAAATTTAACAGTCCTGAAGGTATCACACTCCGAACTGACTTTTTGCTTAATCTTAAAAATGCAATCAGTGCAGTCAATGCCAATGTCATGGTCCAAGTACCGCAACAATCAAACACTCACTTAAAACGCATTATCAACTGCTTCTATAATGCCACGGAGAGCACTAATACTATGTATGATGCTCAAAATCTAAATGGCAATAAGGTCTTAAACTTTCAAACTACGATGGACTCTCAGCCACTCCAATATATTCGTTTAAGCAGTGCTTTTAGTGTAGCAGGAGCCGTTGCACAAACTGACTACCGCGATAATGAAAGATTTATCAAAGGATCTGTTATCCAATCTGTACCAACCTATAGCGTCAACTTTGCACACATTGATGATTTCAGTGGTGACGATTCTATTATGAATAATGACATTGAAGCCAACAAGGAATATGGCCTTGATCTTAATGTATCTAGAAACTATCTTTTATCATTAAACTGCCCAAATGCAGTCGGTACACCACTTTCACAATATTCTTTCTGTGTATTAAGTAGAACACTTCACATGAGCAAGAATGGTATTATGTTTATCTGATTAAACTAATTTAAAATTTTGAACATTTATTAATATTTTATTTCATTATATAATTATATAATGAATAAAATAGCCTATTCTCAGATTGTTCCAGTTTTTGGAATTGTAAAAACGTTGAATTCTGTTAATGTTGGCAGTGTATCACTTGCTGATTTTGATACTATGACAATAAGTATTGTATCGTATAATAAAAGTGTATTACCCTCCACAATGATGATGTTATGGTGTTCTTATACAAGTAGTTATGTGGCATCATTCACTTTGAGTAGTACCGGTGGAGCCGTCATAACACCGAATGTGGTGATCAAACTGAATAACCCTGTTGGAAATCTGAGCTTCACGTTATATGCCTTAGACGCTTTTGGAAATCCCCAAGTTGTTACATCAACAACCGCATTACTATCAGTTATTCTTAATTTTACAAAATATAAATGATTATCTTACTGTA
>JARLJO010000064.1 GCA_031291175.1 Gammaproteobacteria bacterium
CCATCCACTAACCATTGATTGACGCTATAACCTGTCGTGGGTGTTGCATTAAATGTTAGTGCGCCTTGATTGACAACAGTTTGAGGTGTGTTAGGGCTGATGGTGCCGTTTGATCCTGCGCTAGGCGTGACGGTGTATTGATTGACAGCAAAAGTGGCTTGCACGGTATGACTGACTGTAATGTTACTCAGTGTGTAATTTGCTCCTCCCGTTTGAACGGCTGATCCATCAAGCAACCATTGGTTAATTTTGTAACCGGCATTCGGTGTGGCAGAAAAGGTGAGATTGCCCCCTTTATTGACTAATTGCTTACTGCTAGGACTGATGGTGCCGTTTGTTCCCGCAATAGGCGTCACTGTCAATTGTGGCACAGTTGCTGCAACGACATTTATAATAATAGGAAATTGCACGCCATCTGCAGAGGGGCTTGCTTTCTCTCTCAACTCTGTCGATATTAAAACAGGTTGGGCGGGTGCCTGTAGTTGTAATGTAATAATGCAAGATTGATGGGGAGCGATGAGGCTGCCACACGTTGTGTTTTTGATGGATAAGCCTGCGGGAAATTGACTCTGATCGATAACAGTAATGGGTATTTGAGAAGCAATATTGGTGACAGTAAAAGTGGCATTAGTCACTGATGAAGTATTCAGTTGAATCGGAAACGGCGATGTAGCTGTGATTAAAATCATATGGGCAAATGCTGTAGAGCAAAAAAGAAATAAACTAGTAAAAAATAATAGGCTAGCAGAAATCCATTTTTGAAAGCGCATGCATATCGTCCTTGATCTGTATTTAATGTTAAGTGACTCTGCCAAAATGCGAAATTCCCGAACAAATTTAGCGTCAACAGGGAAGTCCAACACTTCACTTCTTAAGAGTACACTTAAGACGCTATCGAGACTAGTGCAATTTGCGTTCTAATTCATTGACAAATTCTAAAGGAAAAAATGCATTTAATTTGTGGAAATTGGCGAGGCGAATAATAATTCGGAGCTTAAAAAACTCGGTGTTGAATCTAAATTTTGACAATAATCAACAAATAATACAGTGACACTTTTAAAATCACTCTAGAGACAGTCTTTCAAAGATTTTTTGTGAATCATATTATGATAGATTTGACCTGGCTTCACTATCACACAAGGCTAGCTCTAACGCGCCATTCGCAGCAAAGCGTTTTTGGATTAATATTTTTTAACGATGGAATAACCTATTTCTTGATATTAATCCGAAAACATCAAAGCCAAGTTATACATTTTTAATCTGAATATTAAGATCAATAAGCGACTGGCGCGCATCGCCATACAGCATGGATGTTTTTGGATTAACAAAGAGATCATTCTCGACGCCAGAAAAACCTTTTCCTTGGCCACGCTTCAAAACAATAATACTTTTCGCATCCGAGACCTTTAAAACGGGCATACCATAGATTGGTGAAGCTGGGTTGGTTAGTGCGGCAGGATTGACGACATCGTTAGCACCGATCACCACGACAACATCTGTCTCACTAAAATGTTCATTAATATCTTCCATATCAATGAGCTTGTCATAAGGAACATTGGCTTCCGCCAAGAGCACATTCATGTGACCTGGCATTCTGCCCGCGACAGGATGAATAGCAAATTTGACATCCCCTCCTCGCTTTTCAATTAAGTCAGCAAGCTCCCGTGCCTGATGTTGAGCCTGAGACACTGCAAGACCATAGCCAGGCACAATGATGACGCGTGCGGCATAGGCAAGACGTAAAGCGGCATCTTCAACAGAAATCACGGACATCTCGCCGCTGGCTGCAACTGATGAAGCATCTGATGCGGCTGAAACTGCGCCAAATCCACCAAAAATCACATTCGTAAAAGAACGGTTCATAGCTTTACTCATGGCGATCGAAAGTATCATACCGCTAGCACCATCCAGGGCACCGACAATAATTAAAATATTATTATTAATCGCAAAACCGGTCGCGACAGCTGCTAAACCGGCATAAGAATTGAGAAGCGAAATGACCACTGGCATATCCGCTCCACCAATACGAATAACAAAAAGAATGCCGATCAGAAGACTAATCCCAATCATGGTGGCAAATACAGGCGCGGCTGTCGGCACCATGACAATCCAAATGAGACAAGCAACGGCTGCTGCTAGAAAAAGTAGATTGAGCGTATTCTGAAAAGGAAAAATAAGAGGACGTCCAGGCAAAATGCCTTGTAACTTGCTAAAAGCCATAAAACTCCCTGTCACGGTCAAACTTCCCAGCAACACTTCTAGACCCAATGCGGTGACTTGTCCTGATGCCAGGGTTCCAGCTTTCAATCCAATATAATATTCACCCACACCAACAAGCGTAGCCGCCAAAGCACCAAAAGCATGACTGAAAGCAATTCGTTGTGGCATGGCCGTCATCGGTACCCACATACCCAGCGGATACCCCAGGATAGAACCAATGACGACACCAATTAAAATTTCTTCATAAGAAACAATTTTCGCATTAAATAAAGTCGCAACCACCGCAACAACCATTCCGAATGCCGCAAGCTGCATCCCTCTTCGCGCAGTTTCTGGCTTGCTAAGCGACCTGAGAGCAATAATAAATAAAAATGTCGAGAGCAAATAGGCTAGTGGAATAAAAGTATTGGTTATCATTATTTACTACCAGCAGTATTTTTTGTATTTTCAGTTTTGCGAAACATCGCCAACATGCGGTCAGTAATGAGAAAACCACCCACAATATTGGTGGTCGCACAAGCAACAGCGATGGTACCGAGTACGGTCGCGAAAGTGCCATGATGACCACCGGCAAGAACAAGCGATGCCACAAGAGAAATACCTGAAATAGCATTAGTCGCCGCCATTAAAGGCGTGTGAAGCAAGGGTGGAATTCTGCTAATGGTTTGGAATCCGACAAAGCCTGCGAGTAAAAACACGAAAAGTTGAATTGCTGTGATTGCACTCATAGTATCTCCCCCAAATTAAACGACTTTTTGGACGGGTAATGTCTGTCCTGCTAGTAATGCACTCGTAATCGGATCTTCACTGTCAAGTTGCAACAGGCCCTCATTGCTAATCAGATGTTCCAGAAGCGAACGGACATTCACGCTGAAAAAACGACTCGCATCCGTTGCAGCATCACTTGAAATATTGGTTGGGCCAAGAACACGCACACCATTTTCTGTGACGACGATTTCATCTGGACGTGTCAGCTCACAATTGCCTCCTGTTTCGGCTGCAAGATCCACAATAACAGTACCGTACTGCATGAGTGCCACTGCTTCTGTATCAATTAGTAATGGCGCTTTTTGTCCCGGAATTTGTGCGCTGGTGATAATCAGTTGCATGGGAATGAGATACTCTGCTAATGCCCGGCGCAGCCTTGATTGTTGATCCGCAGATTGACTCGCCGCATAACCACCCGCGCCTTCTGCGGAAGGCAACTCCACATCGGGAAAAACGAATTTGGCACCGAGACTTTCTACTTGCTCACGTGCCGCTTCACGCACATCGAAACCATGAGTGATTGCGCCTAACCTTCGCGCTGTTGCAATGGCTTGAAGTCCTGCGACACCAGCGCCCAGGGCAATCATTTTTGCGGGTCTTATTGTGCCAGCTGCTGTGGTTAGCATCGGCAGCAGAATATCCAGTGTGCGTGCACCTTCCAAAACAGCCTCATACCCTGCAATGGCTGCTTGTGACGACAGTACATCCATACTCTGCGCGCGCGTGATACGAGGCAAACGTTCAAGGCCAAGATAAATCACGCCCTTCTTTTTCATGGCTTCCGCAAGATTTGGATCACGACCACCGAGTGAAATAACAATACTACCCACAGAAAAATTTTCTGGAAATTCTGGCTGACGAATTTTAACTAATATATTAGCTTTGCCAATCATATCCTCAAGGCTGCTAATCTCGGCGCCTGCTTCCACATAAGCGTCATCGCTAAATGCTGCATTTACACCAGCGCTCTTTTCAACAAAAATAATGGCTCTGGAAGATAAACGTTTGACATCAGCCGGTGTCAATGCAACACGGCGCTCCCCTTTCATTGTCTCTCGGAGTACGCCAATTTTTAAAAGATTAGCCGACATAAGAGAAGCACCTAATTTTTTTATGAAATTTTATATCAATACACCACCGTCAATACCCAGCGATGTGCCAGTCATGTATGAGGCTTTATCCGAGCCAACAAATACGATAGCGTTCGCAATTTCTTCGGGTGTACCCACGCGCTTCATTGGCACACTTTCTACTAAACTCGCCTTGCCTTCAGCGGTTCCCGTGAAGCGGTTTAGCATCCCTGTTTCAATCGGCCCTGGGCCTACTATGTTAACTCTTATGCCGTACGGTATGCCTTCCAGTGCCGCACATTTTGTCAGGCCTTCCACAGCATGTTTGCTCGCTACATACACTGAGGCACCAGCTGCGCCAGTCTTGCCATAGGCTGAAGATATGTTGATAATGCTTCCGCTTTTTTGAGCCTGCATCGCTTTCATTTCATACTTCATGCAAAGGAGCACGCCCAGCACATTGGTTTCAAATATTTCATTGAAACTTTCAGCTGTCTGATCTGTCACAGGACCCGGGTGACCTTCTGTTCCTGCATTATTGACAGCAATATCAAGACGTCCAAAACGTTTAATTGTTTTATCAATTAAACGCTTCACTTCGTCTTCGCGACGCACATCCGCGCGTATAAATTCTGCATCTACATTCAACGCACGAAGTTCTTTTACAAGCGCCTCACCGACTTCTTCACGTCGTCCTGAAATAACAATTTGAGCCCCTTCATTAGCAAAAGCTAAAGCAGTCGCACGGCCAATACCAGCAAGTGCGCCTGTGATTAATACAGTCGGCTTTTTCATGGCTACCTCGATTTATTAAATGTGATTTGTGTTTGCACTGGTTTCAGAATCGTTAACTCTCCTATTATTCCACAGTTTTGTGCTGGTGTGTTTTTTGGGGAGGCTAACTTGATGCTTTATCAAAGGAAATATTATTAATGTGATGCATCAATGGGATATAGAACATCATAAAAATCCGGCTTTTTTGAAGCGCCTCAAAACATTCAACTGACGAAATCAATAATTGCAGGAATAACTTGTTCCGGCGCTTCTTCCATCAACCAATGACCCGAACCTAAAATAATTTTCCCTTCCACATTATTAGCAACCAACTTAGCCTGCTCAATCAGAAAATTGCCTGATGCTTTCTCACCCGTCAAAACTAGCATTGGCGCTTCAATTTTTTTAGCCGAAAAAGCGTGAAAGTCTTTTGCATCTTGCTCAAAGTTTTTAAAATATTCAAACCCTGCGCGCATTCCACCTTCTTTTGCATAAGCTGCCGCATAAATTTGTCTATCGGCCTCAGAGACAGAACACTTGGGATTTGCAGCAAAATCATTCCAAAAATGTTCGAAGTAAATTCGTTCGCGTCCTTTCACCAATGCCAATGGTGTAACGCCGTAAAAATGAAAATGCCAAAGATCCCGCATCAGCCATACCGATTTCCAATCACCGATTCCCGGCAAAAAAGCATCCATTAAAATAATACGATTAATCTCATCCGGAAATTGTGCCGCATAGGCATAAGCCACCATCAGGCCAATATCATGCCCAACTATGGTTGCGCGCTGAAAGCCTAACGATTCAACCAAAGCATGAATATCTTGCGCCATTGTTTTTTTATCATATCCGTTCAATGGCCTCTCTGATTCACCTGCTCCTCGCAAATCCGGTACAATGACAGTGTGATTTTTTGCAAGAAGAGGCACTATAGGCTCCCACATGTGTCCGGTTTCTGCGTACCCATGGATTAAAACAACTGGCTCGCCCTTCCCTGCAATATGGCAAAATATTTTAGTGCCATTAACATCGATAAGTTGATCAGAAGAAGAATTGCCGCTCATTATTATTTTCCTCATAAAGACACATTATGCTCTGAGATAAAAAACCAGGCGAATTCACAGAATAGCAAGCCAGAGAACATTATTATATCATAGACGATTTCATACTTTTTAATTGAACCATGCAAAAGATTCCACTCATAAAATCCGCTTTATTCCATTCGGAATAACATTCTGGAATTTTCATCAAAAAATATTTATTATTCAACTCCTGATAACTAAGCCCATGAATTCAATCAGCAAGAATAACGTTATTGCTATTGCATTCGAGCAACCATTTGCTTATATTTTGGCTATTACTTATAATAAATGTAGATAATAGAATAGTTTAGAAGGTATTAATTCAGATGCTGAGTTTTCCGACATTTATCGAAGAGATAAAATATGGAAAATATCTTTCAACAAAATGCATATCACATTCTAGGATTAGATGCTTCTGCGACCAGCGCAGAAATCACTAACCGCTTCGAAGAGCTATCCATTGCACTAGAAAATGAATCCAATCATGAATTCGCATTAGATCTCCCGCTATTTAATCAAATCAGGACAAAAGACTCTCTTCGGACAGTTTCCCAAAAAATCTCATCAAAGGAAATCAAACTCAAAGAATTTTTCTTTTGGTTTTTAGTCACTGATGAAGCAGATAAAAAAGCCATCCATTTTATTAAAAATAAAGACTACAGGGCAGCAATTAAAACCTGGGAATCATCCTCTCTCGACACGCCATTTTTACATCAACGTAATCTAGCGCTATTGTACACCATGTTATTGGCAACAGAAGACGATAATAACTACTTAAATATATCCTTAATTGCCTGGAAAGAGTTAATTATGTCTGAAAATTTCTGGAGCCACTTTGCCTTAATCTATAAACAATATGGTGACGCCAACATTGAAAACAATCTTTTAGATCATTTTAAAAAAAATATCATTAATGATTTATTTGAAATCTATTCCAATCCAACCGACATATCAAAAACCAATAACTACATCAATCAATTTAGAACTATTTTCCCGCTAAAATCAGCTTCCGAACATATTTTCATTGAAATAACTCAGCTGATTGATCAGCTGGAAAAAGCCAAACAATCTCACTTGCTTCCCTCGGAACTAGAACAAGCGGTCGATAAAAAAGATATTTTTGAAGCCATCAAATCCGAATTGGAAAAAATATCCAGCTTGGGTTTGTATCAAGACGAACAAACCCTATTGTTGCGAGACAGAGCATGCGAAGCACTCATAAACAATATGCACGATGTCAGAAACAACCCTACTGACATCAAAAAAAACATCAAGCTATTGCAAGATGCGTTGATCATGTCTTATTTGCCCGAGGTTAAACTTAAAGTCAAAGCCCTTATTCAAAAATTAGAACACCTGCAATCAACGCTTCTCATCACAAAACCCATTAATGATTTGATCTCTGCAGGTAGACTCAAAAAAGCCTACGAAATGATCGTAAAATGCCAACGCAAATATGCCCATATCCCAACCCTTCAGAATTTTCTGGTGGAAAAGAAAAAAGAGTGCATTACTATTCTTGCCCTGGCCAAATGGAAAAAAGGGCGTAAATTATTAAACGGGCCATTTTCCAAAGAGACCGCCATTTATTACAAAGATGCGAGCCAACTTATTTACGATAACATCGAACTATTTGGCCTGGAACCCGACATGATCAGCGAAGTTATTTTTGATATAAAAAAAATAATAGCGAACATGGACACAATCAATGTAAATAACGTCGAAGAATACCGTAATAACTTTATCCGCGATGAGATGACAAGATTTCAAAATAACTTTGAGAATATTATGTTAATTATTCTCATTGATGGGTACTTTGTCTGGGGAATCTACCAATCACAACTTAAAGCACCAAATGAAGGCCCATCGTTAGCTTTTGGTATTATTAGCTTATTAATTATATTTTTTATCATCTATCTTTTTACTTGATAAAATTAATTTAGCGAAATGAACTCTCTTAAAAAGAATATTTAAATTGGAGAGAACTCCGATGCACAAAGTAGCACGGACTAAGCCCCCACGCTTTTTTGTGGGGGCGTGTCCGCGAACCCCTGCTAAATCCCGCACATTCATTCGACACAGATGAATCAAAAATCTCCTAACTTAAAAACCACCACCCAATTGAACATATAATACACAAAACAAAATGAACCTTTATTCTGAACCGCCTCTCATTTCCATTTAAATAACCCTGGCCTCACCAGAACTATTTCAAATAAAGGCCTACTGTTTTAGAATAATCGCCTTATCACTGCCTGGAAAGGCTTTACTATTAATACAAGATCCTGAGGTTCACGCGGTGAAACAGACTATCAGAAATGCGAAATGCCTTGTTATCAAAATAGGGTCGTCACTACTCGTTGATAACTCAACAGGCGCCATTCACCGGAAATGGTTAACCAGCGTCATTCAAGACATCAAAACATGCTGGGAGCGAGGACAACAAATCGTCATTGTATCCTCAGGTTCTATTGCATTGGGACGACGCCATTTACAACTGAAAAATCGCACGCTGCAACTAGAAGAAAAACAAGCCGCAGCGGCCGTTGGTCAAATCAAACTTGCCCATGCCTACCAGGAAATACTGGAGCAACACAATATCACCGTCGCCCAAGTGCTCTTAACACTTGATGACAGCGAAAACCGCAAGCGATATCTCAATGCCAAAAACACACTGGAAACCTTATTAAATTTACGTGCAATTCCTGTCATTAATGAAAATGACACCGTAGCCACTGCCGAAATTCGCTATGGTGACAATGACAGACTCGCAGCGCGTGTCGCCCAAATGGTGAGCGCGGATACGCTCGTTCTACTCTCAGATATTGACGGTCTCTACACATCAAATCCCAGATTCAATCCTGGCGCAACACTCATACCAGAAGTCACTCAACTCACGTCGGATATTTTAGCGATGGCTGGTGACTCAGCCACTGAATTTGGCACAGGCGGCATGATCACCAAGCTCGCTGCCGCAAAAATAGCATTAACCTCGGGATGCAAAATGGTCATCGCCCCCGGCAAACATTTAAATCCCATCGCAAGAATTGATGAAACCCGAAATTGCACTTGGTTTATTCCTGAAACCACGCCCATGAGTGCGAGAAAAAATTGGATTGCTCAACATCTTAAGCCTACCGGCAGCATAACCGTAGATGCAGGTGCGGCTAATGCGCTACGTCATGGCAAAAGTCTGCTATCAGTAGGTGTTATTGATATCGAGGGCGAGTTTAATAAAGGTGATGCCATCATCATCATGAGTGAAAACAAACAAGAAATTGCGCGTGGCTTAACAAATTATACCTCTCACGATGCAAAAAAAATCAAAGGTCACAAAAGCTCTGCTTTCGAGGCGATATTAGGCTATTGTGGCTGCGATGAAATAATACATCGAAATGACTTATCCCTACATCTGGGAGAAAAAAATTGAATATCACACCGGAAAAAACCTTACATGCACTCATGCTCTCGATTGGTCAATCGGCAAGAGAAGCCTCGCGCCTTTTAGCAGCCGCCACCAGCGAAACAAAAAATAACGCTTTATATGCAATGGCCAAAGCAATTCGTGCACAAAAGGCAGCGATTTTAACAGCTAATAATATTGACGTCACAGAAGCCACACAAAAAGGTACCGCCGCATCCTTTATCGATCGACTCACCCTTCATTCAGATCGTATTGAAGCCATGGCAAAAGGTCTGGAAACCATTGCGGAGCTACCCGAACCGGTAGGCAAACTGCTAGAAAAAATCGAAAGACCCAATGGGCTCATCATCAATCGTATCAGTGTGCCGATTGGCGTGATTGGTGTCATTTACGAATCACGACCCAATGTGACAGCCGATGCGGCAGGCCTTTGTTTAAAATCCGGTAACGCTGTTATTTTGCGTGGCGGCAGCGAAAGCTTCCGCACGGCCACCGCCATCATGCAAGCGATTACAGAAGGTTTACAAATAGCGAAGTTGCCACTCACCACGATTCAAATGATCCCAACAGTGGACAGAGCGGCTATTAATGAGATGACACAACTCGACAAATATATTGATGTCATCATTCCACGTGGCGGCCAAAAACTCGTTGAGGCCATTACCGTAAACTGTCGAATCCCTCTCTTTAAACATCTGTCTGCTTTGTGTCATACCTACATTCATGAAGCCGCTAATATCGAAATGGCAAAAACTATTTTACTTAACGCAAAAATGCGTCGCACGGGGATTTGTGGTGCAACCGATACATTGCTGATAGACGAATCCATTGCTGCCACACAACTTCCTCTCTTACTGGATGAACTCATCCGCATGGGCTGCGAAATTCGCGGCGACCAAGCAGCGCAACACATTGATCACCGCATTAAATTAGCAAGAGAAGAAGATTACGACACAGAATTTTTAGATGCTATTATGGCTGTCAAAATTGTAAAAGATGTATCGCAAGCAATAAAGCATATCAGTGAACACAGCACGCAACATACTGATGCCATCATCACTGATGATGCCGCTGTTGCAAAACGCTTTTTACAAGAAGTGGATAGCGCTATCGTCGTGCATAATGCTTCAACCCAATTTGCAGATGGTGGTGAGTTTGGCATGGGCGCCGAGATTGGCATTGCTACCGGCAAGCTACATGCGCGCGGGCCCGTTGGCATTAATCAATTAACGACGTTTAAATATCAAGTACATGGCAATGGACAAACTCGGCCACAATAGAGTTTTTAACAATATGACTGGGATCCTGGCAGGGTAGGTCTACTTTTTTCGTGCTCACAAGTTCCGCGCGTAAAAAGCAGCCCCACCCTGCCACCCCGTTTTTTTTGTCACTTTTACTTTCGTAAAAGTGAATATCAGAAATTTTTGATAAGGTTAATGTATGTCAAAGAAAACAGTGGAATTAATCGCACTAGCAAACAAAGGCGATAAAGAAGCATTAAATGAGTTAGGTTATCTTTACTTCACGGGCCAGGATGTCACTCAAGACTATGCTAAAGCCTTACAATATTATCAACAATCTGCCGACCAACATTATCCCAATGCGCAATTTAATCTTGGCGTCATGTACGATAAAGGCCTTGGGGTACCCCGCAATACGCAAATAGCTACTCAGTGGTATGAAAAAGCCGCGACGCAAGGCTTTCCACCCGCACAATATAACCTGGCCTTGCTTTATGAAAAAATCCCCAGCAAACAGGCAGAATCCCTTCACTGGTATGAAGCCGCTGCACAATTGGATTTTCCACTCGCTCAAAACAATCTGGGATGGCTCTATTTAAACGGCATTGGTATTGAAAAAAATCCAGAATTAGCTATCACCTATTTTAAAAAAGCCGCCAAACAAAAAAATCCGCAAGCCATGCGTCACTTAGGCTTTTGTTATCAACGTGGTATTGGCGTGACAAAAGACGCGGCCATTGCAGTGGAGTGGTTTAAAAGAGCTGCGTTACTCGGCGACAAAATCGCCTTATTTAACTTAGGCTATCTCTGTCAAATCGGTGAAGGCATGCAACACGATGCGAAACTGGCGGCAGAATTATTATTAGGTGCAGCAGAACTCGGCCATGAACCCGCTGAATCTTATTTATTAGAGTTATCAAATAATCTTGAAAATCCCTATGCCGCAGAAAAATTAATTGAACTTGAAAGAAAACGATCTTAAATCCAGAGACAAGCCCGCTCTTATAACGCTCCCAGCTAACACTAATACGGATCGTAGGCATTTCCCCCTTTGAAAAAGACGTTGTTGCATAAATCGCTTTTCACCTCTCCCCTTGTGGGAGAGGTCGGCGCCGTAGGCGACGGGTGAGGGGTGCTTTTACCCGTCTAGTGCATTATAAATAACCTCCAGCACCCCACCAATATTTTCTAATACATTATTATTCCAAAATCGTATCAGATGAAACCCATCGCTCTCGAGTATTTTTGTTCGCGCAGTATCATATATTCCTGCTCTGCAGAAGGAAATAAAAGCAGCGATTGCAATTGACTTCATAGCACCCATCTAAAACCAACGTTCCAATAGTTAAAGCAATTAGCTGATCTTACTAGCTCCATAGATATAACACAACGAGGTGTCCCACGAACCTTCAACCCGAACCGCCCGCTTAAAGGCAAGCCGCTTAATCGTTGATATGGGACGTAACGTAAAAATAGTATGAATGCTCTCAGTATCATTCAAAATCTGACCCAAAGCATTGAGAATCACTTGAGGAAAACAAGGCGCACAAACCACAGCAACCGTTGCATTTGGTAAAGGCGTTTTTAAAAAATCGCCTAAAATAAAAGTGAGCTTCCTGCCATTCTCATAAAAACCTGGCAACTCTTGCAGAAGACGTTTACCCGCAGCTTCCGCTTGTTCATGAAGAGCCGGCAATAATTCAATGCCAATCGCTTCTTTCACAGCTGTTTTTAAAAATACTTGTGCGGTAATTTTTCCAATACCAGAACCGTAATCGACAAACACATCCTGATCTGTGAGCATCACCATTGACAACAGTTTATCAATGCTCGGAAATAATATTTCTCCGTAAGTTTCTGAAATACTAGCCTGCTTAATAAGCTCAGGAGATTGATGGCCTTTTGTGCCTTGATAAAGTCTATTTAAATAATGTTGGCATAAGAGATCTTTCTCTTCCGCTGAAATATCTGACATACTGCACCCTTATGTGAAAACAAATAGTCCTTTACTTAGATGTTCGAGATAAGCAGAATATTACCCCTATGAGCGCATCAAATCTACCAAGTAATGCTAAATGGCAACAGATGTTGGCCATTGTCAATCAGAGCACCACTACGGTGCTACCTGATCTAAACGCGCAATTTCGTCAGTTATTTTTCAAACGCCTGCTTGCCGAAAACACATTGGTTTTTTTACTGCAATACATTGGCTTGGTCCTCTGTGCTTTTGGAACAAGCGAGACACCCGTCTGGCTTGCTGCAGGTACATCTTGCGCTTTTATCTTCATGCGCGGACCCAGTGTCTTACCCGGTATTTGGTTTGGTACATTTTGTGCTTATTTTTTTGCGCACAGTGGAATCGCTCTTGGCTTAATCGCGGCCACAGCCTATGCGTTACAAGCCTATTTTCTTTTGAGCTTGAGTTACCGATTCTTAAGTCCCACTCTTATTTATTACCAACAATTATTACTAACAAAGTTTTTTGTGTTAGCAAGCGGAATAACGGCTCTCATGAGTTTAATATTAACCGTTGCTTGCTATAAAAGTATTTTATATCCAGTTTGGCTATACTGGTGGCTGGCCAATTTGACAGGCGTCCTTATCTTTTCATTCGCGCTAATCACACTCGATGCTTTCTTCACTCAAATTGATGAACTGAAAGAACTAAACAAGATTTCGCTCGCCTTTTATATTTTAACCATCATCACTCCTCTATTAGTTTTAATTTCTAGTCCAACCCCAGCAATAACATTGAGTACAAGCCTACTTTTATTGCTTAATATCATTCTTGTCAGTCAACGATTTGGTTGGTGCGGCTGCGTAATAAGTGTATTTTGCGTTGGCTTTGGATTAGATTTGGCAGCATTTCTGCAAACACCGCTATTCACCACCGCTTTTACTTTTCAAACGGTGACGAACATTCAGTTACTATTATTACTAGCAACATTAGTTGGCTTGTCGCTTGGCATTCGAAAATTTTCAGCCAGTTAATTTTTATGTCTTTTTTGTGTCAAAACAGCTTGGCTGCCTAATATCCTTACGATAACGATAAAATGCTTCGCTGTTGAAATAAAACTCAATTTGCTTGTTCACACCAGAAGAGTAATCTGTATAATGAGTTATTGAGTACGAATCAAATCAGAACAGACACTATGAAGAAATCACGAAATTATTTTATATTAGCGCTGCTATTGCATCTGCTGCTATTTACAAGTGTTTCGGTATCGTTGTTATCCCCCCCATCAGTTGAACCTTACCAATCCAGCTCGGATGTTGACTCCAACTTAGTCTTACCCGCGTATGTTTACCATGAAGAAAAAAATGAGCCCACGCCTGACGCCATCGAGAAAAAAATGGCAATGCCAGCAATCGCTCAACCAGAACAACCCCAAGCTCAAGAAAAAAGCAATCCTAATCCAAAACCAGACACCTCTAATGGCTTCGTTGAAAAACAAGACTCCGTATCTGATGATACTATTGCATTGAAAAAACAAGACTCAACCAAAACTGCTCAATCTAGCGCAAAGTCACAACCCACGCCAACCGATAAACCCAGCGCAGTGGATCAAAAAGCCTCCAAAAAAAATAATTCGAAACAGCATGAAACTCAAGATATCGCGACCAAAAAAGGGGTAGACAATTTATTACTGAAATTATTAAGCCAAGCCACTGCAGCCAAGTTAGTCTATCCTAAAATTGCTGAAGACTTTCGTTTGCGCGGGACAGTGAAGCTCAAATTTTTATTATTTCCCGATGGCAGAATCACACAGGTCAGCTTAGTGGAATCCAGTGGCTCAACGGTCTTAGACAGCGCAGCAATGGATACCATCCGTGCCATCTCACCGGTTCACGGTGTCGACAAATACCTGCAATCACCTAAGATCATTCAAGCAGGTATTATCTATGGCACTGAAAAATCCCGTCAATTTGAATCTTATGGTTAACTAAGCAAAAATCATTATCATTTCTATTTTACGATTCAAAATTCAAAATCACCTTGCCTTGCGCCTTACCTGATTCTAATAACGCATGCGCTTGACTCACTGTCTCCAATGTAAATTGATTAGGGTCAATCAAAGGTTTTAGCTTGCCTTCATCTGCAATATCAGCCAATCGCGAAAGAATAATGCCGTGTTGTTCCCGGCCTCTATTTTGAAGCAACGGTAACAGCATATAAACAACATGCAAACTGAGCGCATTATTATGCATAGGGGTTAAATCGTGTGTCGAACGAGCGGCTGTGGTTACCACAGTGCCGTTTTGCATAGCTGCCAGAAATGATCTATCCAGATTAGCTCCGCCCACTGTATCAAACACAATATTAAAACCCTGGCCTTCCGTTAAACGCTGCACATATTGTTCAGGATCTTCTTCTCTTGCATTAATCACTTCATCCGCACCAAAGGATTTCGCAAGCGCAACATCTTCCGGCTTTAAAATGGTGGTAAACACTTTTGCGCCAGACCATTTGGCTAATTGAATGGCAACATGACCTACACCGCCTACACCGCCATGAATCAAGACCGTATTGTCATGTCTTAAAGCGGATTTCAAAATCAATGCTTCCCAAGCTGTAATACAAACCAAAGGCAAAGCGGCAGCTTCAATCATAGAAAGGGATCGCGGCTTTTTTGCAATCAATCTGGCATCAGCCAACATGTATTCAGCGAGCGCCCCACCCAATCCCCGCACACCGCCAGCACAACCATAAACTTGATCACCCACCACAAATTGTGTGACATCGGGCGCAACCGATTCAATAACACCAGCGACATCCCCATGTAAGATAGCAGGAAACTCCGGCGCAATGGCCGAAGCAGCACCGCTACGAATTTTGCAATCCACCGGATTCACACTGGTAGCAGCTACTTTTATGAGAACATGTCCTGGCTGCAATTCAGGGATGGCAATATCAACCATACTAAATACTGAAGGATCGCCAAATTGCTTAATGACTTGCGCTTTCATCATCACCTCAACCAGTCTAAATAATTTAAAGTAATCTTTTCCTAGTTATACACCAACATTCTCGCCAGCGAAACCGGTGACACCGTTCACAACTCACCTCTAAAAATGCCGGAAAGCACTCACCAAGATGGTTATTGTCATTTTATTTACTATAAGAATGAATTTGTCCCAATCCTGCCAACCTCGCTTTGTTTGCCTGCAAAATTTAGCAAGATGGCTGAAAAGCAAATAGTATGAAATAATATTTTTCTATTCGTGCAGATAAAAAAGGAATTTTATGATTTTTTAAAAAATGGATAATTGCCACAATTTTTTGTCTTCTGCCTTGCCTGGTTTTTGCAGCCGATACCGACGGTGTGCGCACCAAACCACTCAAAGGAACCGTTGCCTTAACATTCGATGATGGCCCAACAGAAATTTACACGCCGCAAATTCTCGCTATTTTGAAAAAATATAATATCAAAGCGACTTTCTTCATGGTCGGCGTCAACGCCAAAAACCATCCAGACCTTGTCAGACAAGTATTAGCAGAAGGCCATGCCGTGAATAATCATTCATTAACGCATCCAATGCTCACCAAGTTGAACAATGAACAACTGATAAAAGAAGTGAATATGCCTGCTGTGATTATCAATAACATTATTGGTCAAAAACCACTTTGCTTACGCTACCCTTTTGGCGCGTCCAATCAACACGTCAGAGACGTGATACGTCAATATGGTATGGCGCCAGTCCCCATGGGTTTCAATTCATTTGACTATAACCGCCCTGGCACCGATAAAATTGTCAGCTGGGTTTTAAAAAATGCATACTCTGGTCAAGTGATTTTAATGCACGATGGCTTCGCCAAACGTGAGCAAACAGTAGAAGCCTTACCACGTATTATTGAAGGAATAAAAAAGAAAGGATTGGGCTTTAGCCAAATTTGCGCGGAAAAAACGCCGACTACAACATAATATCATTCGCTGTGCGTAGGTTGGGTTGAGCGTTTTTTTGCGAAACCCAACACCATTAAAGCCCACCGATATCGCACAGCCATCCCGCCTACGTCCCGCGGCTTGTCTGCGGGATCCAGAGGGACAACGACATATCCAAATAGCCCAAGCTCAGAAAATTAAATTTTTCAAACCACCCTAAATATTTCTAACAAATCTTCCGCCTTCCTCGCCAAAAAATCAGGCTCAGATTGCGTCAATATTTTTTCCGAGTTAAATCCCCAGGTCACAGCAATCGATGCGATCTTACAATGTTTAGCCGCATCAATATCACGCGTCTCGTCACCAATATAAAATGCATCCGCCCTGGCAATCTTCCGCGCCTTCAATAACTTTTTTAATTTGCCACTCTTACCAAAAAAACTGGATTCATTATCAATAAAACTAAACAACTCAAAAATTTTATGTTGCTTTAACCAGATAGTGACATTCTCAATCGAGTTTGATGTCAAAATCCCAAGCGTAAAACCCGAGTCATTTAATTGATGTAAAACTTGTTTGATATTCGCGGTAGGCAACAACATTGGCATTTTATCGCGAATTAATTTTCTTGCGCTTAAGAGCACTCTCGGAATTTTGTAAACGGGCAACTGCAAATGCTTAATCGCCTCAAGTGAAGTCAAATCTTTTAATATCGCTATTTCATCTCGTTCGGCTTTTTTGAAATGAAATTTATCCGCAAGCAAATTAAATATGCTCACCGCCTCATCAAAGCTATCCACCAAGGTGCCATCAAAATCAAATATTATGTTCATCATTGTATTCAGCGTGCCGCTCACTCAGTCTAAAAAACTTCTATTCCGCTATAATATCAGACGATTATCATTAAGGAAGCAAATGTTCTGATCAAATAAAATTCTCCCTCACGCCTGGTTAGTGCTTTTTTAAACCACCTTCCTAGCTCTCATTAAAATACGTTCGTTTATAAAAAATAACAGAAATAAACACCATATATTCCCGAAGCTTACATAACTTCGCGCTGAAGCCAGTGTTTTGCCCTCGGTAAGCATCATAGAGAGCCCAGGAGGCTGCTAGCGCTTTAAGGTGCCCTTCTCTCTGCACCCTCTATCCAAAAGCCCTCTCAGAGCAAACTAACGTTGCTTGAATAAATCAACCTCAAAATAATTGCCTTTCTCGCCCAGGCGTACTAGCGCCTGGTAATTCTGTACAAAATATAATTCGCTCCCACGGAGGCGGGAACCCATCCCTAAAACTACGCTAATACCAAAAGAAATACTCTAAATTGACTGGGGTCCTGTCAGGGTAGGTTTACTTTTTTCGTGCTCGTAAACTCCGCGCGTAAAAAGCAAACCTCCCCTGCCACCCCGTTTTTTTGATTCGCTTCCACTTCGCGGAAGCGAAAAGAACGTATTTACATTGACTCATTGCCCAGAGAACTCCGATGCATCGCTTCCAAACCCCGACGTACCGTGGCTTGTCCACGGTATCCAGCGATTGAAACCTGACTCGAGAGCCCGCAGACAAGCCACGGTACGTAGAGGTTATATGTGCTACATCAGAGTTCTATGTACTATGAGTCAATGGTTTTAATAGTTAGAGGTAATGATATGACGGGGATCCACAATGCAAAAGTGATGACAAAAAGACAACAAAAAATCCATTGAAAAAATTACTGCCTGCCCGAAGAAGCCTTCTTCGTTTTAGAAGAAGAATGCATCTCAATAACAACAGGTCTTTCCTTATCTTGAGCAGAAGGCGCCGCATCACGAGACAACCACTTTAACAAACCGCTTTTTTTGGAACTACTCGCTTTCTTTAATGAACTGAGCTGCTCTTGTAACTCTTCATCGTCATCAGTAAATAAATCATCATAGTTCTGATCTTCAGCTTCTAATAAACGCTCTTTTTTATCATCCACCGCCGTGCGCGCCACACCATCAAATGCAAAGAAACGATGACGCTCTACACGCTGAGAAGAAGGTTGACGATTTGCTGCTGGCGCCATGACTTGCTGCGCTTCTTCTTTTGCTTCCTCTTTTGCTTCTTCCGCTTCTTCGCCTGCTACCGGCTCTTCTCTTGGCAATGCTGCTGGCGCTACTACCGCACCTGGTTTATTCGTGCAAGCACGTAAAGCCCATGCAGCCAACATGCCATAAAAAACTGGCAAATAGAGCGCGCCAAAAGTAATCGAAATACCAGACCAATAAACCGCTAAAAATCCCGAATAAAATCGAATATAAGTCGACTGATTACAACTAATAAAACGATTACCCAATGTCAAACCAAATAAAACAAGTGCGCCACCATAGCTTGCAAATTCAGGACAACCCTTGGTGATGACAAAGTCAAAAACAGAATTCCCTCTATAAGTAATAGAGTCTGCTAAATCACCAATAGAGATTTTTTTCAGCTGGTCTAAAAAATTGATGCTATCGTAAGGACAGATTTCTTTGATACCGTCAGCAAGTGACCTATTCACAAAACTGATGCTGGAATTTGTCAATAATAAATCATCAAATCTTCTTTCTTCCGTAATACCATCACGATTAATTGGCAGCGCATAATTCAATGCTCGATAAAAAAGGGGAACACCCACCAATAAAACACCGGCAGCACCTGCTTTCATCGCTGTTTCATGAACCTTCTGAAATTTTTCTAAAAAAGGCTTTATCGTATCTAGTGACACCATTCGTCTAAATGGCGTAAAAGTGGTAAGCAAAATGGCCAGAGAATAAAACGAAACTTCGGCGATCGTATAAAGAGGATAGAACTTATCCATTTCCAAATTGGCAATCCCACCGCCAAAAATCAGCGTAGCCTTTGCCGCAGTACACTCAGGAGTAGAAATATCTTCCCCTGTAATAACAGCCATCCATTCTCTCAATATAGGAGGACAATTAGACAGCGCTGCAAACTCATTTGCGGTATTGTAGGCACGGGTAACAGAAAACCATGTCAAAAACAGCAGCGAAGCAGAATATCCCAGCGCCCAGACAAATTCACGATGGGCCCACTTGTCTTTATCTTCATCTCGCAGGCTTAAAAATTTTAGAATTCTTTGGTGAATTTTTTCATTAAATTTTCGACCGTAGCGTTCGGGTACAAAAAAATAAGCTAACATTCCAAAAGAAAGCACAGCTAAAGCGCCAAATGACGCTGTCATCCACGGATAAATCAGCAATGCCAGATGAGCGTATTGTTTTTCAGCGGGACAAGTATCTAAAACAACGGTAGATTTATCACAATCTATTTTATCAGACAAACTATCCGCTTTTTGCATCCAGATAATTAAGCCAGGAAAAGCGAAGCCAACCAGCATGATTTTAAAATAACGCATTAACTCTTTGCGATAGCTTTGAATATTCCTCGCCATTTGTTCTAGACGGGAAGGGTTTTCGCGAATTTCTTCTAATAAATCTCTCTGCACGCCATGCTGACGAATAGACTGAATCATATGATTCATTTTTTCACTGGAAAATTCATAAGAACGCAACATCCCAGCATTCTTTACATTTTTCTCTTCAAGCAACTCAACCAGCTCATTCATGAGATGGCGTTTCCAGCATTTTTTACCACCCTGATAAGCCGCACCTAACCCTGCCACGAGAATCGTAACAAAAGCACTGGTGGTGGTGTAACGAATCGCTTCCAACCTAACAACAGTACCGTCAAATGCAATGGCTTCAATATCTTCCGAGGTAAATCGACAGGTAAACCATAACAATTCCATCAGAGAAGATAAAAATTCTTCGTATTCGATAGGAAATTGAATTGCACCAGTAAAAAATAACAGCGGACCTACGATGGCAAAAACCGTTGCGTAGAGAAGCATGATCTTCTGACTACGGGTTTTGACTTGCATCTTAGCTAACAGTTCTTCTAAATCAATTTCGTCATCCGGCACATCGAAAGCGTTATAATCGCCTCCTTCCGCCATTTCTTCATCAGGTTGATTTTCTTTATTTTCATCATTGGGGACGACGAGGCTGTCATAAAAATCATCGCGCAAACCACGACCGGCATCGAAGTCTAGTAGATACTCTGGATCATTGGCTTGAAGATGTTGATCGGCCTGTTCGTTTTGAACCAACATAGCACCTTGAGGTCTTCCAAGATCAGGCAGTGTCGGTGGCACGAGCGGCAGATTTTTATTAGAATGCATGTGCTGCTATTTTCCTCGTTTCATCTAATAGCGGGTGCGATTTTAGCAGTTATAATCGCGCAAGAATATCATTTAAACCCACACTGATCAATTAAAATACAAAGAAACACGTGAATTATCTCTATTTAAACTTGCCTGACACCCGAGCCCCCAATGATGGACAGCAAGCGATAGCCTCGGCTGCTTGTACCATACCAAGTCATTCTTAAGACCATATTAAGCATACAAAATAAATGTCTATTTACTTATAACAACATGATTAAATGAGAAAATAGCACAATACGATGAATCCCCCGCCTAAGCGCACAGTGACCGGCAAATTTGTGTAAATTCTCGTCTTCCCCGCTAAGGGCGCATAGGCGGGGAACCACTCCTAAAACTACACTAATATCAATGGAATACTCTGAAGCAACGAGGATCTTGTCAGGATCATGTCATTCCCCGTAAGCTCTCAAACCCCGACGTACCGTGGCTTGTCCACGGTACGTCGGCGTTCTTTGTGCTATGAGTAAATGGTTTTAATAGTTACGGGTAAATATGGTCAGGATAGATTTACTTTTTTCGCGAGAGTTCGACTCCACGCGTAAAAACACAACTGTACCAGACACAAGTACGCCTACGCAGGAATAACAAGAATTTATATAAATGCTAATACGGCAGGGTCATTTTTGATTGATTCAATAAAGCCGCTTAACATAAGCGGCCATAAAGTTTTTATAGCGAGATTAGCGTGCTGATGCTGATCCAACGCGTAACCAGGTTTGTGTACGGCCAAGCAGCGAAAATCCAATGTAACCGTGAACATTAAGCTTAGCGCCATTATCCACCACACGCATATTGCAATGATAAGTTTTGCCGGTACTCGGATCTAAAATTTCACCACCTTCCCATTGCGTCTCACCTTGTTTTAAACCGGTGAGAATAACCATGCCCACAATACGCTGATTATGCTTTTCCCCTTCACAAGCCTCGCATACTTCATTTATGTCTTTGCCAGGCTTAGGCCAAATCTTTACAATTCTTCCGTTTAAACTACCGTCTGACTGCTCTGATATTTGCATAATGCTTTTAGGTTTTCCTGTCACATCGTCTATTGTTTTCCAATAGCCTACCGGCGATTGATTATTCTGCGAAGGCGCCGCATAAGCCACTGTTAAACCAAACACCATCAAGACAAATTGCAATAAAATATGACGCATAAAGATCCCTCTCCTTGTGAATAGTAAAATGATTTACACTCGTTGGCGTGCTGATTCTAATGCTGCAAAAATCTCATCTCTGACTTGTAACACGGGATTCGTCCCATCTACCCGAATATAAACCGGCGCATGTGGGTCAGCTTTCTTAGCGGCTTCCAGATAGTACTTCACCAAGGGTTCTGTTTGTTGATGATAAACTGCAAGCCGTTTGCGTATCGTCTCTTCTTCATCATCGACTCGTTGAATCAATGGCTCACCCGTCACATCATCACGATCAGCCACTTTAGGCGGATTATAAATCAGGTGATAAGTACGTCCTGATCCAGGATGAGTACGACGACCACTGAGTCGACTGATCACCTCCGCATCTGGAACATGTATCTCAATAATATAATCAAGATAAACAGCATTCTCACGCAAAGCTTCTGCTTGTGGAATTGTACGTGGAAAACCGTCTAATAAAGCGCCTGGTGCGCAATCAGGCTCTTCCAAGCGAGCTTTAACAAGCTTTATCATAATATCATCTGAAACCAGACGTCCTTCATCCATGATTTTTTTCGCTTCCAATCCAATCGGTGTACCCGCTTTGGTCGCGGCACGCAGCATATCGCCTGTGGAAATTTGCGGAATATTGAATTTTTCTGTAATGAATGTGGCTTGAGTGCCTTTTCCTGCCCCTGGGGAGCCGAGTAAAACTAAACGCATGTAGACTTGCTCCTACTTCAATTAGAGGATTATTTTAGTTGATTGAATAGGGTTATGACCAGAAATAGTTTTGTAGGGGACTTTCAGATAGGATGCGTTTTCAGGAAATAATGCTAAAAGCCCATTGTGGAGTATTTTTTGATCAGCCCTAAAATAAGAAAAATAAACACTCTCTCCTACCCGGTTTTTATCAAATTCAGCGCACCTACACTTCAAGAATACGGATACTCACTTAAACCGAATAAGAGAATCATCCTCATCATTTAAATTAATAGAGATAGGCGTAGCTTTAGTATATTGCTTTAAAACACCCAGCGCCCGCTGACTGCCAGATTCGTTCCATAAATCATAAGCCTGCAGTGGCAGCAAATCAGGGCATTCTTTGGTATAGCACCGGGTGGACTGCAACACATCCATTATTGTCACAAAGTGTCTCGTCAAACGACCATAAACATCATTATGCGACTTTGAAATATTCGAATAAGCGGAGCGACCAAGGTTAATAAAATATCCTATTTTCACCAAGCGCTTTTCGGTAGCACCAGGAAATAAACCCGCAAATAGCAGACAGGTATCACCTACTCCTTTTAGCACCACTTCACGCTGATTAGCTGATAGCTTTAGGCCTTCTAAAAAACTCGTTGCCATGATTTGTTTCACCATTTCCGGCTTATCCATATAACGAACTAACATAAAAACCAGATAGGCCTCGATCTCCTCCTGTAATTGAGTACCGCACAGACTTTCTGCCTCATGAATAATCTCACGCCATAAAGCAACGGGGGTTGCACTGACTAATACTTTCATGGCATCTTCCCCTATAAAGTTAAGACCCTACATTTAGTATAGTCCTTATTTTCAAAGGTTAACCTCTTGACAGGCTGAGTATATTATGATCAACATGTTTATTTCGGATTTGCATCTAGAAGAAGCCAGACCTGACATTAGCGCTATATTCTTGAAATTTTTACAACAAGATGCCCAAAAAGCCGATGCACTCTACATTTTAGGTGATTTTTTTGAAGTCTGGATTGGTGACGATGACTTATCGTCATTTAATGTGATGATAATGGACGCGTTAGCAGAAGCGACTCGCAATGGATTACAGATTTATATTATGCATGGCAATCGGGATTTTTTACTCGGCAAATCTTTTTGCAAACGCTCTCGCTGTCAGCTGATATCCGATGAATACGTCATCTCTATCGCAGGCGTTCCGCATCTCTTGATGCATGGCGATACACTTTGTACCGATGATACTGCTTATTTAAAATTTCGAAAAAAATCACGCATCTGGTTTTTTCAAAAATTATTTTTATTAAAATCACTGGCAACACGAAAAAAAATTGCGGCCGATATGCGCGAAAAAAGCAAAGCTTATACCAGCACCGCACCAGAAAAAATCATGGATGTCACGCAAGCTGAAGTCGAACGCGTCATGACAAAGCACAATGTGCAGCACTTAATTCACGGACATACTCACAGACCAGCAGTGCATGAATTTAACTTAAACGGCTCACCCGCAACACGAACTGTGCTTGCGCCTTGGCATGAATATGGCAGTCTTTTGATTTGCGATGACGATGGTAATAATGAAGTGGTCATGCTCACTTAATTAGACTAAACGCTTTACTCACCCAATACAGAAACCGTGATTTTTCGCGTATGCGTTTGCAAGCGATGTTCCCACAAATAAATCCCTTGCCAAACACCCAAGTCCAACACTTGATTCGAAACAGGAATGGTCAGAGCACTTTGCGTTAAGATAGTACGCACATGCGATGGCATATCGTCAGGACCTTCCGCCACATGACTAAATAAGTTATCTCCATCCGGGACAAGATGCCCCATAAAAACTTCCATATCTCTTTGAACGGAAACGTCTGCATTTTCACAAATGATGATTGAAGCGCTAGTATGATGCAAAAAAATATTGCAAATTCCGACGACAATTTTAGACGCGACTACTATCTCTAAAACTTGAGCGGTGACATTTATCATGCCACGACCAGGCGTTGTCACTTTAAACGATTTTTGAGTCACCATGATAGTGCTAGATCCCTATGAAGATATAGCATGAATGGATACATAACCTGGCTGATACCTCTGTATCAGCCAGGTTATGTTAGCTTTATAGCTCGATTGGTTTAAAAGTTAAAACAATTCCACGCATATTTGTGTCTTGTTCGATTTTGCTTGCCAAGGTGGAAGCCGCAACTTGCTTGGCCTCAGGCCCCACGTAAACGCGTGTTTGCCCGTTGCTCTTTGTCTCAAAGGTAAATGCTTTGTAACCTTTAGCGCGCAGCGAATTCGTCAAACGTTCAGCATTATGCTTATCTTTAAAACTACCTAATTGAATAACCCATGCGGTTTTCTTCAATTTGGTAAGATCAGCCTTGGTTGCATCCAGTTGATTCAAATCATCACGCATATTTGCTTCCGTCAACTGCGTTACTTCACCACCCTGACCGATTACCAGAACATCAGTGCCAGGCGCTGGCACTAAACTTGCGTGAGCATCGCTTTCCATAGCATTAGGCGCTGAGACAAACTTTTTCGGCGTTTTTGCGACACTGGCTACAGCTATCACTGGCTTCGCATTATTTTTTTCATTCATCTTTGCAGCAATGGCAGCAGCCGCCTCTTGCATAGCAGGTTGCAAATTCACTTTCAGTGGAGTGACAACTGGAGCAGGCTTATTGGCAGCAACATCTGCTGATGTCATAGCCTTTTTAATCATTTCGCCTGTTTTTGAAGGCGGGATAGAAGATTTTGCTGCAAGCGCAACCGCAGCGCTATTCATATTCGCATTTTGTTGATCAGGAAAGGGTGGCGCTTTAATTTCCGATGTTTGCAGGGGAGATTGCGCTACATTTGTATTGAACAGTAGCGGCAGCATAATAATAACTAGAGCAAATACAACTAATACACCAATAATCCTTCGCGTCATTGTCTTTTCCATAAGTAATACACCTCAATGTTTGTTATTCCAATTTAGCTTCAAAAACTATACGTTGCCTCGTTAACTTTGCCAACAATCTGACAATACATTCTCGCATTTGACGTCTATCGACTATCATATCAACCGCACCGTGTTTTAATAAAAACTCACTTCGTTGAAAACCTTCTGGGAGTTTTTCACGGACGGTTTGCTCAATCACGCGCGGCCCTGCAAAACCAATTAATGCCTTAGGCTCCACAATAATAATGTCACCTAACATGGCAAGACTAGCAGAAACACCGCCCATGGTAGGATCGGTTAATACAGAAATAAATGGAATGCCGTTTTCCGCCAATTTAGCCAATGCAGCACTGGTCTTAGCCATCTGCATTAACGAAATTAATGCTTCTTGCATTCTAGCCCCACCGCTCGCTGTAAAACAAACGAAAGGAATTTTAAATTCAATACAAGTGTTAATCCCACGGACAAAACGCTCACCAACCGCAGCACCCATCGAGCCACCAATAAAACCATATTCAAATGCGGAGGCAACCACAGGCATGCCAAACAACTGGCCTCTCAATACAATCAATGCTTCTTTTTCGTTGGTATCTCTTTGCGCGGCAGACAAACGATCCTTATATTTTTTAAGGTCGCGAAATTTTAGCTTATCTACAGGTAAGACATCCGCGCCAATTTCAACTTGTGGGCTGGGATCAAGGAAATATTCAAGACGCTTACGTGCACTGATGCGCATATGATAATCGCACTTAGGACACACTTCTAAGTTACGCTCTAACTCCGAACGATATAGCACGGCGGCGCATTTGTCACACTTAGACCACAAGCCTTCAGGAACGCCTTTTTTGGTCACCGCATCGGTACGGATTCGGGAAGGTAATAACTTTTTAAACCAGCTCATTCGCTTTGCTCTACTAAATCGATTGAAAAATTATTGCGATTATAGATTATTTCCTGTTTAAAAACAGCTATCTCAGCAGAAATAATGGTAAATTTTCGCCCTCAGGGAATAAATAAGGCGCCGGATAGGTCACCTGAGAGAGATAAAGACCGGTAGGACGAGCTGTTTCACATGCCAATCGACGGTTTTTTGCCTCCAAAACCTCGCGCGCCCAGCCAATCTCGGCTTGCCCTGATCCAATGCGCATCAAGACACCCGCAATATTACGCACCATATGTTGAAGAAAAGCGTTTGCCTCTATGTCGATGGTAATAAAGTTACCTTGGCGCGTCACCGTCAGCGAACGCACCTGACGAAAAGGCGTCTTAGCCTCACAGCGGGACGAACGGAAAGAACTAAAGTCATGCTCGCCCAGCAGATAATTAGCGGCTTCTTGCATGCGCTCTGCGTCTAGCTTGCGATAATACCAAGTCACCCGGGCAGCCAGAATGGCGGGACGGGTAATATGATTATAAATAATATAGCGATAACGACGGGCTAGTGCTGAAAAACGGGCATGAAAGTGATCATCCACTAATTGCGCCCATCGAACGGTAATAGAAGGTGGTAAATGCGTATTAGTACCGAGCGACCAGGCATGCAGCTCTCGTTTGGCCTCCGTATCAAAATGAACAACCTGCCCTGTCCCATGGACACCGGCATCTGTTCGACCAGCACAAAAGACTTTGACGGGGGAAGCTGCGATTTTTTCAAGAGCAGGCTCCAGGCAACCTTGAACAGTGACAAGCCCCTCTTGCGCTTGCCAGCCATAATACTCATGACCATCATATTCAATACCGAGAGCAATACGCATTATAACGTCTTCATTAACTGCCTGGCGGTCTGCTTTGGCTCGCCTTTAGCATGTTTCAGCACTTGTTTTAGAACCCCTTTAGCAAGCTGGATTTGATTCATTTCAATGTAAGCCTTAGCTAAATCCAATTGAGTTGAAACCACATCTTCACCCGCGATGCGATTAAAATCTTTGTGGGTAAAGGCATCGTCTGAATCAGATTGTTGAGATCTCATCCGACGAATGACCAACAGGCTCACCATCACTAACACCGCGCCCATTAAAGCTAAAGGTATGAATGGATGATCTTGTAAATAAGCCAGAGAGGACTTTAGCGATTGAGACAACTCAACGCTACGGAGATGAACTTGCATAGAAATCATCCTTGCTTAAAAACTCACCTAGATTTTTCAACACTAAGGGCCTGGAGGTCTAGGATATTTTTCTTGGTTATCCAAAACTTGGGATAATACTTCATTATAAAAATTTAACTCATTGGCAAACTGATGCGATGGAGCGTCCAGCGTCATCAACGCTTTATTTTCATCAAGCGCTGAGCGAAATTGGAGAAGCTCATCATCATTCAGTCGGTTTAGGTGACTGACACCACCTAATAAATTTTCACATTTTTTCGCGTGTTCTATGAATCTATCGTTCATTATAGCCTACCCCTTGCGTGTTGGGATTTGGCGCATCCATGCCAGTTATTTGCTGTATCTTACCTAATATTAGCTTAAGACAGCCTTAAATGCACAAAGATTTGTAGGATATTGTCCTATTAAGGCCGCAGATATAATCTTATCAAAGATTCAGCAACTTGCACGGAATTTAATGCAGCGCCTTTACGCAAGTTGTCGGTAACCACCCACAAATTGAGGCCTAAGGGGTGCGATAAATCCTCTCGAACACGCCCAACGTAGACAAAATCCTGGCCTGCAGCGTCCTTTGCAGGGGTAGGATAGGGAAATTTGCCCGTGACGACCCTAACCCCAGGGGCAGCCGAAAGAAGCGCCAGAGCCTCTTCTACTGTGATCTTTTTCTTGGTTTCAATGTGAACCGCCGCAGAGTGGCCACAATAGACGGGAACCCTCACGGCGGTGGGATTAATCTGAATCGTGTAATCATTTAAAATCTTTTGCATTTCCCAGACAATTTTCATCTCTTCACGGGTATACCCATTCTCTTCAAACTGATCGATATGGGGCAGCACGTTAAATGCAATTTGTTGCGGATAAATGGTGGGTGAAATCGGTTCATTATTGAGTATCTGTTTCGTCTGCTCGGTAAGCTCTAAAATCGCTTCTTTTCCCGTGCCTGAAACCGATTGATAAGTCGCCACATTGATTCTTGCAATGCCTACCGCATCGTAAATGGGCTTTAACGCCACAGCCAGCGGAATGGTATTACAGTTAGGACTGGCAACAATACCCGCAAGACGAAAATGTTCCAATGCTGCCTCATTGACCTCAGGCACCACCAAAGGAATCCCATCTTGATAACGAAAATGAGAACTTTTGTCTAAAACCACATTGCCGAGCGCTGCCGCTTTGGGAGCATACTCAGCAGAAATATCATTTCCCGTGCAAAAAAAACAAATCTCCGTTTGCGCAAAATCAAAATTCGCAATATCTTCGATAACGTAGTTTTTGCCATTAAATTGACGTGTTTCTCCGGCTGAGCGATGACTGGCGAGTAAAAAAATATTTTTGACCGGAAATTTGCGCTCTTCCAATATCGCTAGTAGGGTTGTGCCGACGACACCGGTGGCTCCAGCTATCGCAATATTGTAAACAGACGCCATGACTCTCTCCGAATTATTATAATAAAATCTATTCAATCACCAATACACTATTTAAGCTTGCTCAACACCTTGCAACCAGACACTGATGGTTTCACCCATCAAGCCAGGATTGCTTTCTTGTGCATAATGCAATTCTTCCCCGATATCCACTATCTCAAGATTCGGTATATTCTCTTTCGCCCAGCTGGCGGTCGCCATAGTAGTAACAAACCCCGGCACAGTAAACAACATTAACTTAGGTAGCTTAGATGAAATGAGTTTTTGCGAATACTCAGCAATCACCTTGTCCATTTCTGTTTTGCTGTTTAAACGAGGCATTTCTTTGAGATAAGTATGCAAAGGTTTTCCAGCGCCCTCTGCTAAAAATGGTTCACGGTAATTTGCCATCTCTTCTTCAGTCAAAGGGCGCATCATTCCTTGAGGTAACACTTTGTCAACAAACATAGCGCCATTCAAAATCAAATCCGCTGCGTTTTCTTGTTCTTGCAAACTATTAATTTGTTCAAACAAAGGTAACGAAACATCATCACCATTCATCGGGCGTAGATAAGCCTCATAAAAAACCAAGCCTTTGCAATTCGATTCATGCCGCATCGCATAATCAAAACCCACCACCGAACCCAAATCATGCATAACAATGGTAAGACGTTTCAGATTCAGTGTTTCAATGAATTTTTCGATATATTTAATATGGTCACGAATAGAATATTCGATATCCGGCTTATCGGACTTTCCCATACCAATAAAATCGGGCGCGATACATCGCCCAAGTGGCGCCAGGAAAGGAATAATATTGCGCCACAAATAAGAAGAAGTCGGCATGCCATGCAAAAATAAAATGGGTGTCCCTGCCCCTTGCTCAATGTAATGCATTTTAGAACCGTACACATCAACGTAATGCGAAGTATACGAAGCATTTGTTGCAGCCATATTTGATTCTCCATTTTCAAAGTTAGTGGGCACCTTTGTGCCCGCACGCTATTTACTGATGCTTATCGAATTTTTTAGCCAGCCTGCGCAAAGTCAAATAGTTCTCGTAAAACCACAGAGTAAGTCACGAAGCCAACATTATTGCTCGACCGAATATCGGCAAGCAAATTTTTCCAACGATCAATTAAAAGCGTGTTTTCCTCAATCCAGGCTTCAATTCTTTCATTTAGCGTTTCTTTATCGGTCTTTAGACTCAAGACACTGACACTTAACTTTCTCTGAACACGATCTAAATCATCGCGGAAACCCGAACGCGCCAATTCATCCCAGAAATTTTCCATAGGATAACTGTTCATTTGATCACGCAGCCAAGTTAACTCCAGTTGCTCACCGAGCGCATAATAAACATGTGCAATAGACGCAACAGAAAAGTTATTTTGTCTGGCAGCTTCAACAATATCTAGCGAAGTGAACAAAGTATTGCAACTCGAAAGTGTGCGAGCTAAAGGCTCAGGCGCCCCCTGCTCTGTTAAAGCAGTAATATCCGCCTCTAAGTTCGCCTTCTCAGAATCGGTTAACAAGGTAGGCAAAGCAGCAATTAATTCATCAATCGGTTGAGAAAAATCATTAATAGTCGCTTCAATATTAATTTCCGGCGTTCGATTACGCAAAAACCATCGTGTTGAACGACGAATCAAATAATACATCTGTAACATCATTTTTTGCTGCGTTGCCACCGGCACCTTTAAGTCCAGCTCTTCAATTTGCTGCCACAATTTTTCTAATCCAAAAATGTTTTCCGCAACAATATAGGCGCGCATAATAAAGGCCACTGATGCACCTGTTTCACGCTGTAGACGCTCAACAAAGTTAATACCCATGTGATCGGTAACACTTTTGCCTAATTGTGTGGCAATAATTTCACGACGCAAACTATGCTGCTCCATTTCGGTCAAATATTTTTCGCGTAATGGCACGGGAAATGCGAGCTTCAAGTATCGAACAAAATAAGGGTCTTCAGGCACATCCGAATCTAAGATATCTTGCTTTAAATACATCTTACAATAAGCCAACAAGATCGCAATTTCAGGACGTGTTAAGCCTTTATTACTCGCCTTACGCTCTAGCAAGGTTTTATCATCTGGCAAAAATTCTAGCTTGCGCTTCAGACGTCCGATTTTTTCCAATTCATTCATATAGCGACGGAATATATCCATGGTCTGCTGCCCAACCGACGCTTCCAGACTTAGCATCTGCGTTTGCTCATAATTATCACGCAAAACCAACTCGCCCACTTCATCTGTCATTTGTTCTAATAACTTATTACGCTCTTCAAGCGTCATACCGCCACTAGCCACAATTTTATTTAACAGAATCTTGATATTGACCTCATGATCTGAGCAATCTACCCCTGCAGAGTTATCGATAAAATCGGTATAAATGATACCCCCATTTAAGGAGTATTCGACTCGTCCCAATTGCGTGAAGCCTAAATTACCGCCTTCACCCGCAACACGCGCAATCAATTCATTCCCGTCAATTCGAATATTATCATTGGTTCTATCGCCAGCATCAGCATGTGTTTCGTTAGTGGCTTTAACGAAAGTACCAATCCCACCATTCCAGAGAAGATCGATAGGCGCCTTCAACATGGCGCGAATTAAATCATTTGGCGCCAGTTGATCTTGTTCGATATTCAAGGCTTTTTTAATTTCCGGCGACAGCTTAATGGATTTAAGCGATCGGCTAAATACACCGCCGCCTTTAGAAATCACATTCATATCGTAATCTGTCCATGAGGAGCGCGGTAAATTAAACATGCGTTTACGCTCTTCAAAACTAGTCGCAGGATCCGGATCAGGATCAAGAAAGATATGAGCATGGTTAAATGCGCCGAGCAATTTAATGCATTTTGATTGCAGCATACCATTACCAAATACATCGCCCGCCATATCGCCAATACCGATCACCGTGAATGGTGTGGTCTGCGGATTAAGACCTAATTCACTAAAATGACGCTTAACAGATTCCCATGCGCCGCGTGCAGTAATACCCATTTTTTTATGGTCATACCCAGCAGAACCACCGGATGCAAACGCATCATCTAACCAAAATCCGTATTCTTGTGATATGCCATTGGCAATATCTGAGAATGTCGCGGTTCCTTTATCTGCGGCAACCACCAAATAAGAATCGTCTTCATCGTAACGCACGACATTTTTAGGAGGCACAATCACATTGTCTTGAATATTATCTGTTAGGTCTAACAAGCCACGAATAAAGGTAGTGTAACAATAAATTACCTCTTTCATGATTTCATCGCGCTCGCCGTTAACAGGTAAATTTTTAGGGAAAAATCCACCTTTAGCACCCACTGGCACGATAACTGAATTCTTAACTTGCTGCGCCTTCATTAATCCTAATACTTCCGTGCGGAAATCTTCGCGACGATCCGACCATCGAATACCACCACGCGCCACTTTGCCTCCTCGCAAATGCACGCCTTCAACACGAGGCGAATACACAAAAATTTCATACATGGGACGGGGTAACGGCAAGTCAGAAATGGCTGAAGGATCAAACTTAAAAGAAATATAAGTTTTAAACTCACCACTTTCTAGCGTTTGATAATAATTCGTGCGGAGCGTAGCTAGCATCACTTCCAACAAGCGACGCAAGATTCTGTCTTCATCCAGGCTTGCCACTTCATCTAATGAATGTTCGATTTGTTTAATCAAATCGGCAGGATCTGGACGATGATCATAAAATTCTGGAGAAAAACGCAACTGGAATAACAGAATAAGATTCTTAGCGATATCCGAATTATTCACTAGCGCTTGTTCGATATAGGCTTGACTGAATGTAAAACCGGTTTGACGCAAGTACTTGGTATAAGCACGCAATATGGTTGTTTCACGCCATGTTAGTTGCGCTTCCAGCACTAAGCGGTTAAAACCATCGTCTTCTGCAGATCGCGCCCAAATATTAGCAAAAGCATCTTGAAAGGTATCACGAACAATACTGACATCAATCTCTTTGCCTTTAACATAGACAACATCGAAATCGTTGATCCAAACAATACGGCCATCTTTAAAAATGATTTCATGGGGTCTTTCGCCAATGACGCGAAGCCCCATATTTTCCAGCGTAGGCAAGACGTCAGACAATGCGATAGGATGCTCGGCATGAAAAAGTTTCAAGCGTAAAGCAGCGAGCCCTTTATCTTCTGGCTTATAAAACGACATGCCTAATGGTTTTTCTGAAGTGAGTTTTTCCATCTGCGAAATATCGCTAATCGCCGTTTCCGGTTTATAGTATTCCGTATAGCTGGCAGGGAAAGCTTTGGCGTATTTAACGAAATATCTTAAGCCTTCCGCTTCATCGAACTGAGAGATCAAATGCGCTTTTAATTCATCACACCAGGAACGCGCGACCTCGACCAGTTTTTCTTCTATACTTGCCAAATCATATTCAACCGAGGCACGAGGATTAATTCGAATTAAAAAATGAATACGCGCTAAAACAGAATCCGAAAAATACGTTGTGTAATTTGATTCAATCCCTTGCAAGGATTGCATCAAAATATTTTGCATCGAAATACAGAGTTCCGTATTAAAAATTTCACGTGGCACAAAGACAAAGCAAGAAAAATAACGTCCATAAGAATCTTTACGAATAAACAAGCGAATGCGCTTACGTTCCTGGAGATGCAAAATCCCCATCGTTAACTTCACTAACTCTTCAAGTGTAGCTTGAAACAAATCATCTCGCGGCAATGTTTCCAAGATATTAAGCGCTTCTTTACCATTATGACTGTCTGGCGGAAAATGCAGCTCTTGCATAATCTTCGCCACTTTGTGGCGCAAAAATGGAATATGGCGCGGACTGGAATGATAAGCACTGGAGGTGTAAAGACCAATAAAACGGCGCTCTCCAATTAATTCGCCTTGATCATTGAACCGCTTGACACCAATATAATCGGTGTAGGCATTACGATGCACGGTAGAAGGTGTGTTGGTTTTTGCAATAATTAAAATATTTTTGGATAAAGCTAATTTACGTGCTTGCGGTGGTAGCTCAGCATATCGTCGAGAGATAGTACCTGTGCTCTCATCCCGCAACACACCCAGACCCGTTCCCGGAATAATTTGCAACGCACGATTGGTCTCATTACCGATTAATTTGTAATCACGAGAACCTAAAAATGTGAAGTTATTGTTAATTAACCAACGCAGAAAATCTTTTGATTCGGCAATTTCAGCGGGATCCAATGGTGGTGGCGTCTGCTCTAGCTCAAGGAGCGCTTCTTCAGCACGGTCGATCATTTTATGCCAATCCATCACAGAAAGCCGTACATCACCCAATACACGCTTAATGTGACTACATAACTCATCCATTACCGCTTGATCTGTTTGTCTATCAATCTCAACATAAATGGGAGCTTCTGAAAGCGCGCCATGATTAATAGCGCCAACAGGCAACACATCTATAATACAATTTTTTTCATCTCGCAGGACTTTGAGTCCACCGAAATGGATCATAAAGTGAATTTGGAAATCATTGTTATTGATTTCCATACGCATGGAATCAACTAAAAAAGGAATATCATCATGAGACACTTCGATAATGGTATGAGAAGACTGCCATCCATCTTTTTCTAGCGTAGGATTAAACACTCGAACTTTTGACTCACCAGGCGCACGCTCATAAATATATTCCCAATGGGACAAAAACGCGCCGCTTAAATCATCTAGTGTACGCTCACCGAGATCGGCGAGTGAACTGGATGCGTAGTAACGTTGTGCATAAACTTCAAGTAATGGAAATTGTTTTTCGGGAGCTCTTTTTTTAACATGAGCGAGTATTTGTCCAATGATTTCTTGGCGGCGATTGCCAACTTGACCTGCCATAAAATGTCTAGCCTCCAGAGCTTTTTGTTTTTAAATTGAGATTAAGCACATCTGTCTAGAATTTTAGCTCTTTTAGGGGTTAAAACTCAATTAAGAAATGTGCTTTTGATCAACTATCTTCTATAAACTGGAGAGATTTTAGAAAAATTAACATTGTGCCCCAAATTAGAACAAACCACCCTTGCCACCCTCAACAAGATGTGCATTTTTATACCAAAACAAAGCTTGGCAAAACATTTATTGCGAGCAAAGAAGCTTTTATACAAAAAACGGGGTGGCACGGTATAGTGGATTTTGCGCGCGGAGCGGAGCGAGCACGGAAAATGCACTATACCGGGACAGGACCCCAGTCATTTGATTGCTCACAAATGGTCTTGTAGACACCCAATGCTTGATCTTAAAAGGACTGGGGTCCTGTCATGGTAGGTTTACTTTTTTCGTGGGAGCATAGCTCCGCGCGTAAAAAGCAAACCTACCCTGCCACCCCGTTTTTTGTATAAAAGCCTGTTTGCTTGAGAGATGAGATAACAATGTTTGTGAGGTTATTTAACGCTTTTCTTTTTTTGCGACATTATCTCTAAGATAAACCGGTAGGGCCTCTTCTGGTTTTAGCCATTCTTGTTTTTGATATTTTTCTTTGGCTAGCGGCAAAAGAGCTGTTGCCATCGGTAAGCGGGTGACATCTTGGTTTTCATAACGAAATACAATTCGATCCTGGAATACGCCCCAGCCAGTTCCAACACCTGACCAATCAGAACCTGTGGGCTCTACTACCAATTCAGGAGGCGTTACATTTTCAACACCTTGAAGCTCTACCAAGCCGTTTTTATTAACTGTATAGGCGCCCCAATAAACTTCCTGCATGCGCGCATCCATGACAACCAATAATTTTTGCCAACCCAAATCAAGATATGCCGCCTGCGCCACAACCGCTAACGATGAAATGGAAATCAACGGCAATTGCGTTGCTAATGCCAAACCTTGCATAACACTCGTTGCAATGCGCACGCCAGTAAAACTGCCTGGCCCACAACCAAACGCTAAAGCATCCAACTCTGCCAGCTTGACCCCCGCCGTATTCAGCAAACCATCAATCATGGGTAATATCAATTGCGCCTGCTGCATTGGAACGACTTCATGCAAAGAATGCACTTTGTCATCAATCAAGAGGGCGACAGAACAAGCAGTAGTAGATGTGTCAATCGCTAATATTTTCATGCCGTCACCTCTTCTGTCGCTAATTTTTTATCTGCTAAAAATGCTTTTACCTTATCGATATCTCGTGTGCGCGACATATTAGGTAAACTTTGAATAAAGACTTCGCCGTAGCGATTTCCGACTAAACGGGGATCACATATCATCAATACACCACTGTCTGCCACATCGCGTATAAGACGGCCAGCGCCTTGCTTTAAAATAAGCACAGCATTAGGTAGCTGATAATTCATAAATGGATCTTCTCCTTGCTTACGAAGGAGTTTGATTTTTGCCTGCAAAATAGGATCATCGGGTGATGAGAACGGCAATTTATCAATGATCACGCAAGATAGCGCATCGCCTCGGACATCCACACCATACCAAAAACTGCTGGTACCAAGCAAAATAGCATTACCCAATGCTTTGAATTCATCAACCAACTGACGCTTGGGCTTTGTGCCCTGACGTAGCAAAGGAAAAGGCAATCGATTTTCAAGATAAGCGGCCGCACGCTCTAACGCGCGATGGCTAGTAAACAAGAGAAAGGCTTTGCCTTGGGTTGCCTCAAGAATAGGGATTGCCGCCTCTATGACCGCTTCAGTGTAATTTTCTGCGTGCGGGTCTGGCATCCCTCGTGGTGCGTATAACAATGCTTGCTGCTGATAATCAAATGGGCTTTTCAACTGTAAAACCTGCGCCTTTTCCAAGCCCATGGTATCAACGAATAATTTAAAATTATTTTTAACTGTTAACGTAGCAGATGTAAATATCCAACTGCGCTTTCGATCTTGCATAAATTTTTTAAAATATTCAGCCACAATGATTGGCGTCAAATGAATGGCAAAGCTTTGGGTATGGGTTTCAAACCAATGCACGGTATTTTCGGGCGCGGTCTTCGTTACCATATCAAATCGTTCAATCAGCTCGCCAGAACGCTTCCAGCAACTTTCCAGTCCTTTACTACGAATACCCGCTTCTTTTAAGACAACCTCAAAAGACTTTAGAGCATCTTTGATATCTAAAATGGCCGCATCTAATTGTGGCGTAAGACGATCAGGCCAAGGTAATGAGCGCAGATCAGAGCCTAGCGCCGTACGCATGGCAAGTGCCATTCTGTGAAGGTGCGCAGACTCTTCTACAATTTGTTTCATGTCACCTGCACTTTCCAGTGCTTCAGCTTCGCTATCACGAGCCAATTCCAATAATTGGCGACTGGTTAAAGCGGTACTAAAAAAATGCGCTGCAATTTCAGGTAGATGATGAGCTTCATCGAAGACGACAACATCAGCTCCTGGCAAAAGCTCACCAAACCCTTCTTCCTGCAAAGCCATGTCCGCAAAAAAGAGATGATGATTCACCACAACAATATCTGCGGTCAACGCTTGCTGTCTTGCTTTAACAACAAAACAATCTTTATAGAAAGCACAATCTTGATTGAGACAGTTATCAACCGTGCTAGTGGCATAGGGCCAGATAGAAGAATCTTCAGGAATAGAATCTAATTCAGCGATGTCACCCGTCTGCGTTGTGCTAGACCACTCACTAATCGTCACCAGCTCAGAAACTAACTGGCGGGAAACGAAGCGCCCATCCTCCTGATTGCGCTTTAAACGCTGGATGCAGAGATAATTGGCACGCCCTTTTAGCAAAACAACGTTCAGTGCGGAAGATAAAATCTTTTTGATGACAGGGATATCGTTAAAAAATAACTGGTCTTGTAAATTCTTGGTGCCAGTAGAAATAATGGTTTTTTTTTGTGAGAGAAAAATAGGAACAAGATAACCGAAAGTTTTGCCAGTGCCGGTACCCGCTTCAACAATTAGCTGTCCATTTTGAGCGATCGTTTTCTCGATCGCATCCGCCATTTGTTGCTGCGCATCACGCGGCGTGAAACCCTTAATCGCTTGACTGAGAAGACCATCTTGCTCGAGGACTTTGACGCTTTTATAGCCGTCCATGATCAGTACCTTTTTGGGTGCCGCTATCCGTTTTTTTTATCCGCCCTCTTCCACTCATTTTTCAAGATACTTAAGCTTGTCATCGACGTTTGCCCATTCGTCAGCATCCGCTGGTGCTTCTTTGATGCGGGTGATGTTAGGCCACTTTTCGGCAAGCTCTTTGTTTAGCTCTAAAAAGTTTTGGTATTTTTCAGGAAGGTCATCTTCGGAATAAATCGCGTTCACTGGGCACTCAGGCTCACAAAGCGCGCAGTCAATACACTCGTCAGGATTAATGGCTAAAAAATTAGGACCCTCATAGAAACAATCTACCGGGCAAACTTCAACGCAGTCTGTGTATTTGCAACGAATGCACTGTTCAGTCACAACAAATGTCATAGGAGTAACACCTTAAGTTTTTATCAATCCCCTCTCCTGCATAGCGTGAAGGGGTTAGGGTGTAGGTTTATCGCTTGACCCATTTTCTAATAAAAAGTGTGTCAGCGTCTATACCTTTGATCTACCTTCTTTGGTAACACCAACGAAAGGGATCAACACTCACGAGATTGATTTAATGCAACAAGGACGAGGGATTCTTTAAGCTTGCTTTAATGGTGCCCGGGGCCGGAATCGAACCGGCACGGGAGTCACCTCCCGAGGGATTTTAAGTCCCTTGCGTCTACCTATTCCGCCACCCGGGCATTTCATGTTGGATATCGGAAACGAGAAGACTAAATGCCTCTGATCTTAATGTTCTCGTTTCTGCTATCAAAAAGGCTGAGGTCGGAATCGAACCGGCGTACACGGCTTTGCAGGCCGCTGCATAACCACTCTGCCACCCAGCCAAAAAAACTCTTTCTTTCAAAACAAAAAACCTCAGTTATTTCCTGAGGCTTTATTAATACATGGAGCGGGAAACGAGACTCGAACTCGCGACCCCAACCTTGGCAAGGTTGTGCTCTACCAACTGAGCTATTCCCGCACTCTACTTCGCTGAATTATTTCGTAGAAGTTCTTGAGGCGTAATTCTATCTTAGGACTTGAAAGTGTCAAGCTAGAATTACATTATTCGTTAAAATATTTTTTAAAAATAAGCAAAAAATCAATTATTGCACACGAAATTCTGGCCAAGCTGTCTTCAAATAGATCACCATCGACCAGATGGTCAAGAAGGCAGCAAGATAAAGCAAAATATAACCAATGACAATAATGCAATAATTGGTTGAAGCGTCACAATAAATCAAAACAATTAAGGCTAACATTTGTACGCCTGTTTTGACTTTACCAATACTGGAGACAACCATGCTAGTGCGCTTACCGAGTTCAGCCATCCATTCACGCAGAGCCGAGACAATCACTTCACGACTAACAATAATAGCCGCAGGGATCGTTATCATGAAACCAGGTATGGCAAACATAGCAGACGAAGCACTGACAAATTGAAATTGGGGTTGCGCCACTATCATCACTAATGCAATTGAAACCATGAGCTTGTCGGCGACCGGATCTAAAAATGCACCGAACTTAGTCGCTTGTTTCAAGCTGCGCGCTAAATAGCCATCTAACCAATCCGTAATACAAGCGAGTGTAAAAATAATGGCTGCAACTAAATGCCCCCACTCATACGGTAGGTAATAGACTAAAACGAAGAATGGTATTACTAATATCCGCACTAGGGTCAGAATATTAGGTAGATTTAACATGCTCTACACCGTCACATTATGTAAGCTTTCAAAAATTCGTTGGGCTAACGATAGGCTAATGCCTGGTACTTTCGTAAGCTCATCAAGACTAGCACGATTTAATGCTTGAATACCACCGAAGTAACGCAATAATTCTCTTCTTCTTTTTGCACCAATACCAGGAATGGATTCAAGCGTCGAGGTGCGGCGTTTTTTATCGCGACGTTGCCTATGCCCTGTAATAGCAAAGCGATGGGCTTCATCGCGGATTTGCTGAATCAGATGCAAAGCTAATGAGTCAGGAGGAAGATGGATTGGTATTTTGCCAGGAATATGCAATGTTTCATAGCCGGGCTTGCGCGTCACGCCTTTTGCAACGCCAACCAACAGGATATCGGTTATTCCGAGTTCGGCAAAAACACCTTCCGCTGCATGCAACTGGGCAAGCCCACCATCAATTAAAACAACATCGGGACGCTTGGCATCACTGCCTTGCAAACGCTTGTAGCGTCGCGTCAGAGCCTGTCGCATCGCAGCAATATCATCACCTGGCGTAATGTCGGCAATATTGAAACGCCGATAATCACTTTTAAGAGGACCATTACCATCAAAGACGACACAGGAAGCGACCGTGGCCTCGCCCATACTATGACTAATATCAAAACACTCAATACGTTTAGGAGGCTCCTCACCGCCAAGCAACTGTTTCAAATCAACAAAACGCTCTCGTGTATTAGCCTTATTTAATAATTGGCTAGCAACAGACTGGGCGGCGCTATTAGTCGCCATTTCTACCCATTTTTTTCGATCGGAACGGACAGAAGTTGCAATCACGACTTTATGCTTCGCCTGCTCACTTAGGACAACCTCAAGTAACGACTGCTCAGGCAATTCAACTTCTAATAAAAGCTCTTTCGGAATTTCATGAATATCCTGCCCCAGATAATGCTGAGAGATAAATGCTGTCACAATCTCTTCCACTGAAGAATCAGGAGGAACCGTAGGATAATAAGCGCGACTTCCCAATACACGGCCATCGCGGATAGATAACAACTGAATGCAGACGACCCCCGCATTGGCGGCAAACCCAATAATATCGGCATCACCTCGCTGACCGCTCACATACTGACGATCTTGAAGCCCTCGGATTTTACTGATCTGATTGCGATATTTAATAGCAGCTTCGTAATTTAAAGTAGCAGCTGCTTTTTCCATTTTTTGATTTAGCTCATTTAAGATCTGCTCGTTTTTTCCTTGCAGAAATAAAATAGCATGCTGAACATTCTCGCGATAATCTTCTTCGGAAATTAATCCCGCGCAAGAACCAGAACAAAGTCCAATCTGGTGGTGCAAACACGCCCGTGTCCGAGACGCATAAAAATGATCGCTACAGGTACGTATTTGAAATACTTTTTGTATTAACTGAATGGTTTCTCGCACGGCAGCTGAACTGGGGTAAGGACCAAAAAACAAGCCATCTTTTTTAGTGGTACCGCGATAAAAGTCTATTCTAGGGAACGGATGTTCGTTCGTAATTAATATGTAAGGGTAAGATTTATCATCCCGCAATAAGACATTGTAACGCGGTCTGTGCTTTTTAATTAAGTTACATTCTAAGAGCAACGCTTCATTTTCACTGCGTGCTATCGTGATATCAATGTCATGCACATGTTTTACGAGCGCATTTGTTTTGGTATCTTTTGCCTGGCCATTAAAATAAGAAGATAAACGTTTTTTAAGATTCTTGGCTTTTCCCACATACAATATCTCACCGTCCTCCCCTAGCATTTGATAAACGCCTGGATGGTTTGAGACATGACTTAAAAAAGTTTTAATATCAATCATATATCACTGAGACCTGTGCTTTTGCTCATGCACTGTTATTCCACCATCATTCACCCGAATGATAGCAAAAACCCAATTTAACTCATGATTTCCTGTGATTTCAGCAAGTTAAATGAGGAATCGAAACTGGAATTTTATTAGACTTCTTTATTAAGTATATCAGAGGATCAAGAAATAGAGAGTGGGTTATAGCGCCAAGAAGCCTACTCAGAGTCATCTGTATGCGCTTTACCGGTTTCAACCAAGCCTAAACGAATCGCTAATAATGTTAATTCAACATCATTTTGAATGGAAAGCTTTTCAAAGATACGATAGCGATAACTGTTCACTGTTTTGGGGCTTAAGCAGAGCTTATCAGAGATATCTTGCACTTTTTGCCCGCTGGTAATCATTAACATGATTTGCAATTCGCGTTCGGACAAAACATCTAATGGAGATTCTTCGGGTTTAGTGAAACGCTTTAGCGCCAATTGCTGTGCAATTTCGGAGCTAATATAGCGTTGACCTGAATGCACAATACGGATAGCGCGAATCATTTCTTCAGGATCGCAGCCTTTGGTAATGTAACCCGCCGCTCCCGCTTGCAATAAGCGTGAAGGATAAGGCTCATCGTCACAAACGGTAAGGGCTAAAATTTTGATATCGCTGTCATGGCGAGTCATTTTGCGAGTCGCTTCCAAGCCGCCTATGCCTGGCATTTGAACATCCATCAGGACCACGTCCAGATTGATTTCTTTTGCTAAGCGGATAGCTTCTTCACCTGTGCTTACTTCGCCAACGACCTTGATACCCGTTACATCTTGTAAGAGACGTCGAATCCCTATACGGACCAGCTCATGATCATCAACTAACAACACTCTTATCAAAGTTAGACCCCTAGCTTGCGAACTATGGTTGGCGGAGAGAGAGGGATTCGAACCCCCGGAGCCCTTGCGAGCTCAACGGTTTTCAAGACCGCCGCTTTAAACCGCTCAGCCATCTCTCCAGCATTCTTCTGTAAGTATCTAAATCTATTACGGGCACATATTACAGCTAATCAGAGATTAGATTCAACTCATAATTTTACTTATTGAGGATATTTTCGCTGATTGTTTTTTAATACAATGTCTACTTACACTGTGATATTATCATGATTGTTTTGAAAAATCTTCTGATTGGAGACTCATATGCAATACAAAGACATTAATGTGGCGAGAAGCGATGCATCACTTTTAAGCAATCACGCTGTACTACGCAATACCTACCTTTTACTTAGCTTAACTTTATTATTTAGCTCCGCGATGGCAGCTTATGCGGTTTTTGCAGAAGTTAGCTATACCTCTTCCTTAATTGTTTCACTGGCTGCATTTGGCATGCTATTTGTTATTGGCGGTCTTCGCAACAGTGCCTGGGGGCTTTTGGCAGTATTCGCCTTCACCGGCTGCATGGGTTTTTCTATGGGACCTATGTTAAATCACTTTATTAAAGGCTATACCAACGGCGGACAACTCATCATGACAGCAATGGCCGGCACGGGCGTCACGTTTTTGGTCTCCTCTGCTTACTTGATCACTACGAAAAAAGACTTGAGCGGCTGGGGAAAGTTTTTAATGATTGGCCTCGTGGTCTGCATCGTTGCAGGTCTTGCTAATATCTTCTTCAAAATGCCAGCAATGCAGCTAGCCATCTCTAGCATTATGGTTTTCATTTCGACAATGTTAATGATGTTTGACACAAGCCGCATTATTAATGGCGGTGAAACCAATTACATCATGGCTACTGTTAGCCTCTTTCTTGATATCCTAATGTTGTTTCAAAACTTACTAATGTTGCTAGGGGTTTTTGGCGGCAATAGCAGAGACTGATTAGTTCGAGCTGTAAAAATGACTGGGGTCCTGTCAGCATAGGATAACTTTTCCGTGCTCGCAGGCTCCGCGCGAAAAAGCCATCCTATACTGCCACCCCGTTTTTTTAAATCACTTCCACTTTGTGGAAGTGATTGTTTTTAAGAACTGATCCCCCTCAAGAATGAACAGAAAGATTCTAATGTAAAATATTCACTTCCGCTTCGCGGAAGTGAGTTAAAAAAAACGGGGTGGCAGGGTAGGTTTGCTTTTTACGCGCGCAGCCTGCGAGCACGAAAAAAGTAAACCTACCATGACAGGACCCCAGTCCTTTTATTCCACTGTTTCCAACCACAAACACTTCCCTTTCTGTGCCATGACTTGCAACATTTTGTCATGATCCACAAGCTCCGCTTCATCCGCTTTAGTCACACATAAATTAACCCGCTTAATATGAGAAGCCACAACAGTTTCTGTTTGCTGCTGAGCCGACACCTCATTAGCTTCTGCCTCAGCAAACAAGGTAGCCTGACCACCCGTCATCGCCAAATAAACACGTGCTAATAAGTTGGCGTCTAATAGCGCCCCGTGTAATTCGCGCTGGGAACTATCAATAGTGTAACGTTTACACAATGCGTCCAAACTATTGCGTTGCCCCACATGCAATTGTCTCGCCATTGTTAACGTATCTACAATACGACAATAATCTGCTATGGGTTTCCATGATTGTTTGAGGAGTTTTAATTCATAGTTAATAAAGCCCACATCGAATGGCGCATTATGAATAATGAGCTCTGCATCAACAATAAAGTCCATGAACTCTTTAGAAATGTCAGCAAAATAAGGCTTATTCTGCAAAAAATCATTTGTAATACCATGCACCGCCATAGCGCCATCATCAATATCCCTCTGGGGGTTAATGTATTGATGATAATGCCTGCCAGTTAATTTACGATTCACCAGTTCAACACAACCAATTTCGATGATGCGATGACCAAGGTCTGTGCTTAAACCGGTCGTTTCTGTATCCAAAATCACTTGACGCATAATATTTCCTAATTGAGATCCGCTATATTTTTAGCATAGCGTCTATTGCTTGATTAGCTAACGCATCAGCCAAATCATTTTCTGGATGACCACTGTGTCCTTTCACCCAATACCAACTAACACGATGGCGACCCGCTTCTTGATCTAAATTTTGCCACAAATCGGCGTTTTTTACCGGCTTCTTATCGGCTTTTTTCCAACCGCGCTGTTTCCATCCAGGTAACCATTCACTAATGCCTTTTTGAACATAGGTTGAATCGGTATGCAACTCTACAACGCAAGGCTCACGCAATGCCGCCAATGCCTGAATAGCCGCCATTAATTCCATGCGATTATTGGTGGTCACTGCTTCAGCACCAGAAAGTTTTCTTTCGGTATTATTATAACGCAATAACGCACCCCAACCGCCCGGGCCAGGATTACCCCGGCAAGCGCCGTCGGTATAGATAACAACTTTTTTCATTGAGGATGGTTCCGTATACTAGGTCCTGGTACGCCTATTGTCGATGGCAGGCGCACACTGGATAATTGCTGTTTCCAGCGTAATTTAATCGGAGTCAGTGGAATGACTTTTGCTTGCGCCACTAAGACATACACACCACCCCAGGGGGCACAACATTTTTTACCAAGCCACTCTAAAAACTTCAGCTTTTTATAAATTTTTTCATTAGTGAGCGGCGGCCTGAATAATATCATAGATTGTCTTACTAATTTAAAATCTGCCAAACCTAACCAATTTTTTATTTGATTAGGGGCGATAAAATTACCCGACCATGGGATATTTTTGTTTTTCGCAAATAATTTCGCGAGCCCCCAAAAACTGAAAGGGTTAAATCCACAAATAATAATATGGCCTTCAGGCTTTACAATTCTACAAGCTTCCGCTAGCAATTGCCGTGGATTATCCAGATATTCCAGCATATGCGGCAACATAACCATATCCACACTGCCCGATGCCAAAGGCAATTCGCCCAATTCACTCTCAATACTACCCATGTTTTTAAGATGATGATGGCTTAATAATGGGCTCAAGAGGTGCTGAATCGGCATGACGCTGGCTTTCAACAAAACCTGCTGCTTGGGTGTGCCAATTAATAAAGCATGCTTTCCATAATATTGTGATATCAAATGTGGTAAAAATTTTTGCTCCGCATCCAGAACATGATGCCCTGGCAAATGACCAAGCCAATGATCCCATTGTTGAATCTTGCGATAAGTTTTAGCCAAGGTCATCCCTTCCTTAATGCTAGCGCGGCCTTGTCTTGTAGTAAAAAAGAACTACCATACAAAGCAGAAAAATAATTCGTTTACTATAACTTGACCTATAGAAATTTCCCAGTACCATTGACTGCATGCTAAAAGTGATGCCGATAGCTGCATTTAAAGATAATTATATCTGGTTGCTGGTCAACCCGGCTAACCGCCATTGTATTGTGGTTGATCCTGGCGATGCAGAACCCGTTATAGATGTTCTAAAAAAAGAAAACCTCATCCTCTCTGCTATTTTAATTACCCATCATCACCATGACCACACTGGCGGTATTTTAACTTTGTTAGAACATGACGCCGTCCCTGTCTACGGACCTGCTACTGAATCCATACCAGGAGTTGATCACAAGCTACGCAACGACGACTTGGTATTCATTCAGGCTTTAGATTTAGAATTACGTGTATTAGAGATACCAGGACATACTGCTGGCCACATCGCCTATTATGGAGCAGAGATGTTATTTTGTGGTGACACTTTATTTGGCGCAGGCTGCGGGCGTCTTTTTGAAGGAACAGCCGAAGAAATGCTTCATTCTTTGACAAAAATATCTGAATTGCCCAATAATACATTAATCTACTCCGCTCATGAATATACCGCAGCGAACTTACGCTTTGCAGCCACTGTTGAACCATTCAATGCGGATATTCAAAAACGCATTCAAGATGTCGCCACTATCCGGGAGAAAAACCTCCCTACTTTACCCTCTGTCCTGCAACTTGAAAAACTGACCAATCCATTTTTACGTTGTCATATAGATTCTGTGGTAAAATCGGCACAAGAACAAACTCATAGCCAGCTAATGAATCCCGTAGATATCTTTCGCACCATTCGTACATGGAAAGATACATTTTAGGAACCACGACAAACACATTCTTATTGCTAGATCCAAAAGAGTGAATGTCTTAAGAGCCAAACAAAATGAAGCATTATTGGTACAAACTCTTTACGCATAGCATTGTCATTATTTTTTGTTATGCATCTTGTCAAAGCGCAGTATTCGCCGAGCCCAATTTAGAGGGCATTCAGATATATAAAAAAAATATTCACCTGGCACCTGAACGCGAAGGCTTAGCAGAAGACATATCACGCTATCATAATGCAGATGATCTCTGGGATGTTTTACGTCAGGAATTTACGTTACCGCATTATGAGGATGATCCCTTAGTTCAAAATCAAATTGAATGGTTTATGAATCATCAAGATTTCTTGATGCGCTCCGCTAGTCGAGCGGCACCTTATTTATATTACATTATGCAACAAGCTAAAAAGCGTAACCTACCTGCTGAAGTCGTTTTATTACCTATTTTTGAAAGCTCTTTTAATCCCTTTGCTTATTCACCTGCGGGTGCCGCAGGTATTTGGCAAATGATGCCAAATACAGCAACCGGATACGGCATCAAACAAGATTGGTGGTATGACGGTCGGCGCGATGTTATTGCATCGACGAAAGCTGCATTAAACTACCTTACCTATCTTGGCACTTTTTTTGAAAATAACTGGCTACTTTCTATTGCCGCTTATGATACCGGTGAAGGGAATGTTATGTCAGCTATTCGCCGCAATATCCGCGATGGCAGAAATACAGATTACTGGTCGCTACCGCTTGCACAAGAAACTCGAGACTATGTACCGCGCTTACTCGCATTAGCCATTATTATATCTCATCCTGAAAAATATCCTGTGTATCTTCCTCCTGTACGCAATGCGCCATACTTGGCTCAAATGGATGTCGGCGGACAAATGGATTTGAAACATGCTGCCAATTTAGCCGGCATGAGTTTAAAAAAGTTAATGCAATTGAATCCTGGATTCAATCGTGCAGCGACAAGCCCTAATGGTCCTTACAAAATTGTATTACCGATTGAAAATGTCGCACAATTTTCTGAAAATTTAGCCAGCACTCCATTGTATCAGCGCGTGGGTTGGCAACACTATAAAGTCAAATCAGGGGACACAGTTGCCTCTCTTGCCAATCGCTTCAATACATCACAAGCGGTGTTACGCCAATTAAACAAATTAAGTAGCAATAACCTAAGACCTGGGGCGAGCTTAGTGATACCACATACCGTACCCGCCATTTCTAAATCCATTATGGAAGCAGAAAATCAGCCAATTTATATTGGAAAAACAGAAACGGCGCCTAAGAAAAATCCGAGCAGAAGCTTAGCAAGCCGAGTCGCCGGAACCTTCGCCCCTTCTCGAAGTTTAGTTAACGCTGTGGAAACAATTCACGGTGAATACAGTATTCAGCCCGGTGATACCATTTATATGACACGCCAAGGCGATACCCTACAACGCATTGCGAATCATTTTCGTATACCCGCACAAGCATTGGTAGCCGCCAACCCAACTGATGAGAAAGGCATTCATCCAGGACAAAAATTAGTGATTCCCACCCACCTCATTAATACGCAAGTCGCTAAAGTAGATAATGCGCCGCAATATCAATTATCACCTGGCGACACTATCTATACCGTGCGTACAGGCGATGACATGGAAAAGATCGCCAAGAAATTTCACACCACTCCACCCGCTATTCGTGTTTCTAATTTATTAGCAAACGACGACTTACGCGAAGGTGATCGCTTACTTATTCCCGCTCGCGCCTAACAATGATGATTAACAGAAACGGTATTGGATTGGGTTAAATAAAAATGCAACTTACTTTAAGCTCGGCTTTCTATGAATATCTTTGCTATGGGTTTTTATATTTTACCGTGATATCACTTTGGCTGCCTCGCATTTATCAGCGACAATCCTGGCCATTTTTTTTCATGATTAGCCTATTATTTGGATTAATAAGCCATACCATCGAATGGATTGCTTTAATACCCATCTCTTTACTAGCCATAGCAGTTAGCGGATTCATCAATACAAAAAACGCTTTATTACACACTATAGCAGGCTTACTGATCATTTTGATTAGCATCGGACTTGCAATGCATCTTTTCCCTGGATTTCATAACCTCATGGTTATCGATCATGTGCTAATTAATCAAGACGCTATCCCTTATTCCATGGGCTTAAACTTTGATAAAACGGTTGTTGGCATCTTTATATTAGGGATTCTTACTCAACGTATTACAACCTTCCAAGAATGGCTGGCTGTCATAAAGCACATAAAACTAAGTACTCCTTTTATTATTCTGGGACTTATTGTTATTGCACTGCTAATGCGCTTTGTTTACTTCGAACCTAAGATATCAAATTATTTGCCTCTATGGTGCCTAACAAATCTTTTATTTGTTTGCACCGCAGAAGAAGCCTTTTTTCGAGGTTTTATTCAAAAACAGTTAACCGCTGCCACGACTCGATTTAAGAATGGACATTATTATGCTATTTTAGTGGCTTCCATTTTATTTGGATTAGCGCACTATGCTGGAGGCATTAAGTATGTCATTTTAGCCACTATCGCAGGCATTGGATACGGATGGGTATATGATCGCACCAAACGAATTGAGGCAAGCATCATCACCCACTTCGGCCTTAATTTGACGCACTTTATATTTTTCACCTATCCCATGTTAGTGAGCGCAACATCGGGATGATCAATTGAATGATCGCGCTATTTTGTACCAGGAAAAATTTATATCATGTCAATTAACATTAAAAACTTTGCCTCCCTCTTACTAGAAGCAAGAAAAAAATTAACTCGGCTTGGTCTATGCCTGTTTTATCTCTATTTATACTTAGTGGTACTAGGCTATGTGGGAATCATTTATGGCTTCATTAGCATTATTCTCAAATATATTCCCCATTCTGGGTATCAAGATACCTCGATTGGCCAAGCGATTGCCTTAGTCATTATTTGTTGGCTAATGACCAAATTATTTTTACGCGAAAGCTATCATTTAATTGACAAAGAAACCATTGAACCGGTTATACAACCAACAGAAACTGAAAAAGAAAATAAAAATCCGCAGAACAATGTGTCCAACGTCATTCCTTTTCGCAAAAAATCACCTTGGGAATAACGCCAATAACTAACTGCGTGGTCGAGTCATTACTCTAACCTCTGCTACATCCACCACAGGAACAGAATCGAGATCTTTGACGCACTTTTCTATACCTTCTTTTTTTGTTGTCTCTAAATTTGCGGGCGAAAATTGATACTCTTTCTCAAATCCCGATTTTAACTGCTTTAGCTTCGCCACTTGCTCTTGGAGAGTGCTATAGCCAATTAAATCATTTCCTCCTTTAGTAAGCATTATCGCAACCTTACCATCAACATTTTTAGCGATTTCAGCTTGAATTCGCGCGTTGCGGTTGACCATTAAAAAATATTGCTCACTAAAATCTTTATAGGACATCTTATCTGAAGCCAAGAGTAAAGCTGTTAGCTCGCTCTTCATGACTTTTGCTAGTGTTAAGCTTGTTTCAAACGGTTTGGAATAATCTTGTTTTTGATTTGATCCGCTTAAATACGACATAAAAGAACTGGCTAAACTTTTATTTTCGGTTGGTTCAATCAGCTTGGATTGACTTGCATATTGATTAACATTTTCTAACACTTGACGGGCAGTTAGCTGTAGCAATGCTTTGTTGTTATCACGCTGGCTGGCTTTTTGCGTCTCAGGATCAGCAACAAATCTCGGTAAGGAATCTCTTTTCATCAACATTAAGATTTCTTGAACGGCATCTGTAAAATCAGCCATTTTCATCGGAGCCGCTGGGTTTGTTTGCGATAATTGATATTTATTCATCAATACTGAACATATCTCACTTTTCAAATTAACTTGTCTGTCCACCCCTGGTTTAACGAATTCGTTAATCACCGCTGCAAACTCTGCAGGCGTCACGACCGCTTGCATATTTAAAGCTTGAACTCGCTTAACAAAATCCCAGTTTTCTGTCGAAAATTCTTTTTTCAAGTGCGCGGTCAACGCTGCTATCATTTCTACTGAATTATTATCCGTCAACACCGCGACTTTTTTGTTACCAGTTTCAACGACGAAATCAGAAAAAACAGATGGGGGGATTGTATTCAACGTCGGCATGGGAATACCTCAATGAACCAACATTAATATTTGATCATCCTTATTATTATATCGATTTGCTCCTACTTTTGTCTGATTATATTACGATCAAAATATAACCCAATGATTAGACAAGATTAAATCCTAATGGTGAAAAACTGCGTCAAAAATAAATGTGCAAAAGTAAGATATAATAGTAAATATAGATCAATATCTCTGTGCGACAAAAGTATAAGAGGTATAAAAAAATGCCAAATCTAATAAAGTTTCTGAATAGTGAAAATCCACTTGTACCCACTTTCCTAGAAGCCGCACAAAGAGAAATGAGCCATACCACCATTGATCGTTACAGCAATGCGTTTCAGATGCTCAAACAAGACGACATATTCGATAACCTAACCGGGCTGGCAACTGAATACCTCTCTCTCTTCAAACTTGCAAAAGTAGAAGATGAGATGACACTATCCACTCAAAGTAGCGGAAGGATCCAGTATTTTATTGATAAACTCCTGACTCTTTCCTGTCATGAACTATTGGCCCCTGAAGGCCAATTGCGGCCTGAAATTGCCAATGCATTTCAAGTGGATGCTTTATGCGAAAGAATAAAAAAAGGTGAATTATCGCAAGACTATAGCGAAATGATCGCAGATATTCAGAGACAATTCTCTGTTAATGAAGATGCGGCAATCCGAATGATGGTTACTGATTCTTTTGTAAAAGGCTATACAGCAGCGATTATCATGTCGATCAGCAAAGCCGCCACACAAGCCAACGCACTGACTTCATGGCGAGATGAAAATTCAGATAATAAAGTCACAGAAGGCATGGTAAATAAGTTGATTAATTATAGTCGTACCGATCCTACTATCATCCATAGAAACATGGCGCATTTACAAGAATTACAAAGAGTCGTCATCAACCCCGAAATAATAAAGCACACACTTGCTGATAATAGTTTTTATAGAATGAATTTGCATAGTTATATTTATACCACCATTGTGGGTGCGGTCACTGAAATGCAAAAACTTTTTAATGAATCGACTCGTGATTTCCCTCAATCAGATAACACGCAACAATATCGCACCGTCATGTCAAATCATCTTGGAAAGCTATTAGATGAGGTCACCAAGTCAAGGGAAAATATCGACCCCGCTATTATTTCAAATATCATTAAAATTCTTCGGGAAGAAACGGGAATTTTTATTTCCAGCCAACAAAAAAAATTGCCCTCTTTCTTCAAAAAGGATTCCACTGCAAAATTTAGCGATGTCTTTACTATTACAAAAAATGTCGAAATCCTTGCGCAAAATTTTTTCAAGAAGCCTGCTGCCGAGAGCAAGAATTTCAATCCACAGCGTTAAATTATTTTATGAAAACACGGCATCGCTTTTGCTGAGATTCCCTCCCCCTTCTTTAAACTGCAAAATACAGGCAATTTCTACACACCTTGCTCATGATTGACTTTTTTTCTATACTGACCGCTTATCGTTGATGCAACCAAATAGAAGTCCTTACACTCATGACAAAATACATCGCAAAAAAACCGGATGCCAAAGGCAACATTAACTTTACTGCGGAAGAGAATGCCACTTGGCAAATTCTGATCGAGCGCCAAATGCAAACCATTCAAAATCGAGCATGCGATGCGTATTTAACCGGGCTTGAAAACTTGAATCTACCCACTGACCGCATTCCCCAATGCAGTGAAATCTCATCCGTGTTAAAAGCTAGCACAGGATGGTCCGTCGTGCCGGTTGACACTTTAATTCCACTTGAACAATTCTATACGCTACTGGCTAATCGTCAGTTCCCTGCAGCAAGCTTTATTCGCATCAGAGAAGAACTCGATTATTTGCAAGAACCTGATATTTTTCATGAGTTCTTCGGGCATTGTCCCATGCTCACCAATCAAGCTTATGCTGATTTCGTTCAATGGTATGGCCAGAATGCCTTAACCGTCTCCAAAAAGGCGCAGTCGTTGCTAGGCCGGCTTTTTTGGTTCACTGTTGAATTTGGTTTGATTAACACAGCGAAAGGAGCTCGTATCTATGGCGGAGGTATCTTGTCTTCACATGCTGAAACGATTTTTGCCCTAGAAAGTCATGAGCCGGAACGATTTGCATTTGATGTGAATAAAATCCTGCATATGCCCTATCGTTATGATCAAATTCAAAAATGCTATTTTACGATTAATGATCTGACCGAGTTATATCAGCTCAAGACAGAGAAGATTATAAAACACGTGGAAGGCATGGTAGACGGCACAACAGATAGTGACTTTATCATTTGCTAGCCAATAAATAACTAGAGGTTATGACTGAGTTAGCCAGACACAACCTCTAGTACGGATTGCCACTTACGCTTAGCGATAGAGATAAACCCTACCCCAATGATTGCGTGACACACGTTCCATTGACCATTCAGAGCAATAAGTATCTCTGTGTATGGGCGAAATCGTTGATACTGTCTTTGCACAGACGTAACGAACGGAATACATCCCACATGACCAATGACGATGAGAAACAAGAACACCATGATGGTATCTTGCACCCACTTTGCGGCAATCAACGTATGACGATCTAATTGGCAAGTAATACAGATTTTGTGAAGATGATGGGGTATAGCCATATCCATATCCGTATGAGGGTTCCATCAACATCCCTGAACTATCTTCACCTGCATTTGCAACTCCTGTTATAGACAAGCATCCAGCTACAGCGAGTAAAGCTAAAACAACGCGAGAACGTAACATATGTTTTACCTCCCGTTGAACAAGTGCTTAAAACGATTATTTAATTTTATCTTACAGAGTACAGTATATCACTTATCATTATGCTGTGGATTAGATTAATTTTTACTCGATGTGAGTGAAAAAAACACCTGTGAATTGCGTGAGTTATGCGAACTTTAAAATCAGAATAAAATTTTTTTAAAAAATAATTACTGGCAATGCAAAATTAGCTGAGAGTAATTTTTGCGCACATCCTGCTGGTTTATACTAATATTTTTACAAACTCTCATTTTATAAAAAGATTAGGAACGTGAAAGTACGCGCACACGATTGATAATGAATTAATTTTCACCGTTTTAAACATGTTACAATAATGTTAATTTACACATGCAACTCAATATTCCTTATACCTGTAAAAATTGCAAACTCAATCTAAACACGAAAGATGACGCATGGATATTTAAAGGAGGTATGTATGTTGAAGTATCTTGTAGGGTGGTTACTGGGTGTTCCACTCGGTCTTTTGATTATCATTTATTTGGTTTCACATATTTTTTAAATAATGATGATTCAAATGTGGCGTTTTAATTGAAATTAATTCGAGGGCACTACTATGAATACCAATAATTGTGACATGTGCGGATGCACAAAGACAGACGCTGTACATCATTGTTATCGTAAATCTATTTCATGGACTGCTATTATTGTCGGTGCCTTTGTTGGCTTAGGCCTAAGCTTTTTGCTTAATTTATTTAGTGTCGCCACTAGCCTCTCTATCATCACAACAACAAAAGAAGGCGCCGTCAATTTAGCTATTGGTGGTTTTATTGGGGTACTCATCGGCACAATTGCTGCCATGTTTACAGCCGGTTTTACTGCGGGTTATCTGGGTCGAGGTTATTGTATTAAACGGAATTTAGGTGCACTTTATGGCTTTACGACTTGGTGCGTTGCTTTGATTTTTGCTATGGCATTTTCATCGCACCTGGGTCGTTATGTCACCGAGTATTCACACTTTATTACCAACCCAACCGTAGTCACCATGCCTCATAGAATGTCTGAAATGCCAGTGATTCAAGCTGCTGCACCTAACTCTGTGGTAACAGTCGAATCACAACCTACCACTCATGAATTAGGAATCGGAGCATTCTTAATATTTGCATTATTTGCGGTTGGTGCATTATCTAGTTGCTTTGGTGGTCATTTTGGCATGTGTGGATGCTGCTGTCCTTCTGGTTGCAATTGCAGCTCATGTTGCAAAAAGACGCAAGTAAAAGAAGTAAAATAGAAAAAACAAAAAGCGGGATGCGTTATGCATCCCGCCCACAAAATCCTTCGCAAGTAATACTTAATATGATGTTATTGGACTAATCATTTTCGATGATACTGACATACCGCTATGTCTCGGCGTCGGCTGGAATGTTGTATCTTTAGTTGGAAATACGTCATTGGACGACCCAGTTGTAGCACACCCCGTAAAACTCAAACACGCTAGCAGCAACAATGGCATTATTAATTTCATAATCGCTCTCCTCATAAACTTTTTTGTATGTATTCAACTTATTATAATCCAAATAACAATATGTCAGTGAATAGCATTGTTAATTCACAACTTTAATGCATCTTAATTATGAAAGCTTTTCGGAGAATGCTTTACATTTTAGCTGATCTAACACATTATTTGAGTAAATAAATCTGAAAGGAGTCAGTATGTTTTCTTCCAATAAAGAAACAAATGCTAAAAGACTAGCAAAAAAAGCAAAAAAAGATAGATTATTACTTGAATGCATTTTCTTAAAAACAACTTACTCTCAATATATTGCTCCTATTAACTTAATTGAGAACGATTTACAAAAAGCAACAAAAACAGCAGAAATAGATGCGATCGAGGCACGTCTTGAATTAACAAAAACACACATTGAAGCAAAAGTTAAAGCTGACACTTTAGAGAAAACAAACTTCCAAAAACGCGCCTCAGAAGCCCAGCTTGCCGAAGAAAAAAAACAACTCGATCAACGAATCAAAAATTTAAGCAGTCAGTGCGCATTTACGCTCAATGCCCAATTCCCTGAAATACCCCTGGACAACTTAGCCACTCAAAATATCGACGAGTTCAAAAATCAAAATCCTATTGCAAATCCACATGATCCTTTCATTGTTCAAGCAGATTTAAGACAATTTTATTCATTGGCTATTCAGCATGAATTACAGCGCAGGGAGACACTAAAGCGCATTGCTAATATGCCCTCTCTAACAGAAGAAAAAGAAATTCATGAACAGATCGATCATCTTAAAGCCAATGAAAAAGATGTCGTACTTGAGCTTGGAAAAATATCTGATGCAGTACAGCAAAAAAAACAATTCATGCAGAAGCTGGCAGCCATAGAAGAAAATAAAGTAGATTTACTATTCACCCATTCTTACCAAAGCCAATTAATAGAACATGATGAAATCGTTTGTGCGCCAGATGGCACTTACATCAATCGTAATAAAGTTGCTTTGAATGCCAATGTCAATGTCAATGTCAATGAAAATAATAATGGACAGGCGCTCAAAGCACCAACTGATATACTCGTCACTGCGCTTTATAATTTGATTAAAAACTTACGAATTCAAACCATACAAAAAATTGCGGCATTTCAACCAGAAAAAGACGACAAAGAAGACGCGCTCATAAACATCAATCATGCTATTTTAAATTTAGAAATCAATATCCAAAAGTTAGCGGATCTCGCTAAAAAACGAAAAGAATTTATCGTGTCACGCAACAATTTAATAGCAAAATTATGTCTGGATAAAAACAATATCGCTCATCTTCAATTTTGGTCGAATGAAACAGACACCTGTTTTTACGGTTATGGTGGGAAGGAAATCTCAGTAAAAGACGAAAAAAACCAAGTGCAAACATTTCGCATACCAACACGAGTATTTAAAATGATGGAGGTCGTTCAACAAGACTATTCCAATGCAGAAAGCTTTGAAAGAGACTTTAACCTGGCGCGAACTAGCAAACCCTCTTTTTTCAGCAATCCATTCTCATTCTGGACACGCAGTCAGTTGACACAAATGGTTTATAAGGCGGAGAACATCGAAGAATTGCAATTAGATGAAAGGGATCAACAGGTATTGGCTAAACTATAGATATCAATAACTTGGAATCTGCTGCCCTATTTTTAATTTACTGTCATATTTGTGGGAGATTAACTGAGGTTTTGTCAGTCCAATATCATTCTCGCAAGTTTTCAATTTTTGTCGTACCGTATTCACGGTGCGACAGTATTTCAAGAAAGCTATAGGGAATAGAGTGTTAAGTTTTATCGCCGGTTATAAGCAGCAAAGGCTGCTATAACATCAATCTTTTCTTCACTAACAGCTTTATCATCAACTACAGCATTTGTATATATTTTCAAACCCTTAATACCAACATGCTGAGCTGCGGTTTCCATTTTTTCCTGAGAGGTTGTTTTATTCGCAAAAAAGAAATTTCTCGTCACCATATAATTAAGAACATTTGGAATAAATAAAAAAAGTGCACTCATTACATTGGCGAGTATCTTTTTATAGCCACGCACGTCTTTTAATTGGTTTTCGTCTCTGTAAAGCCTAATTAACCAACAACATTTGAAAGATAAAATCTCGAGCTTATTGGCTGGCGTCATTTCACCTTCAGTAGCAGGCGCATTCTCAGGAGAAAGCAACCCATACAAGTCAGCCGCCATTTTTAACAAACATTTACCTTTCGCATTCGCTCCTTTTTTAACAAGATCATGGCCATACTGCTCTAACGCCATGCGATCCTTATCTAACTTCAACTTCATGACATCATTCCAGGCAAAAAGATCCGCTGGGTTAATATCCGAATTCAGCATAGAAGATTCAAATTCATGAAATAAATTGTCATCCTGACTTGCCAATAAAGCTTGTACCAATTCATAAAAAAGATGCGGGTGCTCAAAAAACAAGACCTCTATTACGGGCCTGACATAGTATTGATCCAAGCCAGGTAATTTATCTGGGTAAATAAAATCTCTGGATAAAAGATCAGTGAGAGCGCCCTGGATACCTTGTTCAAAGATATTATTCAAATCATCGCTAATTTGCTCGATTTTCGTTGATGGCACACGAAGAGCTTCCCATTCCGGCTGGTTTTCATCAGTCTCAGCATAGCTATAAAGTTTTAATGTTTCTTTGCGCTTAGCCATTTCCACCTCAGTAAGGGGATATTTATTCATTGGGTGTTAATATACATAAAGAAGCTTAAGAGAAGGTTAAGTCATAGCGCTTCTGCTTATAAAACAATGCGTAAACTTAACCTCGTATGCTCTCTACTTCGTAAGTTATTCAATAACCTGAATTAATAGAATGGGTTATATTCAGGAACGGCTGACGCTCCTGTCGGTCGCGATTCAGATAAAACACTAGATTTGCGCACTGCGGGCGTAAGAAACATCACCAATGCGTGCTGCTTCTCTCTAGCATCTAACAGAATGCCCACAATACAAGGCACCAGCAAGCTCTAGAAGCCCTTAATACCCTGTTGCCTTGCCAGCAGGTCGCCGCTTATCATTTGCGCCATATTGAACATGCGTAAGAGGATTGATGGTGATGGCTTCCACCGCTCCCCACTCAGGGAGAGGCACAAAGCGATATCCCATATGTTTCAGCGCCTTCATTGTTTGAGGGCTAAACGCATTTGGCTCAATATCAATTGAATCGGGATACCATTGATGATGGAATCGTGACGCGTTAACGGCATCTTGAACATTCATTCGATAATCCAGTACATTCAAAATGACCTCCATGGTTGCCGTAATAATGCGAGGACCGCCAGGACAACCTACAACCATAACAACATGACCATTTTGCGTAATAATCGTTGGAGTCATCGAGCTCAATGGGCGCTTACCAGGGGCAATCGCATTGACTGCTCCCTGTACCAAGCCAAATTGATTTTTATCTCCTGGTTTTGAAGCAAAATCATCCATTTCATTATTGAGAAAAAAGCCTGTATCACCTGCTATCACTTGTGCCCCAAAAAAACTATTCAAAGTATAGGTCACAGAAACGGCATTACCCCATTTATCTGTCACAGAATAATGTGTTGTATGCATGCCTTCATGCAGCTCTGCTTTCATTCCTAGCTCACTGGAAGGCGTTGCGCGATCAGGCTTAATTTTGTCGCGAATTTCTGCCGCGTAAGATTTTGAAGTTAGCTCCGCGACCGGATTTTTCACAAAATCGGGATCACCCAAATATTTATTGCGATCATAAAAACTGTAGCGCATTGCCTCGACTATATAATGAGTACTCATTACTGAATGAAATCCCAGCTTCTTCAATGGATACTTCTCAATAATATTCAACATTTCGCACAATGTAACCCCGCCCGAACTCGGTGGTGGCGCAGATATAATGGTATACCCATGATATGAACAAGTAACAGGGGGCAACATATTGACCGAATAGGCAGCAAAATCCTCCATGCTTAGCAAGCCGTGATTTTGTTGACTGGCTTTTACAATTTTTTCGGCAATTTGGCCTTTATAAAAAGCATCAACACCATCACGAGAAATCAACTTAAGTGAAGTTGCTAAGTTTGCCTGCATCAAGCGATCGCCAACTTGATAAGGTTTATTGTTTTTTAAAAAAATCGCAGCCACATTGGATTGCTTTTTAAAATCGTCAATATGCGCATCAAGCAGTTTGATATCTCCAGCGGTTAAAATATACCCTTTTTCTGCTAATTGGATGGCAGGAGCCATTAACTTCTCACGAGAAAATGTGCCGTATTTTTTAAGCGCTGTTTCTAGACCCAAGACTGTTCCTGGCGTTGCTACTGCCAAATATCCAACTGTGCTTGCACCTGGCACAAGATTCCCTGCCGCATCTAAAAACATAGTGGATTTTGCCGCCAATGGCGCTCGCTCCCGAAAGTTAATAAATATATTTTCGCCGTTAGCCAAGTGCAAAGTCATAAAACCACCACCACCAATATTTCCACAACAAGGATTCACGACAGCTAATGCATAACCAACAGCGACCGCAGCATCAACAGCATTACCCCCTTGACGCAAAATATTCGCACCGATATCGGATGCCAAATGCTGTTCACTCGCTACCATGCCTAATTTAGAAGAAGCAGGCTGTGCAGCAACAACAAAAGGAGCGACCCAAAATGAATAGAGAAAAAATAAGCCAACAAAAATTCTGTGCTTTATCATGATGAATCCGGAAAAATTGATTTAAAAATGGATGGCCTACTATTTTATTACAAATGAGAGATTTTCTGTAGTCTATTTAGAATGTAAATGCAGTGACTAGGGTTCTGTCATTGTATGGACTTTTCCGTGGGAGCTGCGCTACGCGCGCGAAAAAACTATACGGCGCCACTCGTTTTTTAATTCACTTCCACGTTGCGGAAGTGAATGTAAGAAAAAAATATACTTTAGTTAAACACCTTCTATTATTGCTGCGACTCCCATACCACCTGCGGTACAAATTGAAATTAAACCGCGTTTCTTTTTACTTTGATTCAGTGTCTTAGCCAAGCTCGCGACGATTCTTGTACCCGTTCCAGCGAAAGGATGACCAATAGCAACACTTCCTCCTTTCACATTGAGTTTCGCTCTGTCAATTTTGCCCATGGGTTCATCTCTATTTAAAACTCGCTTGCAATACTCTGCAGATTCCCATGCTTTCAAAGTACAAAGCACTTGCCCGGTGAAAGCTTCGTGAATTTCGTAAAAATCAAAATCGTGTAAGGTCAAATTGTTACGCAGCAACAGCTTAGACACCGCGATTGTGGGAGCCATTAATAGTCCATCACCATGAACATAATCAACAGCCGCCACTTCCGCATCAACAAACTTGGCAAGCGGTGTCCAATTATTCAATTTTAACTGTTCTTCACAAGCAAAAAGCACAGCCGAAGCGCCATCGGTCAGCGGTGAACTATTACCTGCCGTGAGCGTACCTTTGCCTGTAAAATCAAATGCCGGTTTCAGCTTAGCTAATTTATCCAAGGAAGTATCTGATCGCACAATCGTGTCTTTCTTAATGCCTGCAAATTCAATGACTAAATCATCGTAAAAACCTTCTGCATAAGCTTTTGCTGCATTTTGATGACTAGCTAATGCCAGTTCATCTTGCGCTTCTCGAGTAACCCCCCACTCTTTTACCATTTTTTCGCAGTGCTCACCCATCGACAAACCCGTGCGAGGCTCGACAATGGAAGGGGTTTTTAATTTTAAATCTGAAAATCGGAATGCGATTAAATCTTTAAGCCTGTCTAAAAAAGTTTTTGCCGAGCGCATTTTTAATGCTTTATAAACAAATGATCTTGGCAACACAATGGGAACATCGCTGTTCGTATCAATACCACCAGCAATGCCGGTATCCATTTGATGAGAGGCAATTTTAAGCGCTATCTGTAATGAGGCATCTAAACTTGAGCCACAAGCACGTTGCACGCCGTAACCTGGTGTATAGCCCGAGAATCCCGCACCAATGACACACTCTCTTGCCAAATTCCAATCCAGTGGGTTCTTGATAGTAGCTCCAATTGCAACATCCCCAACAGATTTATTAGTGAGGCCAAACTTTTTAGCTAAGGCAGTTAAAGGTGCGGTTAATAATTCTTGACTAGGAATACCACTAAAGTTTGTCATCGATTTAACAAACGGAGTACGAAGTCCTCCTACAATATAAACGTCTCTATAATTCATGAATGACTCCATTTAATCAGAAATTTATGGCTTAGATCTTCTCATGTAATGCAAGATGAGAAAGAGAACAGCGAGTATAAGAAAAACAAAGAAAACGATTCTAACAATTTCAACAGATACGGTCAGAACAAGACCAGAAAAACCGAAAAGCCCAGCGACAATTGCCACTATAAGGAATGTAATAATCCATGGCACCATGATCTCACTTCCTAATAAAATCTTGATTAAACAATATCGCATTCAACAGGCAAGGGTCAAGCAATGCAACATTTTGACATAAAAGCTTATCCATCATTAAGTGATAAGCTAATGAACACGCGATCAAGATTATATTTGTGATATTATTATAATATTGGAAAGAAAAATGCTTAAAACAGGGAGTTAAAAGCATGCCAAAGAAAACCAAAAAGACTAAAGCGCCGGTAATGCTTCAAAAATGTCTGACGGGAATTACTGGATTAGATGAAATCACGTTTGGCGGTTTACCCAAATATCGATCGACCCTGGTCAGCGGTGGCGCAGGTAGCGGCAAAACCATGCTCGGCATGGAGTTTTTGATCCGCGGCGCAGCACTCTATAAAGAACCCGGTTTATTTGTAGCTTTCGAAGAAACACAAGAAGAATTAACTCAAAACATTGGGTCTTTAGGCTTTAATATAAAAGAACTCATTAAGAATCATCTATTAGTCATTGATCACATTCAAATAAATCGCAGCGAATTTGCAGAAACAGGCTCATACAACTTAGATGGACTTTTTATTCGCCTAGGCTGCGCTATTGCACAATACAAAATAAAGCGCGTTGTATTAGATACCTTAGAAATTTTGTTTAGCAATATCGCAAATGAACTCATGTTGCGGTCTGAGTTACAACGGCTATTTCGCTGGTTTAAAGAAAAAAAAATCACTGTGTTGGTTACTGCTGAAAAAGGGCAAAATGCCATTTCACGTTACGGTCTCGAAGAATACGTAGCAGACTGTGTTATTTTGCTAGACAATCGCATGGATGACCAAGTCTCGACAAGAAGGCTTCGCATTGCGAAATATCGCGGCTCTTCTCATGGAGCAAATGAATATCCTTTTATTATTAATGAGGGAGGATTCACGGTTACTGCCATTACTTCTATCACGCTCAACTATAAGGCGTCAACAAAGCGTATTTCAAGCGGATTAAAGCAACTCGACACCATGCTAGATGGCAAAGGATTTTATGAGGGCAGCAGCATACTTATTTCAGGGCCTGCAGGAATAGGAAAATCAAGCTTTGCTGCTACATTTGCTTATAATAGCTGCAAGGAAGGCAAAAAGGCTTATTACTTCGCTTTCGAAGAATCCGTAGAACAGATAGTTCGCAATATGAAGTCCATCGGAATTCACTTAGAGCCATTAATCAAAAAAGATTTATTACGATTTCATGCAATTAATCCTAACTCTGCTGGGCTAGAAGCTCACATGCATGATATTCAAAAATTGGTTAATGAGTTCAATCCCAGTGTGGTTATCATTGATCCTGTCACTAATTTAAAAACCATTGGTAACATCAATCAAGTTCAAGATGTGTTAGCGTTGCTAGTTTCATACTTTAAAAGCAAGAAAATAACAGTCATGTTTACAAGCTTAGTGACAGAACAAAAAGGGATTGAATATACTAAAACTAATGAAGGGATATCATCGTCCATGGATGTATGGATATATTTACAATACATCAATAGCGATGGTGAACGTAATCGTGCAATCAGCATATTAAAATCACGCGGCATGGCACACTCAAATCAATTACGCGAAATCATTATATCCAAAAATGGCGTTCGCTTAGAAGAAGTTTATGTAGGCACAGAAAAAGTATTAACTGGATCCGCAAGATTAATACAAGCCACCAAGCTTGAAATTGAAAACTCAGATAAAGAATCCGATATTAAGTACAAAGAACGTCAAATACAAATTAGACATAAAAAACTTGAGGCAGAGATTGCTGCATTACATGAGATGCTAGAAGGTGCCAAAGATGAAATAACCTCTCTCAATCAGCAAAAAGAAAGAACCTATAATTTAATTGCTGAAAGTCGCGCAAAAATATCAAAAATACGCATGGCAGATAGCACAAAACCTAAGAGCGAAAAAAACAAGTCGGGGAAATAACCATGCTAGCAAAATTAAAAGCCAAAACAAAAAAGGCTAAATCACTCTTAAAAAATAAAGCTGTCCCTAAAAAAAAGACTAACAAAAAATCCCCACCAAAGTATGTATTACTCTTATATGTGGTAGGCCAAACACCAAACTGTGTCAGAGCATTTAATAATTTAAAGAAAATTTGTGAAGAAAACTTCCCTAATGATTATAGCATTGAAATAATTGATTTATTAAAGTTGCCACAATTAGCAAAAGAGGATCAAATTCTCGCTATACCAACGGTTATTAGAAAACTTCCCAAACCAATCCGAAAAACCATAGGCGATTTATCCAACACAGAAGATGTCTTAATTGGATTGGATTTACGCTTAGGACGTTCATTTAAGAAATAATAACATTGGAATGCACATGCCAAAAGCAACTAATGAACCCAATTTGAGCACTGCGAAAATTGCAAAATTACAAAAGCGAATCACAGAGCTCGAAAAAACGTTAAGCATCATTCAAAGTGGTGGTGTTGATGCATTTGTTATCAATAATGAAGAAGGCGCTCCCTCTATCTTCACCTTAGAAGGAGCTGACCTTCCCTATCGACTTTTAGTAGAAAGCCTATCCGAAGGAGCTATTACCGTCTCTGATAATGGCAAAATATTTCATTGCAATAAGCAATTTTCAATCATGGTAAGTATTCCAACCGAAAATCTTATTGGTACATTGCTTTTCGACTACATTTCAAAAGAGCAACATGACTCTCTGAAAAATCTAATAACAAGAGGCAAAACAGAAAGCTGTAAAAGCGAATTCATCCTGGATAGAGCGGATGCTTCGATCAAGACCGTTTTACTTTCTTGTCATCCACTGAGATTTGGTAATATTAATGGAATCTCAATCGTAGCAACGGATATTTCAGACGTTAAAATACTGCAACAGGAAATGAACACTGTTAATTACCGATATCAAGCCTTAATGGAAAATGCAAGCTGTGGACTCTTAATTCACGATGCGGAAGGTAAAATATTTGAAGCTAACAAAGAAGTCGAAGCAATATTTAAAACTGATCGAAATACCATCTTACAAAAAAATATAAAACAATTTTTTGTGGATGAAGATTATGGAAAAATTGACAAACTACTCCGAAAAATTTCATCCGAGAAGAAAAATATCACGATTGTAGCGCATATTCGCCACAAGAGCGGAGACCTGAGAAACATTGAATTTTCTTCCGTGCATATTGATCTTAAGCACAAAAAACTCTATTTAACTATTATAAATGACACCACAGAACGTGATCGACTAAGAGAGCAATCCCTGCTGAATGATAAATTAGCTATCATTGGGACGTTAGCTGCCGGAGTCATTCATGAAATTAACAACCCTGTCACTTGGGTTTTAGCCAACTTAACTTATCTAAAGAAAAAAATACATGCCTTACTATCTACTGATAACAAAGATATACAAATAATTAAACAGTTTGATGATATTTTTCAAGAGACGATAGACGGCACTGAAAAAATCAAAGAAATTGTCAAAGATTTAAAAGGTTTTGCTCGTATAGATGAATCTTACCTTAAAGAATGTAGCGATATAAATGAAATATTAAACTCCGCTATTAATATGACAAAACCCCAACTGAATAAAATTGCTCATTTAGAAAAAGAATTCAGTGATAACATCCCACCGATATTAATCAACCACAGCAAGCTACATCAAATTTTTCTCAATTTAATTATCAACGCAATACAATCCTTTTCTGAAAGCAGTCCAAATAACTTAATTAAAATATCAACAAAAATTGAAAATAATCGTGTACGAATTGACATTCGTGACACCGGAAAAGGCATGCCCGATGAAATCATGGTAAGAATATTTGATCCGTTTTTTACAACCAAACCTGTTGGTGTCGGTACAGGACTGGGTTTATCTATTTGTTATGATCTCATCAACCAAGAAGGTGGGGAAATAGAAGTAGAAAGTACACCAGGAAAAGGCACTCTTTTTTCAGTTTATTTTCCTCTAAGTGCCCCAACAAAATCAAAGCATGATAATGGTTAACATTGTTAAGAAAAGGTCCTACCCATGAATATAAAGCGAAAAAACATATTAATCATAGATGATGAATTATTCATACTAAAAAGTTTATCTCGAATATTGGAAGACGATTATGATGTCACTACAGCACTAGGTGGTAAAATAGCCTTGGAGCTACTAAAACAAAATAACCAATATGATTTGATCATCAGTGATATCAGCATGCCAGATACGAACGGCGTTGAGATGTACAAGATTATTTCTAAAGAATACCCAGGATTAGAGGAAAAAATTATTTTCATGACCGGATTCGCCTACACCGATGATATAGTGAATTTTTTAGCTGAGATTAAAAACCCTTTTTTGGCAAAACCATTTGAAGTCGACAGCCTAAATACAACCATTAAAAATTTCTTGATCGACAAAAAATGAAATAAACCAATAACAGTAACATTTGGTATTTCATCAGTACACAGTGATAATTGGTGTAAAAATAAAATAGAGGAAAATCTATGTATTATTTAGGATGTGCTTCGAGGAAATCTTGAATAGCTTTACGTAACTCATCGTATTCAAATGGTTTTAACAGTCGGCTTCCCGTAAAAAACTCATCTAAATAAGAACCTAACGGGCCGCCTGTCATAAAAATAATACGCTTTTCTAGCCCTGGGTATTTTTTGAGGATGTAAAGATAAAAATTTGCGCCGTTCACATCTGGCATACTAATATCACAAATAATTAAATCAAATTTCTTATCACCTTTATTAATGATATCAATTGCCGCCTGCCCCCCATTGGCAATTGTAATGTCGTAAAGATCCTCCAACATGCGCTGCATACTGAGCAAAAGCATTAACTCATCATCAATGATCAAGATTTTTTTCTTTTCCGTTTGCTTTTCCACCCGTTTATCCTCGCATATTGGATTCAAAGAAAAAGAGAAAATCTCCTACCTCATTCAACCAACCTCAATAACATTTTCAGATTCTATATCTTTTTAGTATAGCAAATATACCTAACTATAGGGGTTACCATTCAATTTTGGATAATTTTTTAGAAGTGAGCTTCTGTTAACCCTGTTATTCACTAACCTTTTCATTACATTACCCTTTTTTAGTTTAATGTCAAATTATGATATGATAAATAAGATGCAACAATAAAACCTGTATATGTCTTATCGTCATAATCTCTCTGAAGACAGGTATGTTGTTTTAGCGAAATAACAACAATAGAGCATCCACTCCGTGGAGATGACCTTGCGCAATATTGCATTAATTTTTGTGTGGTGCTTGATAACATTCACTGTCAATTACTCCTACGCGAGCACTGACAACTTACCTCTATTAAACAAAATTGAATGGCAAAAATACTCTGAAGCTGTCTTTACTCAAGCCCAAACCAACAAACATTTAATTTTGATTTATGGCAAATCCAAAACATGCCATTGGTGCCAGGAAATGGATAAAAATACCTGGCAATCTGCTGCTATCATTAAAAGAATTCAAACTGATTATATCCCGATAATAGTTGATGTCGACTCCGAATTCGACCTTGTCACAAAATATAGGATGACATCGCTACCCACTACTTTAGTCGTTGATTCAGACAACCACACTATTAAAATATTCTCTGGTTATTTCCCTCCTGATTTTATGGAAAAGCATTTAAAAGAAATTACCGATGACTATTCGCACAGCAATAACATTCGCTCAGCTATTACTAAAGAGGACTTACCGCCAAAAAATTCTTTAATACCTACTGATTTGCGGGATAATTTAGAAAAAAAGCAAATAGCTATTTTTAAAAAAATACCTAATAGCCATCTTCAAAATCCCTCCTATCCTGGCAATAACGAAATTGATTTAAACTCTATTGGATACGCTCTAACTTTTGCACCTCATGATGAAAAACTCATTCATGCATGGGTAAACTCAACATTAAGTGACTATCTTGTATTAAATGACCCCGTTTGGGGTGGTATTTACACACATCTACCCAATGGCAGTATCGATTATGCTAAAAAAACGCTCTTGCAAGGAATCAACCTGCACGTACTATCACAAGTGAATATTTACTGGCCCAATTCATCCTACATTGTCATCGCTAAAAAAATAATAGATGATATAAATAGTTTTTTAACCTCTCCTGATGGCACTTTTTTTGCTGGGCAGAACGCCTACTCACTCATTCAAAAAGAAAACGACCAATACTATCAACTAGATGATTCTCATCGTCGACATATCGGCATACCTAAAATAGATATCCACATTTATGCAGATGTTAATGGATGGATGATTCAGGGATTAACTGATTTTTACATGGCGACCGGAGATAGCAGCGCTTTAGATAAAGCGATCAAAGCAAATGACTGGATCGTCGCTCATTTAAGCATCATGGATGGGGGATTTCGTCATGAAAAATCGATTAACGATGCCATTTATTTGAATGATACGTTAGCCATGGGAAATGCATTGCTGACACTCTATAAAGCGACAATGAATCCAGATTATTTGAATCGTGCAACAGACGCCGCTAAATTTATTAACTTGTATTTGCAAAATGCCGATGGAAAATTTGGATATATTTCTTATCTTGATTCAAAAAAATCCCCAGACGCACCCCTGGAATTAAAAGCAGCAGAAAATGCAGAAGTCATTCGCTTTACTTCATTATTGCATAGCTACACAGGTGATAAGTTTTTACAAGACATGTCATTAAGCAGCTTCAAATACTTAATGCAAGCGGACGTTCTCGAAAAAAGCACACCAGCTACAATTTTATTGGCTGAAAGCAGAATCGCAAATCCTCCCATTCACATTGTGATTATTGGAGCTAAAAATGACACCGTAGCAAAAAATCTATATCAAACCGCACTTTCTAGTACTGCTTTCTTTTCTCGAATTGACTGGTGGGATAGAAAAGGCAATCCCTTACTGAATTCAGATGCTGAGTATCCCGTTATGGATAAATCGGCAGCTTATATTTGTTATGCTTTTCATTGTTCATTTCCAATCTATAAAACCACTGACTTATCAGGGATGATACACGATCTGATATTACCTATTGCATCTACAAAAAGTAGCCTTGATTCTAATGTTACAACAAAAATTTCGCCCCTTAATCTAACAGATAATAGCAGCCATAATGCCGAACAATTACTAGCAAAAAAAAATGTGTTTCTGATGATAATTGGATTTTTACTTTTTGGATTGCTACTTTCATTCACTCCTTGCTTGCTGCCATTAATACCTATCATGGCAAGCATTATAGTTGGACGTACTATCGGGGTTAAAAAAGAGAAGACGTTTTTATTATGTCTAGCTTATGTTATATCCATGTCACTTACCTATTCTCTATTAGGTGTCCTTGCTGGCGAGTTTGGATTATATCTTCAAGCCTATATGCAAGAAACATGGGTGCTGATTTTATTCAGTCTACTCTTTTTATTGCTTGGGCTCTCTATGTTAGATGCATATGAATTGAAATTACCCTCCGCTTTCCTCCATAAAATCAGCGCGTGGAGTAATTCACAAAAAGGCGGCAATTATCCCGGCGTTATTATAATGGGCGCGCTATCTACTTTGATCGTCTCGCCATGTGTTAGCGCGCCACTGGCTGGCGCTCTAAGCTTCATTACTAAAACTGGAGATTATACGCTAGGCGCAGTTGGACTTTTTTTCATGGGCTTTGGAATGGGTTTACCATTACTGATTCTCAGCTTATTCAGTAAAAATATTTTACCCAGAGTTTCACGCTGGAATAAAAATATCAAAACTGCTTTTGGCATTGTGTCATTGGGTTTATCGATTTGGATAATCAGCCGCGCAATTTCGGATGCTCTCAGCATGGCGCTCTGGTCAGCCTGGCTTATTTTTACCGCGATTAATATGGGAATTTTTAAACGAAAAACAAAAAAATTATTTGATAAATTCTGGAAGACACTAGCCATTATGGTATTTCTTTATGGAAGTGCATTATTATTCAATTCAGTACTGATCAATTCCGACTTTTATAATAAATTTTTGATAAGTCAGAAACTTTCATCACCCACTCTAACGGATGTCACATTTAAAACCATCAAAAATCAACCTGAACTAGAACAGGCATTGAATATAGCAAAAGAAAAACATCTGCCTGTGCTCTTGGATTTTTCTGCGAAATGGTGCATCTCCTGCATTAACATGGAGCGCCATACGCTGACCTCACCTGATGTGATGCTGTTTTTAAATAAATTCGTCTTATTACGTGTTGATCTTACGAATCTCGATAACGAAAGCTTAAGCTTAGCACGTGAGTTTAAGATTTCTGCGCCACCTATCATGGTGTTTTTTAATCAAGACGGAAAGCTTATTGAATTGCGAGCATCGGGGGAGTTGGATGTGCCTGCATTCACTCAGATTTTAAAACAAGCTTTATCATCTGAATAAATCCAGCGTCGTCTTACCGCAATTTGTCTACGCTAAGACGACGTTTGGAATGTGAGACTATCTTCTAAAGCACATATTAACCGCTACATCTGAAGCTTTGAAAAAGTTCTTGGTAAACTCAGCCGCTTGATATGGGTCATAGATTTTGCAGCTAAAAATATCGATATAAGCAGTGTTGGTCAAATTAGCAAAATGACCTGAGATCAAAGAGGTCTCAATCAATTGCACCATGGAGTAACCCGCTACTTTTTCGTCTTCGCCAAAATGCACAACGACAGTATCCTGGAAGCGCTTCATTTCGATCAAATCACATAATTGAATGACGTATTCTTTGATTGCATCAGCTGAACGAATTAACTGTGGATCACAGTGTTTCGTGTCTAAACTTGCAAGCAAGCCCCAACATTGCGCAGCATTAAAATATTCTTTAATCTCATCATAAGTCTTAATATTGATATTAGTATTATCTTGAAAATCATGATGTGGGTTAACTACGCTGTTTTGTCGCAATGTATTGGTTTTGTCCATCAACGTCATCCTTAAATAAAGTTAAGTTAAATAAATAAAAGAAAAAGACCTTATCAGAAAATATTCTGGAATGCACGAATGAATTTAATTACTTATGTCTAAAAATTACCGGATGTCACAGAATTGAATTTTTATTCATCTGAATTAGTAAATATTTTTTACAAGGGGGAAAAATTGCGTTTAAAACTCCAATGACAAGATAGCGCATTGGTTTTAAAAGGATAGCTTACATTTTTCTCAAAAAAAGCAAACTTTGAGCAGAAAAGTTGGGCTAAGCATTTTTGCCAAGCCCAATCTCAATCTAACAAAGACGATAGATAGATGCGTTAAATAACCTCAACCCCATTCATATAAGGCTGTAACGCTTTTGGTATATGAATTCTACCGTCTTCATCTTGATAATTTTCCAAAATAGCAACCATAGTGCGGCCTATCGCCAATGCAGAACCGTTTAAGGTATGCACCAACTCAGGCTTGCCCGTTGCAGGATTACGCCAACGAGCCGCCATACGACGCGCCTGGAAAGCTTCCATATTACTGCAAGAAGAAATTTCGCGATATCGATCCTGTCCTGGCAACCAAACTTCCAGATCGTATGTTTTGGCTGATGTAAAACCAATATCACCCGTACAAAGCACCATGACGCGATAAGGCAACTCTAGTTTTTGTAAAACTGCCTCAGCATGCATCGTCAGGTTTTCGAGTGCTTGATAAGAATCTTCTGGTCGCACAATTTGCACCAGCTCCACTTTTTCAAATTGATGCTGACGAATCATACCGCGTGTATCTTTACCGTAGGATCCCGCTTCTTTGCGAAAACAGGGCGAGTAACAAACATATTTCATGGGCAACTGATCGGACTCAAGAATTTCGTCACGAATAGTGTTAGTGACGGGCACTTCCGCTGTTGGGATAAGATATAATTCATTGTCGCCCATTAACGAAAAAAGATCTTCTTTTGCTTTGGGTAATTGGCCGGTACCGAATAATGAATCTGAATTCACTATAAAGGGTACGCAAATTTCCTGGTATCCGTGTAACTCAGTATGCATATCTAACATAAACTGTGCTAAGGCACGGTTCAATTTGGCTAATGGCCCACGCAATACAACAAAGCGCGCCTGACTCAATTTAACCCCAGTACTGAAATCCATCCAGTTATGTTGCGCTCCCAAATCCACGTGATCTTTCGGTGTGAAATGGAATTTTTTAGGTGTACCCCACGACCGCACTACTTGATTGTCCTCTTCGCTTTTACCGACGGGAACAGATTCATGTGTGAGATTGGGTATTAAAGCCAAGTATTCATTTAGCTCAGCTTGCACTTTTTCAAATTGTTCTTCTGTTGCTTTAAGAGAATCGCCTAGGTCTTTGACTTCTTTTAAAATATCATCAACATTTTTGCCAGCTGCTTTCGCTTGACCGACCGCTTTAGAGCGAATATTTCGCTCGTTTTGTAAATCTTGCGTTTTGACTTGCAAGGCTTTACGTTGCTCTTCCAAAGTATTAAGACGCACAACGTCTAATACCACACCGCGTTTTTTTAACTGCTCTGAAACTGCTTGAAGGTCACCACGAATAAGCTTTGGATCTAGCATAAGGAAATCCGTTTTTTATAAGTTGGAAGGGAATCTTGTACGCCTCAGAAGAGGCAGAGAACTAGCATGAGGATGAATAGCAAAACCAGTCTACACATCAATCCTCACCCTCCCCCGCACTCGGGGGAGGAGAGCACTTCTATAGATCTTAGCTTGATGAAACGGTTTGTAATACTTTCGCAGCCATCATGCCCATATCAGCAGGTGAGCGAACAGTGTGAACGCCCGCCGCTTCTAACACAGCAAACTTTTCAGCAGCCGTACCTTTACCACCAGCAATAATAGCGCCAGCATGGCCCATACGTTTACCTTCAGGTGCGGTCACGCCAGCAATGTAGGAAACAACCGGTTTAGTCACATGCTTTTTAATGTACTCAGCCGCTTCATCTTCACCGGTTCCGCCGATTTCGCCAACCATGATGATGAGTTCTGTTTGAGGATCTTTTTCAAACATAGCCAATACGTCAATAAAGTTTGTACCTGGAATTGGATCGCCACCAATACCGACACAAGTACTTTGACCCAAGCCCAAATCCGTTGTTTGCTTAACAGCTTCATACGTCAATGTACCAGAACGTGAAACAATACCCACTTTGCCTGGCATATGAATATGGCCTGGCATGATACCGATTTTGCATTCGCCTGGGGTGATAACGCCTGGGCAGTTAGGTCCAATGAGACGTACGCCTGGATGTTGGCTCAAGTAATCTTTAACAATCAACATATCTAATGTTGGAATGCCTTCAGTGATACAAACAATCAATTTAATGCCAGCATCAACCGCTTCAATAATAGAATCTTTGCAGTATGGAGCAGGAACATAAATAACAGATGCGTCCGCTTTGGTCGCTTCAAAAGCTTCTCTAACGGTGTTAAAAACAGGTAAACCTAAGTGCGTTTGACCGCCTTTTTCAGGTGTCACGCCACCAACCATTTTTGTGCCGTATGCAATCGCCTGTTCAGAATGCGATGTGCCTTGTTTGCCGGTAAAACCCTGGCAGATAACTTTGGTATTCTTATTAATTAATATACTCATTAGTTTGCCCCTACAGCTTCAACAACTTTCTTAGCAGCATCAGTAAAGCTTTTTGCTGCAATGATATTCAGACCGCTTTCACTTAATTTCTTGGAACCAAGCTCAGCATTATTACCTTCTAAACGAACAACAACTGGCAACTTGGTTCCCACTTCCTGAACCGCACCAATAATACCGTCTGCAATTAAATCGCAACGAACAATACCACCGAAAATGTTAACGAGAATCGCTTTGACCTTAGTATCAGATAAAATGATTTTGAAAGCCTCAGTCACACGTTCTTTTGTCGCACCGCCGCCCACGTCTAAGAAGTTAGCTGGATTACCACCATTTAACTTCACGAGATCCATGGTCGCCATTGCAAGACCTGCGCCGTTTACCATGCAACCGATGTCGCCATCTAATGCGATGTAGTTTAATTCCCATTCGCGGGCACGATTTTCGCGCTCATCTTCTTGTCCTTCATCACGCATTTCACGTAATTTTGGCTGTCTGTAGAGAGCGTTATCATCAATGTTGATTTTGCCATCAAGACAAACCAAGTTACCTTGTTTTGTGATAACCAATGGATTGATTTCCAGTAAGCTGAAATCGCATTCAACAAACATTTTACCTAAACCTAATAATAGTTTAGTGAATTGCTTGATTTGATCGCCTTTCAAACCCAATGCAAAACTCAATTCGCGCGCTTGAAAAGGTTGAACGCCAACCAGAGGATCTACAACAACGTAAAGAATTTTTTCTGGATTAGTTTCGGCTACTTTTTCAATTTCAACGCCGCCTTCTGTGGAAGCCATAATCACAACGCGTTGTTTAGAACGATCAATCACCGCACCAAGATACAATTCTTTCTCGATATCACTGGTTTCTTCAATGAGAACTTCATTAACTGGCTGACCATCTTCATTCGTTTGATAGGTAACCAATCGTGTACCTAACATGCCTTTCACTGCAGCTGTTAATTCATCTTTTGTGGAAACAAGCTTAACGCCGCCTGCTTTACCACGGCCGCCCGCGTGTACTTGAGCCTTCACAACCCAACGTGTCGTGCTAAGCTTGTCTGCGATTTTAAGCGCTTCTTCAACATTGCGTGCTACTTCGCCGCCTGGAACAGGCAAGCCGTACTCGGCCAATAATTGCTTGGCTTGATATTCATGTAAATTCATTTCGAAATTCCAGTAATATTAGATGATTAATAAATTCTACATTGCCACCTTTAGCGTCTAAAATGGTGAGACGCTAAAGGTGGTATAGATATGAAACTACACCTCCAGCAATAATCTTGCTGGATCTTCCAGTAATTCCTTGATTGCCACGAGGAAGGTGACGGAATCCTTGCCGTCAATGATGCGGTGATCATACGATAACGCCACATACATCATTGGCCGAATGACGATTTGACCATTTTCAACTACCGGTCTTTGATCGATTTTATGCATGCCTAAAATACCACTTTGTGGCGAATTCAAAATAGGCGTTGATAACAAGGAACCAAATACACCACCATTGGTGATAGTAAATGTGCCACCTTGCATTTCTTCCATGGTTAATTTGCCGTTACGTGCTTTTGTTGCGTATTCTGTAATTTTCGCTTCGATTTCAGCCATGCTCATTTGGTCTGCATTACGTAACACAGGAACAACCAATCCTCTGTCTGTTGACACCGCAACACCAATATCAAAATAACCGTGATAAACAACGTCATTACCATCGATAGATGCATTCACAGCAGGATAACGCTTTAATGCTTCCACTGCAGCTTTGACAAAAAATGACATAAAGCCTAAACGGACATTATGAGATTTTTCAAATTTGTCTTTGTATTTATTACGAAGCTCGATCACTTGTTGTAAATTGATTTCGTTAAAAGTGGTCAACATAGCGGTTGTTTGTTTGACTTCTAACAAACGTTCAGCAATGCGAGCACGCATACGAGTCATAGCAACGCGTTTTTCTGGACGCGAACCCGTAGCGCCTGTCATGCCGCCTTGGCTCATTGCTGAGATCACATTTTCTTTAGTGAGGCGTCCGCCTTTACCAGTTCCTTTAACGCCAGAAACATCAACATCGTGTTCAGCAACAACGCGACGCACGGATGGACTTAATGTTTGAGCTGAAGACGCACTTCCATCTGCGCTCTTCGCCGCTTCTTTTGCAGGCTCTGGTGCTTTTTCAGCGGAAGCAGCTGGTGCTTTAGTTGCTGCATCTGCAGGTTCAATGATAGCAATCACTTGATTTGCCTGCACAGTTTCACCGGTTGGCTTAATGATTTCTTTTAAAATACCATCAGCAGGAGCCGGTACCTCTAACATTACTTTGTCAGTCTCAAGATCAACAAGATTCTCATCACGAGTAACAGCATCGCCTACTTTTTTGTGCCAAACAGAAATCGTCGCGTCAGCGATGGATTCCGGCAACATAGGAACTTTTACTTCAGTAGCCATTAGATTTTCCTTATACAATTAATCTGATTAACAATTATTTTACTAATGCGTCATTCACTAACTTTGCTTGTTCCTTCGCATGTACGGATGCATAACCGACCGCAGGCGATGCGGATGCAGGTCTGCCTGCATAACGCAATTTTTGCCCTTCAGCTAAAGCGTCACGCAAATGATGTTGCGAGGCATACCATGCGCCTTGATTTTCAGGTTCTTCTTGGCACCAGATAATATCTTTGACATCCTTGTAAGGTTTTATCACTTCTTTGAAACGCTCTTCTGGGAACGGATAGAGCTGTTCAATACGAATGATCGCGACATTATTGAGCTTATCTGCACGACGTTTTTCAATTAAGTCAAAGAAGACTTTACCGCAACAGAAAACAACTCGATCAACTTGCTTTGGATTAATGTCATCGATCTCAGGAATGATCACCTGGAATTCACCTTCTGCTAAATCTTTTAAGCTGGAAACAGCAAGAGGGTGACGTAACAAACTTTTAGGCGTCATAACAATCAGTGGTTTGCGATAAGGTCTGATCATTTGACGACGCAACATATGAAAAGTTTGTGCTGGTGTCGTTGGCACACACACTTGCATGTTTTGCTGCGCGCACAATTGCAAGTAACGCTCTAAACGAGCAGATGAATGCTCAGGACCTGCGCCTTCATAACCATGAGGAAGCAGTAAGACTAAGCCACACAACCTACCCCATTTTTGCTCACCTGAACTGATGAACTGATCGATAACAACTTGTGCGCCATTGGCAAAATCACCAAATTGAGCTTCCCAAATCACCAAATTACTTGGTTCAGTGGATGCATAGCCGTATTCAAATGCCATCACCGCTTCTTCAGACAATAATGAATCGATAATATTAATCTGAACTTGATCTGGTTTGATATGGCTTAATGGTAGATACACTCTATCGGTATTTTGATCGTGCAATACGGCGTGACGATGCGCAAACGTGCCTCGCCCAGCATCTTGCCCACAAAGTCTAATGGGATAGCCTTGCTCTAGCAACGTTGCATACGCTAACACTTCCGCATAACCCCAATTGATAGGTGTCTCACCCAGTGTCATTTTCTGACGTGCTTCCATCATCTTTTTGACTTGAGGCTGTAAAACAAAACCATCTGGCAATACTTCCAGTTTCTCTGCGATAGTAGTTAATTTTGCCATGGGAATAGCCGTCACCGCCTTGGCTGTCCACTCTTTATCTAAATAGGGTTCCCATGTGACGGAATATTCATAAACGTCTTTTTCTTTTATGGTTTCAACCACAGCTTTGCCCGCATCCAGCTCTGCTCGATAAGCATCCGCTAATGCTTGTTCTTGTTTGGCATCAATCACACCTTCCGCCACTAATTTATTGGCATAAAGGGTGCTTGTTGGTGGTAAATTTTTAATGATTTTGTACATGATAGGTTGTGTTGCCGACGGCTCATCTGCTTCGTTATGACCATGACGGCGATAACAAACCATATCAATGACGATGTCTCTTTTAAACTGTGTGCGATAATCGGCCGCGAGCTTACCGGCGAAGAAAATCGCTTCAGGATCATTTGCATTAATGTGCAGGATAGGTGGTTGCACCATCTTAGAGATATCAGTGCAATACAATGTAGAACGAGCATCTTGAGGGTTGCTGATCGTAAAACCAATCTGGTTATTAATCACAATATGAATAGTGCCGCCTACACTAAACCAACGCGCTTGTGACATATTAAACGTTTCTGCCACAACACCCTGACCTGAAAAAGCCGCATCGCCGTGAATCTGTAAAGGCATGACCAATTTACGTTCGGTATCACGACGACGACGTTGTCTTGCGCGCACTGAGCCTTGTACAACGGGCGCTACAATTTCAAGGTGCGAAGGATTGAATGCCAAGGCAAGATGCACTGCTCCAGATTCAACCTTTACATCGGCTGAATAACCCAAGTGATATTTCACGTCACCCGAACTTTTTTCAGAAATGCCTTTGCCGTCGAATGCAGCAAATAAAGCACCGGATTCTTTACCTAAGACATTCACGAGAACATTGAGACGTCCACGATGCGCCATACCAATGATCATTTCTTTAATACCGTTTTCAGATCCGCGATTGATAATCGCATCCAGCAATGGAATTAAGCTATCACCGCCTTCTAATGAAAAACGTTTTTGACCCACATACTTAAATCCAAGGTATTTTTCCAGGCCATCAGCGACAACCAGGCGATCTAAAATTCTCAGCTTTTCTTCTTTACTTGGGCTAAAGTAAGGCCATGCTTGCTCCATTCTTTGCTGGATCCAAGTGACCTCTTCATTTTGATTGATATGCATATATTCAATACCAATCGTACCGCAATAAATTTTACGCAATTGCTGATAAATTTCTTGTAAGGTAGCGGAGGATTTCTTTAAGCCAGCAAATGAACCCACATCAAACACAGTGTTCATGTCTGCTTCGGTAAAGCCATAATAAGATAATTCTAAGGTAGGATTATCGACGCCTTTGTATAATCCTAATGGATCAATAGTCGCTTGCAAATGCCCCATGCTTCGGTAAGCACCAATGAGATCAATCACTTTTTCTTGCTTCATTTGATGAGCTAAATCGCCACTGTCACTTTGAACAACAACTGTCTTACCACTATGCTTTGCGAGTTGCTGAAAATAGTCACGAATCTCGCTATGAGGTACATCATGTGCTTGCCCTGCGATTTTATCAAAGTAGCCACGCCATTCAGGTGATACATCTTCGGGATTCTTTAAATAGGTTTCATAGAGTTCATCTAAATAGGAATCACTTCCACCAGATAAATAAGACTCGTTCCAGAGTTGTTGCATTGATTGCTCGTTGGTAGCCATGTGTTAACCGTTAATTAAATAAAATAAAAATAACCTGCCAATATTCTGCAGAAATAGGCTTAACACACTGCGGAAGACGTTCTTCTGAACAAAACTATCTTCCGCACGATGCAAATATTTTTACAGAGCTTCAAGAAAAGACATGCTTTTCTGGATGGCGTGGTAACCGAATTAAACTTTTATACTGACTTTTCTAGCATTAATTCTTTAATGTGGTTAATTGCTTTCGTTGGATTTAATCCTTTTGGACAAACATCCACGCAATTCATAATACCACGACAACGGAATACGCTAAATGGATCGGTTAAATCCGCTAGGCGTTCATCCATCTCGGTGTCACGACTATCGGCAATAAAACGATACGCCTGTAACAATCCTGCGGGACCTACAAATTTATCTGGGTTCCACCAAAAAGATGGGCAAGAAGTTGTGCAGCATGCGCACAATATGCACTCATAAAGACCATCGAGTTTAGCACGATCAGTTGGCGATTGTAATCGCTCTTTGGCTGGCAGCGGATCACTATTTTGCAGGAAAGGTTGTACTTTATCATACTGTTCATAAAACTGGGTCATATCGACCACCAGGTCGCGCGTCACGGGCAACCCTGGCAACGGTCTGATCACAACAGGCTCTTTCATTGAATCCAGAGAAAGCGTACAAGCCAAACCATTCTTACCATTAATATTCATTCCGTCTGAACCACAAACACCTTCGCGACAAGAACGTCTGAAAGTCAGCGTATCGTCCATGTGATTTTTAATAGCTAATAAAGCATCTAAAACCATGTGACAATCATGTTCCACTACATCGACATCGTAATCCTTCATGTAAGGTTTTTCGTCGGTTTCGGGGTTATAGCGATATATTGAAAAGCGCATGTCTCAATCCTCTTATTGTTCTCTAGCCTGCAGCTTAATAGCATCCACTTCACGCGGCGCCATGTTAATAGGACGAAAAGCAATACGACCATCAGCATAATAGACGGAATGCTTCAACCAATTTTGGTCATCGCGCTCTGGGAAGTCATAACGCGCATGCGCACCACGGCTCTCCGTACGTTCGTTCGCAAGATAAGCTGTTGCGAGCGCTGTTGCCATCAGGTTATCTAATTCCAATGCTTCGATTCGTGTTGTGTTGAAGCAATTGCTTTTATCTTTGATAGCCGCATATTGTAAACGCTCTTGCAATGCTTTCAATTTTTTGAAACCTTCTTGCATGTTTTCCGCGGTTCGGAATACACCAAAATCATCTTGCATGACTTTTTGTAGAGCCACTCGAATCTCATCGACGCTTTCACCTTTGGTATTGTTGTTCCAACGATTTAAACCAGCCAATGCTGCTTCGAGGTCAGACTGGGTAGGTTCGCGGAAACCCAAACCTTCTCGCACGCTTTGCTGTACATGCAGACCAGCCGCACGACCAAATACTACAATGTCGAGCAATGAATTAGCGCCTAATCGATTTGCGCCATGGACGGATACACAAGCGCATTCACCGGCTGCATAAACACCTTCCACCGGTTTATCAACGCCGTTCCGATCCAATGTCACCACTTGCGCATTAATGTTGGTTGGAATACCACCCATGATGTAATGACAGGTTGGAATAACAGGAATCGGGTCCTTCACTGGATCCACACCCGCAAAGGTTCGTGCTAATTCACGAATACCAGGTAAACGCTTATCAATGACGTCAGCGCCCAAATGATCCAGCTTTAACAAGGTGTATTCACCTTTAGGTCCACAACCACGTCCTTCACGAATTTCAATCATCGTGGAACGAGCAACCACGTCACGACAGGACAAATCTTTTAAGTGCGGCGCATAACGTTCCATATAACGCTCGCCGTCTTTATTCACGAGATAACCACCTTCGCCACGGCTACCTTCAGTGATCAACACACCTGCGCCTGCAATGCCGGTTGGGTGAAACTGCCAGAACTCCATATCTTGCAATGGTAGCCCGGCGCGTAACGCCATCCCAAAACCATCGCCTGTGTTAATATGCGCATTGGTAGTCGATTGAAAAATCCGACCTGCTCCACCGGTTGCTAAAATGGTGGCTCTAGCTTTCAAGAAGACCACTTCGCCGCTAACGATATCCAGTGCAATCACACCAGCAATACCCGCGTCGGTTTTAACTAAATCAATCGCAAACCATTCATTTAGAAACTTGGTTTTGGCTTGAACATTTTTTTGGTAGAGAGTATGCAACATAGCATGCCCGGTACGATCCGCAGCGCAACAAGTACGATGCACCAAATCACGACCAAAATTCCGGGTTTGGCCCCCGAAAGCACGCTGATAAATTTTACCGTCGTCTAAACGAGAGAAAGGTAAGCCCATGTGCTCAAGCTCATAAATTGTCTCTGGAGCTACTTTGCACATATACTCAATAGCATCTTGATCACCCAAGAAATCAGAGCCCATGATGGTGTCATACATATGCCAACGCCAATCATCACTACCATCGGTATTACCTAAAGCCGCATTGACACCACCTTGAGCAGACACCGTATGTGAACGGGTTGGAAAAACTTTAGAGACAACAGCCACTTTCAAACCGGATTGTGCTAACTCTAATGAGGCGCGCAATCCTGCCCCACCGCCACCAACAATAATGGCATCAAACGTTTGTGTTGCAATACTCATTGATTAACACCCCATAAAATCTCTAGTGTCCATAAAAAACACGACACTAACGTAAAGAAAACAACACCATGACAAATTAAACGCAATACAAAAGGCTTAACGTAATCGGTAAAAATCGTCCACATCCCAACCCATGCATGAAATAACAACGCAAGAACAAACAATAAAGTGCCTACTTTGACACAAGTTTGCGCAAACAAAGCATGCCAATCTAGAAAATCGAAGTGAGGGTGCTTTAAAAAATACCCAATAAGACACACACTATAAATCGCCATCACAACAGCACTGACGCGCTGAATTAACCAGTCGCGAATGCCTTGACGGCTTACGCTCATCACAGATTTCACCATATGTAGATGCCTGCCAATATAAATAATAATAAGGAAAAGATAAAAGTTAAAACAGCGCTGAGACGACCACTTTTTAGCTCAATACCGATGTTAATATCCATCAATAAATGCCGGATACCCGCAACAAAATGATAAAGAAACGGCGTCAACATTAGCCAAATAATGAACTTAGATAGTGGGGAAGAAAGTGTGTCATGCATGGATTGAAAATTATCTTGAGACGATAATGAAAAACTGAGAGCCCATAGTGCAATTGGAATTAAAATAAACAGCACCAAACCTGAAACACGATGCAAAATAGATACAATCGCTGGAATGGGGAGTCGAATGGTAAGAAGATTGAGATTTTTGGGTCTTTGCTTTGTCACGGCTGAATGTCCCCTCGTTGTCTTGTTATAACCACAAAATAGATGATCAGACTATAATCTAATCAACACAAAAACCCCGTTATTATAGCCATCTATAACAGTCAAATCAAACGTTGTAATACAAAGGTTTAATTGTTAAAGACATATTTGGGTTACCTTCTCCTCAATCAGCCTAAATGCCTCCAATACGCCCGTCGTTATTTCATTTAGAAAGATAATCCAAACAATAGCTTCATCAGTTTGACATCCTGGGGATGAGTTCTTATAGTTGAGTATAAGACTACAAGGAGCACGCGCATGTCGGACAGAAAAGCAAAGTTAATGATCGATGATAAAACAATCGAACTAAATGTGCTCTCAGGCACGCTAGGCCCAGATGTGATCGATGTTAGCCCGCTGGTAGCCAATGGTTACTTCACTTACGACCCAGGCTTCATGTCAACGGCAGCCTGTGAATCCAAAATTACATTTATTGATGGTGATAAAGGCATATTGCTCTATCGCGGTTATCCTATCGATGAATTAGCGATGAACTCGAATTTTCTTGAAGTATGCTACCTGCTTTTAAACGGCGAGCTGCCAGACAGCTTACAATACGAAGACTTTTGTAAAAACATCAATAGACACAGCATGGTGCACGAGCAGATGCGGAACTTTTTTAATGGTTTCCGCCGTGACGCTCACCCTATGGCTGTCATGGTTGGCGTCATTGGTGCGCTTTCTGCTTTTTATCATGACACCCTAGACATTAAGAATCCTGTCCATCGTGAAACATCCGCTTTCCGCTTAATAGCCAAACTCCCGACTATCGCTGCCATGTGCTACAAGTATTCCATTGGCCAACCTTTCATGCCGCCACAAAATAAAATGTCTTATGCCGAAAACTTTCTGCATATGATGTTTGCGACCCCCTGTGAAGAAACGACACCCAATCCTATTTTAGCCCGTGCTTTGGACCGTATTTTTATTCTTCATGCCGATCACGAGCAAAATGCCTCAACCTCTACTGTTCGCCTTGCAGGCTCTACGGGCGCAAACCCTTATGCCTGCATCTCAGCTGGCATTGGCGCGCTATGGGGACCCGCTCACGGCGGCGCGAATGAAGCAGCACTCAATATGCTCCATGAAATTGGTGACATTTCTCAGATTGGCAAATATATCGCCAAAGCAAAAGATCCTAATGATAAATTTAGACTGATGGGCTTTGGACATCGAGTTTATAAAAATTATGATCCTCGCGCCAAAGTCATGCGTGAAACCTGCCATGAAGTCCTTGAAGCCGTTGGCGCGCATAACGATCCTTTCTTTAAACTTGCCATGGCACTAGAAAAAATCGCGCTAGAAGATCCCTACTTCGTTGAAAGAAAGCTTTATCCCAATGTCGACTTTTATTCTGGGATCACATTAAGCGCTATTGGTATTCCTGCTAATATGTTTACTGTCATATTTGCTTTAGCCAGAACAATTGGCTGGATCTCACAATGGAGCGAAATGATTAGCAGCCCATATAAATTAGGTCGCCCAAGACAGTTATACCAAGGATTGACTGAGCGTCACTTTGTAGAGATAGACGAAAGAAAATAATCACAAACAGAAATGTTACTGCTTACATTCTGTGGGCATTATTGTTTATACAATAACGCCCACGATGTGGGAAAGATGGAATGCTTAGTAAAACTTATTGGTCGCCTTTGTAAGCCGTGTCTTTATATACAACTACAGGTTGTGGCGTTTCACCACCGAACAAGACGCTCACACCGAAATTAATCATCACATCATTCTTACCGCCCGACAAGGTATACAAGTCGCGCACTTCGCCACGCAAAGCAATAACTCGATCAAAAAATACTTGTGTCCCGATTGCAGCATGTACGTTTGCTAAGGTGTTTGCATCATTACCACTACGACTGAGGTACATCGCACCAATACCACCAGAAACATACGGTTCAAACATTTTGTAATTGTAGAAACGATATAAACCATCGGCCATATAAAGATTGCCGTGCACGTGCTTAGGTGTACCTGCTGTGATATTCGTTCTGTTGGTGTTAAACGGAGCATAGATAGCTTCAATAGCCCATTTATCACTAAGGTTATAAGCCAATCCAATATTGCCTAATCCAGTATCATCTAAATTGCGCTTATCATCAAAATAATAATAACCTACACCTGGTGTGACAGTGATTGCGCCCGCACGATTTCCTGCCATTGCTGAATGACTACTCAATACAGCCAAACCACTCGCCAGAGCAAACAATACAATACCTTTCTTCATATTTTTCTTCCTGATAAATAAAATTCGTCGCGATTCTAACAAAATATTAGTAATGCGTATGACACTCAGCCAAAGTTCGGCTTGAGTATAACCCTTGCTACCGCTTTTTTCCAACCTTGATATAAATGATCCCGCTGATCTTTTTGCATAGCGGGAACAAAAGTTGCGCTCGCTTGCCAAAGTTCTGAAATTTCGTCTAAGGATTGATAAACACCACTTTGTAAGCCCGCTAAAAAGACCGCTCCCAACGCACTGGTTTCAACACAAGCCGGGCGTTGCACGGGAATACCTAAGATATCCGTTAAAAACTGCAAGAACCAATTGTTTACTACCATGCCACCATCTACACGCATTGCCTCAAGGTGCGCCACGCCATCTCGCTGCATACAACCTAACAAGTCATAACTTTGATAACAAACTGACTCAAGTCCCGCTCTGACAATATGAGCCAATTCGCTATTACGTGTTAAACCGAGGAGTGCTGCACGCGCATCAGGATCCCAATAAGGGGCACCTAACCCGGTAAAGGCAGGAACCAGATAAACACCGCCAGTATCAGGAACGCTCTTTGACAACTCCTCAGTCTCGCTGGCTGTTTTAATGATTTTCAGTGTGTCACGAAACCATTTCACTATCGTACCAGCAGAAAAAATACTTCCCTCTAACCCATAAGTAACCTTTCGATCCAATCGGTAAGCCACCGTTGAGAGCAACTGATTGGCCGACTGCAAAACGGTTTTGCCTGTGTTCAAGAATACAAAACAACCTGTTCCATAAGTTATTTTTATCATCCCCGGATTAAAACAGGCTTGCCCTACCGTTGCTGCCTGTTGATCACCTGCCATAGCGGCAATAGCAACCGGACCACCCAGTAAACTTGCTTCAGTCTTACCAAAGTCTGCGGCATTATCCAAAACTGCAGGCAAAATCGCAGCAGGAATATCAAACGCTTCTAAAATATCTTTATCCCACTCTTGCGTATGAATATTAAATAATAGCGTTCTTGAAGCATTCGAGGCATCTGTCGCATGTGATTTTCCATCGGTCAAACGCCACAATAAAAAAGTATCGACCGTGCCGAAAGCTAATTCGCCGCGCTCTGCGCGCTCACGTGCGTTAGGCACATTATCTAATAACCATCTTATTTTGCTTGCTGAAAAATAAGCATCTAACAACAAACCTGTTTTGGCTTGAAGCGAAGGAAATATTTTATGCTCTGTCATGGATTTGCAAAAGTCACCTGTTCTGCGATCTTGCCAAACGATTGCGCGATATATTGGTAGTCCCGTTTTTTTATCCCAAATAATCGTAGTTTCTCGCTGGTTTGAAATACCGATAGCGACGATGTCTTTGGCTGTAAGCGCAGCCATTTTAAGCGCTGATTGACAACAAAGAAGCGTGTTAGACCACATCTCTTCAGGGTCTTGTTCAACCCATCCATCTTCTGGAAAATATTGTGTTAAATCGATCTGATACTGGCTGATCACTTCACCTGCCCGATTAAAAATAATTGCGCGTGAACTGGTTGTACCTTGATCGATAGCAAGCAAATAAGTTGACATTATCCGTCCTAAAAACATGTTGCGATATGACAGTGATTAGCAGACCTAACTTTCCCATGCAACAAATTACAATATTCAGCTTCTTTGTACACTAAAAAAAATTTAGTTTTTTATGATATGCAGAGAAATGGTATAGTAAATCCCACTAGCAAAGCGAGGATAACATGGAAAAAGCATATTCAGACATCTTCATCATTGGCGGCGGTATTAATGGTGTAGGCATTGCCGCTGACGCCTCGTTACGCGGCTTAACTGTCACCCTCGCTGAAAAAAACGACTTGGCAGGCGCAACATCATCAGCAAGCAGTAAATTAATTCACGGCGGCTTACGATACCTTGAAAGCTACGACTTCAAACTCGTGAGAGCTGCACTACAAGAGCGCGAAATATTATTAAAAAATGCACCGCATCTTATTTCCCCGCTTGAATTTATTTTACCGCACGAAAAACATTTGCGTCCCGCTTGGATGATTCGAATCGGTTTATTTTTATATGATCATTTAGCATCACATCCCTCACTACCCAATGCCAAAAAAATTGACCTTGAAAATGACGCTCGTGGGAAAGCATTAAAAAATACATTTAAACTTGGCTTTTCCTATTATGATTGCTTTGCAGATGATGCGCGATTAGTCATAGCCAATGCCATCGCTGCCAAAGAACATCATGCGAAAATTTTAACTCGAACCGAATGTATTTCCGCACACTATGAGAATAATTTCTGGCGAATTGCCCTTAAAAAAACAACATCAAATGATACTTTCTATTGCCATGCCAAAGTATTAATAAACGCAGCAGGCCCATGGGTAGCTGAGGTACAAAAAAATATCATTCACACAGAGAACCCTTTTTCGATTGAACTGATCAAAGGCAGCCATATTACGGTGCCGAAACTCTATGAAGGAAATTTTGCTTATATTTTGCAGAATGCCGATAACCGTATTGTATTTGCTATTCCTTTCCAAAATAAATTCACACTCATTGGCACAACCGATACTGCCTATACCGGCAATTTAGACAATGTCAAAATATCACCTGAAGAAGAAAAATATCTTTTAGAAACAGCTAATCATTATTTTAAAAAATCACTGACAAGCAAAGACATTAACTGGTCTTATGCTGGCGTTCGTTGCTTACAACGTGAAGAGAAGCACAAGCTGTCAGAAGTTTCTCGGGATTACAAATTACAATTTTTGTCAAATCCCCCTTTACTGACCGTGGTCAGCGGAAAAGTCACCACTTACCGACGCCTTGCTAAAGAAGCCGTGGACTTGCTAGCACCTGTATTTCCAAATCTCCCCCCCTCATCCACGGCCAATCAACCGCTGCCTGGTGGCGATCTTGGCACAAAACAGTTTGAGGATTTTTATCAGCAATTACAAAATCAATACAACTGGCTACCCAAAGAATTATTGTTTCGTTTTGCTAAAAGCTATGGCTCTCGCATTCACTTATTGTTACAGAACACGACCTCCCTCGCAGAAATGGGAGAAGAATTCGCACCAGGACTATATCAAAAAGAAGTAGAATACCTGATCGAGCATGAATGGGCAGAAACCTCAGATGACATTTTATGGCGTCGCACCAAACTTGGGTTATTTTTCAATGAAGTTGACAGGAAAAAACTCGAAAATTGGTTAGATATTTACTGAAAGACTTGTTATTGACTGTATTCCTGTTTATTCTTTTCCTAATGATTATTATTGGAGATATAACATGTTATTTAAAAGAACAGGTATTTTCAGCTCTTTTGTGCTGAGCGCCAGTTTATTAGCCCTGCCTATTGCAGCTCATGCTGATTTGACTATTGTTAATAACACCGCTGAAAATTCCACCTCTATTATTAATGACGGAATCTGTTCAGCCGCCCCGGTTTTTGGTGAGTTTGGCGTTACCAAAGCTAAAAGCACCAATCAAGTCCCTCAAAAAACCTTGAACATTGCTTGCTTCTTTCATCCCACCAATTGCAAAGCAGATATTTATATGAACCCACCACCAGCACCAGGTCAAGGTGACTCCTGTAATGGCAGCCCTATTGCAACTGTCGTGATGAACATGAACTCTGGCATTACATCAATCAAGATGAGTGCGGGCTCTCCTTATAAAATTTCAGCAAATGGGTTTTATTTAACTATTGATCCAATGTAATTGACTACCAAACTTTAAAAAGAGATACAGTATTTCGCGAAACGGGATGCTGTATTTTTTTATGTCAGAATCTTTTATGGTTTTATCCTACATCAAACCATTTAATTATTCATGAGGCTAACTGATAAAGCGTTGGATTTTTTGGATAAGCTTCTTTAATAAGAAATGAATCTAGCTTAATAATATGCTCTTGCAAGAGATGATGAAGAAGACAGAAGAAAAGTAGATGGAGACACATAAAGCTTGGCTCCATCTACTGAATTCGTTTTAAGCGATATCCCAAACAACTTGCGCGCCAATGACATCAGCACTTGCTTTAACACTGCCATTCGTTGATACAACCTGTCCACCAGTGACAACGGGTGGCGGATTGATCTTGGCTGTACCTGACATGAATAAATGCGTCCAACCCAGATCGAATCCTAATGCTTTGCTTGCCTGATAATGACCACCCACGGCAATAGCTATGCGATCACCATCTGGAATTCTGACATCACGATAAGCATTTTTCACTGGCGTTTGGTCATAACCGAGACCGCCACGGAATGTAAACTTATCAGTCGCATAATAATCTGCACCCACTGAGAAGTTCCAGGTATTACGATAATGCGTTGGAACGCTCACTGTTGTATTCGGGCTAGGAACAGGTACGGGTCCAAAAATCGTCAATTCCGTGCTAGCCGAAGCCGCGTCGGCAATGCTTAAGCTTTGGAAAATGCTCCATTGCGTATAAATAGCTGTGCCCATTAAAGCCCATTTTGGATTTAATTGATGGAACAAACTTAAGGTAGTAGCAGCTGGCAAAGTGAGATGCGCATTAGCATAATTAGAAACAACGGCCCCTGGGGATCCTGTTGCTAAAGTATTAGCAAAATTGGCAATAGGCCCGACAAACTTACTGGTGCCACGAATATGATGTACTACTTGGGAATTATAAGTTAAACCCACACGTGTTGTTGGCCTAAAATGATAAAGAGCACCTAGATGAAATCCATAAGCTGTGTCCCAGCCTTTCGTTTTGCTATCGGTGTCGGTGCCGGTACCAATGGTACCCATTTGATCAAACTCAGCGCCCATTCTTTGAATGTCTAAGCCCACACCAAAAGATAATTTATCATTAACGCTTACACCCAGAGATGGGCTGTAATCAATGACCTTTAATTCAGACAGCGTAGCAGCATAACGCAATGCTGTATTTCTGCCAAAATTGGTTTTTAAACCAAACGGCGCGGCCACACTGAGACCAAAGCCGAAATTTTTGCTAATGGGAGCCACATAATGGAAATCAGGAACCTGGCTGAAAGCACCGCCTTGCGCGACGGCCGACTGTGTTGGGCCAACAGGAAAAACACCCACACCCGGTACAATGATACCCGGTGAAACGGTGCCTGAATATTTTAAGGATGACATGATACCCACGTCACCTAAAATCATTTCTTGGTTTGTAAATTGTGTATTACCAGCTGGGTTATAATAAGCAGTGCTCGCGTTATCTGTTACTGCTCGACCCGCATGATAATTGCCGACGCTTGCGCCATCTTGTTCGTATAATTGGAACGCAGCAGCCATGGCATTACTGGAAAGGCCAATTAATCCGCCTGCACACATCAGATGAAAAAGCTGCCGAATGGCAAATCGCTTAGTCATGTATATTCTCCTTTAAATTTTCACCTTCCAACCAAAATACGCGAGCAAAGAAAAAACAGAACAAGCATAAGAAGTAATTTTTGTCGCTAATCTGTCAGATTATATGACATTCGGGTAAGGATACCCGATTCACATAACAAAACAATATTTTTTATTTAGGGTTATCTATTTGAAAAGGTACAATACGACAACTCAAATTCAGGAGATAAAAAATGGCTGAAACCCTATCAACTATGTTGCCTTTAGGCACACAGGCACCCGACTTTACACTGGTTGACACCATCACAAATCAATCTCGATCGTTACAAGATTTAAAATCCAATACAGCAACAGTGATCATGTTTATTTGCAATCATTGTCCTTATGTCAAATTGATTCAAGCCAAACTCGTTGAAGTCGCAAAACACTATCAAAAAAATGATATTAGCTTCATTGCTATTAATTCCAATGACGTAAAAAATTATCCCGCCGATAGCCCTGATAAAATGAAAAGCGAAGCTTTAACGCTTGGCTATACTTTTCCTTATCTTTTTGATGAAACACAAGCTGTCGCCAAAGCCTATCATGCTGCCTGTACGCCGGATTTTTACATATTTGATAGCAAACTTGCTTGTGTCTATCGCGGAAGATTTGATGACGCCACACCGGGCAACCATCACACCGTCACCGGAAAAGACTTATCAGATGCTCTCGATAATATATTAGTGGGAAAAAGCATCAACCCTGATCAAAAAGCCAGTGTTGGCTGCAATATTAAATGGAAGAAAAACTAAGAATAGCATGTGATCTTCGAGTGAATAAGGAAACCTGATTCACTCGAATAACACTTTATTTTAAGCTTCCGTTGTTGTATCCCACTCTTTTAATGATTGAGCTTTACCGCCACGTGCTTGTGTTTGTTTCACAAATTGCTCATATAACTCATGAATCCCTTGTGATTTAGCATAATGAATTGGACCACCTCTGAAAGGCGCAAAGCCGGTTCCAAAAATCATACCTGCATCTAGCAAATCAGAATCCGCAACAACGCCTTCGCTTAGACAAGCAAATGCTTCGTTTAACATGCATAAAATTAAACGATCGGAAATTTCTTTCAGTGGTTTGCTATAAGTTGGCATTGCGGGCTTAACCATTTTGCCATTTTTATATTGATAAAAACCGCTGCCTGTTTTACGTCCTAACTTGCCTTTTTCAACCAGTGACACCAAACGAGGTGGGATCGTCATATTAGGGAAATATTGATTAAGATGCTTGGCAACAGATAAGCAAATATCTAAGCCAACCGCATCACCTAAAGCAATCGGACCCATTGGCATACCGAAATCCGTCATTGCTTTATCAATCACTGGCGCTGGCACGCCTTCGTCTAACATATCCACTGCCTCTAAAAGATATGGCATCAGAATGCGGTTAACCAGGAATCCAGGACTGCTTTTCACAGGCAAGGGCAAACGATCCAAACTACGCACAAAGCTAATGGCTTTATCAACAATTAGTGGATCGGTTCTATTCCCTTTCACCACTTCAACCAATAACATTTTTGAGACAGGATTGAAGAAATGGATACCCACTAAACGTTCTGGAGTCTGTAGCACGGTATTAATATCATCTAACGGAATGCTAGAGGTATTCGTTGCTAATATGGCAGTGGGTTTTGCCAATCTTTCCACTTTCTTAAACGTTTCCTGTTTTGCTGTTAAATCTTCATAAATAGCTTCGATAATGACATCCGCTTTTGGAATACCATATCCTTCAACGTCAGGAATCAAACGATCCATGACTCTTTGAATCAGGTACGGTTCTTTTAGCTTCGCTTTACACAATGCAAAAGCACGCTTTATTGCAGGCGCAATAAACTTGGGCTCACGATCCTGTAATGTAACAGTCATACCTTGAAATGCACACCATGCAGCAATATCACCACCCATGGTACCCGCACCAATCACGTGTACGTGTTGTGGTGCGAAACGGGTGTCATTACCCAAACCTTTTAAACGCTCTTGCAGATAGAATACACGCACCAGATTTTGACTGGTTTCGCTAAAAAATAATTTACCGCAATCACGCGCTTCTCTTGCAAAAGGTTCTGCACCCTTCACGCCAAAACGTTCCCAGTTATCTAACACATGATAAGGCGCTGGATAGTGCTCAGGATTCGCTTTTGCACGCAATTGTTTGCGCATAAACTGCATCAGGATACGACGCATTACTGTCGAGTTAGTGAGATTCTGTATAAATGTCGCTTGATGGCGCTTTGGTTTTTGTGTCGCATAATATTTTGCTGCTGTCACCAAATGACGCTTTGGTACAGCTGCATCAACAAAACCAATTTTCGCTGCGACTTTACCGGTCACCGTGCCACCCGATAAAATTAAATTCATCGCTTGAGGTGCGCCAATCAATCGAGGCAAACGTACTGTACCACCCCAACCTGGATGAATACCCAATTTCACTTCAGGCAAACCGAGTCGTGTTTTAGGACCATCTTCAGCTACGCGATAATGACAAGCCAAAGCAAGTTCTAAACCACCACCCACGCAAAAGCCATCAATCATAGCGACAACGGGTATTTTTAATGCTTCTATGCGTGAATAAATTGCCTGTCCACGCTGCAATAAAGAAACCGCTTCATCGATATCTTTAAACTGATTAAACTGGCTAATATCAGCGCCAGCAATGAATCCCGTTTTTTTAGCGGAGGCTATAATCACACCTTTGTGATCTTTATCTTCTGATAATAAGTCGATAATACTGGATAACTCTTCCATGACTTCTCGGTCCATGGTGTTAACCTTAGAATCTTTCTTATCAAAATAAATCCATAAAATTTCATCAACGCCTGTTTCTAAACGCCAGTGTTTGTAAGTTTGCATCCTGCTCATAGCATCACCTCAGAAACATTTTCAATTAACATTGCGCCACCCTGACCACCACCTATGCAAATTGTGGCAACGCCTCTTTTTGCTTGTTTACGTTTTAAAATTTGCGCCAAATTCAATACGATTCGCGCGCCACTTGCACCTACCGGATGACCCAATGCAACCGCACCCCCATCCACGTTTAAACGGGCAGGATCGATGCGTCCAAAAGCTTTTTCCAAGCCTAGATATTGACGGCAATAGTTATCATCTTCCCAGGCAGCAACACAACCTAATACTTGCGCCGCAAACGCTTCGTTGATTTCCCAATAGTCGATATCTTCCATAATCAAACCATAACGCTTTAATAATGCAGTAGACGCATAAACAGGACCTAAGCCCATTTCAGCTGGATCCAAACCTGCCCATGCGGTATCAACAATGCGTGCCAAAACAGGTAATTGATATTTTTTGACAGCTTCTTTACTGGCAAGCAATAACAGAGCTGCACCATCTGTGACCTGTGAGCTGTTACCCGCTGTTACGCTTCCAAATTTTTTATCAAAAATGGGTTTGAGTGTAGCTAATTTTTCGAGTGTGGTATCTCGACGCACGCCATCATCCGCGACATAAGTATTACCGCTATAATCATAAGCCGCTAATACTTCATTCAATAAATGATTATCTTGCGCAGCCGCCACACGGCGATGACTTTCTAACGCAAACGCATCCATTTCTGCACGGGTAATACCAAAACGGTAAGCCACGTTTTCGGCGGTTTGACCCATGGATAAATTGACTATTGGATCGGTTAGCCCTTTCAGTAAAGCAATAACAGGCGCCAAATCAGACGGCCTGAACTTTGCCATTGCTTTTAATTTAGCAGGAATGCCTTTTGCAGCGGAATAACCGGAAAACCAATTCACCATGCCGTTATTATACAATAGCGGTGCGCGGCTCATGGCTTCTGTTCCACCCGCCAACATCATTTCGTGGCGACCGGAAGCTATATCTTTAACGGCGCTATCTAGTGCTTGCATACCGGATGCACAGTTACGTTGTACGGTCCAAGCTGGCATGTCTTTACCGCAACCCAGACGCAATGCAATCACGCGTGCAATGTTTGCCTCTTCGGTACTTGGCATCATGCAACCAATCACCACTTCGTCTAATTCATGTGGTGAAAATGGCTGCCTAGCTAACAATTCTCTACCCGCATTAATTGCCAAATCTGATGCTGAAAACGGTCCGGGCTTGCCGCGCACTTTTAAGAAAGGTGTGCGTGAACCATCGACTATATAGACATCGCGTTTCGTATTTTTCATATCCATTGTTGCTCATCCCTATAACTGATTAGGTAAGTACAGATCGAAGATCAAATGAAAACTCATCGACTTTGATAACTTCTTGTTGCAAAGAGTCATAATCACATAAAGAGCGACCTTCCTCTTTCGTTAAAGCACCGACAACAACTGCGGCATTGACTCGTTGTTTGAAATCGCCCTGATGCGACACTGTACCATTTCGAAGAGCGATTTGTAATTTCTTCAATAATGGGTCTAGTCTTATTTGCTCGCCTAATGCTGTTTCCAGGCGGCGAATAGGATCATTTTGATCAGAACTGAGATAACAATATTTAGTGACACGATCACGAAACTCGGAAGGAACCAACATGGTTGTCACAATTTTATTGGTTAACGCATCTGAAGGTTTGCGATAAGCGGAACCAAAAGGAAAGACGATAAAACGTAGCAACGCCCCAAGGAATTTGTTTGGGAAGTTTTCCAGTAACTCATTGCTAGCCACTTGAATATTGTACAGGCAGTTTTGCACCCCCCATTGAACGTAATCGAGATCTTCTACTTTTTCACCGCAATCGCGATAATATTTTAAAATAGAAGAAGCAATGTACAGTTCACTTAACATATCACCCAAGCGTGCTGAAATGCGCTCTTTACGCTTTAAGGTACCGCCTAAAATCATCATGCAAGTATCAGACAGCAACGCTAATGCAGAACTCATGCGTGTTAATTGACGATAATGCCGGGCAGTCTTTCCGCGAACAGGAGCACAAATCAATAAACCGCCAGTGATACCAAACAGAAAACTGCGTACCAGGTTACTCATGAAGTAGCCAGCATGCGACAGTAACATTTTATTCAATTCAGCTTCATTCTTTTCATCTTGAACCGAGATGAGCTCCACTTCACGCAAAACAAATGGATGACAACGAATAGCACCCTGACCAAAGATAATTAAATTACGCGTTAAAATATTAGCCCCTTCTACCGTAATGCTGACAGGCATTGCCATATACGCGTTAGCTAAGAAATTACGGGGTCCATTTTGAATGGCATGTCCACCATGAATATCCATGGCATGGTTCATGATTTTTCGGCCTGATTCTGTCATGTGATACTTGGCAATGGCAGAGGCAATCGATGGACTGATTTTTTGATCCACAGCACCTGCTGTCATGATACGGCAAGCCTCAATCGTATAAGCTAAGCCTGCAATACTACCTAAAGCCTCTTCCACCCCTTCAAAGTTAGAAATAGACGTATTAAATTGTTTACGAACACGCGCATAGGCACCTGTTGTCCGGTAAGCTAGCTTCGCGCAAGCAGCACTTAACGCAGGCAAAGAAATCGAACGGCCAACGGAGAGCGACTCCATTAACATACGCCAGCCTTGGCCTATTCTTGCCACACCCCCAATAATCGCATCCAACGGCAGGAAGACATCACGCCCACGGGTCGGGCCATTCATGAAAGAAAGATTCATCGGCAAATGACGATGACCAATTTCAACACCCGGTTGTGCTGTAGGCACTAAACAAAGCGTAATACCGAGATCTTCTTTAGCACCTAATAAATGATCGGGATCGTATAAACGAAATGCCAAACCTAAGACGGTTGCGACTGGCGCTAATGTAATATAACGCTTATCCCACGTTAAACGCATACCCAATACTTGCTTGCCTTCATACTCACCATGACAAATCACACCAAAGTCGGTAATAGAACCGGCATCACTGCCCGCTTCTGGTGAAGTCAGAGCAAAGCAAGGCATCTCTTCCCCGATTGCGAGCTTGGGCAAATAATAAGATTTTTGTTCTTCGGTGCCGTAATGCAATAGTAATTCAGCAGGCCCTAATGAATTGGGAACCATGGTATCTACCGCAGCACTGATACAACGAGTAGCGATTTTAATGACAACTGTTGAGTGCGCTAAAGCGGAAAACTCGCGACCGCCATAGACTTTTGGAATGCCCATACCAAAAAAGCGTTCCTTTTTGAGATATTCCCAAACCGCTGGGGGTAGATCACGATCTTCATGAATGACTTTCCAGTCATCTAACATGCCACAAAGTGTTTCCACTTGATTGGCTAAAAAACTTTCTTCCTCTGTAGACAAGGTCGGAACAGGATATCCCAATAGCTTTTTCCATTTGGGACGACCACAGAACAAATCTTTTTCCCACCACACATCGCCAGCATCAATCGCTTCGCGTTCAGTGGGACTAATGGATGGCATGGTTTTTTGCAGTTTTTTTAAAAGAGGATGAGTAAAATAGCGAAGACGTTGCTGATTGAGATTAGCAAAAGCGGCGGCGGCTAAAAAAAGTAGCCAAAAAACCGTTAAAGCAAGAAAGCCTAACTTGCCAAAAACAGTTATTAAAACCAAAACAACTGCTATAGTTGCTGTCCAAATCCATACCGCGACATACGCGTAGGTTAAAAATAAAACAACCGCTAATAATATTGCCACTTCCAATATAGCCATTTTTGCTCCTTTGTCTTTACTCCAAGCGAATCACTAAGAAACAGACGTTGAAAACATTAATATCATTCCTAGACGAAGGAAATCCATCTTCGTATGTCTTTTCACTTCCATCCTCTGTTTGCTAGCAGAAGAATTTCACTATTTTCGGTATCTTAACAATTACTTCCAGATACCTTCTACCGAATTTAGAATAAAACTGTATAAGAGTATATGCTATTTTTTTTTTAAAGTCCTAGCCCCTTAAGCCAACATGCGTTAGATTAGGCAGCTTTTTAGCAGGGGAATGGTAGCCATGACAACAGTAACTGTCGATGGGAACAAATTAGGCCGAAGTGATAATCCAGAAAGAATCTATACTTTCCTGGGTGAACTTAGTCGTGAATTATATATCGAGGCCAGCAAAACTCCCAGCCATGAAAAGTTTGTTATAGAAATCACCAATTTACAACTCGACTTTATTCTCTGTATCAATAGAGAGTTGCCCAACCTTGATCACGATATTGATTGTCTGGTACTGGCACAACTCCCTCTAGAGTCACTAATCATTCTCATGAAGCCTGTTAATGCTAAAGTAGCAACTTCTGATCGGTTCGCTAATAGCAAAATTAAATCGATCGATATGCAAAATATCCAACTGACAGACATAGAGCGTAATATCCTATTTAGCTATATGGCACCACACCAGCATACAGTTGCTTTTCTACTGCCTGAAACTTGGCAAAACCCCTTCGTAGCCTATTACAAATCACATGAAACTTACCATGCCGATAGCGCTCACTCTGCTTCCGCAAAACGCAAGGAGATTTCGACAAGCCCTAAACCGGCAGCAGCAGCGGCAGCCTCCTCTTCGTTTCAAGTAGTTTCTGATGAAAAGGCAAGTGAAGTCACTAAAAGCCAGATCGATCAAGCTGGATTATTTGCCCATAAAAAATCGAAATCTGAAGGGATCGGAACCGAACTGCTTGAAAGCATCAAGGCAGGAAATGCAGAAAAAGTATCCGCCATAGTCGGGAGCAATGCTGCTGTAGCAAAGCAACTCATACCAGGCGACTCGGGTAATACTTTCTTTATGCATGCAATGCAGCAATCTCATGCTAATACCGCTGCCATTATCGCAGCACTGTTAACTGAGGATCTTTTATCTATTTCTACCTTAGAAGAGCTACTCCATTTAACCAACAAAGATGGAAGTTGCGCCATGAAATTGGCTATTGATCATGAAAACGTCGAGACATTAAAAGCGGGTATCGCTACCGTAGCTCTATCAGCGGGTAAAAAACCAGATGATTTAATTGCTTTGATTGATCGCGCCAAACAACAGCTGCTTCAGAAAAAACAAGGTCTCTTCAGCTGATCTAAATACAACAGCTTTTCATTAACAAAAAAAACCAGGCATATAACCTGGTTTTTTTTATTTTGTCACATCTCATTCATTAGTAGCCAGATCCGCTTCGACCCCAAATATTCTTCGATATAAAACACCTTGCGTTGCAATTAACCATGGAATCGACCAAATAAGCCCAACAAGCAAAAACACCACGCTCAAAATATAAATGACAAACATAATCATTGTGGTAAAAAAGACTTTCCACCAGTGCTGACAAATGGCTTTACGAGAGACCTGCAAGGAACGCCAAACACCTAAACGCTTTTCTGTTGTTAACTGAAGAACGAAGAGATACGACCAGGCTAAATAAATTCCGCCGAGAATGAAGGCAAGCCCAACGACAACCAACATAATATTCACTATTAGTGAATAATCAGTCGCTGCCATGATGCCAATAATAAAACCACCAATCATTGATGGAATCATGGCAATCGCCAAACTTAACAACATCACCCCAAGAATACGCCAAATAGCGCTATAGTAGCGAAACACTAATTTAGCACGCACTGGCAGATTCACCGCACGCTTAATGCCCATCATCATGATCCCCGCAGACATGGGGTACAAGAGTATTTGAACAATCACTCTCAAGACGATAGTCATCGCATTAGGAGCGCTGCCATCAGTGGCTGGAACACCAAACAGGGATCCCACTACAGACATTAATATGCCTAAAAGAAAAACAATCAAGAAATACCATCCAACAGCACCCCATACAGAGGTTTTAAAACCTTTTACTTTAGACCAAGCTTCTCCAAAAACTTCTGATATCGAAAAATCATAAGGAGCCGCAAATCCATTCTCCATTCTACCTGTGGGCTCTAATACAGTTTGATGACTAGCATTCATGCCGAGCTCTCCTGCTAAAAAGATTATCGTCTAATGCGCTGAGAAGCAGCTTACTGGGAATTATTTGGGCGATCTCAGCATCATTTACGTTAGCTAGTGTATTTTAATTCTTTTTTTTTAGCCACAAGAAGAAAACCATGAAAGTTACCCACAGTTTCTGTTGATAACTCTGTTATTAACCTCTCTAAAACCGACTTAAACTCATTGCTAACTATTTTAAAACGTACACTACCTGCGCAAAAATCAAAATAATAATTAATTGATTTCAATATGTTACGCAATATAGAACTGAATTTTTGGATTGCACCGCCATTCATCCACTGCCCTCAGGTCAAATATTGGTGTTGTGCACAACTAATTACTGTCTAAAAGTCATCCGAATCATATTGAATACGCAAAATCAATATACAATACGCACAATCTCAGATATAATTTGCACAAAATATACTCTAATAAAGGGTGGAATCGATCACATGAAAAACATTTTTCTTGCTTTTGTTGGTATTTTGTCGACCTTATTTCTTACCAATCTTTACGCCTACCAACCCGCTTATGAAATCATTATTGACGCAGGCAGCAGTGGCTCCCGGTTACACTTATTTCAGTCTGAGCAGCGCAACCAATTACCAGAGATACTCGACATCTTTTCGGAAAGTATCAAGCCAGGACTGTCTTCTTTTGCTTCTAACCCCGATGGCGCTCGCGACTCCATTAAAAAATTATTAGACGATGCATTAGTGCAACTGGACAAAAACCACATTGATCCACGCACAGTGAAAGTCAATATTATGGCAACTGCTGGCATGCGTTTACTCTCTCCCGAAAGACAGCTTGCGATTTATGCAAGCATCACCCAATTCATCCAGAAAAATTATGCTTTTGCTTTAGGGCAGATCGAAACGATACCCGGAAAAATGGAAGGCCTTTATGGCTGGCTAGACGTTAATTATTTAAGTCATACTTTCCAAAACAATACAGCAACCATAGGTAGTATTGATTTGGGAGGCGCTTCTACTCAGATTGCATTTGCAACACAAGATCAGACCAAAAAAGAAGATGAAGTCACGATAAAAGTGAATCAACAACAATACACTGTTTTCAGCAAAAGCTTTTTGAGCTTAGGGCAAGATCAAGCCTTGGCTGCGATTAGCCAAGATGCTGGAGCTGCGAGCTGCTTTCCTTCAGGCTATCCACTACCGAATAACGTATCAGGACAGTTTGAGCTAAACACATGCCGTTTGACATACATTCACTTAATTCAAAGCAAACACGTCCCTGATGAAATCTTGCCGACAGCAAATCAGCACTTTATTGCCTATTCAGGGGCTTACTATGATCTTAATTTCTTAGGGGTAGATAACACGCCTGATGGGGTTCTCATCGAAAATCGGATTCAAGCGGTTTGTAGTGCGTCCTGGGAACAATTACAAAAAGATTACCCATCGGTCGCTGCAAAATATCTTGCCCCTGCCTGCGCTAATGATACTTATGTGTTGAGCTTACTGTTTTGGGCCTATTCCTTGCATGGAGATCAACTCTCTGTCACCAATCAAATCAATCAACAAGATATTGATTGGACGCTTGGAGCGGAACTTTATAAATTAGTGACACCTTAAATCACTCAATAGTCGCGACCCGGATAAAGCATGAAATTTCCGAGCCGCGACCGTCAGGGAGGGTCCCGATCCCTCTTCTCTTCCCTAGCGGTGGATATCTCTTAATTCCTATTATTTTCCGTCTCAGCTACCCCATTCTTCTGCTCAGGGTAAACAGAATCATCTCTAGGGGTTTTTCCCGATCTTAAACTAGGGTTTTTGCCGGGCACCCTCGGGTTTATCCTTAGTTACCCACAGATTCTGTGGATAAGTCTGTGACTAAGCTCTACAAAACACCCCTGAACCTCATCATTTCCTGTATAAAGCGTTTTAGTAAACCAAATAATCAAAGAAAAATATTCATTATTATCATCAAGATAGACATGAAATACCCAGGAAAAATAGCGCAAACCCGTATGCCCACTTGTTATCAGTTTAAATTTTGACGCTGTGTACAAGTGCAGCGCATCCATCAGCATACAAGAACTTAGCGAAAAAATGCCGCGTCCAAAATAATTTCTAAAGTTACCCACAGATTCTGTGGATAACTCTGTTAGTAACCTCTATGAAACTGATCTAAATAACATATTTTGCTGTCTTAGTGACACAAGATCACAAACTGAACATAAGTAAATATCGTTGTATTTTCATATAGTTATGAAATTCTGGACTATTTGAGTCGCTAACTCATTGAATTTATGAGGCAGAAATTAAAATTGTGCAAAACTTTTATGGGAAAGGCTTTTTATGCGTTAAAAAAAGCAAGGATGCTTGACTTCTCCTCAACCTTGCTTTGATTGATTGTAATGAGAACTGATTTTACCTATCTCGTTTCCATAAAATGCTTTTAAAGCAGACAGCATATGAAGAGCCGGTGAATGCAGCGCAAATGAGGTAGTTAAATCATTCGTCCACAAGCCCGTCTTGAGATCCACCAAAATAGGTGACATCACTCCATTTGCCTGCGGATACAAAGCCAAAATCCAAGAACCGTAAATATCAGCATATTGCTTACTCGAAAGTATTAAGTCTGCCATGCTCTGCTTGACCGTCAGATGCGTTGTGACAGGATCAATTTGAAAGAAGCTAATCCCCTCAAATAATATTTGTCGCGTCTCAGGATGCACTGAGCGGATGGAGGAAGGTGAAAAATCACTCTCAATAAAAAAATCGTTCTGGCGTGATACGACACGCTCTTTCCCTAATACTACCTCTTTCAGTGACGATCCACTGACATTGCCAAAAGGGATATTTAGCAAGCTCAAAATAGTCGGCTTAATATCCATTAGCGAGACAATACCGGGAATGGCATTTTTCTGATTAGGCGCCAAACCATACAGTCGAAAAGCCATCACAGCATGATACTGCGGCATACCCAAAACATCCGTGCCATGCCCGGCAGATTGGTTAACCTTTTCAAAATCAAAACTGGCTGGATAAAATTTAGGGATGATGTGCTTTGGATTATCGGCTCCCGCAATAAAGCGATCACGGTTTGTTATTCTATCGCCATGCAATTCTAAGGTTTCACCATGATCTGAAAGCAATACTACAATACTGTGTTTCAATAAGCCTTGCTGCTGTAACAACACTAAAAAATCCGCAACTTGCTGATCCGCACGTTGAATAGAGGCCGCATAATGGGCAAGTGCCCTCTCTGTTTCAAGATAAGAATAGTCACGCCAAAAATAAGGGAAATGGGGCAAGCAAAAATGCACCGCCAAAAATAAAGGCTTATTACGTTGTTTGGATAATGCGGGCGTTAGCATTTTCAAAAAACTGTCTGGATCATAAGACACAAATGCCGGCCGATTCGCATAACTATTCGGAAACAACCATTGACCAATCGCAGTGTTAATAACCAAATTTGATAAAGGAAAGTCGTTAAAAGTGCCCAGCAGGAAGTCATTCACACCCACTGGCGGCGTGACAATCTGATCAAAACCAAAATTCTTTCCAATATTACTGAATCGCGTTTCATCCATGGCATAGATCGTTTCATACCCTTGTTTGTGCAAAATCAGAGGCAAGGTTTCAGTGAGATCCAAATGAGTCTGGTCCGCTAAATCAAAACGCGCGTTGGTTTCTTTCGGGTACTTACCGGTAAAAATACTGACCCAAGCGGGAAAAGTTCTAGCAATAGGCGTAATCGCTTCAGCAAACACAGTCGATTGATCGAGAAACTCATCGAAGTGAGGTGTCGGCGTTGCAGCACCAAAATAACCTAAAAAATCAGGCCGGAGCGCATCCACTCCAATCAAAATAATATTGGGCTTGTCAGCAGTTGCACCATCTACCACCACTTTTTTAGCATGATCCGAAAAACCAGCCAGCCCAGCAACAATGCTCGCTCCCAGTAAAAATACCGCAAGCTTGTGAAATTTTTTCATCAGAAGAGAGAGCAAACCCAGGACAGCTAGCATTAACGCTGCCACCAAAATACAGGAAGAGATCGACAATAATATTAACGCCACTCTGGGACTGATCATAAGGCGCATTAAATCAGCGAATTTTGAGTTCGGGAAAAAGTATTCGTTTGCTAACAAAATGAAAGCTAAGCCAATACACCACAGACTAAATCCTAAATTTTGGGTGGTTTTCCAAGAAGAGCCCAAGGTATAACCTATCAGTCGCGCCATCAACCACACTATCAAAACAAAACCAGCATGCACTAAGCACTGCGCAAATAAGAAAAAAAGAATGCCCGGAAAAATAGCGAATGGAATAGTCAGATGCGACATCACCATTTTATAATCAGCGAGATAGAAACCACTGCATTGAATAAAAAAACTGATTTCCAGTACGCAAAAAATGGCGGTCAGCATGACAAGATAAGAAAACAGGCCACTACGTGGGCCTGTTTTCAATGGATTAGCATAATCAATCATGGCGCGCTTCAGTGACCTTAATTGTTTCTTCTGCTGAAGTTTTGATGACGATTCTAGCTAAGTCTTCTGTGGCGAAATCATCTACTGCAATCACTAACTCACGCGCTTCATCTGCTTGCTGCAGTAATTTGTATTGGTCTTTTGATATGATGTGTTTCTTCAATGCCGATTTCGCCTGCTCGGCAGGCGTATCACCATCAATAGTCCCTTCTTTTAATGCCGCTTTCATGATCTTTTCAATAGGCTCACAGATAATGGTTTTCAACAAAGCATCTTCTACTGAAGCCAAAACATTTTCTTTGACGGGAGACAAGAAAGCGCCTGCGCACAGACGTGCTCGCGTATCGGTGGGCGACATGATTAACTGCGCTACCGCATGGCCTAACTTGTCACTGGGTTTATGAAAGTTTTTACCAAACGGAAATATAATGGCTCTTAAGAAAAAAGCCGCAATGCGATTGGGGAAATTTTGCAGTAATTCATTTAATTTATCTTGTGTTTGATGCAAACAATGTTGCGCCGCCCAATCAATCAAAGGCAAATCATCACCGGGTGATTCATTATCGTGATGCTGCTTTAATACAGCAGAAAGTAAATAAAGCTGACTTAACACATCGCCTAAGCGAGCAGAAATGCTTTCTTTACGTTTCAGCGCACCGCCCAACAACATCAGCGACATATCCGCCATCAAAGCAAACGCCGAACTAAAGCGGGTAGCTTGCTGATAATAACGTCTTGTCTCGCCTTTTGGCGCCACCACAAAAAAGCCACTCGTCAAACTCAAAACCAACGTACGCACAATATTACTAATGCTAAAACTCAAGTGGCCCATTAGCGCTTTATCGAAAGCTGCTAATGCTTCTTTGTCATCTGTCATTTTAGCCGCTTGTAATTCAGCAAAAACATACGGATGACATCGCATCGCGCCTTGACCAAAGATAATCATGCTGCGCGTTAAAATGTTAGCGCCTTCCACCGTAATCGCGATTGGTATCGATTGATAACTACGTCCTAAATAATTATTAGGACCCAAACAAATGCCTTTGCCGCCATGCACATCCATTGCATCATTAACCACCATACGTCCAAGTTCGGTGGTATGGTATTTCACAATAGCAGAAGCAATCGCTGGTTTTTCACCCGCATCAATGGCGCTCGCCGCGAAAGATCTCGCCGCATCAATAATATAGGTATGGCCAGCAATACGCGCCAACACTTCTTCAACTCCTTCAAAGCGACCAATCGGTGTTTTAAATTGGCGACGAATTCTGGCGTAAGCGCCGGTTGCGTAAGTCATCACTTTCGCACCGCCAACACTGCTAGATGGCAGTGAAATTGCACGCCCTGCTGCTAGGCATTCCATCAACATACGCCAACCTTGGCCTACCATTTCTTTACCGCCAATGAGCCAATCTATTGGTATAAAGACATCTTTGCCATGAATAGGTCCATTTTGAAAAACAATATTGCAAGGAAAATGGCGACGACCAATAGACATCCCCGCTGTGTGACGAGGAATCAAGGCACAGGTAATTCCGATATTCACTTTCTTCCCAATCAAATGATCAGGATCATACAACTTAAACGCCAACCCAATGACCGTGGCAACAGGTGCTAAAGTAATGTAACGTTTATTGAAATTCAAACGTACCCCAATCACTTCTTTACCTTCATGCTCGCCCATACAAACTATGCCGGTATCAGGAATGGAGCCTGCGTCAGATCCCGCATCAGGACCAGTCAATGCGAAACAAGGAATTTCTTCGCCGCGAGCGAGCCTAGGCAAATAATAGGATTTTTGTTCTGCTGTACCATAATGCAAAATGAGTTCGCCAGGCCCGAGTGAATTGGGAACAGCAATCGTGGAGGCTACACTAGAACTACGACCATAACATTTAACTAATACTTGAGAGTGTGCAAAAGCGGAAAACCCTTTGCCGCCATGTTCTTTTGGCAACACCATGCCAAAGAAGCCTTGCTCACGAATGAATGTCCACATTTCCGGGGGCAAATCAGCGCGATTGTGGGTGATGTCCCAATCATCAATCATGCGACATAGCGTTTCAACAGGGCCATCAATAAAAGCTTGCTCTTCTTCCGTTAACTCGGGCTTAGGCAAACTCAGCAGTTTTTTCCAAACGGGAGCGCCGCGAAATAAATCGCCCTCCCATGTCACGGTGCCTGCCGCCAGTGCTTCTTTTTCGGTACGCGACATCGTGGGCATAATTTTACGATAAAATTTGAGGATAGGCCGACTGAGATATTGACGGCGCCAAGAAATGACATTAAGCGGTGTAAAGATAAGAAGACAGATAATCCAAGTCACGGTGATAGCGATTGATGAGACACCGCGAAAAACTGTCAAAAATAATAGAAGAATTGCAAAACTCAACGTCCATACCGTTAGTGCGGCACGATGGTAAGCTAACACACAAAAACATGCCGCAAAAACGAAAAACCACTCCATACCTGTCATGTTGCTTTCCTTAAAAAATTACTCTGTTCTTGGCTTGTTGCAATAAATTGCAAAAAATAGATAAATCATGGCTATCACAAAATAAATCAGACCCATGTGCGAAAAGTTCACTTCCGATATTGTATTAAGCACATCTAATACAGTACTGATTAAAATAACCGGCGTTAATGATACCAGTGTTAACACATAAATCGTAAAATAAGGTAAATCCACATTGGCAATCAGTGACATGATTTTACCAATTAATGCGTAGAATAGGGCCTGTATCAAACGTCCGATAAAAGCACCGATTACGAAAAAAGGAAACATAACAATCCACAAATAACCTAACCATCCTTTGACTTTGGCAACGATAACATCAGGGTGCAATACATAATCCCCTCCCTTAGGTACTTGATGTATTTCGATCGTACCATCGTTTTTGCGATCAATAAAACTGGTTTTGGTGATCAATATATCAAATGGCTGATTTTCAATCGTAGTATATTGTCCTGTCGTATCTATTACAGCAATCACTTTTTTGTTATCAGGCTCCTTAATCACATAGGGCCTTTTTTCTGGAGTGGAAAGTGTCCCATCTTTATTAAGTGTCAATACTGGCACTTGCGCGACAAACGTGTCAATCATAGCGACATTCTTACCACTATGAAGCCCTGCATTGAGCGCCACTTGAGTCGCTATGGTCAAAGGAATCCAACAGAGCGCCAGTAGTACTAATAAATAGAAAGCCGCATGCCCACCCCAATTTTTTGCCACGTCTCGATAAAGATCACGCGAATAAAAAGACATGACTAACGCTTGTAAATAGCCATACTGTTTCATAGCGCCTCTCCCATTCAGTTATTTCATTAGTGGTGCTCTTCAGCTACCGCATAAATACCTGGAACGTTGCGTAAATATTCTTCGTAATCTAATCCAAATCCAATCAAGAAACGATCTTCTGTCATGAGACCATTAAAATCTGGCTCAAAATTAACGGTCGGTTCGCGCTCGCGTTGCTTATTCACCATGACAGCAGAATAGACGTCTTTAGCACCAACTTGTTTGCAGTAATCAATAATCGCGGCGAGGGTTAAACCACCATCCATCACATCATCAACGATTAAAACCGTGCGATCTTTTAAATCATTACGTGGCTCAACCAACCAATGCAAGTCACCGCCGCGTGTTGATCCGCGATAACGGGTCACGTGTATGTAATCTACTTGTAGGGGAAAATTCAATCGAGTTAATAAATGCGCGGTTGGGATTAAGGCTCCAATCATGACGCATAAGATAATAGGGTTAGTGTCTTTTAATTTCGCGGTAATCTCATTACCCATGTTATTTAAAGCAATCTCTATATCGCTGAAGCTATAAATCAGTTCGGCAGAATCTAAGACTGCTTGTATTTTATCTGTTATGTTATTCATTGTTTTCATGCTTTTCCTATTGATAAATATTAATCTTTGCTAAAGGCTATTATCTCATATTATTACCGGTGGTGATGAATTAATTACCTTGCAGCTCTATGGCATGCTCACTCACTAACCTCATGAAATAATTATATTTTTTACCCCATATTGGGGTATCTTTTAAATTTTTTACTTGCTGTGAAAAATTGCCCTGCATTCGCTTAAAAAGAGCGGAGTCTAGCAAATGATAATGATTTGGCAAACCATCTAACGTCTTTATAACGCTCTCGCGATGGTTACAAATAAGTGCCATATCACAACCGGCTTCCAATGCAGCGCGGGCACGCTCAGGGTAGTCGCCAGCAATAATGGCCCCTTTCATGCTGAGATCATCACTAAAAATCATACCGTGAAATTGTAATTGTTTACGCAGTATCTCTTTTAGCCAACGATGTGAAAACCCGACAGGCATCGAATCGACCGCTGGAAACAGAATATGAGATGCCATGATACCTTCTATGCCACCACGAATCATTTCGATGAAAGTCACCATATCGTCAGCTGCGATATCATGAAGTGAACGCGTATCAATCGGCAAGTCGAGATGAGAATCCACCGTCACCGATCCATGCCCCGGGAAATGTTTACCCACAGCCACCATGCCTGCCTCTCGCATACCTTGCGTGAAAGTGGTAGCTAGTGTGATAATATTCGCGCTCTCACGATCAAAGGCTCTCCCTGCAATAGCTGGATTAATGCCCTTTTCCATATCCAGGACTGGCGCAAAACTGAGATCCACACCCGCAGCCAATAACTCAGCTGCCATGATCCAGCCACACACATTGGCTAATTCTAAGGCGGTTTCACGTGAATCCAGAAAAAGCTTTCCGATTTCACACATACCCGGTAACCGGGTAAAACCCGTACGAAATCGCTGTACTCTCCCGCCTTCTTGATCAACCGTGATCAAAATAGGCAACTTGCGTGACTGGCGAATATTTTTACAAAGTTCGGCAATTTGCTCGGGAGATTCATAATTGCGGGCAAAAAAGATGACACCACCGATCAAGGGATGCTGCAGCATCTCTCGCTCTTCCTCACTCAATTCTGTTCCGATGAGATCAAAAACAATAGGGCCTATACGAGAAGACATGGATAGAATTATCCTTCAAAGTGATTTTTTCCGGATTATACAGACTATCGGGATAATTCACCAATAGAGGATTATCAAGCGACAGCAGCTTATTTCCTCGGTAAAATACCCTTTTTTCAATAGCAAAAAACTAGGTCAAATACATGTCTGATATCATCGAATTACACACCATACGCGATATGATCCGCTGGGCGGTCAGCCGTTTTAACGAAGCCGGGCTTTACTACGGGCACGGTACCGAAAATGCTTGGGATGAAGCAGTTGCCTTAATCTTTCACACACTACACTTACCACACGAATTGTACGTAACGGTGTTAGACACTCGTATCACTGGCAGTGAACGTGACTCTGTGGAAAAATTAATTTTACGTCGTGTAGCAGAACGCATACCAGTTCCTTATTTGACACATGAAGCCTGGTTTAGTGAACTACCCTATTATGTGGATGAGCGCGTTTTGATTCCCCGCTCACCCATTGCCGAACTCATCGAAAATGAATTCTCGCCATGGACTGAAGGCAATGAAGTGCATAACATTTTAGATTTATGCACTGGTAGCGGCTGCATTGCCATTGCGTGCGCTAAAGCATTCCCAACGGCATTAGTCGATGCCAGTGATATCTCATCTGATGCATTGGCCGTTGCAAAAATCAATGTGCTTCGCCATAAGGTAGAAGATCAAGTACAACTGCATCTCTCGGATTTATTCAAAAGTCTTCCTTTAAAAAAATACGATATTATTGTCAGCAATCCACCTTATGTTGATGCAGAAGACATGGCTTCGCTACCAGCAGAATACGCGCATGAACCACAGTTAGGCTTAGCGGCAGGAACGACCGGATTAGACCTTGCTTTAAGAATACTACGCGATGCGGGTCACTATCTCACACCGAACGGTATTTTAATCGTGGAAGTGGGCAATAGCGAATATGCTTTAGCTGAACAATTTCCCGATGTTCCCTTCACTTGGTTAGAGTTTCAGCGTGGCGGCGGCGGCGTATTTTTAATTACTGCCAGAGATTTGCATGAAAGCCAAAGTTTATTAAGAGGCGAAATCTAATATGTCAGGAAACTCCATCGGTAAGCTCTTCACCGTCACGACCTTTGGCGAAAGTCACGGGCCTGCATACGGTTGCATTATCGATGGATGCCCTCCTGGATTGGCGATTTCCGTCACCGATATTCAAAAAGAATTAGATAGACGCAAACCAGGCACTTCCCGTTTTACCTCTCAACGACGTGAAGCCGATGAAATACAAATTTTGTCCGGTGTTTTTCACGGAAAAACCACCGGCACGCCGATTGGATTACTGGTATTAAATACAGATCAACGCGGTAGCGATTACGACAAACTAAAAGATCAATTTCGTCCCGGACATGCTGATTATACTTATCAGCAAAAATATGGCATTCGAGATCATCGCGGTGGTGGACGTGCTTCAGCGCGAGAAACCGTCATGCGGGTTGCGGCTGGTGCTATTGCAAAAAAATATTTGCAAGAACGCTTCGGTGTTCGAATCCAAGGTTATCTTGCTCAAATGGGCGAGATTGTGATGGATCACATTGACTTGTCTGAAGTAGAAAATAATGCTTTTTTCTGTCCTGATCCTTCAAAAATTACGCTACTTGAAAATTTAATTACGGACTTGCGCAAACAAGGTGATTCCATTGGCGCGAGAATTACTATTCAAGCGACCCATATCCCAATTGGTCTTGGAGAACCGGTTTTTAATCGTCTTGATGCGGATCTTGCGCAAGCATTAATGAGCATCAATGCGGTGAAAGGCGTCGAAATTGGCGCGGGTTTTGCTGTGGTTAACCAAAGAGGCACTGAACATCGAGATGAAATGACACCAACGGGTTTTTTAAGCAATCACGCTGGCGGGATTTTAGGTGGCATATCAACAGGGCAAGACATTATCGCCAGCATCGCGTTAAAACCGGCTTCTAGCATTACAACACCCGGTCGTTCTGTGGACATTCATAATCAACCTATCGATATCATTACCACTGGCCGTCACGATCCTTGTGTGGGTATCAGAGCGACTCCTATTGCTGAGGCGATGATGGCGATTGTGATACTTGATCATGTATTACGTGACCGAGGGCAGAATTTTGATGTGGTGCGAGCTTTATAAAAAATAATGTGACTCCAGCGGGCTTTAATAAGGTGTTAACTCAAGAAGAGTGATCATCTTATTCCAGCTCAAAACACCACATCCCTGTGGTTAACGCCGCCATCCATGGCTTGCCCTTCGCTTCCATAAGATGATCACTCTTCTTGAGTTAACGCTATTTTTGTATTTTACAAGCAGTTCCGCTAAGCATTTTCTTTAATTTAAGGCGCGCCAAATACTGCTAGCACAGAGAAGCCTACGTACTGTGGCTTGTCCACGATATCCAGCGATTGAAACCCGGTTCGAGAGATTTCTAAATACTAGCTGTGCGACAAAAATGTGACACTAGTGAGCTTTAATGATTATGGTGGGAATTTCTGATTCGTATGTGTCGAGTGAATGTGTGTGATTTAGCAGGGGTTCGCGGACACGACCCCCACAAAAAGCGCGGGGGTCTTAGTCCGTGCTACTGATCTTATCTGCGGGATTAAAATCAATCAGGCCCAAAGTGAATACGAATGCGGAGCTTCGGCAAGAAAAAAATATAAAAATAGCGTTAACTCAAGGAGAGTGATCATCTTATGGAAGCGAAGGGCAAGCCATGGATGGCGGCTTTAACCACAGGGATGTGGTGTTTTGAGCTGGAATAAGATGATCACTCTCCTTGAGTTAACACCTTCTAGCTTTGCTTTTACGCGCGGAGCACAGCTCCAACGAAAAAAGTAAACCTACCATGACAGAACCTCAGTCATTCTAAAAAATAGATTCCACCTTAAACAATCTTAATTTGCAGCGCATGCACCTCTTGCGGGATCAAATCATCCAACACTGCATAAATTTCACGATGCGCATCTATCCTCGATTTATTGGCAAAATGCGCCGTTGCGATAATCACGGTATAATGACCCGCCCCATCGCGACTACCCTCATGACCTTTATGTCGCCAGCTATCATCCACAATCTCTAATCGTGAAGGGGAAAAAGTGGTTCGCAACCGCTCTTCTATTATGGCTATTCGTTCTGCTGGAGTCATTGCTTCACATCGGATAAATAACGCGTTAGGTAAATGGCTTGGAGAAAACTGAATACCAGCAATACGCCCATGATGCCGTACACTTTGAAATTCACCCATATCTCAGTGCTAAAGTAGTAAGCTACATACAAATTCACACTGGCGAGCACAATAAAAAAAGCAGCCCAAGCCAAATTCAATTTTTTCCATACCATATTAGGAACAGTATGCGCCTGCCCTTCCAATAGTTTTTCTAACATTCTCTGAATCAGTGGCTTGCTACCGATAAATTGTGTGCCTAAAAAAACTAACCCAAAAATACCAAATACCATCGTGGGCTTCCATTTAACAAAAATGGGATTATGAAAATACAGTGTCATTCCACCAAATACAGCAAAAACAACCAAAGTGACTAGTTGTTGCTTATCAAATTTATGGCGAAAAATACGCGTTAAAATCACTTGTAATGCCGTCACTACAATACCCACAGTGGTCGCGACATAAATACCGTAAATCTTGAATGCGATAAAAAATAATAATACCGGAATAAAGTCGAATAACATGCTTTGCATGAAGTTAGCTTCCTGTTTCAAAGATAATATCATCCGCCTGATGCGGGCTGATTTTTTTGAGTGGTGAGAGATAAGTATAAGCTACTGGAACCACAATTAAAGAAAAAAATGTTCCTAATAACAAACCACCCACAATAACCCATCCCACTTGATGGCGCGTTTCAGACCCCGCCCCGAATGCTAAAGCTAATGGCAAAGCGCCTAAAATCATAGCAGCCGTTGTCATGAGAATGGGTCGTAGACGCAAGGTTGCCGCTTCAATGATCGCATCCCTCACACTCATCCCAGTGCCTTGTTGCTGATTGGCAAACTCTGTCATGAGAATACCGTGCTTAGCAATCAATCCAATCAATGTCACCAATCCAATTTCACTGTAGATATTTAAGGTGCCTCCTGCCAATTTTAACATCAATAAGGCGCCAATAACGGCAAAAGGAACTGTGAATAAAATAACGAGCGGATCAATAAAACTTTCAAACTGCGCCACTAAAACGAGATAAATAAAGCAAAGCGCCAAGAAAAATGTCATCAGGACTTTTTGATTGGCTTCCAGATAATTGCGAGCCTCACCAACAAAAACCGTTTTGACATTATCAGGCAACACTTGCTTTGACACTTTTTCTAATACAGCAATAGCATCCGCAATCGTATAACCCGGCGCAAGGCTAGCAAAAAGAGTATCGGAGCGCAGACGTTCAAAATGGGGCAAAGAACCAGGACTGGTCACTTCATGAATGGTGGTTAAATCTGCCAGAGAAATCATATTATGATTATCGCTGCGCACATAAAGACCGGGAATAATATTAGGATTCGCTAATAATGACTGATTCATTTGCAACAAAATGTCATATTGCTTTCCGTTATATTCAAATTTTCCGGTTGTGCGTCCCGCCAATAAAGTGGAAATTGTATTCGTAATATTTGCCATTGGCACTTTTAAATCAGCGGCCTTTTCTCTATCGATTGTTACTTCAAATTGAGATCTATCCCATTTCAATTGATTATCAACGCGCGAAAATACAGGATACTTTTTTGCAGCCAAAATTAATTCTTGCATCAAGGCATGCAAATCTTTGTATTCACCTACCGTCATGACAGCCATTTCAACATTATTCCCCTGGCCTCCGCCTCCACCAAACCAAGTCAGGGGCGAAGGTGGCACAGTGGCAAGAGTCATCACGCCTGCAAACTGCGCTGCTTTAAGATTTAAGTCGTTTACTATTGTTTGTGCAGAACGGAATCTTTTATACCAAGGTTTTAAATTGATTAACTGAAAAGAAGATGAAGGTGTATTACCACCGATAGCAGCAAGATAAGAAGTCGCTTCCGGAATGTGATGATAAATCACTTCCAGTTTTCGAACATAAGCATCGGTATATTGAAAGCTGGCATCCTGCGGCGCCGTGACAAATATATTAATTTCATCCTGATCTTCGGTAGGCGCAAGTTCGCTGGGTAAACTGCTATAAATGCCATATCCCATCAAACCTACCACACACAAGACCACCAACACTTGTATTCTCTTGGCTAAAAGCCGTAATAAAAGTTGTCGATAAAATAGCTGCAATTGTTGAAAATGCGCAGCAAACCAAATGCCATAACGTCCAGGATTTTGCTTGGCTACTAAAAGACGAGAACACATCATGGGAGTCAATGTCAGCGCGACAACACCAGATACAATCACGGCTCCCGCCAAAGTCAGTGCAAACTCACTGAAAATGGAACCCAATATGCCGGAAGTGAAAGCAATCGGAGTATAAACCGCCGCTAACGTTAACGTCATTGCAATAATCGGAAATACCATTTCACGACTACCTTTCATTGCCGCCAGAAAAGGCTTCGTACCAGCTTCAATGTGTCGCATGATATTTTCCAGCATGACGATGGCATCATCCACTACCAATCCAATCGCTAACACAAACGCCATTAAGGTAATCGTATTGATACTAAATTTAAAAAAATGTAACAAAGCAAAAGTCGTGATCAAACAAACGGGTATAGTGATAATAGGAATAAAAGTCGCACGCCAGTTTGCCAAAAACAAATAAATCACCAGCAATACAAAAATAATCGCCTCAATAACGGCTTCATAAACACTGTGTACAGAAGATTGGATAAAGGTGGCTTGATTGTAAACCACACTAGCCTTCATGCCTTTGGGTAACGACTTGGTGATCCCAGCAAAAGCCGCCAAAACATGTTTAGAAACATCCAGAGGATTAGCCGTTGATTGCGGAATAATGCCCACGGCAATCGCAGGCTGACCTTCCACTCTGAACGCCGTATCAATGTTGGCGGGAGCAATCATGGCCTCGCCTACATTTTTTAAACGGACTGTTTGAGCTTGGTCTTCGCGAATAATCAAATCATTAAATTGGCTTGCAGAAGTTAAGGTTTCATTGGTGACCACATTATAAAAGCGATCTGCGCCACGAATACTGCCACTGGGTACTTGAATATTTTGTTGCATTAAGGCGCTGTTCACATCATCCACTGTTACATTGGAAGATGCCATTCGGTTAGGGTCCAACCAGATGCGCATGGCAGACACGCGACGACCATACGTCATTACAGTTGCTACACCATCCACTGTTTGCAAACGTGGAATAATAAATTGATCGACATAATCGCTCACTTCCTTAGCTGAACGAGTAGAATCTAAAAAAGCCAAAAATAAGATAGGCATTCCATCCGTTTGTGCTTTTGAAACTACAGGGGCTACGACATCTTTCGGAAGACTACCCACCACATTGGCCAAACTACTCCGCACATCTTCTACGGCAGCATTCATATTGCGACCCACTTTAAAATTCAGCGTGATATTGCTCATACCTTGGCTGCTATTAGAAGTGAGGCTTTCTACGCCTTCGATACCGGATAAAGCGGCTTCAATGGGTGTGGTAATTTGAGACTCCACTAGACTGGCACTGGCACCCGCATAATCAGTATAGATTGAAACGACGGGAGGCGTGATATTAGGGATCCACCGCACTGGCAAATTAGCATAACCAATCAAGCCAACGATAGTCATAATCAAGATGACAACGATGGTAAAGGCACCACGCCGAATAAAAAATTCCGTAAAATTCATGTTTAAGCCTTCACTGTCACATTGACGCCATCATGAATTTTTTGTTGGCCCGCTGTCACCACACTATCATCTCGCACTAAACCCTGAAGAATTTGCACATTATTTAAAGTTCGCTGTCCAATTTCAACGGGAACCGTGACCGCTTTTCCATCCACGACCTTCATGACTTCATGTCCATCAATAGTGGCAATCAAACTGGTCGCGGGTATCAGCAACACGTTATCTTCAGCGCCCAATGAGTGCGTGACATTCACAAACAAACCGGCTGTTAATTTTTCATCTTCATTGGGAACTTCGGCATATATTGAGATAGTGCGATCTTGAGTATTAATTGTCGGAGCAATAAAAGCCACTTCACCCGCGAATGTTTTGCCTGGATAGGCTGAGGTGGTCAATTGAATTGACTGGCCTTTTTTCAGAGAAGCCAAATATTTTTCTGAAATGTTATATTCCACATGCAAATGATGTGTATCCGTTAACGAAACCAACGCTTGACCTGCAGACACATAATCACCCGGACTCACTAATGATTTTCCGACCATGCCATCAAAGGGAGCGACCAATAACATCTTGTCTAGCATGGCTTGGCTTTCTTCTTTCGCGGCTTTTTTTTCTTTAAGGTTGGCCGATACTTTTTCTAAATCCTGGCGGGAAATAATCCCTTTATTCGCTAAGACTTTTATTCTTTCAAAAGTGGTTTCACTTAATTGGTGATCCGCTATGGCTGAATCCAGCTTTGCTTTATAAATAGCATTGTTTAGCTGAATAAGAGGAGTGCCTTGCTTCACAAATTCCCCATCATGGAATAAAATTTGTGTCACTTGGCCTGTGATTTCTGGGGCAATTTGAACATTCTTGGCGGCAACGAGTGTGCCGATGGCTTGTGCTTCTAGCGGAATACTGGCTTGTTTGACCTTAGCAACCTCGACAATAACTGCATTTTGATTTGGGTTAAGCACATCGCGATGATGTCTTAAAACATAGAAACAGAATATCAACGCGATCAAACCAACCCACACAAACTTTTTTTTCAATTTCATTCTGCACAACCTATCAACTTAATGAATTTTAGTTGACGTTGGCGGCGTTCCACCTTTACGAAAAATTTTCTCAACGTCAATCCGATCAAACACATATTCTTTATTGCAAAACTCGCATACAACCACGAGTTTTTGTTTATCACGCAACTCTTCTTCGGCTTCTTCACGCGTTAATAGCAAAATAGCACTCTCGCCTCGTTGCACAGAGCAAGTACAGCGAAAAATAACTGGCTCTGCCTCAAATAAACGCACATCCTCTTCAACATAGAGCCTATGTAAAATCGTTTTGTTATCCAATGTCAGCAATTCATCTGACTTGATGGTATCTGTCAAAATAACAATATGTTCCCAATCACGATCGGGAGCGGTGGGCGATTCCAGTCGGATACCACCTTCGCGTGGCAAAATTTGCAATAATATACCGGCGGCAGAGTGTTCATCTATCGCAATCCAGATTCGAGTTAGCAATTGCTCGGAGTTTTCAAAATACCCTTCAATCGATTCGGTCAACGAACTACCGCGCCATTCCACAATGCCTTGATATCGTCTACCGCTGGCATCCGGATCCATGAGTATCGCCAGTGTCCCTTTTTGAAAGTCTTCGATTAATTCATCCTGGGTCAATTCACCATCCCATTGCACAAGCCCTCGTAGATGAAAGTCATTGTTGCACTGCGCCATCAATAACTTGAGCTTGCCGCGACCTTGAAACTGCAAAGTCAGGCGACCTTCGAACTTGATTATTGCACTCAATAGGCTGGCTAATACTAGCGCCTCGCCCAACAATCGCTGAATCACAGGCGGATAATCATGTTGCTTAATGATGGTTTGAAAACTATCATTCAGGTGCACCAACTCACCACGAATGGGGGCATTTTCGAACAGGAAACGCTGCAAGATGTCTTGTTTTTTCATATGGTTATTGGTTCATATTCAAGTAGTTCATGATGAGTGAGGTGAGCAAAATGAAACGTCACACTAGGAAATGAAGTACACTATCAGAAATGGCCGCTTTCAACAATATTAGTAAGCATAAAACATGAGCAAAAAGCCTGAAATCAGTGAAGAAGATCAATCTCTCTTTCGTCAAGCAATGCGAGGCGTCAAACGATTGTCTCAACCCACCAAAATCACACCCACAATGGAACCCCCAAAACCCCGCGTCAGATCAAAAATTGAGCAGGCCGAAATGGCTCCCGCCCCACTCTCAGACTATGAAAAACAAGAAGCAGTGAGCAGTGAGGACCTAATTGAGTTTAATCGACCAGGAATTCAGCATAAAATCCTTCGCAAAATGCGATTAGGTCAATATAATGTAGACGCCATCTTGGATCTGCACGGAATGCATGCGGACGAAGCAAAAGAATCATTACATCATTTCTTGTTACAATGCCTCCAAAAAGGTGTAACGCATGTTTTAGTCATTCATGGCAAAGGTCGCGGCAACACGAGCAAACCTATATTAAAAAATAAGCTCAATAACTGGTTGCGTCAATTAGAGTACGTCTTAGCCTTCTGCTCAGCAGCTGCAAAAGACGGCCGGAGCGGCGCACTATATGTTTTATTAAAAAATCAAAAGGGGAGATAATCACTTGCTAACAAAAAATACAATCATTATTGGCATATCAGGGGCTTCTGCGTCTGGGAAAAGCCTTCTAGCCAATACCATTGTGAATGAACTTGGCTCAAGCCAAGTTGTGGTTATCTCTGAAGACTCATACTACAAAGACCACAGCAATATTCCGCTAGAAGAACGAGCTCAAATTAACTATGACCATCCCAATTCGCTTGACCACGAATTATTGCTTCAACATCTGATCCAATTACAACAAGGGAAGTCTATTGAGGTTCCTATCTACAACCATGCGATGCATGTCCGTGAAAAAGAAACACGCACCATCGGCCAGCACGCTATTATTGTTTTAGAAGGGATTTTGCTTTTTGTCGAGAAAGAACTTCGCCAGCTCATGGATATCCGTATCTTCATGGAAACGGCTTTGGATATTTGCCTCATTCGCCGTCTAAAACGCGATATGAAAGAACGTGCCCGCTCACTGGATGCGGTTCTTAAACAATATGAAGAGACCGTTCGTCCTATGTATTTGCAGTTTATTGAGCCTTCTAAACGTTATGCAGACATTATTGTGCCTCGTGGGGGCGGCAATCGTATTGCGATTGATATGATCAAAGCAAAAATGCGTGAACTATTGGGCACTCGTTTCAAAACTGAAGATATTGAAAATAAAGAAATTTAAGCCATTCAAACCACTCTCCTCTTGAAAAGAGGAGAGTTAAGTTAAAATTAAAACAATCCACTTTAAATAAATCAATAAATGGCCTTGTCGTTTCTGCGCAAGCGCTACACATAAAACGCTGCTATCACTGCTTTTATTTCCACGAAAAAATTAGTCTACTCTGACAGGACTCAGTTATTAAAAAACTGGATACCGTGGACAAGCCACGGTACGTAGGGGTTAGAGAACTTCCACAAAGTGGAAGCGAATTTAAAAAAACGGGGTGGCAGGGTAGGTTTGCTTTTTACGCGCGGAGCCCCAGCGAGCACGAAAAAAGTAAACCTACCATGACAGGACCCCAGTCAATTTAAGAGAGTTCATTCCGATATCAGAGTAATTTTAGAAATAGGTTCCCGCCTTCGCAGAGATGACGTAAGTTTATACAGATTTTCCAGGCACTAGCGCACACAGGTAGGAATGACCGTTATTCAGAGCTTGATTTATTCAACACCCATCGCAAGCAAAAGAACACCATAACTTTCTTTTGAACCCAAAGCATTTAAGTTATAAAATGATCAATTGGAAGCGCAAAACGATTGCCATGGAGGGCAGATGAAACTAAAGAATAAAGTACTCATCACCATTAGTCTCATCTGGTTGACATTTTTAGTCATCACCTACACCGCTTCGCACACATTTGTTCTCCAAAGCTTTCTCACGCTAGAACAAGATCGAGCGCAACGAGACCTAAGTCGCATAGATCACGCACTCGATCAAATGGATTACTCACTTTTTACTTTTACTGAAGACTGGGCAAGCTGGGATGATCTTTATGCTTATATGCAAGGCAAGAATCCTTTATTTCTCTCTAACAATCTCAACCTGACAGCGCTAGTTAACTCATCCATTAACCTAATCACCTATTGGGACAAGCAAGGAAAACTCATTGTTGGCAGCGCAATCGACACTGACAATAAAAAGCTTATTCCTTACCCACAAGGCTTAGAAAAATATATTTATCCGAATAGCCCACTCCTTAGCAATACATCTATCAAAAAAGGCATCCGAGGCTATCTATTAATAAATAATAAAATCATGCTAGTGGCCGCCAGCGCTATTACAAGTGGCGATAAATCATCCACAGCCTTGGGAACATTAATCACCGGACGATATCTCTCACCCTCTCTCTTAACTATCATAAAAAATGCGACGAAATTAAACCTCGATATCTACACACGGAACGACATAGAAAGTCATCGTGATTTAACTCTAGCTTTTAACCAAATGAGCAATACCGCAAACGGGCACATCGCTCAACCGGTTAATAAAAAAATACTCGCGGGCTATACACTCATTCGCGATATTAACAACGAGCCCATCGGCATGGTGCACATGACAACACCGCGCACCATTTATCTCGCGGGCTTGGATACTATCCATTATTTCATTGTGAGTTTTATCGTACTGGGTATCTTCTTTTCAATACTCATGATGTGGTTACTTCGCGTTATTATCGTAAAGCGCTTAGAGAAACTGGATCTACAAGTCACCGAGATCAGCGCAAGAAAAGCTATCTCAAAAAGAGTTGAAGCAAAGGGAGAAGACGAACTGTCACATGTCGCCTCGGCAATCAACTCTTTGCTTGAGATCATTCAAAATTCGCAATCACAACTGGAAGATCGCGTCCTGCAACGCACACATGAACTGAAAACCGCCAACCAACATTTAAAACAAGAAATCAATGAACGCAAAATAATTGAAACGGAATTAATTAATAATAAAGAACATTTGGTCAGACTCGCCCACTACGACAGTTTGACTGCATTACCGAATAGAGTTTTTTTCAGCGAAATACTAAATAAAACCTTAAACCATGCGCAAAGACAACATAAACACTTAGGCATACTATTTGTGGACTTAGATCGATTTAAAACAATCAATGATGCTCTAGGGCATTCTATCGGCGACGAAGTCCTAAAGGAATTAGCCAAGCGGTTTGAAGCAACGCTAAGATCCGGCGACATCATTGCAAGACTCGGTGGCGACGAATTTATTATTTTACTGAGTGACATACAACACCCAAAAATCACGAGTCATGTGGCGGAAAAAATATTGCAAACCTGTGTTGAACCTATCAAGGTTAAACAACATGAATTTGTCATCACCGCCAGCATTGGTATTTGTATTTTCCCCAATGATGGCACTTCACTGGAAGACTTACAACGTCATGCTGACATGGCTATGTACAAAGCCAAACGCGCTGGCGGCGGTATTTACCAATACTTTACCAATGAGATGAACCTGGAAGCCCACGAGCATATCAAGCTGGAATCTGCTTTGCGCAAGGCTATCAGCAATAATGAATTTGTTTTATATTTTCAACCAAAGCTCAATTTAAAAGAAGAGACTATAGAGGGAGCCGAAGCACTCATTCGATGGGAGAGCCCGGAACTTGGCATCATTACCCCCTCTAAATTTATCCCACTAGCAGAAGAAACTGGTTTGATCATGCAAATCGGCGAATGGGTACTACGAGAAGCCTGCAAAATAAATAAAAGCTGGCAGAATCAAGGTTACAAGCCCATTAGTATCGCAGTGAATTTATCGCCTAAACAATTTCGCCACCAAGATATTACTCAGCTCGTCGTCGATATTTTAAAAGAAACGGGCTTAGCCGCAGAATACCTCGAACTTGAAATAACAGAATCTGCCATGATGGATAATGTTGATAATGCCATCTCAAAACTGAATGAGATAAAAGATCTCGGAGTGAAGATATCAATAGATGATTTTGGAACGGGTTATACTTCGATTAGTTATCTCAAACAGTTCCCTATCCACTTCCTTAAAATTGATCAAAGCTTTATAAAAGGCATTCCTCAAAATAAAAACGATACTTCCATTACCAGTGCGGTTATTGCAATGGCACATAATTTAGAAATGAAAGTGATTGCCGAAGGGGTAGAAACACTGGAGCAAGTACAATTTCTTTCAGATCATCAATGTGACATGATCCAAGGCTATTTTATCAGTCGACCATTGCCGGAACAGAAATTCGTGCTTCAGCTATCCAAGATCCATTCATCTGCGGAAAATACGCCAAATTAATGATGAAGATTAATAGGATATCGCAATGCCAAATAAAACAGATAGCCAATATTGGAGAAACATCCTAAGAGATCTGCATTTTTCATCTAAGATGTGGCTTGAAGGGTATGACATACCGCCCACTCTTCTTCTCAATCCAGCATATCAATTTAAAAAATATTCGCTGGATCAATCTATTCTCGATAGTATTACCCAGTTTGGCATACAGCAACATTTTAAAGTAGACGCACTTTTACAGGCCGCCTTTGGACTTTTGCTACACCGTTATTCAAGTGCCGGCGATATTCTATATGGCACAAGTCATGAAGTAGGGCAAATTGACAAGTTAATTGTCACAGAACCCATTTTACCCGCGCGCTCTATTATTAATGATCAAATCACTCTATTAGATTATCTGCGATACGCCAACGATCAATTTATAGCTAATAAAGAAAACAGTCATTCATACAACATGGCATTGGATGCAGAGAATGCGAATCAGATTAAATATCTGTTTTTACGCCCCACCCTGTCTACCGGGCAAGAACACATTAATGTGGATATGAATCATTACACACTGGCACTCTGTCAGTCTTCAGAAAATGAAATCACATTTTTTTATTCTCTTGGCAAATTCAGCGAAAAGAGCATTCACAATTTATTCGAACATTTTCAAATTATTTTAAAAGCAATAGCTACCAAATCCAGCAATAAAGTCACCGGCTTTTGCATCCTGACCGAGCATGAGAAACAAGTGTTGCTAAAAGACTGGAACCATCCTATTTTTAAGATAGAGCAAGAAACTTGTGTTCATGCGTGGATATCGCAACAAGCAGCGAAGCATCCCACGCTGCCAGCGATTACCTATGAAAAACAAACCATAAATTTTCTTGAGCTAGATGAAACATCGAATCAGTTAGCAGAATATTTATTACAGGAAGGCGTGGTGCCAGGGGATAAAATTGCTGTGCTATTAGACAGAAACCCCAATCTGATTATTGCTATGCTGGCTATCTTTAAAATAGGTGCCATTTATATTCCCATTAATCCCAAATTCCAGCAAGATAAAATCCATTTTATTTTAAATGACAGTCATGCAAAAGCGATTCTAGTCACAAGTAATGAGAGAATTCCAGAAGACTTACAATATAAGGCACTTCTCTACGATAAAGCATTAATAAAAGAACTGGGTAAGAAAACAATCCCTATTATGGTTATGCCAAACCAAACGGCTTACATTATCTATACTTCAGGAACAACCGGAAGACCCAAGGGAGTTATCATTAAGCATATTGGCTTGATCAATTTGACTTATTGGTATCAGCATCAGTTTAACATTACAACGAAGGATCGCGCATCACAGCTTGCTTCGCAAAGTTTTGATAGTTTTTTCTGTGAAACATTGCCTTTTCTAGCTAATGGCGCCAGTGTACATATTGTTGATGACGCCACTAAACTTTCACCCGATACATTACTCCAATGGCTAAAAGACGAACGTATTAGCATCTGTGATTTGCCGACCAATTTCGCAAAAATATTGCTTAATAGAGAATGGCCTACCGAGATGGATTTGCGAATATTAAAAATCGGTGGTGAACCCATTACACAATTGCCTAACAAGAAAATGACTTTTGATATCTGGAATGCTTACGGCACAACAGAAACTACCATAGAAACTACTTTTATTAAAATATTCGCAGCCAATATTGTCAGCGAAAAGCAACCCTATTACCTTTCTATATTACCAATCGGTAAACCTATTTTTAATACTGCCGTGTATGTTGTAGATCAATATATGCATCTTGTGCCGATCGGGGTTGCTGGTGAATTATTAATTGGCGGCATTGGACTGGCATCGGGTTATCTGCATCGGGAACAACTTAACGATGAAAAATTCATTCCTAATGCATTTCAGCCAGAGATCGCCCCAAAACTTTACCGAACCGGCGATCTGGTTCGCTGGATGGATGATGGCAACCTGGCATTTGTCGATCGACTTGATCACCAAGTCAATATAAAAGGAGTACGAGTTGAATTAAGTGAAATTGAAACGGCAATCACTCAACATTCAGATGTCAGCGAAGTGGTTGTCATCGCAAAAGAATTACCCAATAATAAAACGATGCTAGTGGCTTATCTCGTTCCAAACTTAGATAAAATCCGTATTCCTTACCAAGTAGAATGTCTACTTCAATCTCACCATACTGAAGTATTTGAGTTACTTTCTGAAGATATTTCCAAAGAAGGCATTGCTGTTAACGGTCTCTCGGTCAAACTTGATCCTACACAACCGATACGCTTGACCATTAAACTGCCGGAGTCTAGCGAAAGCGAATGCATTGTTGGTCATGTTGTTTGGCAAAAAGGTGATCGTGCCGGGATCAAGTTTGATGCGACAACAACTCAAAAAATTGAATTTGAAAGATGCATAAAACAGTATTTAGCAACGCATCATTTAATGGATGTCCTAAATAAGGTATCCACTAAGCGAAACTTACGCAGCGCACTCAAAAACAAAATGCCAGACTATATGATTCCCACTGTTGTCAATGTTATGCCGAAATTCCCACTCACATTTAATGGCAAAATTGATTGGAATGCGCTACCAGATCCCGATGATTTTGAACAAAAACCGGAAAAGGGTTATATTGCACCTAAAACTGTAACGGAGAAAGCGCTTGCAAAGATCTGGACCAAAATTTTAAATCTGAAAAAAATCAGTCGCAGTGATAGTTTTTTTGAGTTAGGCGGTGATTCGCTAAGTTTAAGTAAACTATTATTAGCCATTAAAAAACATTTTCACATCACATTGCCGATGAACCTACTGCTAGACCTTCCCTTTCTGCCCATAATGAGTGAATACATAGACTCAAAAGGTGAAATCTATTCTCATCAATCAAATATTCAACACATGATACGTCATGATCTTATTTTACCAGACGACATTAGTCCCACGAAAAGAACCAGCAATGCTGTACGCGGCATTTTATTAACAGGTGCTTCTGGATTTTTAGGTATTTATCTTTTGCGTGCTTTGTTAGCCAAATCCAGCGCCAAAATTTTTTGCGTTATTCGCAACAATGATAATCTGAGCCCCACTAAAGTTTTTATGGAACACATTCAACATTATCAACTGGAGTCTGACATTTCATTACAAAATAATCGGATTTCTCTGATTGTGGGTGATATCAGTCAAGACATGTTGGGTCTCTCCACAGAGCAATATTTTCATCTGGCAGAAAATATTGATGTCATCTATCACTGCGCTGCCGAAAGCAATACGATGCTAGCTTATCCTGAACTCCGTAAGAGTAATGTTTTAAGCACGGTGGAAATTATCAAATTCGCCACGCAAAGAATGGATAAACACATTCATTTTATCTCAACATTTTCTGCTGTTAGCAATACCGATATGATGGGTAATTACATAGAAGATTTCCCCGTTGAAGCTGACGCCTCAAGCCTGGTGGGTGGCCTTGCATTGACAAAATGGGTGGCTGAAAAATTATTATTGGACATTAAAAATCGCGGTTTGCCTGTTTCGATTTACCGTTTAAGTGACATCTTAGGACAATCTGACACGGGCATCACCAACACAAATCATAAAATTTTATTCTTAATCAAAAACTGCATTCAAACAGGATTTGCACCTCGCTGGAATGAAAGGATCAGTATGCTGCCTGTGGATTTCGTGGCAAACCTTATCACAGACATATCGCAATATCAGCCTGAAGCCAGCAAAGTCTACCATATTGAAAATACGAAAGGCATGATGTGGGTGGATTTGATTGCATGGCTAAATCATTATGGATACGAAATTGAACTGATCGAAGCTAACCAATGGAAAAAATCTTTATGGGACTTAACGCCTGAAAATGCCTTATTTCCTTTGCTGACGAATTATCTTTCAGTGAAAGACTTAGACCCAAAACCGAAAGCCATTATGAAAAACACGTTACGGATCTTGTCACAACTTGGCATTAGCTATCCACATATTGATAATCAGATTTTATCAAAATATTTTGATTACTTATGTCATATTGGATTTTTACCACATCCAACCAGAAAAGCGCCGCCACCTGGAATAAAAAAAACGGGATCTATTTCATGACAACCAATTTATGAATCTAAATCCTGAAGAAATTGTAGGAATGCTTGCTCGTCCATAGTCTCCACACCCAGTTCTTTCGCTTTCTTAAATTTTGAACCAGCATCAGCACCGACGACGACACAACTGGTTTTAGCAGAAACACTGCCAGCGACTTTTGCGCCTAGACTCTCTAGCTTTTCCTTTGCCTCTTCTCTGGATAAAGTCTCAAGCGAACCCGTCAATACAAACGTCTTTCCTGCCAGGGGATGCTTTTGTTGTGATTTATCCAGGATGGGCCAATGCACACCTATTGCTTGTAATTGGTGGATGACTTTATCATTATGCGGTTCAGCGAAAAATGAAACGATGTGCTTGGCCACAACAGGCCCAACATCTGAAATCTCTTGTAAAGACTCTTCCGTGGCATCAAATAAGGGTGGCAAATCGCCGAAGTGATTCGCTAAATTTTTTGCAGTTGCCTCACCGACTTCCCGTATACCTAAAGCATAGAGGAAACGCGCTAAGGTAGTTTTTTTACTTTTTTCTAGCGCATTCAGTAAGTTTTGCGCTGACTTCTCACCCATTCGGTCCAAGTTAGCTAGCTGATCAAGCGTCAGCGAATATAAATCGGCGACATTCGCGATAAGTGATTCATCCACTAACTGCTCCACCAATTTATCACCTAAACCTTCAATATCCAGTGCCCGGCGTGAAGCAAAATGTTTAATGCCTTCTTTACGTTGTGCGGGACAAAATAAGCCCCCAGAGCACCGCGCAATCGCCTCACCTTCAATTTGCTCAACAGCCGAATGACAAACAGGACAATCTTTAGGTAAAGTGATTTTCTTTAAATGTTTGGCATTCGCCAATTTCACAACCGAGACAACCTCAGGAATGACGTCTCCTGCACGTTGAATGATAACAGTATCGCCAATATGAATTTCTTTCCGTCTCACTTCATCCATATTATGCAAAGTGGCGTTACTGACAATCACACCTGCAACAGAAACCGGCTTTAAGCGCGCCACGGGTGTTAAAGCACCTGTACGACCTACTTGAAATTCAACAGATTCAATAACCGTCTGCACTTGCTCTGCGGGAAACTTATGTGCAAGCGCCCAACGTGGTGCTCTTGAGACAAAACCCAAACGATCCTGCTCTTTGATGCTGTTAACCTTATAAACGACACCATCAATGTCGTAAGCGAGTTTTAAACGTTTTTTACCAATTTCTGCATGATAAGCCAAGCATTGATGAATACCATGAACAACGCTGGCTTCAGCACTCACAGGCAAACCCCAGCTTTTTAATGACTGTAATATCTCACTGTGCAAAAGCGGTAATTTTTTACCGACAACGACACCGACGCCATAACAAAAAATAGAAAGGGGACGGGACGCCGTAATATGTGAATCCAATTGTCGCAGACTACCGGCTGCTGCGTTTCTGGGATTTGCAAAAATTTTTTCGCCTTTCTTTTCGGCGTTAGCATTAAGCTTGGCAAAGCCTGCCTTTGGCATATACACTTCGCCACGCACTTCTAATACTTCGGGAAAATCTTTGCCATGTAGCTTTAATGGTAGAGTTCGGATAGTACGTAAATTCTCGGTAACATCTTCACCCGTTGCGCCATCACCTCGCGTTGCGCCCCGCACAAACACACCGTTTTCATAGCGCAAACTGACAGCCAAACCATCCAGCTTAGGCTCACATGAATATTCAATCTCATGCTCTTGTCCCAATCGATCATGAACGCGTTGATCAAAAGCCAATACTTCTTCATCAGTGAATGCGTTTTCGAGGGATAACATGGGAATCTGGTGTTCTACTTCAGCAAATTCTTTCAGCGGTGCTGCACCAACGCGTTGCGTAGGGGAATCAGGCGTAACAATGGATGGATATTCCGCTTCAATCGCCTGAAGCTCACGTAATAATAAGTCATATTCCGCATCAGAAACGCTAGGATCATCTAGAACATAATATTGATAATTATAGTCATTAATTTTTTGTCGCAGAAAGTCTACATGCTTTAAAATGTTAGAGGTTATTTTCATGTTTTTTTTATTGTCAGATAAAACGTTCCCGGGCATTTCTATACTTCTTTCATTGTCTGATAGCGCGCAACTTTTTGTTGATATTGATTTAAGACGGTATCATTCCAAGGTGTACGCGGATTGGCGCGAAGCTCACCATCTAAATCATCCGCTAATTGTTCCGCCGTTTTCAGCATTAATTCAAAAGTCGCTTTAGCATCAGGTACGTCTTTTAAATTGGTAAACAAAGTTAAACCGGCGCAGGCAAAATCACCCATCCGGTCAATATCAAAATAACCAGGCTCAGTAGCGGAAGCCAAGCTAAATAAGGACACCCTTCCTTCCGAAGTTAGCTGATAATGATGAAAGATACTCATCTCACCAAACTGCATGCCTGTTGCAGAAATGGCTTGCAGTAAATCATAGGAGAAAAATTGATGGTTAGGCTTTGCAAAAACATTAATAATTAATAAATCTTTAGCAAGATCATCTTTGGTTTTTGCGTCTTTAGTAATGAGTTCAGCCGACTCCTCAAGCCGTGCAGGCGTCTTTAAGGGTTCATCTGCTTTCGCAACAGAGACGTTTTTCAACGCTAGGCATTCCCCATCCAATGACAATTGTTCGGGATTCACAATTCGAGGTTCTCTAGGATCTAAACCCAGCACTTCATCTGCCGATATGCTAGGCGACATGTATTTGGATTCGAGTCTTGCCAATTTCAACCGCCGACGACTATTCCAAGTCTCAAGCAAAATGAAAAAAACAATAATACCAGCAATCAACAATAACCCTAGGCGTAAATAATCTTCCATGAAATTATCTCCTTATGCTCCTGCCAATGTAATTGCCTCTTCTACGTTGACACTGACCAAGCGTGACACGCCCGGCTCATGCATCGTGACCCCAATCAAATGTTTCGCCATTTCAATGGCTAATTTATTATGACTGATGAAAATAAATTGGGTTTTTTCAGACATGGTTTTAACCAACTGACAAAAACGGCCAATATTCGCATCATCTAATGGTGCGTCAACTTCATCGAGCAAGCAAAATGGTGCTGGATTCAAATGGAAGATCGAAAACACTAGCGCAATTGCTGTTAATGCTTTCTCACCACCTGATAGCAAATGAATCGTACTGTTACGCTTACCCGGAGGGCACGCCATGACAGTAATACCCGCATCCAACAAGTTCTCACCCGTCAATTCAAGATACGCTTTACCACCTGCAAAAATGGTTGGAAATAATTCTTGGAAACGGCCGTTGACCTTATCGAAAGTTTCTTTAAATTTAGCCCGTGTTTCTTTATCAATCTTAGCGATAGCGTTTTCTAAGGTAGCTAAACCTTCTTGCAAATCATTGTACTGCTTATCCAGATATTCTTTGCGCTCAGAGCAAGTTGCATATTCTTCAATAGCAACTAAATTAATTGGGCCCAAACGCGCGATACGCTGCAATACCTGCTCAAGCTCCGCATGAAAATGCTCAGCTTGCGCATCTTCCGCTAGCGTTTGTAATATTTCTTCTAATACAACGCCTATCTCCGTCATTTGCTCCAAGAGACCTTCTGCTTTGACTTTCAAGCCTTGGCATTCGAGGCGCAATGTTTCAAGCACGTCACGGATTTTACTTATCTCACGTTCTAATGCTTGACGTCTACCTTCAATCAAACGGGTATCTTGTTCTAATGATTCCATCGCTAAACGCGCTGAATTCAATTGGGTCTCGATACCTAAGCGATTTTCTAAGGCGACGGCCAATGCTTTTTCTTGATCAACAATGGATGAAACCGATTCCAATTCATTTTGCAAACTGGTTTTACGCTTCGCCAAGCCTGACAATTGCGTCTGCACATGGTTTGCCGTTTGCTTTAAAGAGGATTGCTGTGATTGCGTTGTTTGACTGCGAATCTGTAATTCCGATGCATGGTCTTTAGACTGATTCACTTTATCGCGTGCAGCTTGTAACGTTGCGCGAGTCTGTTCACGTTCATGCATTAAGGATTCGCGTTTTTCGGTTTGCTGCTCTAAATGAGCCATGGCATTTTGCCAACTTGAACGAGCAGTCGCGAGGTCAGCTTGTGTATCTTCGAGCTGACCTGTGCATTCATCTAATTCAGACACAATACGGTCAGCGCGGGTTTTTAATTCCGCCAAACGCTCACGCTTCACTTTCACTCGCGCTTCTATTTCTGCCGCTTGCGCGTGTGATTGATTGGCTGTGCGTTGTAATTGTTCACGCTGTTGTTCTAACGTTTTGAGTGTATCGCGAGCCTGCTCTAATTCTTCTTCGAGTGACTCTTGGGCAAGCGTTTTATGCTCGATTTGTAGCCCTAACTGTTTCAACTCTTGTTCACGCTGAAAAATACCCGCTGCCGGATTTTCATCACGGGATAAGCGTAGCCAAGTTGCGCTTAACCAAATACCCTCAGGCGTAATGACAGACTCATTCGTGTCCAGGGTTTCAGACAGCTTTAATGCTTCTTCTAGTGTATCGGCAACATAAATACCGGATAAAATCGAATCCAACGACCATTCCGATTTTATTTTGCTGAGTAAGGAGGTGGCTTTATGTGTGGTTGCTGCGGATTTGGTTTGTGTGGCAAATAAAGACAAGCTGCCTTCTTTGAGATCGCTCGCATGGGCTGCGACATCCGCAATGTTATCAACACAAACAGCTTGCAGACTGGCACCCAATACTTTTTCAACCGCGCATTCCCAACCTGATTGCACTTCTACGCCTTGCGCCAAGCGTGGATTTTGGTCTAATTCATGCTGCGATAACCATTGCACCAAGCGATCGTTGCGCTGCCCCAAGGCGGTTTGTTGCAATGCTTCCAGGGAGGCTTGTTGACCACGGAGTTTCTGTAATTCACTGCGTGTCTTATCCAATTGCACGTTACATTGCTGTTGAGTTGCTTGCAATGTGGTTAGGTTTTCGCGAATGTCTTCAAGCTGGATAGTTTGTTCTTCTGTTGAGGCATGAGACTCAATCAATTGTTCCGATAAAGCTTCTAACTCTTTTTCTAGATCGGCAAAATTAAATTGTTCTTGTTCTTGCGCTAACTTCGCCAAGCTTTGCTTCAACGAAATGAGTTTTTGTTCTAAATGCTGAATACGGGTTTGCTCAACTTGGGCCGTTTGCGTTGTTTTTGCCGCAAACTGATTAAACTCATCCCAATTGGCTTGCCACACTTGTGTTGATTCTTCGGCTGTCGCAAGATCACGTACGGCACCGGCTGTCACCGCATTGGCTTCACGTAATGCTGGCTCTAATTCAGCGCCCTCAGTTGCGAGCTCTTCTAGCTGGTCTTCTAATTCTTGTAATTGCTCAACAGCGGTTCGCCAATCTTTGTCGACTTGCTCTAAATCCATTTGCCATTGACGTTGACGCTCTTGATGATGGCGAATGTCTTGCTCCATGCGAGTAATATCATTACCGCTCGCATAATAACGACGCTGCACTTCATGAAAAGATTCGCTGGCTAACTGTTGTTCGTGACGCTTGCCTTCCAAGGTACTATCGATTTCACCCAGTTCTGCGTGACGTGCTTCTACGCCAGTTTCTTGCTGCTGAACCTGTAAAGTATATTGGACTAAACGAGCATCAATCTGGCGCCATTGCACGGCATACCATTGCGAGCGCAGAGTACGCTCTTCTTCTTTTAGGATTTTAAAACGCTCAGCAGATCCGGCTTGACGCTTCAAGGTACCCAATTGTTTATCCAATTCGGTGCGCAGGTCATTTAAACGATCTAAATTCTCTTTGGTGTGCTGAATGCGGTTCTCTGTCTCACGACGACGTTCTTTGTACTTGGAAATACCAGCTGCTTCTTCCAAGAAAACACGCATCTCTTCTGGTCTCGCTTCAATTAAGCGAGAAATGGTATTTTGACCAATAATGGAATAACTACGAGGACCTAAACCGGTGCCAAGAAAAATATCAATAATGTCACGACGTCTGCAACGCGCACCATTTAAAAAGTAACCCGAATCCGAACCACGGTTAATCACGCGCTTAATTGAAATTTCGGCATAATTACTGTATTCGCCACCGAGGGTACCGTCTTGGTTATCAAAAACCAACTCTACAGAAGCTTGCCCAATGGGTTTACGAGTACTGGAACCATTGAAAATAACGTCAGTTAATAATTCACCACGCAACTGCTTTGCCGAGCTTTCACCCATCACCCAGGTGATTGCGTCAATAATATTCGATTTGCCGCAACCGTTAGGACCGACAACGGCGACCAAATTACTGGGAAGCTGGACGGAGGTCGGGTCTACAAAGGACTTAAAGCCTGAGAGTTTAATTTTATTTAGTTGCATAATCTTCCTCTAGTATCCCTATTGACGACGGGGCTATTTTATCCCGAGTCCCAGTCATGGGATCGGTAATCCAATTGAATGCTCGATAGATTCAATCCGATAAATCCATTAAACTATGACTATCTTCCTATCCTTCAATTGAAGGTCTGCTATGAGACTTTGGCCAAATCTTAGGTCTAAAAGCTTAGACAGCTCAAAGTCCTTTCTACCCGGACAATGGCTATTTTATCTATTTGCCGCCATTGGGGTAATCCTCTCATTGTCGATCTATATTGTTAGCTTACATGTTCATATAAAACATGTACATACAGCACTCTTCAACCTCGACAACTTGACCACTCAGTCCAATACAGAAATTGTGCCTAGAATATCAGTTTTACCAGTATCGGCCAAGCACTATGCTGATGATTATTCAGTTAGTCTTTACGATCAGTGGGAATACGAGCCGGATGAAATCGAAACTCAATTGTTTTATCTGGTACCGGTATTAGGCGTTCTCATCATTATTTTGTTTATTATGGCAATGCGGCTGGTTCGTATAGCCAGAGCAAATGTTAGAACCCTAGACCAAACCAATCAAACTCTAAAGCGGGAAATCAGTGACCGCATGCAGGCGGAAGATACCAAACAAAAGCTCGAAAAAGCTTTATTACAGGGCCAAAAATTACAAGCTATTGGCACGCTGGCAGGCGGGATCGCCCATGATTTTAATAATATTTTATACGCCATCATTGGCTATGTAGAAATGGCTCAAGACGACGTTGAAAAGAACAGTTTAGTTTATAAAAATCTAGGCAAAGTGCTGGAAGCTTCCCATCGAGGTCGGGAACTCATCGCCAGAATTTTAGCCTTTAGCCGACGACAACAACACCACGAATTAAAACCCCTCTCCCTAAAAACCACCATAGAAAATGTCTTATCACTACTAAAACCGACGATTCCTTCCAGTGTCACCATTGAATACCAGGTCGACACTCACAATGAGTGCGCCATCATGGGAGACCAGACCCAAATTCATCAAATCATCGTCAACCTGGTCAATAATGCGGTAGATGCCATGGATGGCGATGGCTTGATTCAAATTCACTTAAGCCAAGTGACGGCAAGCGATCCGGCATTCCATTTATTTCCTCAGCTTCGCCCGCGAAATTACTGTAAAATAGAAGTTATTGATACCGGATACGGCATGGAACAGAGCACAATAGAACGTATATTTGAGCCATTTTTTACAACCAAAGAGGTCGGCAAAGGCACAGGCCTTGGGCTCGCTACCGTTCACGGGATTGTGAAAGAACACGATGGCGAAATTTTTGTTACCAGTCAATTAGGTACAGGATCAACATTTATTATATTTCTACCGGAATATTCACCGTTACAAAGCTAAAGAGGAGCACATGAATGGCTAAAATTTTATTGGTGGAAGACGACAACCTAGTCAGAGACATGTTAGTTCAAGTGCTTCAACGCGCCTCACATGAAGTGGAAAGCGCCGCGAACGGCGAAGAAGCCACTGAGCTTCTGAAAAAGATCAAGCCGGATATCATGGTAACCGATATCATCATGCCGAAAAAAAGTGGGATCACTTTAATATCAGAGGTGAGAAACCAGCATCCCAATATGGAAATCATTGCGATCTCGGGCGGTGGACGCCTGGACCCGACAGGTTATCTCGACTTATCCGAATCCTTAGGCGCTAGCGTTTCCTTTGAAAAACCAGTGGATAAATCGGCATTGTTAATGGCGATTGATTTGCTACTGCATGGCAAAAAGGAAAATGCTTCTTAAATGGCATTGTTCCAATAGTGTAGGTGCTGCGCTCGGTATAAATCAGGCAACGCAATAGTGTCATCGGCATTTATATGAAATTGAATAGCGCCTGTGCGCGCTGTTTCATAAGCACTGACATTCAAATGACGATATTTTTCTACGACTAATTGATGCGGAAAATGATAACGATTGCGGTATCCCACTGCAAACAAGACATAATTGGGATGCACAGCTTCAATGAAACTCTCTAAACCGGATGTTTTACTCCCATGATGCGGAGCCACTAAAATATCCGCAGATAACTCACTGCGCTGATTGGCAACCAATTCTTTTTCTGCCCATTTTTCTATATCTCCAGTTAATAAAATATGTCGCTTGCCAATGGTGACACGCAAGACACAGGAACTATCATTATCCAGATTTAAATTTTCTGCTGTGGGATAGATAAAAGAAAAATCCACACCATCCCAGCGCCATGACATTCCTCTCAAGCAATAATTGGCGTTAGGCAGCTTTTCTGGAACACTGGTTTTAATCGACAAAACAGGAAACTGACCAATCACTGCATTGGCGCCCCCGATATGATCGTTATCACCATGACTAATCACCATCATATCAATTTGTTTAGCGCCAATAGCATGAAGAAAAGGCACCACGACACTTTCACCCATATCGTAGGTCGTACTGAGCCTAGGTCCTGCATCATAAACCAAGACATGTTTTTCTGTTTGCAAAACAACAGCAAGTCCCTGCCCTACATCCAGAACACTTAACCATGCCTCACCCATTTTGGGCGCATGGGGTTTAAATAATATTAAGGGTAAAAGCCAGATTAAACCCAGATACCGACCGGGAAAACCGATAGGCGATAATAGAAAAAGAATACCCACTAAAGCGGCAAGCAATATCCAATGGCTCGGCACCATCTGATACCAGACCATTCCTGGCACGTGAGAAAGCCAAGCCAAAATAGACCATAACACATTTAAAATTTTATCTGCCAATCCCAATATCACGCCACCCGCTTTGGCAGAAAAAAATAAGGTGAAACAGCCAATAAAACATAATGGCACCACAATGAATCCGACCCAGGGAATAGCAATTGAATTAGCGACAAAAGAAATAAACGAAAACTGTTGAAACAACCAAATACTTAAAGGTAATAAGCCAATAGCAATAACCCATTGTATTCTTCCCCACTTCCACCAAAGACCACCGGGAGCGAGGCGCCCTCCTACGCCATAAATAATTAATGCAACCGATCCAAATGATAACCAAAAGCTTTCGGTCAATACACTTAAGGGATTCCATAATAATACACACAAGAGCGCGGTACTCCATGCATGCCATGAGGCAATATTGCGCCTTTGTAAAAGCGTAATCAAAAATACTGACAGCATCAGACAGGCGCGCTGCGTTGGAATGGAAAAACCTGCCATTGCGCTATAGGTGAGCGCCATGATTAACGCAGCAATGGCCCCGGCGTGCACTGCTGGCAATATTAAAGTTAGCCTGGGTATTCGCCGCCAGACAAAAGCCACTATAAAATGCGCAAATGCTGCCATAAATCCAATGTGTAAACCTGCAATGGCCATCAGATGATTCGTTCCGGTGTTACGTAATACCTGCCAATCGGCTTGATTAATATCATGACGCTCGCCAATTGTCAGTGCTGTGATCCATTGAGAGGTATTACTAGCCGCTAAATTGACGGCCATCTTTTCTTTTAAAAATTCTCGCACCCTATCAATTGAATATCGATACCAGTGACTACTGAGGTGCATGCTGGGAAATTTCGTTACCACATAGCCATTGGCTCGTATTCCTTCCTGGAGAGCAAATGCTTCGTAATCAAATCCACCGGGATTTAAGGTTCCATAGGTTTTTTTTAAATGAACGACAAAGCGCCATCCATCTCCAACATGTAGGGTTTCTTTTTCGTTTCGCCATGTCAGTCTTATCTTGCTATGGCATTTTATTTTTTTATTTTCATATTGCAGCTCCTTTAAAGCAAAAAGGAATGAAGTGCCACGAATATTTTTATCAGGAATGGATGCGATATAACCACTGGCTGAAAGGGGCTTGCCTTCCCAATTTTCATCTAGTTGCCATGCACTTTGAAAATGCGCGAACCATAAACACCAGGTAAAACCTAGTACCATCGCCATAGGTAAACGGAATAAAAAAATAGATTTCCCACCCCATAGAAACCACACCGAATAAATTGAAATCAGTATAACTACCCAGTAAGACGCAGGTAAAATCTGAAAGGGTTGTAATAATAATACGCCACATAAAAACGCCAAAGTCCATGACCGCATAGGATATCCTTTGAATGAATTGAAATAAGTTGTGCACAAGGAAAGGAGATAGGGAATAAATCAAATAGAGGGGAAATGTATAGCGCAAAAAGCTAAATTGACTGGGGTCCTGTCAGAGTAGGTTTACTTTTTTCGTGCTCATAAATTCCGCGCGTAAAAAGCAAACCTACCCTGCGACCCCGTTTTTTTAAAATTCACTTCCACGACAGTGGAAGTGAATAACAATACTGACATAAACATAAATCTAGTTAGCTGAGTATTATTACCCAGTTTTAAGCAGCTTCTACCGCAACAAACGAATAACGCTTCATGATAATTAACAGCGTCATTCCCGAATCAAACAAAAGAAAGTAAACTGGATAAAGCATATTTTTATTTTGTAACAAAACAGCTACCAAAGAAAAAGCACTCGCTAATGCAAATAAAAACCAAAAAGATAAATTTTCCGCATACGGATTACGCCAAGTTTTTTTATATGTAGGAATGCCACTAATAAAATGCGTTAAAAGCCCCGTTGAAAGTGCCACTAACTTGATGGGGATCATCAGGTAACAAATTAACGCGATACAAGCACCGACAATAGCAACCACATCGGAGCGCTTAAATTCAATATAACCATAACGCAGAGAAAGTAGAAAAATAACAGCAGATCCAATCGTCCCCGCCAACGCCAAAAATATCCCACTGCCCGCACCCATTTTATAATAACTTAATAAATTGGTGATGGATAAAATCAGCCAAAAAAAGCGGCTGATCATACTCGGATGCGCTGGCCCACGCACGATGCCAATGGCACCACAAACATACGAAAGCATTGCAAAAAAGAAACTGATCCATCCTAAAGTTAAGATAATTTGATTCATAAGTGTTCCTGCTTTTTAGAAAGCGATGCCGAGTAAAGACCAACGCTGTGATAAACGCTGCGTACAAAAAGAGCTGAAATTATAGACTTAAATGTAGATAAACACCACTGATTCGCACGCTGAAATTGAGATTATTTTGCAGAATGTAGGAACAATAGATCGGCGTCCAACACTTAATGAGTCGTATAGAAAAATTCATCATTATTCAAATGTTTAAAGCAGATAAAAACATGCGCCATTAACAAATGGCGCTATCATAATTACTTTATCAAACCATCTTATTGGGTTAGCTCAGGGTACTGACGCACTATCGCATCTAACTCTGTCTTTTTTGCTTTAAAATAGCTGTCTGGCACCTGAGGATTTTCTAAGATTGCTGTTTCAGCCATTGATAGTTCAGGCCCTGTGTCGATACCCATCGATGATTCAATTTCGTCAATAATATAAATAAGCTTGCTAGAATGCATTTCATCTTCATTTTTTGCGTATTCACCGACACCGGCCGCAAGATCATCAATATAGGTAGCAACGTTCCCTACGCTCTCTATGCGGACAGAAAGAGGCTGGCTTTTATCATTAATTTTATTTCTCAAAGACATCAACTCACTACAGAAAGCAAAAATTCTCTCGCGCAAGGGATCAATTGGGTCTTTTAATAAAAGCTGTTGATACCGCTCAATGAGCTTTTCCAAATAATCATTCGCGTGCGAAAAAATGGTCTCAAGTTTTTCTTTTACTTCAGTTATGTTGGCGGCACTAGACATATCTATTCCTTTTGTAAGATTAGCCTGGACTAATATCATTATAACATTTTTTAAATTAATCCATTTACAAGTATTCACATAAAGAAATCATAGGCTTAGAGCAAGCTCAACAATGATATTCTTTATTCTATGTCTTTTTTGAATTCTAAAATATCTTACCCTAATCAAATATTATTTAAATAAAGATCATATTTTGAGCAAAATTTCATTATCCTTCTATACTTAGAATTAGGGAAGAATTGCGAAGACAGCAGGAGGTATTGGCGTTGTGGTTGACTTAAAATCTGTAATCGAAACGGGGATAATGCCTACCAACGAAGAGGAACTAAAAGCTTCTCTTGGCGTTGCCTATTGGAATCTTCAAAACATACTTCATTCGAAAAATTCAAGCTCAAAGGCTAATGCAATCAAAGCACTCGGTATGGCATTTGAAGATTCGCATGCTATCTACCAAGCTGCTCTCTGCTATTGCATCGCAAGCACCTTCAATGATTTAGAAGCCTATACACAATTAATCCGCCTAATAAAACAAAATCATGCAGCACCGAACCACGGAGACCCACTTGTCAATGATGTGCCTATTCAATTATGTGAAACTAAACGAGAAACGCTGAAAGCGAAGATCGCGTCCACCTCACTCTCTTTTAGTCAGAAACAAAGTCAAACACATCCCGCCAATATCAGATTTAACATGCCTATCCATGAGCATTTTGACGCTGATTTAAAACAACTTCTTGTAAAAACAAAAAGTGAAATGACTCTGGCACAAAAGTTAGATTTAATGTATGAAATATTATTAAAAACAACTGCTATCTTAATCCATATTCAGGCTGACCTTATTCAAACAGAGCATATTAAGGCCATTAGATATTCCGCCAGTCAATTTATTCAAGCCGTATTAGACATACAAGAGGAAGAAAAAATTCCCGCGTTAATGATGGAGCGCTTAGTCAATCGACGTAATAATCCAGAATTTATTCCTGGCATGAAACCGAATATATCCCCCCTTCCTATGAGCTTTTTGCCAGAAAAAAGCACCGACAAAACACAAGCGTCCTGGCAAGCCATATCGGAATTAGTCGCAGCCAAACACCAAAGAAAATTTCTGCAAGTGACGAAAGAAGAGAAAAGCGCGAAAAAAACGACCCCTGATGAACACAGCTATTATCGCGTCATCATTAAAGGCGGTAAATTCTATTATGAATCCAGCATAGAATCATTCCATTTATTTGATACTAAACATTACAAGTCGCACGATAAAGAAACCTTTGCAGCCTATACCATTAACACTCACGGTGAAATATCGGCATTTAATTATTATGGGATGTATGAGGCAAACAAGCCTTTCAATCACGCCAGCATGGTCGCGGGCGCTCCCATTTTTGTAGCGGGTGAAGTTCAAATTAATAACGGCATTTTCAAAAAATTAACAGCTCACCACGGCCATTATCAACCTAACATCATTAATATTTATCACACTCTACATTATTTCAAAGAAAAAGGGGTGGATCTGTCACAAGCCATGATTTATTTCTTGGAACCCATACCCGCTGAATTAGGCATCACAAATACCCTGAGCTCGTCAGAACATAATCTACCTCACACCTATAAAGCAGATGAACTTTATACAAAACTGCATGAGAAAATAACAAAAGATTTAGAAGATGAAAAAATAGCCGAAAAAATCGCTTTGGTCACTGAGATGACGACCGTGATGGTCAGCAAACGAAAAACGGAACTCATGAATCGCATTAGTGAAATTTGTTTTGAATTTCCCCAGTTATCGCGAGAATTACATCCGCTATTACAAAAAGCAGCGCTCATTGATGCGGCAGAGCTAGGTGCAGCCAAACAAATATCTAAATTGAATTTGAAATTTTTCCCGATATTTAAAAATCATGCTATAAAATACATAGCAAGCTTAGCAAACATATCAGCAAAATATCGCATGACCATGCTAAGAGAAAATAACAGAGTCTTGCAAAACTTATTGAAGAAGGCCAACAATATTGATGATGACCCAAACAATCAACTCCAAAACAGCGATCTAATTAAAAACTACTATCTCATCGCTATTTCTGAAAACAAAAAAATGAATAAACAGTTAAAAAAACATGTCACTACACTCATTACGAACTTAGTGATCGATATTAAAAATTGCTTAAAAAAGCCAAAAATAATACTAGGTTTATTTGAAAATGATAAAAATAAGTCTACACTACATTACATCATCGATAATCTGAATGAAGTTTATAATCAAATTAAAAAAATCGACACCAATCAACTAGAAGCCATTATTAAGCTTGACGATTATTTCGATGATTTTATCAGTATTGTTGAACAACTTAAAAATGCGGCAAATGAAATAGGCATCGAAGCTTGCGTGAATTCACATTTTGAACTCACGCAGTTGGTTAGATGGTGGGTTGAAAAACTGCATCATAACGCAAAATTTTTCACAGAAGCGAAAGAATCAAATAGCCACTAACGAACCTTCATTAATGCCCAAAATACGCTGAGCTTGTTGTGCCAGACGCAAATCATGCGTCACGATAATCACACTGGTTTGAAAGGTTTTTTGTAAATCCACAAAAAGCTCAAACACACGCTCAGCATTTTTAGGATCCAAATTACCCGTCGGTTCATCAGCCAAAACACACAAAGGATCAATCACCAACGCTCGGGCAATAGCAACGCGTTGACGCTCCCCACCCGATAATTCACCAATCTTATGTGTCATTCTGTTTTTAAGACCCACCATTTCCAATAAATGCGCCGCTTTCGACTCTGCAATTTTAGGAGAAACACCACGAATCAAGAGTGGCATGCACACGTTTTCAATTGCCGTAAACTCAGGCAATAAATGATGAAATTGATAAACAAATCCCAAGAAATGATTTCGAATACTACACCGTTCTTTTTCAGAAATATTAGCGAGATTTTTGCCTTTAATCAGCACCTCTCCTGAGGTAGGCTTATCTAACCCACCAAGCAAATGCAGCAAAGTACTTTTGCCTGAACCTGAATTCCCCACAACAGCTATCATCTCTGACGGACGCACTTCTAAATCCACATGACGCAAGACATCAATGGTCGATGTACCATCGTGATAACTTTTAGATAAATCACGACACTCTAAAATAGGTTGACTGCTGGATAGGTTATTCATAACGCAAGGCCTCCACTGGCTCGGTTTTAGATGCGCGCCAGGCGGGATAAATTGTCGCCAGCAAACTTAATCCTAAGGCAGCAATGCTGATACGGAACACATCGTCGGCTTGTAATTCCGATGGCAAGTAATCCACAAAATAAACACTGGAAGATAAGAATTGCACATGAAAAATATGCTCGATCCAGTTCACAATATCGGTAACATTCAGTGCAAGCGCTATCCCGCCCAAAATACCCAGTAATGTTCCGATAATACCGACAGTCGCGCCTTGCACGATAAATATCGTCATAATCGTTCCTGGAGTCGCTCCAATCGTACGAAGAATCGCAATATCCGCTTCTTTTTCATTAACAACCATCACTAACGTACAAACCAGGTTAAACACAGCCACTGCAATGATTAAGAGCAGAATAAAAAACATCATGGTCTTTTCAAGACTAATCGCCTGAAAAAAAGCACCGAACTGTTCAGTCCAATTGGTAATTCTGGCCGTAGGAGTAAGGCTTGCTGCCAAATCAAACGAGACTTGCTTTGCCGCATACACATTTTTGATATTCACATGTAAGCCGGTCACAGTCGTGCCCATCTCATACAGTTTCTGCGCATCGGATAAATTGATAAAAGCCAGCATCGTATCAAAACCAAAACCGCTACCAGCGCGAAATATTCCCGTCACCGTGAAACGCTTCATTCTGGGAATCACGCCCGCAACCGACATTGACATCTGAGGCGTCACGATAGTGACTTTATCCCCCACCATGGCTTCCAGTCGATTAGCCAGATCTTCGCCTAAGACAATGCCAAATGATCCTGGAGTAAGATTGTTAAGAGTGCCCTGCACCATTTTACTGGCAAGCTCGGACATCCTGCCTTCTTTTTCTGGATCGATACCGTTCACCATCGCCGGCTGCACCAAACCAGAACTAGTGAGCAATACTTGACCGCTAACATAAGGCGCGACAGCGGTCACTGAGGGGACGGATTTCACGATGGATTCTAATTCTTGCCAATTGGTAATCGCATTCGCCACGCTGCCTACAGTAATGGCTGGCACCATACTAAATACGCGATTTTTGATTTGACGATCAAAACCATTCATGACCGACAGTACGGTAATTAAAACAATAACACCGAGAGCAATACCGAACATCGACATGAGTGAGATAAATGAAATAAAGTGATTACGACGCTTGGCGCGGGTATAGCGCAAGCCAATAAAGAGTGATGCAGGAGTGAACATAATCAATTCCCATTAAATTTTCATACATACTAACTGATTTGGGTGCTAGCCGTCATTAGAGAATCAAACGTGTGCATCAGTTTGTTTATCGTATCTCAACTCAATTAAGCTCTTTTAGCCGTATTAAATAATGTGAAAAAGTTTTCGCTGGTTTGCTCTGCTAAAACCGCGAGGTCAATACCACGCAACGTTGCAATGTACTCTGCGACATGCCGCACATACGCAGGTTCATTAGGCTTACCGCGAAATGGAATGGGTGCAAGATACGGTGAATCTGTTTCAATCAATAAGCGATCTAGCGGAACCCGCTTTGCCACATCTTGAATTTCCACGGCGCTGCGGAATGTGACAATGCCTGAAATAGAAATATAAAAATTCAAGTCCAATGCCGTTGAAGCAGCTTGCCAATCCTCTGTAAAACAATGCATCACACCACCCACTTCTGCCGCATTTTCCTCACGTAAAATTCGCAAAGTATCTTCTTTGGCCTGACGAGTGTGTACGATCAATGGTTTCCCTGTCGCCTTTGCTGCACGAATGTGCTGACGGAAGCGCTCTCGCTGCCACTCAACCTCACCTTGACTGCGGAAATAGTCCAATCCCGTTTCACCAATTGCCACGATTTTTTCATCTTGCGCCAGCGCGATTAAATCTTCCGCTGTGGGCTCTTTTTCAATGTCTGTCTCGTTAGGATGCAACCCAACGGATGCGCTGATATGAGGATAAGCATTTGCAATCTGTAACACGGCTGGGAAATCCGCCAACGTAATACAAACACAAAGCATATGACCCACACTCTGCTTTTTCGCACTTTCTAGCGCATTTTCTAACTTGCCATCATGCAAAGTTAAATCCAATTGATCTAAATGACAGTGTGAATCAACGAGAAACATAGGTAGCCCAACGTATAAAGATATCTTCCAATAATAACTGCTTATTTAAATTAATGGCAGCGAGGACCATAGCACGCGTTTGCTGCAAATAATCCATTAATGCGAGCAAATTCTTTTTGAGTAACACCGTACTCATTTTTGCAATTTGTACTGTGTAATCTTGATTGATCAATATCGCTTGATCTTGTGTTAACTGAAAACGCAGCACATCCGTCAACCAGCTCAATAATAAATCGATGATTTGCAACTGCTCTTTGTCTTGCCATTTGGCCGATAAGGTTAAAGGATCTAGCTGATTCTCACCCAACAAGTGCAGCCCTTGATACAAATCTTGGCGCAACACAAACAAATCTTTGTCCATTAAAGCCAATGCTTTTAACGGCGCGCCATCGGCTAATTTTAAAAGCAAACTAAAATCAAATGACTTATCAGGCATTGCAGTTTGCAGCCAGTGAATCGCTTCCGTCTCCGATGGTTTGCTAAAAATAATTTTTTGACAACGACTCATAATTGTCGCTGGCAACCGCATACCATGATCACTAATTAAAATAATCAAGGTATTCGGCGTAGGCTCTTCTAGCGTTTTTAATAGTGCATTCGCCGCATTCACATTCATGGCTGTCGCAGGGTTAATGACAACAACGCGAAAACCGCCCTGCATTGTCGTCTCATTAACCACTCTTACCAGCTCACGAATTTGATCAACACTAATGTTTTTTGCTGATTCTTCCGGCTCAATGAGCACCAAATCAGGATGCGAATTCCCTGCCAATAAATGGCAAGCATGACAACTGCCACACGCATACCCAGCAGCATTTGGATTTTTGCATAGCACAGAACCGGCCAATGTCAGCGCAAAATGCTTTTTTCCTAATCCATTAATTCCAACCAAGAGCAAAGCGTGCGCCAAACGATCCATTTTTCTGGACTGCCAAACTTGGCCCCACTGGGTCACTTGCCAGGGATAAATCGTTTTTTCTAGCATGTCTTTTCCAATAGAAGTTTATCTAGTAATGTTTTAATTTCAGCATGTACTTCTACTAATGGTTGCGTTGCGTCAATCACAAAAAAACGCTTACTGTCATTGGCTGCGCGCTGCAAATATCCCTCACGCACACGCTCAAAAAAATCCAGCTTTTCCTGTTCGATTCTATCTTGTGGTCCACGGTTTTTTGCTCGTGTAAGACCAATTGATGGCGGCGCATCCAGCAGGATCGTGGCTTTCGGATAAGTTTTCACTACCCATTTTTCCAGTGCCGCAATTTGTGAAAGATTGAGGCCTCGCCCCATGCCTTGGTAGGCATAACTCGCATCAGCAAAACGATCGCTGATGACCCACATACCTGCTTGCAACGCTGGTTCAATTTTATTAACCACATGTTGTGCGCGTGCCGCGAACATAAGCAGGAGTTCTGCTTCTGGGGCTAATACCTCTTCAGGATTAGGCGTTAACAAAATCTGTCTGATTTGTTCTGCAATACCTGTGCCACCCGGTTCTCGCGTTACGATAAAATCTTGCGCGCGCTCCGCTAAATATTTTTGAATAAACTTAACCGCAGTCGACTTACCAACACCTTCTACGCCCTCTATCGTCAAGAAAATACCAGGGTGTTGTGCTTGTGGTTGCATAAAATTCCCAGAATAAGTTTGTTATCAAAATAATGGTAGAGCTTCAGGTACACTTTGCAAAAATGAAAACTGATTATTTCTCTGCAAGCGAAAATCATGAGTAACAGAAACCGTGCTACTCAGTTTTTCTAATTGATATAAATGATGATTTGAAACAATAGAAAAATCATACGAAGTAGGAGGCAGTAGCTTAACAAGATATTTTGTGATTAACTTATCATTAAAAAATCCAGCATGATATATCTTGGCTGCAATCACTGCGGCATAATGTTCCGGCAATGTTTGTGAAAATTGATGCGTTGCATGATCACCACGCCCTACAAAATAAATATAATTATTCACATCAGGATGCATCACTGCATTAATTGCTTCTTTGCCCGGCATTGAAATAGGTGTTGGCGGCAAACCTTTATGTAAGTAGGTGTTATAAGGATTATTATCCGCTAAATCGCGCTTATAAATGGTGCCATTATAGCGATCACCAACGCCATAAATCACCGTTGGATCAAACTGCAATAACATCCCACTCTTTAAACGATTAATCATGACCCCAACCATCAAAGGTAATTCTTCATGCACTTTGGCTTCTTTTTCGATAATGGAAGCGGCAATTAATGCTTGATACGGCGTTTGAAAATAAAGATTCGGTGCGCGTGTCTCCCACGCTTTAGCTAATTTAATCTGCATTGCATGAAATGCACGTTTTAAGATAATAATATCGGATGAATCTCTTACAAAATAATAGGTATCGGGACAAAACTCACCTTCTGAAAAGACGGCAGGTGCACCAATGTGTTTCATGATATCAGCATCGGTCCAGTTTTTAGTGGTGTGTTGTAGCTCAGTATCTTTATTTAAAGCCTGGCGCAATTGCTTAAAGGTCATGCCTGGCACGATGGTAAACGTATGATAGACCATGCCCTTACCCGTCACGATTTGATCTATCATGGTTTTCGGTGTACTGCCCTTTGGAAATAAATATTCTCCCGCCTTCAAATGATGAGTATCACCACGGTAACGAAAGAGAAGATTAAAAAAGCTAGCGTGAGTAATGAGATGTTGCTGATATAAATCGGTGGAAACCGTCTTGTAAGAAGCACCGAGTGGCACTCTAAATTTAACGCCTTGCTCCTCGGTGACAAACGATGAATCTAAAAAATTCACCCAGGCAATACCAAACCATGCGCCTGCTGCGAGAAATAAAATAACCAATATGATACATACGCGTCGTAGTGTAGTCATAATTTCCTTTATCCTCGAAACGGCGGTTGAAAACCTCAATGTCATTTCCCAGCAGCATATAATCCTATTCAAATAGAATTATATACTTGGGCAACTGCTAAAATCCCGTCTTTGCGAGCATAGCAAAGACGAATAGTTTTCTCAGCACCGAATTTCGGTTATTTTAATTCACGGAACAGTAAAGATCCGTTTGTACCACCAAAACCAAAGGAATTGGAAAGTGCAGCCTTGATACGCATTGGTTGAGGTTGATGCGGAACAAAATTTAAATCACATCCCTCACTGGGATTATCTAAATTAATGGTTGGCGGTGCCACCGAATCACGCATCGCTAAAATACAAAATATGGCTTCAACCGCGCCAGCAGCACCCAATAAGTGGCCGATCATTGATTTGGTTGAACTAACCGCTAATTTGTAAGCATGATCACCAAAGCTCCGCTTGACTGCTAGCACTTCAAGCTCATCACCCAATGAAGTGGACGTGCCATGTGCATTAATATAATCCACTTGTTCTGGATTCATACCGGCATCTTTCAGTGCATAATTCATTGCGTTTGAAGCGCCTAAACCTTCAGGATGCGGTGTCGTGATATGAGATGCGTCCGCACTCATACCGAAACCCACTAATTCAGCATAAATTTTTGCACCACGTGCCATCGCATGTTCATAACTTTCAAGGATCAGAATGCCTGCGCCATCCCCTAAAACAAAACCATCACGATCTTTATCCCAGGGACGGCTAGCTTTTTCTGGTTCATCATTACGGGTCGATAACGCACGCATCGCCGCAAAGCCACTGACACCCAATTTGGTCGTCGCCATTTCAGAACCACCAGCCACCATCACATCCGCATCGCCATAAGCAATCATGCGAGCAGCAAGACCAATGTTATGCGTACCAGTCGTACACGCCGTGACTACCGCAATATTGGGGCCACGCATGCCATACATAATGGAAAGATTGCCCGCAATCATATTGATGATAGCGCCAGGAATAAAAAAGGGTGAAATTTTACGAGGTCCCGATTCCAGCAAGATAGCCGTTGATTTTGCAATCATTGGCAAACCACCAATACCAGAGCCTACAGCAAGACCGATACGATCGGCGTTCTCTGGGGTGACTTCAAGGCCTGAGTCTTTGATGGCCTCAATCGCTGCTGCAATTCCGTATTGAATAAAAGCATCTTTTTTGCGAGCTTCTTTTTCATTCATATAAACTAATGGATCAAAGTTTTTTACGGAACCAGAAATCCGGCAATTAATATCCGACGCATCAAATTGGTCGATAAGGGCCACGCCACTCTTGCTTGCAAGGATAGCCTGCCAAGTGTCATCCACGTTCAAACCAAGGGGTGACACCATCCCTAAACCTGTTACAACTACACGTCGCTTACTCAAAACCGGCTCCTTCAATCGAAAATAATGTTACAAAGCCTAGCAAAAGTGAGGTTGATTAACCTTTGCTGTGCGCTTCGTTGTGACCCGTGATGTAATCTACAGCTTGTTGAATAGTTGTGATTTTTTCAGCGTCTTCATCAGGAATTTCTGTTTCAAATTCTTCTTCTAAAGCCATAACCAATTCGACGGTGTCTAAAGAATCCGCACCCAAATCGTCAACGAATGAAGCATCATTAGTCACTTCTTCTTCTTTAACGCCTAATTGTTCAACAACGATCTTTTTAACGCGAGCTTCAATAGTACTCATAATGCATTTTTCCCCTTATCAATAAAACGCTGCTTAATAAAGCAAATTACAGATCACACTGCGTGTGGTAGTTTATTAGAAATCGCACAAGTTGCAAGCTGAATTTCACCTGAAACCCCTACAATTTGATTAATTCATGTACATTCCGCCGTTTACATGAAGGGTTTGCCCCGTAATGTAACCAGCCTCTTCTGAGGTCAAAAAGACTACAGCTGCCGCAATTTCGTCCGCATGCCCAAGACGCTGCATTGGTATGCGCTGCAATAACTGCGCGCGCTGCTCATCGGATAAATCACGTGTCATATCAGTGTCAATAAAACCTGGCGCCACTGCATTGACCGTAATCTCACGAGAGCCGACTTCTTGCGCTAGTGCCTTGGTAAAGCCAATTAAACCTGCTTTTGCGGCTGCATAGTTGACCTGACCGGGATTGCCTATCGTGCCGACAACGGAGCTGATACTCACTATTCTGCCCCAACGCGCCTTTAACATATCGCGCATACAAGCTTTCGTAACGCGATAAATAGAGTTTAAATTGGTTTCAATCACCTGATTCCATTCATCGTCTTTCATACGCAACAGGAGGTTATCTTTTGTAATGGCAGCATTGTTTACCAAAATTTGTGGCATGCCATAATGTTCTTTCATGACCTTTAATGTGTTTTCTATGGATTCCGGGCTGGCCACGTTTAAAACTAAGCCCATGCCTTCTATACCGACTTTCTGCAGAGCCTGCGTAATTTTAGCCGCGCCCTCTTCAGTAGTTGCAGTTCCAACGACAATGGCGCCTTTGCGCCCTAAAGCATGCGCTATGGCATGCCCAATACCGCGGCTTGCGCCTGTCACTAAAGCAATCTTGCCCTTGTGTGGCATTGTAACTCCTTAATTAACCTTGTGTTTCAAATGATGTTTCTAGCAAAGTCTGTAAACTAGCTATATCTGCCGTACTAGTCAATTGTCTATCTGTCACAATTCGCTTATTTAATCCGCTTAAGACTTTCCCCGGTCCACATTCAACAATGTGGGTTATGCCTTTTTGGGCAAACAATTGGATTGTTTCAACCCAACGAACGGGCATATAGAGCTGTCTAACCAAGCCGTCACGGATAGCTGCCGCATCAGCATACATAGTGACATCCACATTACTCACAACGGGGATAGTAGGCGTTTGAATGGCGATTGTCGCTAATAGAGCCGCTAACTTTTCTGCTGCTGGCTTCATCAATTCGCAATGAGAAGAAACACTGACGGGCAAGAGCTTAGCCAATCTGGCGCCGCTTTCTTTTGCCAATACTAATGCACGTTCGACCGCTTTAATATGTCCTGCAATCACAACCTGGCCTGGACTGTTGAAATTCGCCGGTGATAATACTTCATCCGCTTGACGGGATTGGTCACAGAGCGCTTGTACAGTAGCATCGTCTAAACCAACAATGGCGCCCAAACCGCTAACACCGACTGGAACCGCCTCTTGCATGTATTGACCGCGCGCCGCCACTAACGCTATCGCATCCTTAAAAGAAATGGCGTTTGCACAAACTAAAGCGGTGTATTCACCCAAGCTGTGACCTGCTAATAAAGCAGGGGCAATATTTTTCTTTGTCTTTAGAATGCGCCAGATAGCATAGGATGCCGCTAATAAAGCGGGCTGAGTCTGTACAGTTTGGTCCAACGCTTCTGCGGGACCATTTTGAACCAAATTCCACAAGTCATAACCCAACACTTTAGAAGCTTCACTAAAAGTCGCTTCAACTTCAGGAAACTCGCGGGCGATATCCGCTAACATCCCAACAAATTGTGAACCTTGACCGGGAAAAACAAACGCAAGTGATTGACTCATACAACACCTCTATTTTTTGCTCTGCCTTCTCATACAACGAGAGAAACAGTTGTCATTAGTATTTAATTAACGCCGATCCCCAAGCTAAACCACCCCCGAAGCCTTCCAATAATAACATTTCACCGCGCTTGATTTTTCCGTCACGAATGGCTTTGTCTAACGCTAACGGAATAGAAGCACTGGAGGTGTTACCTTGGTCTTCGAGTGTGAGCGCGACGCGCTCCATGGGTAAATCCAGTTTTTTTGCCATTGCTTGAATAATACGGATATTGGCTTGATGGGGTACTAGCCAATCAATATCACTGCGTTGCAATCCATTAGCTTTTAATGTTTCGTCAAAGAGATTACCTAAAATGTTCACCGCCAGTTTAAATAACTGATTGCCTGTCATTTTGATGAATAATTCTTCCTCGACTTCCATTGGCTTACCAATGCTAACGGGTAAGGATAAAACGTCTTTGTGTGTGCCATCTGCATGCAAATGCGTGGACAAAATACCGGGCTCATCGGACGCGCCAATGACTACAGCGCCAGCACCATCACCAAATAAAACGCAGGTGGTACGATCGGTCCAATCGACCACGCGGGACATAACTTCACTACCAATCACCAGTGCCGTTTTGATCGCACCGGATTTGATGTATTGATCTGCGATACTTAATGCGTAAACAAAGCCAGCGCAGGCTGCTGAGTTCAAATCAAAGGCTGGGCAACCGGCAATGCCTAAACGTTCTTGTAAGTGACACGCTGTGCTCGGAAACATTTTTTCAGGTGTGGTGGTTGCTATAATAATCATGCCAATATCTGCTGGCACAATACCAGCATCCGCCATCGCTTCACGTGCGGCTTTTTCTGCCATGGTTAAAGAAGTTTCGTGTTCTGCTGCAATATGACGACGATGAATACCGGTACGTTCAATAATCCATTCATTGGATGTTTCAACGATTTTCTCGATATCTGCATTTGTCAGAATTTTTTCTGGAAGATAGGAACCTGTACCAATAATTTTTGAATATACCATTTGATCTATTTCCAATAATGAATTCATCTATCCTGGGAACTAAGTGGGTGATTGCGCTTGTCCTCATTAAGGGACATGTAACATCACGCCAGCCAACAATTATTTGCCTTCGGGATGTTGTCCTGAAGCATTTTTTAATACATGTTCGACTTTAGCGCTAATTAATTCGGGAATATTTTTTTCGACTTGGACAATGGCTTCTTCGATAGCGTTTGCGAAAGCATGACTATTCGCACCCCCATGACTCTTGACGACAATTCCCTGTAGTCCAATGAAGCTCGCGCCATTATAGCGATCTGGGTCAATCCATTTGATCAATAATTTTAATACGGGTTTTGCAATTAAGCCGGCAATTTTTGTGAAAACATTTTGGTAAAATGCTCTTTTTATGAGTTTCCCAATAAAAATTGCGACACCTTCGGTGGTTTTGAGTGCGACATTGCCGACAAAGCCATCACAAACGATGACATCGGCTTCGCCTTTATAAAGTTCGTTGCCTTCGATGTAACCGGCATAGTTTAATGCATTAGAATTAGCAAGCAGCAATGCGGCTTGTTTTACTTGTTCGTTCCCTTTTATCTCTTCTTGACCAATATTCAATAAGCAGACTTTCGGATTGGGTATGTTATCAACGGCTGCTGCTAACACAGAACCCATGACGGCAAATTGGAATAAGTGTTCAGCACTGGAATCGACATTGGCACCCAGGTCCAGCATGCGCATGTTTTTAGTGCTAAGGTTGGTAGGAAAAGTGGATATGATCGCGGGACGGTCAATGCCTGGTAGCATTTTTAAAACAAAACGGGCGGTTGCCATAAGAGCACCGGTGTTACCAGCACTAACGCAGGCTCCTGCCTGTTTTTCTTTAACGAGATTGATTGCAACACGCATGGAGGAATCTTTCTTTGAGCGCAATGCATGCGCTGGCGATTCATCCATCTCAACTTTTTCAGAAGCATGATGAATGCTCAAGCGCGCAGTGATGGCGGCATCACTTTTATGTGACTGTAGTGCCTGCTCCAATACATTACGGTCACCAACCAATATCAGGTGCAATTTTTCAAATTTAGCGAGCACCTGTAAGGCGGCAGGAACAGTCACTGAGGGGCCATGATCGCCCCCCATTGCATCCACTGCGATAGTAATGTTGTTCAAATGCATTACTCTTCAGTTTCGTCTTCTTCAGTCGCTGCATTTTTATTGATGATTTGACGGCCTTTGTAATAACCATCTGGGCTTACGTGGTGACGACGATGTGTTTCACCTGTTGCAGCATCAACGGACAACGCTGTTGCTGTTAATCCATCGTGTGAACGGCGCATGCCACGTCTGGAACGGGTTACTTTACTTTTCTGTACAGCCATTTTAATTTCCTCACTAAACGGGTTAACTTGTAGGCTGAGCAAGATGCTCAAACTTACCTACTCTTTTTTCTGCTTTAACGATTCAATCACTTTAAAAGGACTTTCCTTCGTAAACGAAGTTGCTGTGTCATCATCTGCAACATTTAAAGGCAGCGACTTTTTGCAATCCTTGGGATCATGCATAGGTACGATCGGCAGGCTTAAGATCAATTCCTCTTCGATCATATCTTTAATAATTAACTGATTATCACTAACTATCAATGGATCATATCTTTCCGGAAGCGCTTTGGCTGCTTCCTCACTATTCACCAATCCCGACATGAAATCGCTGATTATTCCATATTTAAAAGACTCTAAACAACGCTGACACTGTAGATCAACTTCGGTCTCAACGTGGCCCTGTATATACCGTATCCGCTGGCGGTCGACATCAAACGTCAACTCGACTTGAACTTCACCTTCATCCGTCAATAAGCTAGAGCACAACAGCGGCATATTTTTTAGCTGCAAAGTGCCGCGCAAAATTGACGCATTTTCTGCGAAACGGATGGGGTTAACTTGTGTTGGTAATGAGTCTTTTGACATGGCCGGGCGATTTTATGCTGATGAGGCGGCTGTGTCAAATAACATAACACATTGAGAATAATCAAATCTGATTCGCACAGGTTTCATCTCGCCATCTGAATGAAGGAGCGGGTAGGATTAGTTTTTAACATTGCTTGAGTAAAACTGATTTAAGTTGTTTTAAATGCAGTGGTTTTAATTTAAAAAATATTTTTTATCAACTAGATAGGGAGACATCGCTGTTTTGTGGGATGAGTAAATTTCGCTAAGATAGGGACTGGGGTCCTGTCAGGGTAGGTTGGCTTTTTCGTGCTCGTAAACTCCGCGCGTAAAAAGCCAACCTACCCTGCCACCCCGTTATTTTTATATTTTTAAGCCGTTCTTCATTAATACCGAGGTACTCTGACTGTTATATTTTTTTCATTTTGTCTAAACAATCTTGTAAGTCAGCATCCAAAGGGGCTTTCACTTTGATTTTTTGACCTGTTGAAGGAATAGTGAATTCCAGTCTATGTGCATGTAAAAATAATCTTTTTAGGCCAAATTGACGCATTTCTTTATTGAACTCTCGGTCCCCGTATTTTTCATCACCCGCAATAGGATGACTCCGATACCGAGCGTGTACCCTGATTTGATGAGTGCGGCCTGTGTGTAGTGTGGCCTCTACTAACATAGCGCCTGGATAACTTTGGACGGGTTCAAATACAGTTAGAGAAGGCTTACCTTCTTGATCTACTTTAACAATTCGCTCTCCGCCAGCCAGGTGGTTCTTGCGCAAAGCCGCTTCTACACGCAACTCGGTTGGCCGCCACTGACCCTTAGTCAGTGCTAAATAGACTTTATTCACTTCACCAGCGCGCATTAATCCATGTAACTCCCGCAGCACGCTGCGTTTTTTGGCTAGAATCAAACAGCCAGAGGTGTCTGCATCCAATCGATGAACTAATTCTAAGTTAGGTAATGTGGGATACATGGCTCGCAATGTCTCAACCACCCCCATACTGGTCATGCTGCCACCGTGGACTGGCAACCCTGAAGGCTTGTTGATAATAAATAAACCACTATCTTCATATAGAATACGGTCGGTTAACATCTCGACAGAACGCTTGCCGGGTACAGTGGGCGCGGGTTTATCATCGAGCTCCATAGGCGGAAGGCGCAAAATATCATCCGCCTGCAATCGATAGCTGGGCTGTATACGTTTTTTATTAACGCGGATCTCGCCTTTACGCAATAGACGATATATTCGCGTTTTTGGCATACTTTTCAAAAAGGTAACCAAAAAATTATCTATCCGTTGATCGGCATAATCCGCTTGAATCGTAATATATTGCACCGGCGTTACGCTTGTTTTTGTCATTTTCATATCCCAGCATTTTTTCTGTGGCCGCTATGATAACAAAAAATAAGAAATATGGTTGAAAAAGCACAAGCTACTATGCTATGGTCAATGAGTGCGCAAATATTGGCTAAATTATAGTCGGAACGGATTGTACTGTGTGTCACTGGTTTTCAGCAAATCGGTTACCCTCGAAGGACTTCCATTAAAAGTTGATAATAACCCTAAAACAAAATAAGGGCTGTTATTTCATTGATTAAACATCATTAAACATGGGGAGAGAGAGATGTCTAGCAGTAGAGGCAAGAAAAATGGCGAGTTGCGTGTATCATTATTAGATAATGAAGCCGATTCAGCAGCGATCCTGAATGATAATGAACAAGGTGGGTATCGACCACCGATTGATGCCGCAGCACCAATAAGATCATCCGCCAAAAAGAAATCCTCTTCTCAAAAAAAATCTTCTGCAAGAAAGGCCGCCCTTCGCGAAGACAAAGAAATCGAAATGCACGACTCTTCCAGAAAGAAGAGGCAGCAGCATGACTCCGCTTTAGCAGAGGAAAACCCAAATCATAATTTAGCCGTTGTGCCAGCAGCAAACGCTGCCCATGACCCAAAAGAAGTCATTATTCATAATCGTCTCGTTTTTTGGAGCGTTAAATTTTTCTTAGCGCCCGCCGCGTTTTTAGGCGAAGGGACTTTCGGTTACTATTGCGATGCGAATGCAGCTGAAGGAACACAAGTTTTAGCGGATGTATTAATCGAAGATGCGGGATGGACTTCATTACAAGCTTTCACTCCTATTGCTAAATTCATCGTTGGCAAAGGTTCATTTGCCTGTGAAGTCATTAATGGCTGCACTCAGTTTGAAGTTGTAAGCTCCGCCCATCAAGTGGATCAAGCGATACATGACACTTCTCTGATTCGTCTCCCTTATGTTTTTTGTAAGAGTCTTTGCCAGCGTCCTGCTTACACAGCTTATGCATCCATCAAGTGGGGCTTGTTTACCATGGGTCTTACGGGCACCGCCTGGGGCGACATGGATGAAATTTATAACCCCTGGATTAGTACATTCGGTGAAGTAGGCGGTAAAATCATGCTGGGCACCATTTTCATCGGTGCAATCTCTTATGTCACATTAGCGTTCGCTTCCCGAACCGCGAAAGGGATTGAAGCCTGGTGGGATGTCCCAACTAAAGCTATCTGGGATAGATTGAAAAATCATCATAATCCTGCAATTGAAGTACAATATCTGATTGAAAACGTGCTGACCACCGCAGTCCGTATCGGCAGCCTATCCTTCTTGGGCGGCGGTTTAGCAGATAAAGTAAAAGACATCGGCGTTCCAAAACAAGCGGGTTATTTGCTGGGTGGCTTGGGCGGCGCAGAACAAGGCCTGGATCTTTTCTGGAATGGTACTCGCGTCAAGCATCACAAATATGTTGACCGTGACCTCATGGCAGATATTAATGCCGAACGTGAAAAAGAAAAAAAAGCGCCTATTGCTGAACCTGTCACACGTGAAGAAAGAAAAGTGGCGCTGGCTGAACACTATGCAAATGTTTCTTATTGCAGTCGCTTGACAGAAGAATTAAAAAGACCGTTTGTAATTGGCCTGACCAATAGTGCGTTTGCTTTGTATGCCACTAAAGTATGGGTGGGCAATACCATTGTTGAAGCCGTAGTGAGCAATAGCTCAGCTTCACAAGAAACAGCAAACATCGTGACCTGGTGCATAGCGGGTACTGCCGCGCTAATTGCTTACTACCCACACTATGCCTCCACTCAATACCGAAAAGCGAATGAATTGGCTGTTGCAAGACGCGATGCTTTAGCGCTAGTTGCTGTCGCACCTCAGGTAGTAGTGGAACCGGTATTACCTCCACTGCCTACCAGCGAAGAAATTGGAGCTCTGGTTTCACAGCCACTGATTGGTGAGCCCGATCAAGCAGATTTAGATATTAGCTTGGAAATTGCAAAAGTCGGCTTAAGACAAGTACTCAGTCACTCGGAACAGGGAAATCAGGATGAAGCTTTGCGCATTCTGGATGAGAACAAAGAGGACATCATCAAAATAGGTCATGATGAAATCTATAATGGCTTGCGTGCTGAATTGATCCGAAGAGGTGCTGTTGATCCATTAGCGCCAGCGCCAATGGCAAATGAAGAAGCGAAAGAAGAACAGGCTGAAGAAAATGAACGCCCTGCCCGTCGCGACACATGTGCGGAAATTACCGGCACAGTGGCAGCCATTGGCATGTGCGTATTCCGTGTGCCTATTTTGATTGCTAACTTAGTAGGCAATACTTCGATTGGGTCTTTAATGTCTAAAGCAAACTGGGCCGTCATTGGTATAACCGCTGGCGCTGTGGTTGGAGATAATCGTTATCGCACAATGACCGCAGACAGTATCGAGTCGATCAAAATATTAAAAGGCCAGACTGCTAAGCTTTTAAACAAGTTTGGCTTGTGCAGACCTAAACCTGCCAATCCCGTAGCACAACCTGCTGCAGTAGCAGAACCTGCTGCACCTCAAGTCCGTCCTGAGTAAGCTCATTGGCTTTTAAATTAACATTCCGCCTCTTGCGATTTTGCCCAGAGGCGGAAATATCTTTCTGTATCAACCCAGTTAGCTCTCTTATTCTATCTCATTGATCCATCAGAAAAATTCTGATATATTCAGCAATGCCTATCAAGGCAAGATTTTTTAACGTGTATACGCGCTTGGTTTACGCCCAGGGAAACATTGAACATTAGCTGAATATGAGAACTTTACCCATCATATCAGCGCAATCAAATGAGTCATCCCTCTTTTAGGCACAATAAATCAAAAAGTTAGCGAATACTTTGAACTAAAAACATAAACTGCGCTCCAAGTGCTTGATTGGATTTTATGTGTGGCAGTGACTTAGTTTTAGAGTGCACGATGAGAACGTTATTCTATAAGAGAATAACAACTGAAAAGGCGAATAAAGCCATTGTTAAAAGAATATACTGGTTAAGCTATGCAAATAAAACAACATAAAAGTGACAGACACTTTAGCTTATCCCGAGTGCTTCCATGCGCTCCCAGACTGACTGGCCTACTATTTAGCAACCCTTCGACTCATCCACTACACTCTTTGAATCGTTTCAACCTAAGAGCTCACACTTCCAACGTAAGTAACGGAGTGCCTGTATAAAACAGGTGGCTTAATGAAAAGAATGCTAATTAACGCAACTCACAAAGATCAAGAGTTGCGAGTTGCGCTGGCGAATGGACAAAATCTCTATGATTTGATTATTGAATCATCCGCCCGCGAACAGAAACAATCCAATATTTACAAAGGCAAAGTGACTCGTATTGAACCTAGCCTGGAAGCCGCTTTCGTGGACTACGGCGAAGAACGTCATGGCTTTCTCCCACTAAAAGAAATTGCCCGCGCTTGTTTCAAACCAAGTTATCAAGATACCGGTCGTCGTCCTAGCATTACAGAAGTGCTAGAGGAAGGCCAAGAACTCATTATTCAAATCGACAAAGAAGAACGCGGCACCAAAGGCGCGGCCCTCACCACCTCTATTTCATTGCCAGGCTCTTATTTAGTATTGATGCCGAACAATCCTAGAGCGGGTGGTATTTCTCGACGTATCGAAGGTGATGAACGCTCTGAACTCCGTGAAAATTTAGCTAGCCTCACCCTGCCTGAAGGCATGGGATTGATTGTGAGAACCGCAGGCAGTGGCAAAAGCCATGATGAATTACAATGGGATTTAGACATCCTCTTACGTCATTGGGACGCCATTAAGTCTGTCGCAGATCAACGCCCAGCACCTTTCCTGATTTATCAAGAAAGCAATGTGGTGATTCGCGCTATTCGTGATTACCTGCGTAAAGACATTGATGAAGTTCTCATTGATGAACCAACGGTCTACGAAGAAATTCTACAACACATCCAGTTGGTACGTCCTGACTTCACTACCCGCATTAAGCTTTACAAAGATCCAACCCCTCTCTTTACACGCTTTCAAATTGAGAGCCAAATTGAGTCCGCCTTCCAACGTGAAGTGCGCCTGCCTTCCGGCGGAGCGGTTGTCATCGACCATACCGAAGCATTGATATCGATTGATATTAACTCGGCACGCTCGACCAAAGGTGGCGACATTGAAGAAACCGCTCTCACCACCAACCTTGAGGCCGCGGACGAAATTGCACGCCAATTACGTTTACGCGATTTGGGTGGCTTGATCGTTATCGACTTCATCGATATGACCCCATCCCGCAATCAACGTGAAGTGGAAGAACGCGTTCGTAACGCCTTATCAATGGACAGAGCTAAAGTGCAAGTGGGACGTATTTCTCGCTTCGGTTTACTCGAAATGTCTCGTCAGCGTCTTCGACCTTCTTTGGGCGAATCCAGCGAAATCACCTGCCCACGCTGCTTGGGTCAAGGCACAATCCGTGGAATTGAATCATTAGCGCTCTCTATTATTCGCTTAATTGAAGAACATGCGATTAAAGAAAATACCGCACAAGTCAGAGCGATATTGCCAATTGAGATTGCGACTTATTTATTGAACGAAAAACGCCAATCCATTATTGATATTGAAACACGTCAGCAAGTCACTGTATTGGTTGTACCGAATCAGCACTTTATGACACCACACTACGAAGTGGAACGTATTCGTATTTCTGACCTTTCCGAAAAAGATGAAAAGCTGGCAAGTTACAAATTGGTAGTTAAACCCGAAGTTGAATTACCACAAATGAGCATGACAGCACAAAAAGATCATCAAGAACCTGCTATTAAAGGCACACTGAGTGAGCAGCCTTTTGCATCTCCACCACCACCTTCATCCAGCAGAACAAAGTCCAGTCCAAGTTTACTGAAGCGTTTAGTCACGGCTGTATTTGGCAAAAAAGAAGCGGAACCAGCCAAAAAACCGACCTCCCATGACAAACGCAGACCCGGGATGCATACCTCATCACGTGGCGGCAAGAACCGTCCGCATCATCGTGACCAAAGAGGCCGAACCGGTGGTACAGGTGGTGGCAACAGAAGACCAGGTGGACAGCAGAATCGTCCTCATGACCCAGATTCCCGCCCAAGACATGCTAAATCAGGCGGTGACCGCAGACCACATCATCCACCAAGAGACGGTCAAGCGGCGCAGGGTCAACAAGGGGAAAGACGTCATCACGATCCTGTAGTCCATCCGACCACACACGTTATTCATGAAACCGCACCGACGTCACATGAGAGAACGGAGCGACCTGTTGCAGAGAGAACTATAGAAAGAACAACAGAGAGAGCATTAGTGGCGGTAGCAACACATGAAGTGCATGTAACCCCTACACCGATTGTGAATGCACAACAGCATACTTACACTGAAACATCGCATACACAGCAGACAGTTGTGCCCATGCATACATCTGAAACTGTGCGTGAAACGATTTATCATGCGCCACGCGGTGCTGAGCCAGCTGCTGAGACGTTTAACTCAAGTACCAATGAGCAACCTCAGCCGCAAGCAACAGGCGAAGCACAAAATCCAAATGCTGAAAGAAAACCACGTTATCCTTCAAACCAACGTCGTCGCAAACGTTTCTCGAAACATAATCGACACAGACGTCAAGGTACGAGTGAAAATCGTCAAGCACTGGAAGGAGAAGATATTTATAGCGCTCCGAAAAAATCCGGAACAGGCGAAGAGTAACCCATTGCTTCCCTCTCCCGTTTGGGGAGAGGGAACATATTTTTATATTTTAGATTACCGAAACTTAAGACTCATCATCACCAACACGACGTGCCCGCGAAACCAACATGACTGGTATACCGTCCACTACCGGATAAGCCATCCGATCAAATTTGCAAATCAATTCCTGACTGGTCGAATCATATATCAATTCACCTTTGCAAATAGGACATGCTAAGATCTCAAGTAAATTTATATCCATGAAATAATCACCTTACAAAATACATTAGATAGAGATAGTATCGAGAAGCAACCACCTATGACAACTGGATTTCATCTAAATACCATCGACCCCTCTTGGCAACCTATTATTCAAAGCGGTTTGAATACAATAGACACAGATTATATACAGCAACTTAAAGCCGCCAAAGATTGGCTGCCGGGCCGCGATAAAATTTTTAACGCTTTTTCTTTACCTGTTGACCAAGTCAAGTACGTCCTGTTTGGTGAATCCCCCTACCCTCGGGCACAATCGGCAAATGGATATGCTTTTTGGGATGCCGCCGTCAGCGATATCTGGTCACCAACCGGATTAAGCAAAGCCGTCAATCGTGCCACCTCTTTGCGAAATATCATTAAAATGCTTTTAATTGCCGAAGGACTATTAAGCCCCAATCATACCAGCCAGGCAGATATTGCTGCGGTCGATAAAAGCCATTTAGTGCAAACCATTAGCGAGTTTTTTGGTAACTTTATCCAACATGGCATTCTTTTGTTAAATGCGTCATTAGTATTACAACCGTCCAATGTACGCAAAGATGCTCGCGCATGGCGCCCGTTTTTAAAACACACCATGGACCATCTGTTGCAAAAAAAACCAGACGTGCAATTTATCTTACTAGGTAACATTGCGAATGAAATCGATCCACTCATCCCTCAACCGGGTATAAAAAAGTTTTATGCAGAACACCCCTATAACATCTCATTTATTCACAACCCAGAGGTGCTGAAGTTCTTTAAACCACTACATTTATTGCGATCAAAACAATAACGTTTGCTATCAGCAAGTAAAAAAGCTAAATTTATAGACATACCCATATCGAGGGACTTGAGTTCATGCGCATACTTTTAGTAGAAGATGATGAGTTATTAGGCGATGGTTTACGAACCGGCCTGATTCAGTATGGATATGCCGTCGATTGGTTGAAAGATGGCCAGTCAGCCGACCAGGCTTTAAAAACAGAAACATTTGATCTTGTTGTATTAGACCTTGGTCTTCCCAAATTATCCGGCATTACCGTTTTACAAAATCTGCGCGCACGTGGTCAAACCATGCCCGTACTGATTTTAACGGCGAGAGAGTCAGTTGAAGATCGCGTCAAAGGTCTCGATAGCGGCGCTGATGACTACCTGACAAAACCTTTTGATCTGGATGAACTCTGTGCCAGATTACGTGCGTTACAAAGACGCTTTTCATCACGAGCGGAACCTTTGTTAGTGCATGATAATATTTGCATGGATCCTGCCTCTCATACCGTCACATTCAATAACGAAACCATTAGTGTTTCGCGACGCGAGTTTGCGCTATTGCAAAAGCTACTCGAAAATTCTGGACGTGTTCTATCACGTGAACACCTGACTCAATCACTATATGGATGGGGTGAAGACGTTGACAGTAATGCCTTAGAAGTTCACATACATAATCTTCGTAAAAAGTTCGGACAAAACTTTATACGGACGATTCGTGGTATAGGCTACATGATTGATAAAAGTAAAGAAGAAAAATGATTCGGTCAATACGACATTTCTTACTGATCAGCTTGCTTATTAGCATAACGGTTGCGTCATCAATCACTGCGATTGGTAATTACCTACTTGATAAACAGGTGACCCAAACCTATCTTGATGGGCAACTCATCAAAAATTTTTCTTTCATCGAAATTCTGACGCAATCTTCCAAAACGGATGACAATATTCGCAAAGAAATTGCGTTTTATTTTAATAAAGCGAATTCGCTTGCAACCAAAAACTTGTTATTTCAAGTTTGGAGCAAAGAAGGAAAACTAATTCTCTATTCTGCCAGCAACTCCATCGCACCGTTAAAAGATGCTCCGATTGGATTCAGTGATCGTAAAATTCAAAACAATAACTGGCGCGTTTATGCCGAAGTTGACAGCCTCACCAATGCTAAAATTGTGGTGGCTGAACTCTATGATATTCGTAACAAACTAGCTGACGATATTACCGTCAGTAATGCTTATATTTTACTTGTCACCTATCCGTTATTTGGATTTTTGGTTTGGTTAATCATTGGATTAGCTTTGCGATCCATCACCAAAGTCACTAGCGAAATTTCAAACCGCGCGTCCACCTATCTTGAACCGGTGGCAGCAGAAAACATTCCGATCGAAATTAAACCGTTGGTGGCAGAGCTAAATCAATTATTCATCCGATTAAAATTAGCATTTGAACGCAACAAACGTTTTGCGGCTGATGCAGCACACGAACTAAGAACACCACTTGCCGCCCTCAAAACCCAAGCGCAAGTCGCCTTAAAATCCGATACCGAACTCGATCGACATAATGCCTTGTTGAAAGTACTCCAAGGGGTGGATCGCAGCTCACACATGGTCGCGCAGTTATTAACGCTGAGCCGCTTAGGACAAGAAGAAGCATTAAGCGACATAAAACCGGTTGATCTGCATAAACTGGCCTCAGAAATATTGGCCTATTTAGTGCCCGTAGCACTCGAAAAGTTCATTGAAATCGAATTAGCTCCACCACCACCGGATGCTACAGTTTTAGGGAATGATATTACGCTTGGCATACTTATCCGCAATATCGTCGATAATGCGATTCGCTACACGCCATTAAGCGGGGAAGTGAAAGTACAAATTATTAATGAAAACAACCATATTATCTTCCGCGTTACCGATAGCGGCGCAGGGATTCCACCTGAGTTGCGCGAACGCGTATTTGAAAGATTTTTCCGAGTCCTCGGTACAACCGCCTCAGGCAGCGGCCTAGGGCTTGCTATCGTCAGCCAGATTGCGGACCTTCATCACGCCGAAGTCGTCCTGGGAGCCCCTCTAACGGGCACAGGCTTGCAATTTGACGTGATCTTCTCAAAATATTATTCGACCCCTCCGATATCAGCAGGCTAATTCAACAATGGATTTATTTGATCAATTAGAGCAACAGTCCACTTTGCTCACCCCAAATCGACGTCTTTCTGCTTCTTTATTAAAAAAGCATCATTTGTGGCAAAGCGAATTGGGGAAAAAATGTTGGCCAAGTTTAGATATTTTACCGATAACAAGTTGGTTGCAACGCTTATGGAAAGCGCTTGCCGCCAGCCAAATCGATGAAGCATTTTTACCGCTGACAAGCAGTCAAGAACAACTCTTATGGGAAGAAATATTACGCGACTCAGCCGAAAGCGATAATCTACTTCAAGTCTCAAGCACCGCGCAACTCGCGCGCTCTGCATGGACTACACTTAAGCAATGGCAAGTCAGCATTGATGATCCCGAATTGCGTACTACCGAAGATAGTATGATTTTTCAACGCTGGGCTGAACGTTTTCAAGCCTTGTGCGAAGAGAAACACTGGCTGGATACCAGCAGCCTGACTGACGTTGTAATTGAGAGAATACAAACCGGTGAAATCGAAGCGCCGCAACATATTTTATTATATGGTTTTACTGAGTTCTCACCACAATATCAAACCTTATTGTCCGCCTGCAAAGATCAAGGTAGCCATATTACTTATTATGAACCGATGGAGACGAATAACACGATCCATCGCATGTCATTAACAGATGAAGAAACTGAAATTCGTACGATGGCAAGGTGGGCAAAGAAACGTTGGGAAGACAATCCCAACCATGTGATAGGCTGCGTTTTTCCACGGCTGGAACAAATGCGGGAATCCGTTATTCAAATCTTCTCGGCTGTTTTTTCAGAGGAAAATACCTTATCACTGGATCATACCACCTTACCATTTAATATATCCGCTGGTAAAAGCCTGGCATCTTATCCTGTTATTCATACCGCTCTGCAATTATTGAATTTGCATACCAACAAAATGCCTATTGAAAAACTGAGCGGCATTCTGCGCTCGCCTTTTTTAGGTGAAGCCGAAAAAGAAATGACAAAACGGGCTCAGCTAGAAAATGCTTTACGTAACAACAATACTTCAACGATTAGCCTCACTAAACTCATTGAGCACGCTGCCACTTGCCCCGCTTTAGTCAAAAGATTCAACGCTTATCTTGACGCGAGAAATGAAATCCACGGTCAAGTATTGCCAATCAGCAAATGGGTCACGATTTTTATCGACTTACTCAATCATTTGGGCTGGCCCGGTGAACGCAGCTTAAATAGTGCAGAATACCAAGTCGTCAAATCATGGTTTGATTTATTGAAAGAATACGCCGGATTTGACACCGTGCTTGCACCCATCCATTTCAAACGCGCACTGGATTATTTAACACGATTAACGATTCAAAAGATTTTTCAGCCAGAAAGCCCCGAAGCAAACATTCAATTGTTAGGTATGCTGGAAGCCGCCGAACTGCCGTTTGATCATCTGTGGGTAATGGGCCTGGATGATACGGCTTGGCCACCTTTTCCTAAGCCTAATCCATTTATTCCCCAGCGTTTACAGAAAACGTTAAATATGCCGCATGCCACTGCGGATAGGGAATTAATTTATTGCAAAGAGCTCACCACGCAGCTAAAACGCGGCGCGGCGAACGTGCTTTTTAGCCATGCTTTAAAAAACGATGACGCCGAGTTAAGACCGAGCCCTTTGATAACCGATATCACCGAAATATCTGTGGACCAACTGCATTTATCGGCATTTAATACGCCGGACTACTGCATTTACGAAAGTCGTGACATGGAATACTTACACGATGAGATTGCGCCATCCGTCACCGCGCCCGATCAAATTCGTGGTGGCACGAAAATTTTCAAATTGCAGGCAGCTTGTCCTTTTAAAGCGTTTGCTGAAATTCGATTGCATGCAAAACAAGTCGATGCCCCCACTTTAGGTTTGCGCGCAACGGATCGCGGCAGCATATTGCATAAAGCATTAGAAATGATTTGGCGCGAACTGCAAAGTCAAGCCGCTCTGCTCTCACTGGCACAGAATGAATTAAAAGAACTCATTCAACGATGCGTGGATCAAGCGATTTTTCTGATCGCTGGCGAATCCATTGAGAGCTTACGTTATTTGGCATTAGAATCCATGCGTCTCCAATCCATTATGCTAGATTGGCTAAACCAGGAGAAAATCCGTGCGGATTTTAAAGTGGTCGCGCTAGAACAAGAGGTTAAAACGACTTTTTGTCAAATCCCTGTGACGCTACGCATTGATAGAATTGATGAATTAAATAACGGAAAAAAACTCATCATTGATTATAAGTCGGGAAAAAACAATCCCGTCAAAGGCTGGTTTGGTGACAGACCCGATGAGCCGCAACTGCCGTTGTATTGCGTGATAGATCCCAGTGAAACCATAGGCATTGCTTTTGCACAAATCAATCCTGAGAACATGGGCTTCTATGGCATCAGTCAACTTTCGATAGGCATAGATTCTGTCAAAAATTTAGCGGAAATGGATCACTATACCGATGCGGTCAATTGGAACGATCAAGTTCTCGCATGGCAAAAAACGCTAGAAAACTTGGGCGATCGTTTTTATCAAGGTGATGCCAGGGTAGATCCGAAGGATCCTGTTGAAACTTGTCAATACTGCAAATTACAGGCGTTATGTCGAGTCAATGAAACTAATCCGGTTCCGTTATAAAACACAATGGTATAGCGCTTAACTAAATAAGACTTTTTTATGACACAAATGATTAACCAGGCTCTACAAGATGAACCCGAACGCAGGCGTGCACTCGACCCAACACTTTCTTTTATCGTGCAAGCACCAGCTGGTTCAGGCAAAACAGAATTAATCACTCAGCGAGTGCTGATGTTACTTGGCCATGTCAATGCGCCTGAAGAAATTTTAGCAATTACTTTTACTAAAAAAGCGGCTGCTGAGATGCGCGCTCGAATCATTCATTCATTAAAAAAAGCGGCAACGGAAGCGGAACCTAGTGCGCCTCACGCTAAAAAAACTTGGGGTTTAGCTAAAAGCGCGCTCCAGCGAGATAAAACCCTAAATTGGCAGCTGCTAGTGAATCCGAATCGATTACGGATCCAGACAATTGATTCATTCAATGCGAGTCTTATTAAGTATCTGCCTATGCTATCGCATTTTGGCGCGCCGCCTGAGATAGTAAAAGATTCGTATCCACTGTATCTTGAAGCCATTCAAGAGTTTTTATCGCATCTGGAAGAAAATGTCGTGTGGGCAGATGCTATCGCAGCACTTCTGCTCCACATGGATAACGATCTCAACAAAGTGCAAAACTTGCTGATTAATATGTTAACCAAGCGTGATCAATGGTTACCTTATATTATGATAGAAAGTGATCCTGAAAATTTGCGCGAGCTACTTGAGGGCCATCTTGCGTCTATTGTCTCTGACGCATTAAGCAGCATTACGGCTCAATACCCTAAAGCGTTGAGCGAGGAGCTACTCTACTTAGCACGTTATGCTGCGTATAACTTGAAATCCGCTAACAGTGATTCATCTATTATTCAGTGTCTTGATCTTTTGTCTTTACCAGAAAGTCACTTTAAAGAAAAATCGCTTTGGATTGCACTCAGTGAATTGTTACTCACTAAAGAGTTTTCCTGGCGCAAAAGAATTGATAAATCCACAGGCTTTCCCGCGCCATCTAACGCAGGCAACCCACAGGAAAAAGCGCTTTTTGCGGAAATGAAACAACGCATGTCCGCTTTAATTGAAAAACTGATGGAACATGAAAAATTACGCGTCGCCCTCAGTGAATTAAATGCTGCTCCTTCCTATCAATATCAGGAAATACAGTGGGAAGCTTTAAAGGCACTTAATTTAGTGTTGAGAGTCATTGTAGCGCAACTGCGTGTTGTTTTTAAAAATCACGGGGAAATTGATTATGTTGAAAATGCGCAAGCAGCGCTCACTGCCTTAGGCTCAGATGATGCGCCCACTGATCTTGCGCTGACTCTGGATTATCAGATTAAGCATATCTTGATTGATGAATTTCAAGATACATCAAATAGCCAATATCGGTTACTACAAAAACTCACCGCGGGCTGGGAGCCAAACGATGGGCGCACTTTATTTGTTGTCGGTGATCCAATGCAATCCATTTACCGTTTCCGTGAAGCGGAAGTGGGTTTATTCATTCGCGCACGTAAGAAAGGCATTGGCCAAATTAAACTGGAACCTTTGACTTTATCCGTTAACTTTCGTTCGACGCCTACCATTGTTGAGTGGGTGAATGCCAGTTTTCAAAAAGTGTTGCCACCTTTTGAGGATATTGCAACGGGTGCTGTTTCTTATAGTTTATGTATTGCCAATCCTAAAGATGAAATTGACGGCTCGAACGTGCAGTTGCACCACTACGCCAACTCGGATGAAATGCAAGGGCAAGAAATTGTTAATTTAATTCAGCAAACCAAGAAAGAAAGACCCGGCGACACGATCGCTATTTTGGTTCGATCTCGTAATCACCTGGAATATGTCATACCGGCTTTGAAAAAAGCGGGACTTTCTTATCGTGCGATTGATATTGATCCGTTAAACTCCCGCCCTATTATTCAAGACATGATGGCGCTGACAAGAGCATTATTGCATCCTGCTGATCGAATTGCCTGGCTTGCTATTTTGCGGGCGCCCTGGTGTGGATTAACTTTAAGTGATCTGGTTATCATTGACGATAACAAACCTCAAACTACCCTTTGGGATCAATTGCAAAAAAGTGACCTGATTGCAAAAATGAGTGCTGAAGGTCAACAACAAATTGCGCGCATTCTGCCTGTGCTTAAAAGCAAAATGGCGGAGCGTCGACGCACCACTTTACGCGTTTGGGTTGAAAGCACCTGGATGTTATTGGGTGGACCTGCTTGTGTTGAACAATCTTCGGATTTAGAAGACGTTGGCTCTTATCTCAAATTATTGGAAAAGCTGGATAAAGGCGGCGATATCGAAAACCTGGATAACATCGATACGTACGTCAGTAAGTTGTTTGCAGCCCCCAATAACCAATCCGATAATACGCTGCAGATTATGACTATTCACAATGCGAAGGGCTTGGAATTTGATTCGGTTATTTTGCCTCATCTTGAACGCAAAGCACCGAATGATGAAAAACAACTTTTATTATGGATGGAGAGACCACGCGAAAACGAACGTAACGCATTGATTTTAGCGCCGGTTCATGCAACCGGGAAAGAGACCGATTCGATTTATGAATACATCAAGCAGCAACATGCCATTAAATCCGATTATGAAAATGGACGTTTACTGTATGTGGCTGTCACCCGCGCGAAAAAATTTCTGCATTTGTTTTTTACTTTGAAAGTGGATGCAAACAAGAGTCAGGAAGCAAAACCCATCGCAAGAAGTTTGTTAGAAAAACTTTGGCCTGCCATCAAGCAAGGTGTCGTCATTAATCCTTCTCCTGATTTGGACCATGCGGCTCTGCCAACCGAGATACCTAAACGTTACATTAAACGCTTAACACAGCAATGGTCTAACCCCGTTCATGAAAATAGTATTGTTGAGACGGCCACCTCACATAAGAATACGCCCGGTTTTCAATTATCATCGGATAATGCGAAACACATCGGCACGCTAGTGCATCAAATTTTGCAACAAATGAGTAAGAAAGGCATAAGCTGGTGGGATGGGAAAACCCTGGAACAACAACAAAGATATTTAAAACACCAGCTTTTACAACTGGGTGTGCTGGCGCCTGATTTTGCTTCAGCCACTCAAGATGTTTTTACGGCATTAAATACCATGCTGAAAGATACACGCGGACAATGGATTCTCAGTTCACATAGCGAAGCGCAATCTGAGCTTGCTTTGACTGCGATGATCAATAATATTTCTCAGCAACTCGTGATTGATAGAACTTTTGTTGATGAAAATGGAATACGCTGGATTATTGATTATAAAACTGCACATTTTAACGGTGAAAATAAAGAAAAGTTTTTAGCCGCAGAAAAGCTGGCATACGCAGAAAAAATGCAAATGTACGCTACAGCAATGCAACACATTGACAAAAGACCAATAAAATTAGGCCTTTATTTTCCGCTCATTGCTGAGTGGATTGAGTGGGGCATTTAAGCGCTTTTTTATGCACAAAGTCAATCAGCTTTTGTACAAAAAATGAGTGGCATTTGTCAAAAAAAGTACTATATTAATAGTAAGCAGGAGAAGAATCTAAGCCCAACAATGAAAATAGAGGAAGTCAGATAGCTGGTGTGGTGCGCAAGCCTCGGCTAAGAGGAAGCCTAATACACCACTGAGACATCCACTTACTGTAGCAAGGCTTTTGGATCCTGATCCTGCTCTTTTATTTCTGCTGTTGTCCGTTTGCAACCCACATTCCTGGAACATAAAATGTAGGTTGGGTTGAGCGTTTTTTGCGAAACCCAACCTACATGCTTAACGGGATCCAGGCGTTTAGTTTAAGAATAAATCAGGATATAACTCTTTACCCGCGACCAATGAATACGCATCAAAATCAGTGTATCCTCGCGCACGCAGCAACTCTTCATCAATAAAGAAATTACCCGTAGTTTCTCGACTATTGCTGGTCACAATTTCATAGGCTGCATCTGCCACAATAATCGGCTTTCTGCTGGCTTCCATGATTTGTTTTGGAAAATTCACTTCAATTGCAGCGGTAGCAATTGTGGTTTTAGGCCACAAAGAATTAACCGCAATGCCAGCCGATTTAAATTCTTCAGCCATTCCTAAAGTACACATGCTCATACCATACTTTGACATGGTGTAAGCCAGATGGTTTTTGAACCATTTTGGTTTCATGTTAAGTGGTGGTGATAAATTAAGAATATGCGGGTTAGCGGCATTTTTTAAATGCGGAATACAAGCTTGTGAACACAAGAACGTCCCTCGTGCATTTACCGAATTAATCAAATCAAAGCGCTTCATCGGTGTCTCTAAGGTCGGCGAAACAAAAATAGCACTCGCATTATTGATTAAAATATCAATTCCACCAAAGGTCTCAACAGCCTTGGCAACAGCACCATAGACCATGGCTTCATCACGAATATCCAATTGCAAAGGTAACGCCTGACCACCTGCGGCTTCTACTTCTTTGCTGACGGAATAAATAGTACCTTCCAGATTAGGATGCGGGTCAGCGGTTTTCGCGGCAATAATAATTTTTGCTCCATCACGTGCAAAACGTAATGCCATCTCGCGACCTATTCCACGACTTGCTCCAGTAATGAATACTACCTTGTCTTTCAATAAACCTTCTGCCATAAATACTCCCTGATTGAATGAGATACTCTTACCATGCGCTAACGGATTGGGTTCGTGCTACTAGATCAACTCACGCCAACTCTGACGCCCTGGTGTCACTCGATATGGCGTAGTCTCGCAGATTTCATCGTTTAGACTAGCCAGCACAAGCACCGTTTGTAACATGACTTTTTCATTTAAATTCTGTTGGTTCACTAACAATAATGTCAGACGAACAAAGTTCGCTTTCACTCTTATAGAACCGCCTTCATTAGCTTGCTCTATATAAGAACAAGCATCAGCGCCCAGTCTTTCTATGACATAATAGTACTGGAACAAATTAAAATTGCCAGTACAAGATACCGATTGCCACCAATCTATTGTTTGTGTAGTAAAAGTAATCACGGACATTGATGGAACAACACAGGCACTCGCATCAAGTTGTTTATTTTTTTCAAGTGACAGAAGCAACGCTTCGGCTGAAACCTGCTCCAGATGCTTATGCCAAAATTGACCGGCTATTTTATTTTGAAGTAGATTGGTTTGAAGCGCATACAAACTTAAGATCGCGAATATTTGCAAAAACAATAAAACCGTTATCAATACAAAGCCGCGACAACTATTCATACTTTTATAACTCACGTAATGCAATATAGGTATACCAGTCTTTTTGTAATGGCAGGCCGTAAACCGCAGATAATCGGAGCTGAATCGACACTCCTTTCACTGCCGACCAATCCGTCACTTCATCGGCGGACATCGAAATGATTTTATCGTTAATTTTTACATCATATTTCAACTTCATCGCTGCCACACCTTCAACCAATTCGGTGACTTTATGCTGGATATTTTCGACATACAGCGCGGAAATAGATTTGCCATGCAGATCTTTTCTATTGGTAGCTTTAACAAAATAGGTATTTTGATTGAGACGGCTCACTTCAGAAGAGGAATCGTAAGCATAATGCCAGGGTGAAATAGCAGAAAGTCTTTGCATTGCATTAAAATAACTAACTTCCTTCAAGGAAAATACCTCTGCATGCTGACAACTTGAAATCATCACTATGTTATCTTTTTTAAAGACGGGCGTTGCAGCTACCCAAACAGAAGAGGCGTCGTCAGCAATCTTTAATACCTTAGCACTTAGCTTGTTGGCATGAATCACTGTTATTCGATTTTCTGTTCCATAGACACGATTCCATGGCGACAAGTAAGGACGATTGTTTGCATCAATCACATCATCTGTTTTTAGTTTTGCACATCCAATATAACCTGCATATTGAATATCATTTTTTAAAATATGAAAGGCCGTGCGCGCATTGTCCTCTATGATATTTAAGGCCAATTGTTGTTGGTGATTTTTTTCTGTGATCCAATAGATGGATGATAAACCACTTACTATCGTTAAACTTAAAGCAATACAAATTAATAACTCTAATAATGTCATGCCTACACAATGAGATTTTCTGTTAAGCATCCAGACAGACCTAAATGGGGTTTAATACAAGGGCCATGCTGAATGCCCCAATAAATGATGAGAGTATAAATTGGATAAGCACCACTAATGGCTCCGCTTCCAAGCGGCAAAGCGCGCTCGGCCTCCTCATTCCAGCTTGCCTTAATGGATTCGATGCCCGCGGAAGATCCCAGTACTCGCAGTCTTTCCACGAGAGATTGCATTTGATTTTCAGCAACATTGAAATAGTAATTCTCATTTGCCTGTCCGAGTGCTGCAACTTCCATCGCGTCCATACCTAACAAGGCAAATGACAACAATGCCAAACTCAGCAGTACTTCAAGCAAGGTGAGACCTGATATTTTGTTAAATATCATTTAAGACCCCTTGGGAAAGTAAAATAGGTAACTTGGAAAAAATAGAGGGGAAAAGAAATAAAAAGAATAAACTGAAATGAGCGCCAATTATATTTAACCCAAAAACGTTTTGCAAGTGACGCCTTAGCGTTTTCAAGAAGTCTTGTTTACTTTTAAGTCAGACTGCGCTGCTTCTTTTCACTAAATAATCATTATTTAAGATTATCTTAAGCTTATGCTGGTAAATTACACACCAAGTATTTCTAACTCCAACAAAACAGGATTGCCTCATGCTAAGAAATAATTTTGAATCGCACGAAGATGCTTTTAATGATTTGACTAGCCTTTTAATTGAGTTAGACACCCTCAATACCGCTCCGGCTAGCCTCTCATTAACTGAAGCAGAGATTGCCGAGTTCAAGCAAGTGGCTCCTGCCGCTCAACCTGCCATGTCAAAAGAAGAATCCGAGCAAAGATCCAATGAACCTGAATTCAGCGAGGTAAATATTCAGGATGAAGCAAGGCCTGCAGTCGCTCCTCATCAAGATCCCCTACCAATTCAGGGCTTAGATCCTGAAATCATTGGTGATGCTTATCTGGAATTGCTGGGTGCTAATAAAGAAAAATTAAAAACAGCGCTTACTTATTTTTATTCGGATCAATGTCAGATTTCCGATGAGAACATGTCTCTCATTTCTCGCACATGCGCTCATTATGGCTCACTGGGGAATGGCCGCTTTGCAGGCGAGCTTTTATTTTTACATATCAATAATCCAGATAAAAGTCTCCTCTCAACTATCCTCATGGACAACAATGCTAGCGTAAATACTTATGTTCGTCGCTATCATGAAGAACCGAGAGCTGCTCAAGAATACAAGGTCACTACCTTGCTCCGCTGCGTCATTGATAATCCTGACAAGGGTTTAATTGAATCATTGCTAGAAAATGGCGCTCTCGATCCAGATAATAATGCCATGAAAATGGCTTTAGCTTCGTGTTCACCAGAAATCGTTGCTCTCTTTATTCAAGGCTACCCTGATGCATTGCCGTCTATTCGGGATCAATTAGATCAAGCTGTCATAAATAGCGACGAACATCCATTCGAAGTTATCGTTACTCCTATGGATGCAGTAAAAGCAAAAGCAAATCTGTTAGCTGCAATGGCAGTCCTTGAAAAACAAGGCCACGAGTTTGAATATAGTGAACAAGATAAAATAGAATTCAGAAAAGACCTCACCGCAAAGATAGAACGCGCAATAACGCTTTCAGAATGCCTTAAAATTTATGAAGATAATATTGATGCGCCTATTTTAACTTATAAACGCAATCTATGGTCTCGATTAAGCACAGGTTATTCAGGAACCAAAAATGCATTAATCAACCAGGTTCAAGCAAGAATAGTTTCGTTACTTTCCGATATGGTACTTCACCAACCTGAGGCGGCAAGAGATCTGACTAGCCAAGCTTTGGCACACGATGCATTTTCACCTAAACATATTGGCCGTGATATAAAAGCTGAAATGACCAATGCATTAACCAGAATCAAAGCTTTGAATGACGAGAGACCAGAGTTGGCGGCACAATACAACCAGCCACAGCTTCATCTTGCACCGGCTCTCGACAATGAAGAAGAGGAAGAAGAACAAAAACATCATCAACCTCCAGCTCAAGGAGCGGCTGCGGCTGCAAACCCACCTGCACCGGCTGAATCAAGGTTTAGTCTTTTCTTTTCGCGTTTACGTCAACCAAACGCTGCTCAACCTGCTAAGGCAAATGAATTTGAAATGCAAGAAATGGTTAGCCTTGGGCAAGCTCCAAAACCTGCTGATAATGCGGCGGATGAACCAAAAAGCCCACGCCCTCAATAATAAAGCACTCCAACCATCTACTCTCCCGCGGCTTGTGTCCGCGGGATTCCGGGTTTCATTAAATCCTACAAGCCGTATTACACCGAATATAGGGTCAAGATCCATTGATGCAAAAAGAACATCTTATTTGCTCTCTCTTTTCCGCAGATAATCATTATTTAAGACTATCTTAAGCTTATGCTGATAAATTACACAGCAAGTATTCTAACTCAAAACAGGACTGCCTCATGAACCTAAGAAATAATTTTGCATCGCACGAAGAAGCTTTTAATGATTTGACTAGTCTTTTAATTGAGATAGATACACTCAATACCGCTCCCGCTAGCCTCTCATTAGCTGCAGCAGACGCGGCCGAGTTCAAACAAGTGGCTCCCGTCGCTCAACCTGCCATGTCAAAAGAAGAATCTGAGCAAAGAGACAATGAGCCTGAATTCGGCAAGGTTAATGTTCAGGACGAAGCACGGCCAGCAGTCGCTCCTCATCTAGATCCCCTACCTATTCAAGGCTTAGATCCTAAGATCATTAGTGATGCTTATCTGGAATTGCTAAGTGCCAATCAAGAAAAATTAAAAGCAGCGCTTACTTATTTTTGTTCGGATCAATTTCAGATTTCCGATGAAAACATGTCCCTCGTTTCTCGCACCTGCGCTCATTATCGTTTATTGTGGGAGCAACAAAAGCACGAGGATAAAATTTTTCGAAAGAATTATTATAAAGTACTTATTAAAGAATTTAATATCACCTCCTTATTAATAAGCGTCACTGTTAATAATCCTGACGAAGATTTAATTAGGTTATTATTAGAGAATGGCCCACCACTGAATGATGGCAATAAAGCAATGAAAAGGGCTATAGCTTCCTGTTCGCCAGAAATTATCGCTCTCTTTGTTCAAAGTTACTTGATATACAGCCCTGATGCTTTGCAATCTGTTCGGAATGAATTAGATCAAGCTGTCGCAGATAGCGAGAAATATCCATTCAATGTTCTCGGCATTCCTGCAGATGCAGCAAAAGCAAAAGCGAATCTTTTGGCTGTAAAAATAGCAGCAATGCTTGGAGAAAAACCAGGCCTCCTTAAGGAAGAGCAAAATTATTTTCTGATACTGAGCGCCCCCGTAGACGCAGTAAAAGCAAAAACGAATCTTTTGGCTGCAATGATAATCCTGGAACAACAAGGTCACGAGTTTGACTATAGCGCACAAGATAAAACAGATTTTAGAAGAGCGCTCACATCACAAATACTGTCAGCCACAACCCTTTCTGAATGCCTTAAAATTTATGAAGATAATATTAATGCCTCTATTTTAGCTTACAAACGTAACCTGTTATCGAAATTAAGCACGAGCTATACCGCCACAAAAAATGAATTAATAAAACAAGCGCAAGCAAGAATAGTCACATTAGTTTCAGACATAGTTCGTCATCAGCCAGAAGTAGCAAGAAACATGGCGATTCAAGCATTAGCACATGATGCATTCTCCCCTGCTCATATTGGCCGTGATATAGACGATAAGCTGACCAAAGAATTATCCTTCATCAAAACTTTTGGTGCTCTGCACAGCCAACAACAGTCTAACCCTATACCTGGCCTCGACGATGAAGAGGAAGAACAAAAAAATCACCAACCTCCGGCTCAAATTCAAGCCGCAACCGGAAGTTCATTCACACAAACAGCCAGGTCAAAGCTTAGTCACTTCTTTGCCGATTTACGTCGGCCTACAGCTATCCAGGGAAATGAAACTGAAATGCAAGAAATGGGTAACCGTCTTGGACAGGCTCCAAAACCCGCTGATAATGCGGCAGATGAGCTAGAAAGCCCACGCCCAAGCTCTTAACTACTATAAACACTCCAACAATCTGACCCTCCCGCGGCTTATGTGCCCGCGGGATCTAAGTACGGATCTATTAGCTAAATTACACATAAATCCTTGTTTTTTTGTTTAAATTTAAGACTTCCTTAAGCTTTTTTCGATAGTATTCTAAGACTAATAATAATTCATAACACATACCGACGAGAAAACATCATGAGCAAATCGCGCGCAGAATTAGAAAAAGAAGAAAAACTGATACGCGTTCAAAATCGTCTACAATCAAAAGAAAAATTAATCCTTATTCAAAATGAATTACTAAGTAAAGAAAACCCTTACAATCTGAAAAAAGCGACTAAAACTAACGTAAAAATAGTCCTGGACACCTTGTTCTACCTTATCCAGCACATTGACAGACTCGCTAACAACGAGAAGACGCTTTATGCCGCAGGCATTGCACCCGTCCATCTGGAAAATCATCCTCTAGGTAATGATCGCGAACCCTACCTCTTTGGATCCTTAATCGAAATATTCATCATGAGCTTTAATAATCTCAAAGCCGTCGGCAATGACAAAGTCGCGCACTTTTGTAACTTATTAACTGGCAATTGCATTGATCAACGCACCCGAAAAGCCTTTGATTTTGGCTTGAAATTTGGGAACAGAGAAGCTCCCGCATGGCGGCCAAAACTCATCGACCTCATGAAACTGCTAGAAAATACCTCAATTGAAGGCTCTGTTGTCAAATTCGATAGCGGCGAATTCAAAATGGAATTTGCGGTTGAAGCTGGAGGAGATAATGAAGTTGAAGAAGATGCCTATCTTAATTATCTTTTAGCCAAACCCAACAAAAAAAAATTATTAGACTTAGTTACGGCATTTTATCAAGATGACTTTATTATCACACCTGAAAATCGTAATACCGTCCTGAGAATCGTTGAACATTTCTGTTTTAAATCGCCCAATACTGCCGGCGAAGTGTTGCATCAGTATATTCATAAAAAAAGCAAAGAGTGCATTTCAAATTGCATTATTGAAAATGATGCTAATCCCCATATTACACAAGAAGCAAACGGCATACCTATCAACACATTATTCCGCGCCATTTCCAGCGGAGCTTCAGTAACACTGGTTTCTAATTTATTTGATTATGGTGCAGAAATAATTGACGACATGGTAGTTGAAACCTATCTCGCCGCCATCTCAGAAGATAATAATAGTCAGGCGCTTTATGTTTTAATCAAAAACGATCCTGAGTTCGCTCAAGCAGTCTGCTCCGCACTAGATGACTTACCTAGAAAACCCGATGGAACCATTGCAGTCACAACCATTGATGGTAAACAAGAAAAACGAATACCTTATGTCGCGGCTAAACTAACACTGCTCAAAGCCATGGCAATCGCTGAAGATGAAGGCTGTCGTTTTACCTATAGCAAACTGGATAAAGAAATATTTTTAGCGGATTTAATGAAAGAACTGAACGGTCTTGATACTCTAGAAAAATGTTTACGTTTTTACGATGATAATCGTATACGACAAATATTAGTTTATGAAAGAATGTTTAACAGAAGCTTACTTTCATTTCAAAGTTTATTTTCATTAAAAAAAGCTGTAGAGCAGCATACAAACTCAACAATAATCTTTATTGAAACATTACAACGAAAGATATTACATTTGCTCGCCCCTATTCATTTTCAGCAAAAACCTGTTGCACGATACGTTGCGATTCAAACCGCCCTACAGCATCCCGTTTTTTTTCTCGGGCATGCGGCCAGAGGCGTTAATCCTTCATATGCTAAAAGGCTACAAGAAGAGCGCGGCACTGCCAGTGCTAAATTTAGCTTAAAAGCAGCGGCAAAAGAAATGGATGATCCTCATGTCTTCAAATATTTAGGACAGGAAAATTTGCTAGATAAAGTCTTTGCTATTACGGAGCCACACAATCACAGCCGAGGTGAGGAGAAAAATAACCATAAGCCGCCTTTCGCAGCAGCAAGCGCCGCTTCACAAGCGGCGGGTGTAAGATTATATACTAGTCAACCTCAATTAAAATCGAGTGCTTCAGGAGCATCTGGCGCGCAACCAAAACCTAAAGTGAATCTCAATCCGCTTCTGGCCTATTATGCAAACAAGAAAGAGATCGATAAAAAAAATGGAAATCCTACAGAACCCGCTAATGCTGGGGTGAAACAACAAACAGAAGCGACTGCCCAAAGCAAAAATGAAAAAGCTGTCACTCCTATTGATCCAACACGCGGTCAAATAAGTGCAATGCCTGTAAGCCAAACAAGACATGCAGAAGACGTCGAAGAATTAAAAAATAGCATGCCTCCCGCACCCGTAGAAGATGGTGTCAGTCAAGAAGCCGAGGTGCAGCCAGCCCAATCAAGCTCTGCTATAACATCACAACCAATGAAAGCTAGTATAATCCATCCATTGTGGGCACCACGAGCAACATCATCTGTCATGAGCAAGCCTTCGCCCATACCTGCACTGCAGACCACACAAGAAAGTACAGATTTTTATGATGACCTAGTCATCACAGACACCCCTTCACCTCGCAAGTCATAATTTATGGGTGAAACAAGATCGACGAGCGTGAAGAGCATTAACTTATTAAAGCTACCAAGGTGAATAATACGATGTCTACAACCCGTAATGATTTTAAAGTTTCATTAAAAAGCATCCAGCAAGAAGCATTGAGCCCAGAAAACACTTATCAATTGACCAAGGAAGAAGCCAACAATTTAAAAGTGGTGCTTAATACCTTCCTCTATCTCATTGATCATCTTGATGATAAAGAAATCATTTATGGAGGTTGTCATTTTCCTGCTGGCACAGACATTGCTCCAATTCACCTGGAAAATCACCCATCAGGGAAATTACGCGAAAAAGTCCTGAGCGACGCTCTTTTTGGTACTTTTATTTTTTGCTTTAATGGCTTAAAAGACATGGGCCATGAACCCATTAAAATTTTTTGCAGCAAAATGACAGGTTACTGCGTTGAAGACCGGACTCGAAAACCATTTAATTATGCAACCAGCCTTATCCTTGGACTAGATGAAGCAGAAGTGGCCCAGGCAGAAAGCAGCTCACGACCCGTTACACGATCCATTCCCGCTCAAAGTACCGGTGGATTTGGCTTATTCAGAGGATATGCACAAACTTTATTGCAATTTTTCAACAAATCCATTGAAGGCTTAGGTGTTACTACTTTATTAGAATTCAATCTGAATTACCCTCAATCCCAAACCCAAAATTCGATTAGAGCGCTAAACTCACATTATCCTTTTTTTAATTCTCACCAAGTTGATTCGCCTACAATACCTGATGATAATTTAGAAAATGAAATGAAGTCAGAACACAAATTACAATGAATATAGAAAGCGATACTTAATCTTGATAGAAACCAGCAAATAGCGTGGGTGAAATTTAAAAATGAGAACCAGAGAAGCGTTACTACAACAATTACACGCTATTCAAAAAGAATCTCTCTCACCTGAAAATCCTTTTCATCTATCAAGATATGACATTAGCAACCTCACCACCGTCATCACAACGATGGTTCATATTGTCGAAAACATTGATCAAATCAAACATTATCGTAATCTTTATTCCCACTGGGGAATTGCACCCATCCATCTTGAAAATCACTGTCAAAGGGAATTTAAATTTGAAATCGACCTTGAACGCACTTTATTCAATGCATTGATTGAACCTTTCATTGATAACTACAGCAAACTAAAGGCGGCGGGATTGGCTCATATACAACAGTATTGCAGTAGTTTCGATGGTTATTGCATTGATGCTCGTACCCGCCGGGCTTTTGAATATGCGTATCAAATCGAAAATGGCACAGCATTTACTGTCATCATCAATCAATGTAAGGCAAAACTTCCCACTACAACAACTCACGCAAGCTATTGCTGGATATTAGCAGCTATTATCAGCGATCAATGGGGAAAAGCATTCAGAGCAGATGAAGGCGAAAATGCTTATGCCAAATTTGATGGAGCATTTGATTTTGGTAGCGTGCCATTGATAGACACCTATCTCAGAAATGTATTATCTACCGTTCCCAGCAGCGATTATTTATTAGCATACAAAAGTGTGCCTACCTATTTATTAGGCGTGTATTTTAAAATTATTTTCGACCAGCCTGAGATCATAGAACAACACATGTTTGACGATTCTTTTTTTCACGAAGCAAAAAGAGAAGAAAACGTCTCTAAAAAATTCCGAAGCCTGCGGTTCTCTTATCAGCAGTTTTTTGACGATTTCATACTGGAGCAATATAAAACTCTTTTTGATATGACCAGACAAGGAATACTAAAACCCACCGTTATCAAAAATTTATTTAAAAATCTCTCTATTGCCATGCTATTAAAACTCTGGAAAAATCCCGAGTTCACACAATTACTCCTGGCGGTTCCAAACCCCCACTATGAGCATTTGTTTGAAGGCATATTGGAATTGATTAAACCTGACAATAAAGCGTTAAGAGAATTTTTCCATACACCTTTATATCGTCAAAATACAGTTATTCATTTCGCTGCCAAAACCAACAACCCTGCCCTATTAGAAGAGACCATTCAACTCGCATTGCCTCACGAAATTGAGATTTGGGCCCCTAATCAAGATGGCGATTCGGCAGTTGTCGTCGCCGTTAAAGACCAGCAATGGAATTGCATTGCCCCTTTCCTGGCGAATGAAAAAATACCTGAAATGCAAGCAGCAAGAATGGAAGAGCTAGGAAAAGCATTAGTCTATGTCGCACATCTTTCAGAATGGCAACACGTAAAAACAATCATTGCAGCAGGCGCAAGAACGCATCACTTTCATCCTGAGACTCATTATAGCGTTGTTCATTACGCCTTATTAAGAAACGAAACCGGCATTTTAGATAGCCAAGTAGTAGCTAAAGCTAACCTCAATCAATGCGATCCTGCAAATCCTTCCAGCATCACACCATTAATTTGCGCAGTAAGAGAATACAAAGTAACACTGGATACGCTCGCCTATTTCTTAACAAATCCAGGCATTGAGCCAAATACCAAAATAGCGGGAGAAAGCGCGTTATTCATCGCCGCACGCACTAATCAAGTCACTAAATTAGTCGCCCTCCTTTCTCTTCCCAATATTGATGCTGTCTCCGCACGTCTCCCCGGGGATGGCTTAACAGCACTGCAAATTGCAGAAAAAAATAATCATCCGCACGTCCAAAATATTTTAAAACTCTACGCTTTGATTAACCGTCTACTGGATAATCAACTACTTCCCTGTGAAGATACTAGATTCCTGCATCGCATCAAACCCGAACTCATTGAAGATTTATTCGATGCTGTGACGCAAAACCGGGAAGCCAAAGAAGAAAATAAAAATCGTGCGCAATTTATTTTGCACGAATGCATCAGGCACCTGCTTCAGGCCGTCCCTCAAAAGCCATTAGCTCATCTTAGCCTGTCTTTTATAGGGGATGCTTATACCCCAACCACAAGAGCACTCAATCAATTATTTCAATTTATTCATGTCAGTACCGAACCTGACGCGTATGCATGGCAAAATGAACTGAGGCAAGAAGCCTTAAAACAGCTAGAAATCGCAGCTGAAGCTTATGAAAGCATTGATCAAAAGCAAGTCTTACTTGAAAATGCCCGAAAGGAACCCTTATTTTCAGAACATCGATCTTCCTTTTTCCTATTCAAGATCGGCAGAACCGATGCTCAAATTAAAATTGATGGTATTTTAGATCGTACCGTTAAAAAATTAGCTAAATAAATCACTTACTTAAAAAAGCCGCTGAATTTGATTTACCAAGATAAAAAGCAAACCTCCGCCCCCTCCCTAAAAATTATTAAAAATAGGCTAAACCCTAAGATTTTCTTAAGCTTTTCCCTGTATTATTCAATAACAAATTAATAAAAAGACGATCCATATAACGCAGATAAACGGGGTAAAAAGTGGGTTTAAATAAGTCCAATTTACATTCAATCCTTTTTCTAACGATTAGTAGCCTGTTAGCAAACCAAACCGCTATGGCTGCCTTATCAATTGAACCAACTCAAACCTATACTGTCAGCCCTTATGCCGACCTGACACTGAATGTTCATTGGGATGCCACACAAAAAGATCTGGCTCCCGCTGATCTTAGCGAAATAAGCCAAGCCTCCAGCGCAAACAGTTTTCATTTAGCGTTTATCACGGATGCTGGCACATGCGATCCAGCTTGGGGCGGTCAAGCTGCCTATGCTGTCAACACAGCCTGGGGCAAACGCATGATAGACACCATGCACTCAAATAAATTAAACGTTGTCATCGCATTCGGTGGCGCAACTGGTAATGATATTTCGTTAGCGTGCAGCACAACGCAACTGGTGAGTGCTTACGAAAAAGTGATTAACACCTATCAAGCTGATGCCATCGATTTTGATATTGAGAATGGCACAGCGAATATCGAAAAAATCATGACGGCGCTAAAACAAATTCAACATAGCCATCCCAATTTGCCCATTAGCTTTACCCTACCTGTTATGCCAGAAGGGCTGGCCAGCGTAGGTAGAGAGGCGATTAAAACCGCAGCCAGCAATGATCTCGACTTTACAGTGAATATTATGGCAATGGACTACGGCCCCTCTTACAACGGCGATATGGGGCAATATGCTATTGTGGCTGCCACCAATTTATTTGATTTTCTTAAAAGTCTTTATCCACAAAAAACAAATGACCGCATCTGGCACATGATCGAAGTGACCCCCATGATTGGTGTTAACGATGTGAGTACTGAACAATTTACTTTGCAAAATGTGGATACCCTTTCTCAGTTTGCAAAACAAAAAGGTCTAAAAAGCTTATCGTTTTGGTCTCTATCGCGCGACTTCCCTTGTGCTGATAAATGGACAAATACGAATTGCAGCAGCAATAACTTACAGACAAACGCTTATGAATATACCAGACAATTCATGAAACAAACTGCACTCAAAATCAATCATATAAATTTATAAGAGAGATAAAACATGCAAAATCGAGCGGAATTAAAAGCAGAATTAGTCTTGATTCGCGACAATGCTTTGAGCGCAGGAAATCCTCATAAATTAGATTACTCTGAAAAGAGTCACTTACAAATAGTAATTAAGACATTAATCTATCTTTTAGATAATATGGATCGTCTCAGAGATTATGGTAACTGCTATTTTAATGATGGCGCTGGCATTGCTCCCATCCATCTTGAAAACTATATGAAACATGGTCGCATTCTAAGGGGAGAAGAATGCGAAATTGCTATTACCAGCTCACTCATTAAATTATTTATTAGCATTTTTAATAATTTACGAGGAATAGACCTAGGAGAAGGCAGTGAGCATGTCAAGATCTTTTGCGGCAAATTGAATGCTTACTGCATTGACGCCAGAACACGAGAAGCGTTTGAATACGGCCTTAAGTTTGCGGCCAATATGCCTTTTACTGATATGTTCAACTTCAGTATTAAAAAACTTGCGCCTGTCAATCAAGGTAGCTATTGCTGGATCACAGCCGCCGTGCTCAACAATATTTGGTTAAAAGACTACACTCCTGACAAAGGCGAACATGCGATAGCAAAAAAACCCGGTCGCATAGACGCAAGCGCTTTTGGCTTAGATAGACCCGCTCAACCCGAAGAAAAAAAAGACGATGCTGAGGCAGAAATACTCGATGAAGATGGTCAACCAATCTACGGTTTGATTAATCAATACTTAAGAGCAACCAGTTGTTACACGCCAAATAATGACTTTCTGGTTGCTTACAAAAGTGTTAAGCCTGAAATGCGTGAAACTTATTTTAAAATTATTCTCTCTCAACGAGAATTTGTTAAAAAGAATATTTTTGTGCTGAAACCTTTGCCCGCAGATAAGCAAGGTAAGCCAGCGGCGGTCAGATACAATGCAATGCGTCTATCCGTCCAAATAGATTATGATGAATTCATCTTAGAACAATACCTGACCTTAATCGCCATGACAAACAAGGGCGATATTCCCAAAACCGTCCTCAAAAATTTCATTAGCACTACCTCACCCATCGTACTGCTTAAAATCTGGAAAAAGCCAGAGTTCGCAGCCATTATACGTAACAATGAGAATAAAGAATGCGCCGCAATCTTAGTGGAAGCGTTTCTTTTAGGAATGGAAACCGACAAAAAATATCTAAAAGAATTTTTTGAAACACCATTGACTACAGGTGAAACAATCATCCATTTTGTCACTCAATCCAACAGTGCTGACCTAGTAGGAAAGGCCATTCAAACAGCCATCGCTGGAAATATTGATATATGGCAACCAAATAGTGAAGGCGACTCTCCCATTGTCTATGCAGTCAAACATGAACTCTGGGAAGCGGTTACTCCACTGATATTAAACAATCCTGAAGAAGAAAAAGCGGAAGACCCAGAGCAAGAAGCAACAAAGAAAATGGAATACGGCAAAGCGCTATTGTGTACAACAGCGCATGCTCAGTGGAATATTAGCATTCAACTCATTAATGCTGGTGCACAAGCTAACATCTTCAATCCTGGAGACTCCTCTAGTGCATTACATCTTGTAACACTAGGAAATAACCCTGACATGATTGATTTGCTCTTAAGCAAAGGAGCCGATATCAATCAAGCTAAACCAACCGTATCAAAAGCACCTACAGCCTTAGTGACAGCAGCTAGCTCTCGTGATGTCACTGTGGATACGATGATTCATATTTTGTTTTCTCCTGGCCTCGATATCAACCGCCATAATCAAGGTGTACAAGCATTAGCTGGTGCCGCAATGCAGGATAATACGGAGAAAATGATTCATTTATTAACGACAGGTGTCAATGTAGATGCCACACTAACTTCTTTAAAAGGTGATGCGCCGCAAAATGCGACAAATATTTTAAACTTATTTTTATTCATAAAAAGATTATTAGCAAACCAACTTCAAGACAAATTAGATACCCGTTTTTTAGCTAACATAGAAAAGCGGACTCTGACAGAAATATTTTCTTTAGCCTTATCCACTGGCCAATACCCTCATTTGCAAATTAACAAAGCAAGACACATTCTCAATAGAGCATATAACCATGCTCATGCTAATGACGATGATAACAACCCTTTAAGTTTTAATGAACGTGAATACGAAACAACTACTGCAGTACTCAATAATCTATTAACAGTGGCACATAACAGCTCTAACGATAATCAGAGATACGAGTGGCAAGGACAGATACGAAATGGCGGATATGAGCAACTTGAAGCTGCCGTAGATGCTGAACATGATCTCTTGAAGAAAAAAGAATTGCTGGTGAAAGCAAGAAGTGAAGTTATATTTTCCGAACATCGTTCACAGTTTTTTCTGTTTAGATTTGGCAGAACTGGCGCTCAAATCAAGATAGATGACAAGCTAAAAGTAATAGATGATGCCATTAAAGCGGCAGCAAGACCCGGCTAACCCAGAGGATGAGGTTAATATTTTCTTAAGCTTCATCCAGTACTATACGTTATTAAATAGCTTATGCTGACAAAACTGAAACCTACAAAGAGAGTGACTAACAATGCCAATGACTCATGATGAAATAGTAAGCGCAGTAAAAATAGCTCGCGATAAATTTGATGATGTCAGAAAGAATAGCTATTGCTGGATTGTGGCACAAGCAATTATCGATAACAGTAACATTATCTCTCCAGATAATTTTGATTTTTTGAATCAGCAGTTACGCTTGATAGGCGTGGAGTTATCTAGTGATTTTTTTCGCGCTTATAAAACTGTCCCTAAAGCCTACCAAGCTGGATTTGCTCAGTTAATCTATTCGCAAGATGAAATACTTGCCCAGAACATTTTAGGTTCTGGAGAAATAGATGAAGATGACGTAGATGATGAAGATGCGGCATTGGCCTATAACTTTCTGATACCGGCAAATCAACAACAATACGATGAATTCATTCTCCGTGAATACCGTACTATATTGACCTTAGCGGCAAACGGTAAAATTCAGTTTGATAGCCACGCCATAAATCAATTTTTCTGCAATGCCTCAGCGCCAATCATCGTTCAGATCTGGAAAGACCCTGAATTTGCTCCCTTCTTTGAACAACTTGCTCCTGAATTTCGCCTTTCTATTGTTGAAGCCATTTTCAATAAAATGCAAACAAACGGTCCCGCTCGTAATGAACTCTTAAACAGTCCGCTACCGAATGGTGATTTATTTCTTCATGTTGTCGCTAAACTACCTGTCAAGAATCCAGGTTATGATATCCGTGTGATGCTAGACGAACCTGCCGCCAATGAATTTAAATCAACGACTTGCATTATCGTTGAGCTTATTCCAGAAGAGAAAAATGATGACGGACAGGCTCCCGTAGGCCCTCTCTATAAAATTAAAAAAATCATTCAAAGCAATGAAAGCGGCGAGCTAATTGAGCTGAAAGAAAAAGATGCCGTCAAAAATCGCGGCCAGTTAGCAGGACTCTCAAAAGCATTAAAACTCCATGAGCCGCCATTAAACGGCCTTGATTTAGCACGCAAGCCGTCTATTAAATCACTGCTTCCTTTTAAATCTTATGAAACAGTCACTGATATAGTATTAAACCGTAAAGGTGCTACACACTATAGCTTAATGGAAGATGTGATTCACCATGCCACATTTGAAGAAACAAATTTTTGGGCTGCAACACCTGCGGGAGATTCTGCTGTTGTATTGGCTGCTAAAAATAAAGCGACTCTATCCGTCACACCCTTTATTGCCATCAAAAAGCACGCTGATGCGATAGCTCAGCAGAAACAGCTAGAGGATAAGGAACAAGCCAAAGAACTCAAGGAAAAAAGACCACCTGCATTAGGCAATAATGAATACTATTACTTAGATTATTATAAAAAACACGAAGTAGATGAGAGATTAGCTGCTGAACGTAAAGAAGACGAAGAGATAGCACAACGCATTCGACAACGCCAGGAAATGGAAGCCAAACAAGATGCAAGAATAACACAAGAACTCGGTAAAGCAGCTCTTTTTGCTGCAAGCCAAGCCAAAACAGATGCAGACTGGCAAGTTGTAACGGATCTATTGGATAACGGTGCAAATTCGCATCTTTTTGATAACCAATCGCCTTATAGCATTGCTCATTATGCAGTTTTAGATAACAGAATAGATTTATTTAATCGTATTACAGGAGCAAACAAGCCCTTTGAAGTGAGAGAGAATGGCGCTGATATTAATTATCATAATCCAAACGCACAACGTCCTGCCACCCCACTCATTTGCGCAGCCGAATCACCCAATGTGAAAATGGAAACATTTCTCGCCTTATTGAATTTAGAAGGCATTCAGTTCAATCATAAGGCAGCGGGTGAAACAGCTTTATTCAATGCGGCGAAAAAGGGTCAAACCGATAAAGTTATGGCATTGCTTGCCAAACGTGGCATTGACGTCGAATCTAAACGCAGACCAGGCGATGGCAAAACAGCCAGTCAAATTGCGGAAGTAAATAAGCATCATGAAATAGCGAATATATTAAAACTGGATACATTGATCATGCAACTTTATGACAACAATCTCCCTCGTCATGCAGATACCAGCTTCATGAAAGGATTAAAACAGGAGCAAATTGACCAAGTTTTTGGTAACTTCTTGAATCGTAATGATTATGATGAAAATAAGTTTAATCGTACTTCATTCATTCTTTCGGAATGTTTAGCGCATTACAATCCGCCTGTAGCTCATGCATTAATTGCACCTGTGCCAGTAAAATTGGACTTAGCATTTACACGAGCCGATTTTGTCGCAACATCTACCAAGCTAAACTCAATGTTCTCATTAGCTCGTCACAGTAGTGAGAATAAGAAATATGAATGGTTAGGTGACATTCGCGCTAAGGCTTTGGAAAGACTGTTCGCTGACGTAGCAGCGCTGCCTGAAGTCGACTTGGCAGGCAAAAAAGAGCTGCTAGTGAATGCAAGACAAGCAGGTGTTTTTGCAAGACATCGCTCGACCTGTTGTTTCTTTCGATTTGGCAGAACCGATACGCAGGTCAAAATTGACAAGATGATTAGCGACATCAATGATAAATTAGGTTTAGCGAAAGATGATCGTTATGCGAATGTCTTAAGATAATGTTGACTGGGGTCCTGTCAGGGTAGGTTTACTTTTTTCGTGCTCATAAATTCCGCGCGTAAAAAGCAAACCTACCCTGCCACCCCGTTTTTTTGATTCACTTCAACTTCGTTGAAGCGAAAAGAACAGATTTGCCAGACACGAGAAGCCTGCGCGGGAATCTATTATTAGCAAGAGTAAATGACAAACTATTTTTGATCCCCGATAGCTCTCACATTCACCCACCTCATAAACAAAGATTGTTCCTATTCATAATTCCCAGTAATTGTCATGGGCTAAACCCAAACTAAAAGGTATAATTTGATAAATCTTAAGGAACTCCTCATGACAACTATCGACCAAAAACATTGTGTACCCTGCGAAGGCGGCGTCTGCCCTCTTGATAACACTGAAAGCAACAGCCTGCTAAAAGAGCTAACCAGCTGGCAAATTAGTGCAGACAACAAACACATTTCCCGTGATTTTCGCTTTAAGAATTTTTATCAAACCATGGCTTTTGTGAATGCTATCGCCTGGATGGCCAATCTTGAAAATCATCATCCCGATTTAGAAGTAGGCTATAACCATTGCTTGGTGCGTTACACCACACACGCCATTGACGGCCTCTCTGAAAACGATTTCATTTGCGCAGCCAAAGTCGACACCCTCTTCAAACCTTACGGAGATAAACAAGTATGACGGAAAATAACCATGACGATCGTCGCTCACTTATCATGTCCGAAATCATGACACCCGATATGGTCAATTTTCATGGCAACGTTCATGGTGGTTATGTACTAGCCCTACTAGATCGTGTCGCTTATGCTTGCGCATCACGTTATTCCGCTAAAACCATTGTTACCCTTTCCGTGGATCAAGTTGTTTTTAAAGAACCCATTCACGTGGGCGAATTAGTGATCTGCTACTCTTCCGTGAACTACGTTGGTAATACTTCTCTAGAAATTGGTATTCGAGTGATTGCAGAAAACTTAATTACCCAAAATAGCCGTCATACTAATACCTGCTATTTCACCATGGTGGCATTGGATGACAATGGCAAACCCACAAAAGTACCGCCCTTACCGCTATTAAATGACACACAAAAACGTCGCTTTGAAGAAGCGTTAACACGCAAACAATCACGCTTGCTGGCGCATACTACTAAAAAATAATGACTGGGGTCTTGTCAGGGTCATTCTCCGTAACTATTAAAACTATTGACTCATAACACTGAGAACCCTGAAGTAGCATTGAGAGCTCTGATGTAGCACCGAGAACCCCGAAGTAGCACAAAGAACCCCTACGTACCGTGGGTTTTGCCCCCGAACAACCCCCCCGGGTGCATATCTTTTATTATAAAGTGGTAAAAACACCGGACC
>JARLJO010000065.1 GCA_031291175.1 Gammaproteobacteria bacterium
ATCCCAATACTTTTTGGAGTGGAGCTTATCAGGCAACGGCCAGGTTGCTTGATGGTACGATTGAAAAGCCATCACGTGCGCGGGCGGAGGAAACTCAGCATTTTTATGTGCAGGCCAGGAAGCAATTTTTTAATTGATGGGGTTTTAAGAAATGGAAATGTTGGGTAAGGGATGAAACTCAGTACCAGTGGGCTTTAATGATTATTGGGTTTCGCGAAAAACGCTCAACCCAACCTACGCATCTCCGACGTACCGTGACTTGTCCACGGTTATCCAGAAAACTCTCGAACCAGGCTTCAATCGCTGGATACCGTGGACAAGCCACGGTAGGTAGAGGCTTGAGAACAAAACCAATGCAATTCCGTTTCTTCGTGGGATACGCTTATAGAACCGAATATGCTACTCTAATTCAAAATATAGAAAAGTGAGGCATATTATGGAAAACCCATTGTTAAACCAAGGCTCCCTCCCCGTCTTTAGCACTATCATCCCCGAAAAACACATCGAACCCGCCTTAAAACAAGTCATCACAGAAAACCGTGCTGCACTTACTAAACTGTTGGACTCAAACGTTGCCTTTACCTGGGATAACTTGATGGCTCCCATGGAAGAGATGAGCGATAAATTAGGTAAGGTATGGTCACCGGTTTCGCATATGCATTCGGTGGTGGAATCGGAAATTTTGCGTGACGTTTATAACACCTGTTTGCCGCTTTTAACTGAATATCATACCGAAATCATGCAAAATGAAACCCTTTTCAAAGCAATCAAATCCATTGCTGACGGCCCTGAATATCAAAAATTAAACGCCGCTCAACGCAAAGTCATTGATAACGATATTCGCGACTTTAAGCTCTCCGGCGTGAGCTTGCCGCCAGCGGATAAAGCACGGTTTGCTGACATCCTCAAAGAAATGAGCAAACTCACAACATTGTTCTCAGAACACTTATTAGATGCAACGCATGCTTTTACCTTGCACCTCACCGATCCTGAAGCCACCAAAGGTTTACCACCGGAAACGCTTAAGATGGTTGCGCAAAATGCCGAGCAACGCGATCTCACGGGTTGGGTTTTGACTTTGGATTTTCCGTGTTACTCCGCTGTCATGAAGTATCTTGAAAACCGTGAATTGCGCTGGTTAATGTATGAAGCCTATGTCACACGCGCATCGGATACGGGACCACATGCGGGCAAATGGGACAACACACAAATTATTGAAGATATTTTGCGCCTGCGACATGAATTGGCAAACCTCATGGGCTTTGCGAATTATGCCGAGTATTCCCTCGCCACCAAAATGGCCGATTCGCCAAAACGCGTTCTGGCTTTTTTATCCGATTTAATTGATACCTCCAAAGAAGCCGCCAAAGCGGAAATGGCGGAACTCCGCGCCTTTGCTAAATCCCGTGACCAATTAGACCAGATAGAAAATTGGGATATCCCCTTCTATACCGAGAAGCTGCGCGAAGCAAAATATGCTATCTCACAAGAAGAACTCAAACCCTACTTCCCTGCGCAAAAAGTGCTGGATGGTATGTTTGTCACAGTCAATCGTTTATACGGCATTCATATTGCTGAAAAAAAGGATGTCGACACCTGGCATCCCCAAGTCAAATATTTTGAAATTTTTGATCAGAATCACGCTTTCATTGGTGGATTTTATACGGATCTGTATGCGCGGCCGCATAAGCGCGATGGCGCCTGGATGGATGAAGCACGCACACGTAGAATATTACCGAATGATCAGATTCAATTCCCTGTGGCTTATTTAACATGCAATTTTACCCCGCCTATTGATAACAAACCGGCGTTACTCTCACAAGATGAAGTCGAAACTGTGTTTCATGAGTTTGGTCACTGTTTACATCATCTGTTAACACGCGTGGATTATGCTGCAGTGTCAGGTATCAATGGCGTGCCTTGGGATGCGGTGGAATTTCCCAGTCAGATCATGGAGCATTGGTGCTGGGATAAAAAGACGATTGAATTAATCTCAAGTCATTACGAAACACATGAGCCACTGCCCGAGTTACTCTATAACAAAATGCAAGCGGCGAAAAATTTTCAGTCGGGTATGCAAATGTTGCGTCAGGTCGAGTTTTCGTTATTTGATTTTCGCATTCATTTAGAATATGACCCGAAACTCGGTGGTCGTGTGCAGCCTATTTTAGATGAAATCCGCGCGAAAGTGGCGGTTGTGCCCTATCCAACGTTTAATCGTTTCCAAAATAGTTTTTCACATATTTTTGCTGGCGGCTATGCGGCTGGATACTACAGTTATAAGTGGGCGGAAGTGCTTTCTAGCGATGCGTTTTCATTGTTTGAAGAAACCGGCACGTTTAATCCGAAAACAGGCTTGTCGTTTCTGGAAAACATTCTGCAAAAAGGCGGCGTTCGCGATCCCATGTTGGGATTTGTGGCTTTTCGTGGCAGAGAACCGCGTATCGATGCGTTATTACGTCATAGTGGACTCACAGCGGAGAAAATGTAGATGACAATAACCCACTCGCATCCTAAAGCATTACCGTATTTGTGCTTAACAGAAATGTGGGAGCGATTTGGATTTTATGTTGTGCAGGGGATGCTGGTGCTTTATATGACTAAAGCCCTGCATTTTTCTGACGACAGCGGTTATACCACCATGGGGGCGTTTTGGGCGCTTGCTTATCTATCGCCTTTTGTGGGGGGATCGCTTGCTGATCGGCTGCTGGGCTTTAAAACGTCGACGCTTTTAGGCGGCATTTTTTTAAGCTGTGGTTATGCCATGTTGGCGCTGCCGTGGCCGGGCGGATTTTATTTTTCGCTGGCGACGATCATTATCGGTAATGGACTCCTAAAGCCGAGTATTTCCAGCTTATTGGGTTCTTTGTATGAAATGGGTAATCCTAATCGTGAATCGGGGTTTACACTTTTTTATATTGGGATTAATTTTGGCGCATTGCTGGCGGGGGTCAGCTCGGGTTATATCAAAAATAATTTTGGCTGGCATGCGGGATTTGCGCTGGCCAGTATTGGTTTAGTCATAGGACTGGTAACGTTTATTATCGGTTTAAAAAACATGGCTGAATTGCATCCGCACTCAAACAATACGCGGCCTAAAATTCATTTATTTGCCAAACTTACCATTGCGCTTGGTTGTGTCGTCACGATCTACTTAATCGGTTTGTTATTGCAAAATAGCACGCTGTCTAAATGGTTGTTGCCGGGTGGCGGCATCGCTTTATTGATTTATCTGACGGTGATGACATGGCGTCAGGAACCGGATTTTCGCAGACGTTTGTTAACATTAAACACGCTGATTATTTCATCCGTGGTGTTCTGGATGATTTACATGCAAATGTTTTTTTCCTACAGCTTGTTCATTGATCGTTTGGTGAAAAAAGAATGGCTAGGCATTCAGATTCCAACAACGGCTTTTTACGCGGTGGAAAATTTATTTATTGTTATCTTGGGGCCCGCTTTTGCCTGGTCTTGGCAAACCTTGAATCAGGCAAATAAAAACCCATCGTCATTTTCCAAATTTGTTTTTGCGATTGCGTTTGCGGGTCTTGGGTCATTGACGTTGTTTGCTAGCACTTATTTTCCGGATGCCAATTCGCTGATTAATCCCTTGTGGATTGTCGTGGCTTATTTCCTGGTTGCTTTTGGAGAAATGCTGCTTTCACCTATTGGCTTGTCGGCGGTGACAACACTCGCGCCTCGTCATCTGGTTGGGATGATGATGGGAGTCTGGTTTGTCGCGCTTGGTTTTGGCGGGCAGTTTGCAGGATGGCTTGCCAAGTTATCGAATATTCCTGAAGATATGACGGACCCTACGGCACAGCTTTTAATTTATCGGCATGCGTTTGTGGATTATGCGTATCTGGCGTTTGGGGTGGCGGTGGCTTTGTTTGTTATTCAGATGGTTTTGCGGAGGTTTTTGCGGGCTGCTTAGTTGGATGTGAGCGCAATTGGCTGAGACTGTCAGTTGCCAACATTCGGTGGCTCTCATTCGGATCTTTTCCGCAAAAATCAAAGATGCACCCAATCCTCAATTTTTAAGTGAGGGACACGAGAAAATTCTTTTTTGTTGTTAGTCACTAAAGTTACTTTTAAACATTGCGCATGAGCAGCAATCATCATATCTAATGAACCAATAGGGGTTCCTTTTTTTTCAAGATTCGCCCTTATCTCGCCATAATGTGTTGCCGCGTCATCATCAAATGGCATAATTTCAAGAGGGGAAATAAACTCCTCCAAAGCGGCTTTATTTTTATGCTGATGAAGACTTTTATGCACACCATACATCAACTCAGCAAGTGTTATCGATGAAATAGAAATATCGCCAAGATCGAATGTTTTAAATTTTTTTAAAACGTTTTCAGGGTGCTTCTTGATAATATAAATACACATATTTGTATCTAACATGTATTTCATGAAAAAATATCTTCCCGTTCTTGTTGCGTTGGTTGCGCTCTAGAATCCATAAAGTCATCAGAAAATTTATTGATGCTATTAAATAGTGGTCCCCACGGATTTTTAATCGGCATTAGAATGATAACTTTACCCATTTTTTTAATGTAAACTTCTTCACCTTCAAAGCGGAATTCTTTAGGTAAACGAACAGCTTGGCTCTGGCCATTTTTAAATAATTTAGCTATTTTCATAATGGCGCCCTCTGGTTTAGTATATATTAAAAAGTATATACTATTTTTCCGAAATATACCAGCTCCGGAATCCATAATGAGCCTGGAAAAGAACCGCAAATGGCTAGCCAACAGTGGAGACATGGATAATATTTAGGCTCCAGGGCTAGAGCTGCCCAAGGTTTAGGCGCGCTTACAGCCACGGCGCAATCCCGAAACTGTTATAATAAGGGTTGGTTCTTCTAATAATCTTTGGACTTCTTTTGTGCTTCAAAAGGGAGTCAAGAAGGAGAAAGCCCATGTTTGATGCCGATCGCCCTATTACCAACAGCCAACAAGATCGCCTGGGAAGAGCTGTGTTCGCCAAATACCTTGCCCGCTGTATGTTGGATCATAACACCCCGGAAAGCCTTGTCATCGGCTTGCATGGCGGCTGGGGGAGCGGCAAAACCTCGTTGATTAATCTTATTTTAGAAGAGCTTAGGTATGCTTCTAATAACATGTTTGACGATGAAAAACCCATTATTTTGAACTTTAGCCCCTGGAGTTATTCCGGGCAAGGGCAGTTGATTTATGGGTTTTTCAGGCGCTTATCATCGGAATTAAGACGCGCTCCTTATCTGGATAATGCCGAAGAAATTATTCATTTGCTGGAACTCTATGTTTCATTTTTCACGCACCAGCCTATTCCGAAATCCATGCGCCTGAAACGACGCTTATTGTCCCAGATACAAAAGCCTTTGAGCGGCAAGCAGGAAGCCTATGCGTGGGAGTCCGGACGCGATCCTACCTTGGTGAAAATGGAATTGAATGAACTGCTCAAAAACCAAAAACATAAAATCATTATCATCATTGATAATATCTCTCGCATTGAACCTGGCGAAATTAATCAGATCCTACAAATCGTCAAATCCATGGGCGATTATTTTAATACGATTTATCTGCTGGCGTTTGATAAGGTACAAGTGCTGGATGCAATTGATCAAATGCATCCGGGTGAAGGCGGCGAGTATCTTGAAAAATTAGTGCAATTGCCATTTGAAGTGCCGCCCATCTCTAAACAAGATATTGAAAATTTGTTATTGGATAAGTTATTACATGTGATTGAACTGGTTCCAGAAGACACATGGGACAATACGTATTGGGCAGACATTTATTATTCGACCTTAAAATATTTTTTTCAAAGTTGTCGAGATGTGACACGCTATACCAACACGCTCAGTTTCAGTTATCAATATGTGAAAGATGTCGTCAATCCCGTGGATTTTTTTGCATTGACGGCGATTGAAATTTTCGCGCCGGAGCTTTTCTATGGCCTGCGTGAAAACAAGGATTTGTTCACTGACTTATTGGATAATGTGTATGCCTTTGACGAAGAACAAATCAAAAAAGACAAATTGCGTGTCGATGAAATTATCCTTCATTGCCAATCTATCCCTGCTGATATTTTGCAAAAATTATTGATGCATTTATTTCCTCGCCTACGCAGCATGTATGAACCGAATACGCCTTATTATCATTCCGCATCGTTAGCACGAAAAAATAAGCGCGTCTGCAATCCTGATGCGTTTGATGTGTATTTTCGCTTGTCGATCCCTTCAGGCTATATGGATGAGTCGGAACTCGAAACCATTTTGATGCAGGCAAACAGCGCAAATAGCTTTGATCAAACTTTATCTCGATTAAATCAGGATGATCGCATCGTCAAATTTCTGGATCTTATGGATAGTGCCGTCACTGAAAAAATTCCACAAAAAAATATTCAGCATGTGATTAATGCATTGATAGATTGTGCGGATTTATTTCCTGAGGGCAAAACCACGCTGCTCAGTTTTGACAGTGATATGCGAGTGCATCGCATTTGCCATCAGTTATTACGCACGTTTTCAAAAACAGAGGAGCGATTTGCCATCTTGCAGGAAGCCATTACTAAAGCGACCAAAAGCTTGCACATCATTGTGCGCGAACTGATGATTCAAGGACAAGAACACATTGAATCAGAAGATACGTTTTTGCCAGCGAGTCATCGTGACTTGAGTGGCGAACAATTAATGGCATTGAGAAACCTGGCTGTCGAAAAAATCCAGTACTGGGCGCACAATGGCAGATTAGCAGAACATCCGAAGCTGCTTCCTATTTTGTATGCATGGAAAGCCTGGGGTAGTGAGGATGAATGCAGAGAATATATTATGAAAATGATTCAAGATGAAAAAGGATTGCTGGCATTCTTAGGCGCCACGTTACAACTGCCGGTAGAACAAGTCATGACGAAACTCGCTAAAAATCCTGACTGGATTGAATCGCTAAACAACATTACTTATTTTATTCCAACCGATGATGTTTTGCCTGCGGCTAAAGCTATTTTCGAAGGGGATGGGTTTGAACAGTTGCGAGAGAAAGAACAAGTAGCGGTGTTAATGTTTTTAGATTTAACGAATGCGAAAACCACCAAGCTGATTCCCAAAACAACGTTTTAATGCTGGCTTTATTTGCAACACGCAAGGATTAGGTTTTGCGTGTTCTTTTCTTTAAAACGCTTGCTTTTTGTATTTCCAAAATAGAATGCTTTTAGGGTAGCGCGGACTAAGACCCCACGCTTTTTGTGGGGGCGTGTCCGCGAAACTCTGCGCATTCGTATTCCTTATTTCTAACAAAAAGATTTTTTGCGGGGCGATGTTTGACAGGAGTTCGCGGACACGTCCCCCACAAAAAGCGTGGGGGTCTTAGTCCGTGCTACGATTTAATACGCAAGGCTTGGGCTTTGCGTGTTTTTTTCTTTAAAGCGCTTGCTTCTTACTACCGTCTTGCTGAGCGGCTTGCTGCTGTAACAATGCGGCTTTTTCGGCTGCTGCTCTTTGTTGCGTTGCCTGATTAATTGGAGAGTCACTACGCTTAGCCATTAATGCCGCGATACCCGATTGAATAGGTTGTTGGCTTGGATCTACCAATACGTTCAATTTAGGTGAGGCTGAGGCGGCGCTAGGTGAAACCTGGGGTGAAACACTCTTTCCAGGTGCAGCAAATACAGGCACTTCTCCACCAGGAGCAGGAGATGCTTTGGATTCACCATCGTTGCTATTCTTAACTGGCGATAAATTACCGGAAGCCATTTGAGATAGCAATGCTGGCACAATCTGCAACTTAGGTTTTGCACCAGCCTTTTGACTTAAATCTTCGCTTTCTGGAGCGTCGTGAACTTTTGCTTCGTCTTCACCATTAAGCAAAGGTTGCTCTTTACGCTCCGCAGGGACAAGCACATCACCTTTGGAACGGTAAGCTTGTGCACCGGCCAGCGTTGCAATCAGACCACCACCCAGAGCAAGACCGAATGTTACCGGATTACTTGCAAAAAGTGCGATAGTGCCAACGTAGGAGAGAACGGCTAAAACAGAAACGGCGGCGCTTGCCACACTTGCTAACATCCAAGCTACCCAACCATTATTTTGTTTCGCTTTGGCTGGCTCGTTACCTGGAATAGCGGGTACGATCGGGTCTTCGACGGCAACGCGTGGAGAAGGCACACGATCAATCAACTTTGGTTGAACCGCTGCGGAGGAGGAGAAGGAGGACGAAGACGAAGACGAAGACGAAGACGATGATGCATGTCTTAGTGTCGCAACGTCAGATTCTTTTTCTTCGTGATTTGCACTAACCACTCCCACAGCCAATGGACCAGCTTTCAATGCGCGAATCTCTTCTACTCCGTCTGCAACCTGCTGCTGAAGACTGTCAATAATCGTTACAAAGTCTTTCGCTTGCGCTTCGAATCGAGCAATCTGTTTTAATAGTTGCTTATTTTTCAGCTCGACTTCTTCTTTCGCTCGACGGATTTTTTCGTTGTCAGCCTGAAGCGCTAAATTAGCGGCATCGAATAAATGCGCTGGTGCTTCTGCAGCGGCAGGCTTTGATGCTTTTAATTTCTCGATTTCACTTAATGCGACAACTAACTCTTCCGTTTTTTGAGCAACCATTGCTTGTGCGTCCGCAATGACTTGGTCTTTTAGATGCATTTCAGCTGCATGCTTGCTTGCCGCTGCTTGCAAAAGTTCGATTTGCTTGGCAAGAGCCACTTTTTCTTCTGCTGCAATTTGATCGCCGCTTTCTGGCGCATCCGATTGCACACCTTTTTCTTGTGACGGAACGCTGGCAGACAGATTGACTGGAGAAGAGCTGAGGGCTTCTTTCGCATTTGCAGCGGCTTTCGCTTGATTCACCAAAACCTCTAAACGCAGGTTGTTAATGTAAACAGAAAAATCAATCAGGGATTTCGACAATCCGTCAAAATTGATTTTTTTGTCGAAGAATTTCTTTTTTTGATTTGCGCCAGCACCATCTAATAATGCGGCTTGAATGAGTACGCGGGTTTTTTCAATGTGAGCGCCTTGTTGCTCTGCGGTGGGGTCTTTTAATTCTGCTAATTCTTTTAATGCATCAGCCGCCGCTTGCATGACCGCATGGTGGCTGGATTGATCTTTTTTTTCTCCTTCAACTGCTGTTTGAAACGTTTTAAAATCTGCTATTGCTTTGTCTGTGACTTCTTTTTGAATCCATCTCGCAGCTGCCATTGTTCATTCCTTTAAAAGTCTATATTGTACTAAATGATAAGTTGTGCGCTCTCAAGACAGAATATTTTGAGAGTAGCGTGTCATCCTAACAGGCCAAGATTAAGAGATTCTTAAGGGAATCTTAAGAAGTGTATTTTTTGCTATCATCTTTTTATAGGAAGGAAGAAAGAAATACAGAGGACAGGCTACTTGCTCTATTTTTGGTTTGCTATCTCGGACGATTACACATCTCTACCCCCATGCCCATGCTGACACAAGAACCTTTAGCTGATTGTTTTACAACCACCTCGACACTGTCGTCTCCGAATGAGCCACCACTGGGAATAAAAGAGCTGACGGTATTGTTTGAAGTATTACTCGTATAAACATTACTTGGGAATATATAAGATCCAATGCTGCCATTTGATGCAATGGATGAGGCAATCTGCGTGGGCGAAACAGGAACAACCGGCTCAGGATTCGTCACCGGAAGAATATCAGCCGTTAAATCTGCTGGCATAATTAAGATGTAATTACCTAAAGCTGTTCCCTTTAAAGGGATGCCTGTTGCGGTAACTGAAATGTTATTACCAACATTGGCACTAGCAAAGAGACCTGTACCGCCGCCACTTAAGCTGATGCTACCAACGTCAGGTGCAAAGATACCGTTTAAGATAGCCTCGGATGTATTTAAGCTTGCTAGTGTAGAACCATCACTCACTTTATTATTAGCAGTCACACCCGTGATCGTCAATGTAGCAGGGTTAATGATACCAATAGAACCATTGACGGTGGTGGATACCAATTGATAGTTGCTGGCGGCTGAACCACTCAAGGTTAAACCCGATACGCTGACATTTTTACCTGTGCCTGCATTGGCATTGATATACACGCCGTTAGCTGGATTATTCAACATCACGTTGTCGCCGCCCAATATGCCGCTCAGGATATAGTTACCTGCATTTAAGAATGCTGCTGTTGTCGCATCATACGTTTTTGTAGCATTGCCTGTTAAGCTTGCAATTAACATCGCCGGGGTAATCGATAAATTAGCGCTGTTATAGGTTAGGTTATAATTGCTACCGGCAGAAAGTGTGCCTTGTAAAATAGGATATGCTCCTACGTTTTCTGTGGCTGGCGTAATAACACGGGTGAGCGATCCATTGATTGTATCGTTGATGGTAATACCATCCACCACGGCGTTGACTAATCCAGATTGAGTGTAGGTATATTGTGGATCGCTAGTACCGTACACTTTGGTTTGTGGATTAGCATTCACTATCAATGTGGCGGGATTAATGGTTTCGTTTGCGCCGGTGTAGGTAATCGCATAATTGCTACCGGTTAAACTGCCTTGATTAATAGCATGTAGACCGACATTTTCATCCGCTTGCGATGTGATAACACGGTTTAATCCACCCGTTAAGCTGTTGCTGGCGTTGTCAGCAATGACTATGCCATCGACTGTTGCATTAATAAATCCTGATGCGCCGTAGGTAAAGCTAGGGTCGTTAGTACCATAAACTTTATTTGCAGCATTGGCATTCACTGAGAGCGGTGCTTTTGTAATGGCTTCATTTGCGCCGGTATAGTTAATAGCATAATTGTCGCTGTTTAATGTACCTTGATTGATGGCGTGTAGTCCGACATTTTCATCCGCTTGTGAGGTGATGATGCGATTTAATGCGCCGGTCAAGCTGTTAGTGGCGTTGTCTGAAATCACAATGCCATCGACTACAGCATTGATAAACCCTGACGTGCCGTAGGTGAAGCCAGGGTCATTTACGCCATACACTTTGCTTGCGCTATTGGCATTGACAGATAGAGGCGCTTTAGTGATGGCTTCATTTGCACCCACATAATTTAAACTATAATTACTACCAGCGTTGATACTGCCTTGCAAGATCGCGTAGTTTCCGACATTTTCGGTGGCGGCTGTGATGGTGCGCGTCAATGCCCCGCTAATACTGTCATTGATGACAATGCCATCCACAATACCGTTGACCAAACCAACTTGCGTGTAGGTAAAAGATGGATCATTCGTGCCGTATACTTTGCTTGCGCCATTCGCCGTCACCGTGAGGCTTGCGGGCGTGATGGTGAGATTGTCGCTGTGATAAGTGATGGCATAATTGCTGCTCGCTAAGGTGCCTTGATTGATGGTATGCAAGCCAACGTTTTCATCTGCCTGGCTGACTAAAATACGATTTAAGGCGCCCGTTAAACTATTGGCAGCATTGTCGTCGATAAGCACGCCATCCACTATGGCATGAATAAATCCAGACGCATTATAGGTGAAGACAGGATCGTTTATGCCATAGATTTTGCTAGCGGCATCCGCATTGACAACCAATGGTGCTGGAGTAATTGTGAGTGCGGCTCCACCGACAAGGCCAGGTGACAGGATATAATTGCCAGCAGCGCTACCGGTCAATGCATTGTATACGCTGGAAATATAGCTATAAGGACCACCCGCAACATTTTCGCCACTGACACGATTGAGCGAAGCCAGTGAAGCGGCAACGTTGTTGCTGTCATTAATGCTGACCGTGCCATTCCAAGTAGAGACCGAGGCGTTGTTAATCACGCCGTTTAACCTCACATTAATGCCAGATGCAGCAGGATCATTAGTGCCATACACTTTCGTTTGATTTGCAATAGAACCAGATAGTGTGGTTGGAGTAATAGTTAACACTGGGCTGCCAACGAATGTAGGGTTGTTATAATTATTTGCGGAACTGCCTAGCAAGGTGAAGGTACCAGCAAGAATTGCATAAGGGCTATTACTGACGGCCTCTCCCGCCGCGCGCACCAATGAAGAAGGTGTAGCGCTGACTGCCGCCGTATCATTAATACTGACGTTTCCATTCCAGGTATTAATGGATGAATTGTTGATGAGACCGTTTAACGTCACATTAATACCGGATAATGCCGGATCGTTTTGACCGTAAACTTTTGTTTGATCAGCAATCGTTCCGGTAAGGCTCGCTTTCGTGATGGTCAGTGTTGGGCTACCGCTAAACGTGGGTGAATTGTAATTGCCTGCTGATGCACCTGATAAAGTGAAGGTCCCTGCTGTGATCGCATAAGGACTACCGCTCACTATCTCACCGACTGCGCGAGTGAGCGAAGAAGGTGTTGCACTGACCAACGCTGTATCATTGACGCTGACATTGCCATTCCAAGTTGCAATCGCGGGGTTATTAATTACGCCACCTAAAGTGACACCGATACCAGACAGCGCTGGATCATTTGCACCGTACACTTTAGTTTGATTGGCAATTGCGCCGGTGAGGCTCGCTTTCGTAATCGAGAGCGTTGGGCTGCCCGCGAAAGTTGGAACATTGTAGTTGCCTGCCGCAGTACCCGTTAATGCATTGAATGTAGCTGCATTGATTACGTAAGGACTACCGCTAACATTTTCACCGGCAGCGCGTGCTAATGACGCCAATGTCGTCGCAACATTACCGGAATCATTCACGCTGACCGTGCCATTCCAAGTCGAGATGTTAGCGTTATTGATAATGCCACCCAAGGTCACATTGATGCCAGAAAGCGTTGGATC
>JARLJO010000066.1 GCA_031291175.1 Gammaproteobacteria bacterium
ATACATCAATTTGTGATTGCAAAAATCCGGTGCTTGTTTTTAGCTCATCACAGCACGACTCAAGAACCTCTATAAGTGAAAACAACAATGTATCGGTACTGACAATATCAATTTGTGATTGCAAGAATCCAGTGCTCGTTTTTAACTCATCACAGCACGATTCAAGAACCTCTATAAGTGAGAATAACAATGTATCAGTGCTCACAATATCTATTTGTGATTGCAAGAATCCAGTGCTTGTGCGTAATTCATCACAGCATGTTTCCAATACTGATATTCTGGAAATCAAATCGCATATTGTCTGTTGATGGCAAGTCGTTTCATACACCGATAAACCATTATTATCGCTACCATTTGCTATGAAACCTCCTTTTGGAGACCATCGCACATCATTAACAGCCATGCCACCAAAATCATCAAATGATGAAGCCTGACTAAAACTTAATGTTGAATCAGTAAATACATAGGTGGCAAATTGTCCATCACTTTGCCCAATAGCCAAGCAACCGCCATCCTTATACCAATCAAGAGCAATTACTGACGTTGTCACCGTAGTAATGCCACTTTGAAATGCCAACATGCTCGCACCACTATCAAATGCAAACAGTTGCGCAAGTTGACCCGAAGAACCTTGTAACCCAACCTCTAACAAATTAGTGAATGTTGGATTCCAATCAACTGCCAATACCGTAGCCATAGTTAATGTATTGGTAGGAACCGTATCCACATCAGTTGAAGCAGCAAAAGTTAATGATGGGCCACTTGGATTAAATGAATAGACTTGCAGTGCCTTTTGTGAGCTAGCCACCGCCACACCCACAGCCACAAATTGATTGGTGGCATCCCAATCAATAGCTCTATCTGATATGGTGCCATCAGTATTAATCGGTGAAATCGGTGCAGACAATATACCCAAAGAGTCAACCGTATAGAGTACCAATTGAGCGCCTGCATTATCCCTACCAACTGCCAGCACATCCCTACCATTAGCCAAACGAGTTGTACGCCACGCAAGTGCAAATACATCTTGGTTAGTTTCGGCCGAGCTTGTTTGTGTTAATGCATAGGTAATAGGATTAAAGTTAAGAATATGCAGATGAGGATCACCTGGAGCATTCACCACATTTGATCTACCCACAGCCAGAAGATATGAGTGAGGATTCCATCTGACTATTGGAACTTCACCAACAGCACTACCGAGCAGTATTTCCGCTCTGAGTA
>JARLJO010000067.1 GCA_031291175.1 Gammaproteobacteria bacterium
TCTATTGGCTGATAACTTCTATCTTCCAACCGATTTCCAAAGCAGATTAACTTTCAGACCAACCATCCAAAACGTGGTGATTGATTTAGATTTCTATCTTGGTCTTGACGAATGGGTCAACGGTCTATTCTTCCGTTTAGATATGCCTATCAACTGGACCCGTTGGAATCTAAACTTCAGCGAATGCGTAACAAGCACCGGAGCCAACAACTATGATGCCGGTTACTTCAATGGTTACGATGTAGCTCCAACGGCAGCTCCTGGCCTAGATGGTTTAGGCGTTGAAAACAGCAAACTAAACCACAGCTTCTCTGCTTATGCACGTGGCGATGCCCCAACCGGCGTTGTAACTGCCGCACCAAGCACTGATCCTGTAACCATGAATGGTCTTTGCTATGGCAAATTCGATTGCCAAGCACGCTCAACAACTCGTTTGGCTGATTTGCAAATGATCTTTGGTTGGAACTTCTTAAATTGTGAAGATTATCATGTAGGCCTTGGTCTGTTAGCTCGCGCTCCAACAGGTAATCGCCCAAATGGTCGCCATTTATTTGAACCTATTTCTGGTAACGGCGGCTCATGGGAACTTGGTGCTCAATTTACCTCTCATGCAACATTGTGGAGATGCCAGAGCGAAGAATCAAGCTTAGGTTTCTATCTTGATGCTAACGTTACTCACTTGTTCCATGCTAAACAAACAAGAACATTCGATCTTAAAGATAAACCGTTAAGCCGTTATATGCTTGCAAGCCAATTTGGCGCAACAGCAGCTAACGTCGCTGATACTGGCAATGCTCTTGCTGGCGGTGCTACCTCAGCAGCAGCAGTTGCTCCTTCATTCCAATTTGCTAATGCATTCACTCCAGTTGCTAATCTTACTACTGAAGAAGTGCATGTAAGTGTTGGCGTACAAGGTGACTTAGCAGCTCAATTTACCTATGTAAATGGTGGATGGAACTGGGATCTTGGTTATAACTTCTGGGGACGCAGCTGTGAGAAATTCAGATGTGATGATGATTGCAATTTAACATGCACCAATTCATGTTTTGCATCATGCAACACTTCATGCAATGTTTCTTGCAATACTTCATGCAACACATCATGTGCAGCATGTCCAGTAAGCTTTGCTGCTAATACCTATGGCCTCAAAGGCGATTCATATGTATATGGTTTTGAACTAGGTGATATTCCTGCTCTGACTGTTGCCGTCCCTCTTTCAGCGACTGAAAGTGCCGCAACTATCTATAGCGGAACAAACTTCGCTGCAACCGGTGCTTCAACTGATGCTCTAGTAGCTGCAGGTCAAACCAATCCTGGTGTTGATGCTCCACAACTAGCATTCCGTGGCACAGGCGGTGCAATCTTAGATGCTACACCTTCTGGTGTAAATGCTCTAGGCGTACCTGGCGATCAAACCAATACTTCAATCAATCCAAGCTTGATCTCAACATGCGACTTTGATCGCGTTGGAACACGTGGCATTTCAAACAAAATTTACACTCACTTGAGTTATAATTGGATTGGATGCGATGACTGGGTTCCTTACGTTGGTATCGGTGCGTTTGGTGAATTTGGCAGCAAAAAATCTTGCGATAGCTGTCCTGCAAGCTGCAACACTAGTTGCAACACCAGCTGTAACACAAGTTGCAATACCAGCTGTCCTGATAGCTGCTCAAATTCATGCACAACCAATTGCGTGAAAACAGCACTTTCACAATGGGGTGTTTGGATTAAAGGTGGCGTTTCATTTAATTAATAATGAAACAATTATTGGCATAGTTGCATAATAACAATGTGACTAAGCAAACAAATAAGTACTTAAAAAGGCCCGGGGTTTCTCGGGCCTTTTTAATTGAATAAAAAAAGGATTTCAATCATGAAAAAGATAATAAAATTATTAAAATGTGCAACTATCATGACACAAATATGCTCAGCTTCAAGCGTCGTAACACCCTACTACAGCATTCGCTCGCAAGGTGTTGATGCTGCTCGCGAACTATCAGGCTGGAGCCAACAGGTAAATTTATTTGATAAAGAATGCGCGTATGGCACCTGCGCACTTACAACAGAATATACCCGATCATTTAATGCCCAACGAATAGCACAAAGCTTATTTGGCACAAACTCATGCAGTTCCAATAATTGCACTGGTGGCATTCTTAACGTTTCTGGTAGTCGTGTGGCAGACAGGGGAGCCAATGATCTGCTCGCAGATTATTTTTATTTACCAACAGATTTTCAAAGCACCCTAAAATTTAATCCACGCATTCAAAACATCGTTGTCGATCTTAATTTTTATGTTGGGTTAGACAATTTAGTTAATGGCCTGTTTGTGCGATTGGATCTACCACTCAACTGGTCCAATTGGAGCTTAGGATTTTGTGAAAATGTTATAGAGTCAGGAACAAGCAATTATGATCCGGGCTATTTTAATGGCATGGATGTGGCACCAAATCTGGCCATCGCAGGTGATGAAGGAATAGGGATTGAACGTAGCAAGCTTCTCAAATCGTTTAGCCAGTATGCATGTGGCATGGTGCCAACCGATACAACCCACACCATATTTGATCCATTATGCGCTGCAAAAATAAGCTGCAAATCTCACAGCGTTACTCGCTTGGCAGATATTCAAGCAATAGTAGGATATAACTTTTTAAGTTGCACCGATTATCACATGGGCATAGGTATACTCACCCGTGCACCAACAGGCAACCGCCCAACAGGTGAATTTCTTTTTGAACCAATTTCCGGTAATGGTGGATCATGGGAGCTTGGTGCACACCTAACCTCTCATGCAACATTGTGGCGTGATGAACTGCAAGAATCAAGTTTAGGTTTTTATGCTGATGCAAACATTACGCATGTATTTAAAGCTAATCAAAGAAGAACATTTGATCTACAATGCAAACCAATGAGCCGCTATATGCTTGCACAGAAATTCACCACACCCGTAGAGTCTCTTGCTGGGGGAGCAACACCTGCTACTTCAAGCGGCACGGGTACCACCATTCCATCAGCTCAATTTTCAAACGAATTTTCTCCTGTTGCCAATCTCACCACGCAAGAGGTTCGTGTCCATATTGCCATACAAGCTGATATCGCCGCACAATTTACATATGTAAGTGGCGGATGGAACTGGGATGTTGGATACAACTTCTGGGGACGTAGTTGCGAAAAGTTCAGCTTTGATGATTGCCCTGGCGCATGCTTTAACTCATGCAACTCATCATGCAGCACCGCGTGCAATAATGTAAGCTTTGCTGATAACACCTGGGGACTAAAAGGAGATGCGTATGTGATTGGATTTGATACCACCACAACACCAGCAACTCCTATAGCTCTATCTGCAACAGAGCATTGCGCTACCATACATCATGGCACGAGCTTGCCTGCAACAGGAGCGATTACTATTTCGCTGATACAAGCAGGGCAACTCAATCTTGGTGTGGATAATCGCGAATTTGCATTTGCTGGCGATGGATCAGCAACGGCACTCTTTGCCGATCCGCTAGGGGTTGTTGGCCAAACACAAACATCGGTTGATCCAATAATGCTCGCGCAATCAAACTTTAATCCAGTGGGCACGCGTGGCGTTTCCAATAAAATCTACACCAACTTAAGTTACAACTGGCAGGAATGCGATATATGGACTCCCTATGTAGGCTTTGGTGCGTTTGGCGAATTTGGCAGTAGCGGCAACAGTTCAAACTGCAACAATAGTTGCAGCACTGCATGCCAAGCACAAGCATCTTGCTCAAATAGTTGCGCAAGCGATTGTTCAAAAGAGTGCTTGAACAACTCATTATCCCAATGGGGCGTGTGGCTTAAAGGTGGCGTTTCATTCAATTAGTCGATCACTCTATGCAAGCAATATAAGCATCAAGCAAAAACCCCCGATCACACTTACGTATGATCGGGGGTTTTTATTTTTTATAGATTAATTAATCTATTTTTTTTGACCTTTTGCTGCGCGCATTGCTGCAGCATTTCTTTCTTGTATTTCTCTTCGTGTCAATTTTCTAGAAGTTGACCCTGAAGAGGCTGCTGAAGTTGGTGCTTTAGACGCACCAGCACCCGGAGCTGCTGCTGAAGAAGAAGCTGCCGCTGAAGCTGATGCTGTAGAAGCTGCTGAAGGGACATAAACAGCTCCCATTTCTTTCATTAATTTATTTGCATCATATACAAAACCAAGATCACCAGCCGCTTGCGCATACTTGCGAGCATTATTGCGATCTTTTTTGTCTGCATAAGACGCAGCAAGCATCATATTAGCCATGCCTAGTAAAAACGGGTTAATCCCCTTTTGCCCAGCTAACACAGCCATACGAGTATTGAAGTCTTGACGACGAGCATCCTCTTCGTCTTTATCTTCGTCTTCCACCTCTTCTACAGCGTTTTTAAATTTTTCTATGAATTCACGGTCTTTACCACTAAATCTTTTAAGAAGATCATCAGTAATATGCTTAAATGCCAACTTAATTAGGAAAGGGTTAGGTTGACCCTCACCTAAACATTGATCATTTTCAAAATCCATGCCACATTTTCCAACTACCTTTAACAAAGCTTGGGATATTATATTGGGATTTGATTGTTTGCTAACATCCATACCAGACATCCCGCTCAAGATTGGATACGCTTTATCATCTGACATGGCCTCTTCACCCGGCTCATAAGCTGGTTGTGCCTCAACAAATCCTTCTCTTTCCAGACCTTCTTCAAACGCTTGCTTTGCCTCTTCGTGGGATAATCCAGATGCCCTAGCGGCAAAACCACGAGTCGAACCTTCATAATCGTCTTCTTGAGATTGAGATGGCCTATACGATGCTGCGAAAATACGCGGTGCCACTACGACACAAAGCATGCTCAGGGTTAAAATTATTGTAGTACGTTTCATTCTACTCTCCTTTGTTTCACAGGGAAACATTATGTTATTTAAAAAAAATATACTCTATTCAATAATAATTATGATTGAGCGAGAAGAGAAAAGTCAACAGTTTTGATATTTCAATTTGAATTAACGAATCTAGTAGGGCCTTTGATTAGCATATTTTTTAACCCAAATCCCTTTGAGCATAGCTACTCCTTAAGAGTCCATGCAAAAAGCCCCCGATCACACACAAGTGCAATCGGGGGCTTTTTTTCATTATAAGATAAGTAGATCGAGATCTATTATCGTTATTTACTAAGCACGTCTTAGTGCGGCATTCATAGCTTGTATTCCTGCGCGATTCGCTCTAGGAGCTACTGAAGAGGCTGATACTTGAGCTGCAGGTCTTACAACCGGAGCTGCATCAAATGAATCCTGAAGTGCTCTTGCCATAGCTGCATCAGATTTCATTCGTTCAGCTGTAATTCGATAAGTTTCAATAGCCATATCGCGTTCAACTTGAGCTGCATAAGCTGCATCTATTGATTCTTGTAATGTTCTCTTAGGAGCTACTGAAGAAGAAGCTGAGCTTGAAGCTGCTGCTAATTCCACAACAGGAACTACTGGAGTAATATCTGCAAGTGAAAATTCTCTCGCAGTATTTACTTTTGTAGGAGCTGCATAGAAAATAGTCGCAGGCTTATAAAAATCAGCCATAGTTACTTCTTTAGCAGTTTCAGCTAAAAAGGTAGGTTTCACGATTACAGGTCTAAAATATCTGTATGCTTTTTTCAAACCATAAACAGCTAAACCTGTTCCAAGCAATGTACCTGCTGCAATACCAGCAGTTGCTGCTTTGTTTGCTTTTGCAGATTCAACAAGCTTTGGACCATTTACTAAAACGAAATCTTGAGCTTTTGTAGAAGCTGAAGATAAAGCGACTTTGCCTGACTTCCAAGCATTGCTATTTGTTACTGAATTACGTGCATTCGTCCATGCATTGCTAAATGAAGTTCCCCAAGTTGCTGCTTTTGGAGCAACTACAGGTTCGCTTGCAAATACAGATGATGTAACGACAGACAATAAGAGCGTTACTGATAACGCTTGTTTAAATATACCCTTCATATGATTTCCTCCATGAAATACGGGTTATTAAAAAAAGATTTTTTTCATACTCGGCTCACATTTTTAATGCTTTGCCACTTCTTTATTTTTGTGCTCATTCTTCGCTGTTACTATCAATCATAGATCTATTATATAATTTGTCAATCAATGCATTATTAAATTTATAAATAATTTCAAATAAGATTGTTATTCCAGGGATAGAATGCTGCTTTTCGGGGTTAAAATCGGGTTAAATAAAGGCTTTTTTAATAAAACCACCATCTACTAACCAGCCTACAGCAATAAAACTGAGCGTCAAATGGGTCCCTTTTTTGCCCTTTTCAGGGGAAAAGGGTAGAAAGTGAGATCCCCTAGGATAAAATAGGAGGGTCACTGGGCTCGACAGTTAAAACATGCCCCTCTTCTGGGGTAAAAATGCCCATTATGAACTTAGTAACGGGGCTAGATCATGATGTTCTCTGAGGCTAATGCGTACCTTCTTGGGTATAAATTGGGCGAAAACAGGGGCCCCCGTTCGGAGAATGAGGGAGATATGGGGGCCTCTTCAGGAAGAAGGGGTAAAAATATTCTGGACATAGAGTGAAAAACCAGTAGTATTTTGCATACGAAAATATCCACAAAAAAGCGAAGAATACAGGGAGCATCATGAATATTAAGATAATAACTTTGAGCTTATTGGCAACTATAGCCACCACCATCCACTCAGCACCACTTACTCCTTATTATTCCATTCGCTCACAAAGCGTTGACGCGGCACGCCAGTTGGTAGGCTGGACAAACCAGGTCAATCTCAATGATATGGAAAATATTTATGGTTCATTCTCAGCCACACCCGAATATACTCGTTCATTTAATGGCAGCGACATAGCTGAATGTCTTTTTGGCAGCAATCCGTGCAATAACAGTTCATGCTCAGGCAGAAGTATCACTATTTCAGGAAGCCAAGTAGCTGGGCGTGGAGTAAATGATTGGCTAGCCGACTATTTTTATCTACCAACCGACTTTAAAAGCAGCTTGCATTTCAATCCAGTAGTTGAAAACGCACTGGTTGATATGAGTGCCTATATCGGGTTTGATCGATGGGTTAATGGTCTTTTTTTTAGAATAAATGCCCCGCTAACCTGGACACGATGGAATTTAAATTTCCATGAAAAGATTTTGCAAGAAGGTAGCAACCCTTATGATGCTGGGTATTTTGCACCCACCCCTATCGGTCGTGCAGCATTGCTAAAAAGCTTCTCTTCCTATGCTGCAGGAGATGCTATTGCTGATTTACAAAGTTCTAATACCGCAAACCAACCCACCTTCGATGGATTACATTTTGCTCATATTGGCTGCTCACAAAGCGCATTAAAACTTTCTGATGTGCAGATGGTGTTTGGTTGGAACTTTGCCAACTGCCATGATTATCATATGGGCGCAGGATTACGGGTAGCGGCTCCTACGGGAAGTCGCGTTGAAGGAGCACATTTATTTGAACCGATCGTTGGTAATGGTAAACACTGGGAAGCCGGAGCACACATCACTACTCATGTGAATCTATGGGAAAATGAAGATGAAGATTATGCATTAGGATTCTATGCAGATGCTAATATTACTCATCTTTTTAGAACTCGCCAAACTCGCACCTTTGATTTAAAGAATAAACCGATGAGCCGATATATGCTTGCCCAAAAAATGGGGACTCCAATTATAGATAATCTTGTTGGCGGTACACCACACGTTACCCCCATAGCGCAATTTCAAAATGAGTTTGCTCCTATCGCAAATATTTCTACACAAGATGTGATGGTGCATGTTGCTGTGCAGGTTGATCTAGCAGCACAATTGACCTATAGTCATAACGGTATCACATGGGATCTTGGTTATAATTTCTGGATGCGTAGTTGCGAACAGGTTCGCAGTCTATGTACTAGTGCAGGATGTAATTTCGTTGAATTTGAAGAAAGCTGGGCAATTAAGGGAGATGCCGATGTCTTTGGATTTGCATCCAATCAAGCAGTAGGTTTAAGTGCTACACAAAGTGAAGCTACCATTAATACGGGCAAAAACTACCCTGCAACAAATAATACAGGAATTGATTCACCCCAACCTGCCTTTGCTGGAGACCCAGCCGTTCCATTACATATAAGCCCTTCTGTTGGCACACAGACAAATACCTCAATTCAACCGATAATGATTACCGCCAATGATTTGGATATCGTAGGAACACGCGGAAATTCAAACAAAGCATATACGCATCTGAGCTACTCTTGGCTAGAAAATGAAAACCTTATTCCGTATCTTGGCATTGGTATGTTTGCAGAGTTTGGCAACAATCATCTTAAGTGCAACACCAGCAAAATATGCACCAAAATTGCAAGCTGTTTGAATGAATGCCAAACTAATTGCGGCACCTGCTCACTTTCACAATGGGGCGTTTGGGCAAAAGGCGGCTTTTCATTTTAATTAAGAAAAAATAATACAAGTAATGTAAGCAATTTTTGTACAAACAGGAGAAAAGCATGAAGCACATAATAAAAAAACTTTTTTTAATCTTACCTATATTGAATATTGCATCTTTATATGCAATCACACCGCAATATAACATTCGCTCTCAAGGGGTGAATGCAGCACGTGATTTGGCCGGGCTCACACACATTATCAATCTTGATCGCGACAACCTGTATGGCACACTCTATGGCACCTTTGAATATAGTCACTCATGGAAATCAAATTCAATCACACGCTCTTTGTTTGGTAATGACTTAATTCACTCTCGCTGCACCGGTAATCCATCAATCGTAATTTCAGGAAGCCAAACACTCAATCGTGCAAGCACCGATTGGCTTGCAGACTACTTTGGGCTCCCAGTCGACTTTAAAAGTGTAGTGAGCTTTAAACCAATCATACAAAACTTCATTTTTGATCTTGGTTTTTATATCGGCCTTGATTGCTGGGCAAAAGGATTATATTTCAAAGTAAATGCGCCTATCACAAACACTCGCTGGGATCTGGGTATGCAAGAGATTGTATCAACACCTGGTAGCCTCGGTTATCCTGCAGGATACGTAAGTCCAATTGCCGAACCGCTCTCTGCGCTATTGAGCAATTTTACTGAATATGCAAGTGGCGAATTCGTACCAACCTTCAGCGCAACCAATACTATTTTTGGTTTTGATAATTTATCAAATGCACAAATGAGTCCCGACGCTCTAGTGAGCAACGGACTTGCTGAAGTACGCGCAGTTATTGGCTGGAACTATGAGCAACCTGATTATCATGCTGGTGTTTTGGCTCGCTTTGCAGCACCATCAGGGTCACGCCCAACAGGCCGCTATCTCTTTGAACCAATTGTTGGTAATAATCACCACTGGGAATTTGGCGGCGGAATCACCAGCCATTATACTTTTTGGCGCGGTTGCGATGAACAGGATTCCTTGGGATTATATGTAGATGCCAATCTCACCCATTTATTTAAAGCACGTCAGCACAGAACATTTGATTTATTAAACAAACCAAACAGCCGCTATATGCTCGCACAAAAAATTAATGCTACACGAACATCACCTCAACTAAGCACTGTATTTCCTAACGTGCAATATCAAAATGAACTATCACCCGTGGAAAATTTAACCACGATGGATGTCGACGTTGCAATTGCCGTTCAAGGTGATGTGGTTGCCTTATTCAACTATACTCACAAAACGTTCACCTGGGATATTGGTTATAACTTCTGGGCAATTAGTTGTGAAAGAATCCATCCGGCCGGATGCCCCACTCCACTTGATCAAGAGAGCAACACCTGGGCGCTCAAAGGCGATGCAAGCGTAATTGGATTTGAAAACAACACCCTTGCACCAGTCTATTTAGCTGCAACCGAAAGCCAAGCGACTATTCATGAAGGCACAAACTTCCCAGCATCAGGCACTAATAACACCATCACCATTCAAGCTGATCGCGCAAATCCAAATATTGATGCGCCCGCGCTTGCCGTAACTACCACGCCAAATATAGTGCTTGTTGATCCAGCTCCATTTGATGCAATAACCAACCAGCAAACACGCAGCTCACTCTCGCCAATATTTCTTTCAAATGATGATGTCGATTTTGCCGGAACAAGCGGATTGTCTAATAAAATATTTACTCACGTGAGTTATGTGTGGCCGGATCGTCCTTCGTGGGCGCCATTCCTAGGAGCTGGTGCCGAACTTGAATTTGGCAGCAATGATAATGATTGTTCAAGCAACTGCACTTCTTGTATTTCAACTTGCTTTGATTGCCAGCGATGCAGCGTATCACAATGGGGTGTGTGGCTTAAAGGTGGCGTTACGTACTAATAATTAAAGGAGAATCATTATGAAAATTTTATACTTTACAATTGTAGCATTGACGCTGTGCGTTGCAGGAATGGGATTATACATTTTCAAACAATCAAAGAATAAATCATGTGCAGCGCAAGTTTCGGTGATACCTGCGGCAAACAGAGGGACAGAAAACATACTCGATGCAATCGACAGTTTAGGCAATGCATTAAAACACAACATAGATGTATTAATGCAAGCCAATCAGCCCGACCAAGATTTTGAACAAATTAAACTTCGCGTATTTAAA
>JARLJO010000068.1 GCA_031291175.1 Gammaproteobacteria bacterium
AGTGATCATCTTATGGAAGCGAATTGCCGCCATGGATGGCGGCTTTAACCACAGGGATGTGGTGTTTTGAGCTGGAATAAGATGATCACTCTCCTTGAGCCAACTCCATTACCTAATAATACCAACTCACACTTGACCAATCCCTTACCAAAAACCATAATAAGCCATGACTCAAAAAGACACCGAACACCACCATCACGACGATCATGACCATGGTCATTCGCATAGTCACGGCCATAGCCATGCCCACCATGCGCCACAATCTTTTAATTTAGCATTTGCGATCGCCATTAGCTTGAATTTAGGCTTTGTGCTTATTGAGACCTTTTATGCACTGATGGCAAATTCGATGGGATTGTTGGCGGATGCGGCACATAATTTTGGAGATGTGTTTGGCTTATTGCTAGCCTGGGGGGCTAATTGGTTATTGAGCCGCCCCGCGCGTAAACGCTACAGTTATGGTTTTAAACGCACAACAATTATTGCCGCTGTCATCAATGCATTAATACTGGTAGCAAGCTCAGCGTTAATTGCTTATGAGTCTGTTTATAAGTTGTGGCACATGTCTGCGGTCAATGGTCATATTGTGATGATTGTGGCTTTCATCGGTATTTTCGTGAATGGCGGTACGGCGCTGTTGTTTATGAAGGGTGCGCACGATGATTTAAATATTAAAGGCGCATTTATTCATCTGCTTTCAGATGCCTTAGTGGCTTTTGGGGTAGTGGTTGCCGGTATTGCGATTCACTATACCGGCAAAATGTGGATCGATCCGGTGGTTGGTTTATTAATCGTTGCCACTATTCTGTGGGGAACATGGGGGTTGTTACGGGATTCGGTGAGTTTAATTCTGGATGCCATACCTCATTACATTGATTACAACGGCGTTAGAAACTTCCTTGAGCATTTACCCGATGTGATTGCTATCCATGACTTACATATTTGGGGGTTAAGCACTAAAGAAGTCGCCTTGACCGTCCATCTAGTCGTGGCGGGTGATCATACGGCGAATGTGGACTATAAAAAAATTAATACCGTGCTTAAAGAAAAATTCCGCATTAATCACGCCACCATTCAAGTAGAAATGAAAAACAGTGATTTCCTTTGTGTGCGTAGCGACGCTTGTTAATTTCAACAGAAACTAAGCATCTGCTAACACCTTTGGCTTCACTAAACGTTCGAAATCTTGATAAGCAATTTTCATCAATTCCGAATGGGTTCCGGCATTAAAAATAATTTGATCTAACGCACTGAGCTTACTCGAAACATAGACAGGCATATTATAAAGATTGCCAAAGGGAGGCATTGCCCCTACTTCGCACTCTGGAAATTGCGCTTTAAATGCTGTCTCTGAGGCAAGGTCTACGTTTTGTTGGCCGGTGACCGCTTTAAGTTCTGCGAAATTAACATGGTCATGAGCGGGTAAAACCACCATGGCTAATTTGTCACCTATTTTGATCATCACAATTTTAGCAATGAGCTTACCCGAAACATGCGCAGAAGCCGCTACTTCTTGAGCGGTAAAAGCGGGCGAATGCGCCAGGCAAACGTAATTGACGTGCTGCTTATCTAGGTATTCTTTCAAAATTTTCACTGGCATAATACCCTCCAATTGTTAACACAATTTGATGAGTCATTATTTAATTTATCTGTCAGCTTGTAAGTTACTGGATGTGCTTCAATGGCCAGATGAATTGAATCCTGGCGGGCGATACATCGCATGAACTGCTGAACAGATATTACTATTATAAACCCATTTGATGGGGTCTGTCTTAATAGCAGCAACTTTAGCATGGTTGCTTTTTTCTTGGACGCGGTTAAACTGTCACACACGAAAGGGATTCGTAAGAGAAATCACATGCTTAGTCAAACATTACCAGGAATTCGCACCGATCGCTGGATGGGTATTTTTATTTTCATCCATATGGCTGCCTGGACATTGATACCTTATTTTGTACGCTATACCTTGCCGCTAGATGCGATGGAAGGCGCGACATGGGGCCATCAACTCGAATGGGGTTATGATAAAAATCCTTTTTTAAATGGCTGGCTTACAGCACTTGCCGTGTATTTAGATGGCCACTCCGGCTTTGTCGTTTATCTATTAAGTCAAATTTGCGTTGGGATTTGCTTTTGGGCGGTCTGGCAGTTGGCCAAGAAAATGTTACCGCCTGTTTATGCTCTGGTTGCTGTTTTATTATTAGAAGGCATCCAGTATTACAATGTGCACTCTATCGACTTTAATGATAATACCTTAGAACTCGCCTTATGGGCGCTTACGTCCTTATGTTTCTACAATGCATTGAAGAGTGAAGCCATACGCGACTGGCTGCTGACGGGGCTCGTCGCGGGCCTTGGCATGATGGCAAAGTATTACACGGCTATTTTGTTAATTCCCATGGCGCTTTTTCTGGTGACGAATCGTACGGGCCGACATGCACTGATGAAGCCGGGTTTATATCTTGGCTTAATGGTCTTTATTGCTGTCATCACCCCTCATCTCATTTGGTTATTTGCTCATGATTTTGTGACGGTGAATTATGCAATGGAACGCGTGAGCAGCCTACCGACGTGGTCAAATCATTTCATTTTTCCCAGTGAGTTTTCCTGGCAACAGTTTCAGGCGTTTTTGCCGCCCTTGATTTTGATTTTGCTTTTGTTTGTTGGTGATAAGCCCAAACAAACACCGCCACGCATTCGGCTTAGCGTTTTTGATAAGCGCTTTTTATTTTACGTTGGCATTGGGCCTTTTTTATTAACCATCTTATTGTCTACGTTAACAGGCATTAAATTGCGCGCAGGCTGGGGAACACCACTTCTCTCTTTATGGGGGATTATTTTAATCAGTTGGTTGCAACCGCACATCACACCAGCGCGCTTTTATCGTTTCTTATTTTTGTTTTTTATGTTGTTGGGCGCCACTGTATTGGGCTATGCCACAGCTTTAATTCGCGCAAGTGAACCTTCCAGCGCTAATTTTCCCGGTAAATTTATTGCACAATCCCTCACGCGCGAATGGCATAGGACTTATCACTCCCCACTACCTTATGTTGCAGGCTCGCGCTGGTTTGCAGGCAATATCGCATTTTATTCACCCGATCGCCCTACGGTTTATATCGATTGGAATAAGAAAATGAGCCCCTGGATAGATGAAACTGAATTCAATCACAAAGGCGCGATCTTTGTGTGGGACAACTCAGAGAAGAAAAAATATTTATCGCCAGAAGTCTTGGCTCGCTTTAAACACTTGGGGCCTTTGCGCATCATGCATTTTTCATGGCTACGAAACCGGTCGCTTGCACCTATTGAGATGACCGTCGCTTTTTTACCGCCTGATGATGCGAATGAAATCTTCGCTATAAGACACTAGACCGAAATGATGTCTGCCAGTGCGGATTCAATATCCGCTTCCGTCGTAAAACGACCAAAAGAAAAACGAATCGCAGATTGCGCCTCTTCCTTTGATAATCCCATAGCACGCAGCACATAAGATGGCTCGACGCCTTTTGATAAACATGCAGAACCCGCGGCAACAGCAATGCCGGTAAATTTTCGCATGAAAGCATCCGATTGATAGTCAGCAAAGCGGATATTCAAAATACCGGGATAAGAGTGATCTTGTGGTGTCGTGATTGATACATTCTTTAAAACAGACAGTCGTTTTAAGAATAAAGCGCGGAGGTTTTGGACTTTTTGATAATCCGTAGACATCTCCAGCCTGGCCAGGCGAAAGGCTTCGCCCATTGCCACGATCTGATGCGTAGGCAAAGTACCAGAGCGCATGCCTTGCTCTTGGCCGCCACCATGGATCTGTGCCGCTACTCTCACACGAGGCTTTCGTCTCACATAGAGTGCGCCCATTCCTTTTGGCCCATAAATTTTATGGGCGGAAAAAGCCATTAAATCAACCGGGGTTTTGCGGATGTCGATGGGTATTTTGCCCGCGCTTTGGGCAGCATCCATTAAAAATAAAATATCACGTGCCGCCGTTATTTCGGCAATCGCATGGATATCCTGGATCACGCCAGTCTCATTATTGACGTGCATGATCGAGACCAGAATAGTATCAGGGCGCAAAGTGCTTTTGAGTTTTTCCAAATCCAATAAGCCGTTCGCTTCGGGCGCAAGATAGGTCACTTGATAACCTTCTTTTTCCAGTTGCTGACAGCTGTCTAAAACGGCTTTGTGCTCCGTTTTCATGGTGACAATGTGCTTGCCTTTACGCTGATAAAGCTGCGCAGCCCCTTTTAAGGCCAAATTAATCGCCTCAGTAGCACCGGATGTCCAAATGATTTCCGCAGGTTCAGCCGAGATTAAATCAGCGACATGCTGGCGCGCTTCATCCACCGCTTGCCTTGCAGCTAAACCGTAAAGGTGTGAAGACGAAGCCGGATTGCCAAAATGGCCATCGACAGTAAGATACTGCAGCATTTTTTCCGCGACTCTAGGGTCAACCGGTGTGGTCGCGGCGTAATCTAAATAAATGGGTAGTTTCATGATGGGCATAGTATAGCCGAAATTTCGGGGGGTTGTGTTATTTCTGTTGGGTATTGGGCGGGAAAATCGTTTCAACATAGGTGGCAATAGGGCCCGATAAGCGAATAAAGTAAGGGGTGATAAAGGTAGTCATGGCAGAAATGGCGACAATAATCGGATAAAGTTCAGAGTTAGTCGCTTGTAAGGCCACGCCCATTCCAATGATAATAAATGAAAACTCGCCAATTTGCGTCATGCTAAAACCGATACGCAAGGCATCACTGAAGCTTTGGCCCGTGATCATGCCGCCCATGCAGGTCGAGAGAATCTTGCCCAAAACGGTGATCAGCGAAATCAGTAAAATAAGGGGAAAATGATTGTAGATCGCACTCGGATCAATCAACATCCCAACCGGGACAAAGAATACTGCCGCAAAGATGTCGCGTAGTGGCTGCAATAACTTTTCAATTCGATGCACCTCGTCGCCTCCATGCTACCTTGCATACTATATGAGTCGGGGTATCATTAGGATATCATTGCTTTAATCACTATGCCTAGCTACTCACCCTGGAGGGGAGTCATGTATTTCAAGAATACGTCCGCGAATTATTCCTGCGGTATTATCGCCATTTGTCTGCTGTATTTTGTGATACAGTTTTTTTATGTCTCTTATGCTGCGCTCTCGGTTGATGATTTCTGGCTAGCATTTCATACCTTTCAATATAAAAGCGCGCTACCTTATCGGGACTTTGCGCCATATAAAACTATCTTAGGATATTATTTGCTGGTCATTCCCATGAGTTTTTTCCATGGTGTCTTGACGCCTTTAATTAATACTAAAATATTCGTGGCGTCAATTAACACGGGTTTTTTGCTGCTGACCAGCCTCTGGCTTAAAAAGTTTTTTTCGTCACTTAGCGTTTTGACAGGATTGGTGTTAGCAGTATCTACGCATTTTTTCTTAAGTTATGCGAGTGAAATTCGCGTTGATATGCTGGCATTTTGGTTGTGCTTGATTTGCGTTTTATGGCTCTTTGAAAATAAATATACCTTGGCAGGCGCGAGCCTTGGCATTGGGTTTTTAGTTTCGCAAAAAGCATTATGGCATATTTTTGCTATTGATACTGCTTTAATTGGCGGCCTCCTCTTTAATCACTTTTCCTCATTCAAGCAGAAGCAGAATGCGCCCTTCTTGACGCAATGCAAAAATATTTTTGTTTTTAATCTATTTATTTTATTACCTATCGTCATTTATATTGGAGTTTGGTCGTACTATTCTTCCTTTCACACTGTCATGCGTAGCATGTTTTATGAGGCATATTTAGTCTCAGCCATTGATTCTTATAATCATTATCGACTGGCTTTTTGGGAAGTGAGCATTGAGAATAATCCCTTGTTTTTCTTATTATGGCCACTGGCATTGCTAAGCCTGATTGTTGTGCCTGCGAATGATAAAAACTTTTCGAAACGTTTTTTTCTGATGATCTATACAACGGTCACATCCATTATGATCATAAGGTACAAGCAACCTTTTTTGTATAACATGACGGTTTTGATTCCGCCTTATTTTTTATTATACACTGCGTTTTTTTCCTGGCTTTATGATATTTATCAGGAAACCACGTTTAAGCTGCTTTTTGTCTCGCGAAAATTGACTATGTTATTTATCGGGATTTATGTATCCGCAATCTTGTTAGTGGTTTGTCAGTTTTCGCTTTTGTTAGCTTATCTTATGATTTGCTTTTTTCCCTTGCTCTTGGCGCGCTATCTTTTTTCTCATGCACAAAATAATGCGCTCTTAAAAAATGCTTCTTTTACGGTCATTATTTTAATTACTTTGTTTACTGGTGTTATCTACCCATTGACGCATTTTATGGGGTCATTAGATGAGATGAATGGGCATTATCAAAAATATATGATGAATCTGGCCAATACTTTATTGCAGGGTGGCGGGGATTATCTGGCGGGTGAGATGCTGTTTTATAACAGGGATCAACCGGTGAATGGTTTAAAACACATAGGGGTTGCTTCATTGGAGTATCTCTATCAACCGAAGGCGTCATCGCGTGAGTTTATGCAGCTTGATTCGTTGTATTCATCCGCAGATAACGTTGACCAAATTATTGCGTCATTGAAAGATGCGCGTATTAAGTTTTTTGTTAATAACAATCGATTCATTCAATTGCCTCCCAAAATTAAAGATTATTTGCTTTCGGAGTACCAGCACTTTTGGGGGAGTATTTACTTATATGCGCCGGTTGTTAAAGCAACGGAGGATAGTGTGTTTGTTAAGTTTGATGGGAGATATAAATTAGAAAGCAAAAAAGCTGTTGTACTAGATGGTAAGCCTGTGTCGCCTAATGCATTTATTGAACTTAGTGTAGGCAATCATACTTCGCGTGCGTTGTATCGTTATCGTTTGCGATTTATTCCCCAAAATGTGGCTCATCCTTTAAATCCGAGCTATCAGAAAGATGATTGGCAGCGGTTGTTATTTTAAAGCGTGACACCAGTGGGCTTTAACGATGTTGGGTTTCGCAAAAAACGCTCAACCCAACCTACACATCTGACATTTAAGGTTCTATCAGGAAAAGCATTCTACGTTGGAGTGTTAAGAGAGCTTGTTCTATTATATGATGATTCTTTCCTGCGCTCATGATTGGACTTAAGAATGAAAACACACCTGATAGAAAAATTTGAATTATTTTTATATACATTGATTGGCGGTGTGGCAACCATTGTGGATTGGTCAGTTTTTGCGATTTGTATTAATTGGTTTGGCATCCACTATGAGGCAGCGCTAGTCTTAGCATATTCGGCAGCTAGCATCGCGCATTTTTCTGCAAACAAATCGCTAACTTTTAAGTGCGAATCTAAAGATTACGTCGCACAATTGTCTATTTACATTTTAGTGTTAGCCATATCACTTGGGCTTAGCATGACAATCATGGCAATCCTGGTGAAATACTTTGTTATCAACAAAGTCCTTTTGCGTATCGCCACCACCATCATCATGCTAGTACCTAACTATTTACTGCACAAACACATTACATTCAGTAAAAGAATCTTTACTCAACCACAGACTCCTTAACGCGGCGTGGCACATCGCGCAAACCCGTGGCCAAAGTACTAGCGCCAGCGCTACCAGATTCATGATACTCAGCATCTTGGTTTACGTTCCAGACATCAAAACTGTTTTGACCACTCACAATATTTTTAACCGCTAGCATTGCTGTCATCATGGCATGATCTTGATTGTTGTATTTGTGCATTCCGTTTCGACCCACTAAATACAAGGTTGGGTATTTCGCCTCTAATGCATTGCGAATAATATTCACATTGTCTTTATAAGCGTCATCGTACACAGGATATGCCTTAGGCTGACGCACCACACAACCATCCAGAATATCTTCCGCATTGGCTAAACCAATGTGAACCAGCTCTGCTGTAGCCTTTTTTATTAAAGCAGCATCATCGGACGCCCAGATGTTATCACCCTCAAAACAAAAATATTCCATGCCATAACAGCACATGGTGGGATCAGGTACCATTTCAGGTGACCAGGATTTGAAGTTTTGAATCCGACCTACATCTACCTTAGGATCATGAATGTAAATCCAGTTATCATCGAATTGCTTTTTGTCTTTGAGAATCAAAACCACAATCAGAAAATCCCGATATTTTAATTCTTTTGCCGCCTGCATGGCAGGATTTGAAAATGCCGGCAAATAATCCCGCACCAATTCTTGCATGGGAGCAGAGGAAATCACATGCGTTGCAGCGAGCGTTTTCAGTTGATCTGACTGATCACGATAGCCGACCTGCCATTTGCCATCGATACACTGGGTCACCTCCACTCGACTATTCATTAAAAGCGTACCGCCCATCTGTATGGTTTTTTCCGCACAAACTTCCCATAACATGCCTGGGCCTTTACGCGGATAGCGAAAAGAATCAATTAAGGTTTTAATGACGTCCTGGTTCGACTTCGGCTTTCTTCTGGGCATAATGGCATTTACCATGGCAGACCATAAAGACAAGCCTTTGATGCGTTGCGCCGCCCAATCGGCAGAAATGTCATCGCAGCTCATGCCCCACACTTTTTCCGTGTAGGTTTTAAAGAAAATGCTGAATAAACGCTTGCCAAAGTGATTAGTCACCCAGTCTGCAAAGCTCACTGGATTTTTAACAGGGAAAAGACGCGCTTTAATATAAGACAAAAAGCAGGAAGCTGACTCTATAATTCCTAACTTCCGCAACACTTCTGAAGCATTCAATGGGTATGAAAAAAACTTACCTTTATAAAAAATGCGTGAGGAACGAGGACGATTCAACATGTCATCAGGCAAAATTTCAGTCCAAAAATCTTCGACCTCTTTGGCTTTGGAAAAAAAGCGATGTCCACCAATATCAAAACAATAATCTTTGTAAACGACCGTGCGTGCGATACCACCAACATAATGTGGATCAGATTCAATGACGGTGACAGGAATATTTTCTTTCGCCAAGAGGTAAGCCGCGGTTAATCCGGCAGGGCCTGCGCCTATGATAACTACGCTTGTTTCCATACTGTCATAATCCCTGTATTATTTGCAGAAGAATGGAATAACTATATCATCTAACAAAATTGGTGGTATAGAAAAAAATGGAATCTATGCGAAGGTAAAATAATGTTGCCAACGATAAACCGCAATCTGAAAGCCACCACTAAATTCACTCCTCTTGTCTTGATATTCTTTTTAGCCTATTTTATTTTTCAACTTGTGTATATTCCTTACTCAAAGTTTTCGGTGGATGAGTTTTGGTTCGCGCATCATATTTATCAATATACAAACAGTTTACCTTATCGTGATTTTCCACCGTATAAAACAGTGCTGGGTTATTATTTACTGACGTTGCCTTTTTTTATTTCACATACGGTGATAACACCGCTTTATCTCATCAAAATGGAAATTGCTTTACTGAATACCATTTTGTTTTTGATTATGTATGAATGGCTGACTCGATTTTTTCAGCCGAAAGCTGTGTTTTCTACTTTTATCTTGCTCATGGCTAATCAGTTATTTCTGGTGTACTCGGTGGATTTACGAGTGGATATGCTAGCTAGCTGGTTTTGCCTGATCTCTATTTTGTTGATGCGTGATCAACGCTGGTATCTTGCCGGTGCGAGTATTGCTATTGGTTTTTTAATATCACAAAAAGCACTTTGGTATTTCGCTGCTACCAATTGCGCACTGGGTGTGTATTGGCTGCTTGTCAGTCGTAATCTTGAAACGATTAAACAAACGCTTCAATTTAATCTTGCCACCTTACTGGTTATTACCCTTTATATTGCCCTGTGGTCTATCGTCTCAAGCCCTCACCAGGTGTTATACAATGTTTTTTACGAAGCCTACCTGCAATCTAAAATCACCTGGTTTGCGCCTCATACGGGACTTTTTTGGCAGGAAATGTTAACGAACGGCCCCATCTTGTATTTCATGTGGCCGCTGACCTGGTTATCACTTTTTATCAAACCGAAAACGGAAGTCAACACGTACTCCAATATATTTTTCTTTGTGCTCACAACCACTGTGATGATATTTATTCTGACTTATAAGCAGTCTTTTCCTTACAACATGGTATTTTCCGTGCCCGTATTGATTTTACTGTATGCGAATTTTTTTTCCTGGCTGCTGCGAGTTTTAAATGACACCCCGTTTCTTTCTAACAACGCAAAAACCCTATTATTTTGGTTTCTCTCTCTGTATGTCATCGGATTAGTCGGTTTGATTATCATTTTTGACTTACCTTTAGCTTATTTTGGCATCCCTGCTATTCCCATTTTGTTATATTATTTAATGACCCGAAAAAACAGAATGACAACTAAGGGAAATCGTGGCAAAGCGATTTTAACAACCTGTCTTCTTATGACTATTTTTGTCACCGGCGTCTTTTATCCGCTGATTCGCTTTGCCATGGTATCCACTGTTCTCAATGGAGATTACCAAAAGTCCATGATTCTGACGGCTTCAAAATTGCTCGCGCCTCGTGAAGGATATGTCGCGGGAATACCTTTATTTTATGACAGAGATCAACCAATACCTGGATTGCGAAATCTGATTGGGCCAGCCATTGAGTACTTGACAACAGGTGACAAAAAGTTAGAACCGATATTGCTGGATTCACTTTATTTAACGGCTACTACACCAACAAAGATCATTGAATCGTTCCAGGAACATCCCGTGAAATTATACGTGGATAACATACGCATCGTGGGTTTGCCGCCTGTTTTGTTGAGCTTTCTGCATTCTCATTATATGCACTATTGGGGTGCTATTTTCCTTTATGCTCCCGTTATCAAAAGTAATGAGAAGCGGTTTGTTCTTCAATTTAATGGCATTTATAAAATCATAGCGCTTATCCCCGGCACCATACAAATTGATGGACAGAAAGTCAGCGCCAATCAGCTAGTCAGATTAAGCAAAGGCTCTCATGAAACAGAAACCAATATACGCTTTCGCCTTCAGCTGATGCCAGATGCGCGCCCCATTTTGAATCCTGAATTTAAAGCGGATTTATGGGATAGCATGACAAAATTTATTGTGCTCTAGATTAACGCCACATGCTGAGGATACATTATGTCAAATGCATTGCCCAAGCTTGCTATTGTGATTCCTTGCTATAATGAGAGTGAAATCTTGCCTCTCACATTGGAAAAATTAAGTGAATACTTACAAACATTACGCCTCTCTCATAAAATCGCGTCCGATAGCTTTCTGTATTGTGTTGATGACGGCAGCGATGATTCAACCTGGCATATCATTTCCACTTGGCATAAAAAACACCCCGATATTAAAGGATTAAAACTCACGCGCAACGTCGGCCACCAAAATACCATTCTCGCCGGATTGCTTCATGTCAAAAACAAAGTGGATTGCGCCATTACCATTGATGCTGATTTGCAAGATGATATCACTGCCATCTCGCGAATGTTAGATTGCTTTGGGGAAGGCAATGATATTGTTTATGGTGTGCGACAATCACGCCATCAAGATAGCTTTTTAAAACGCATGACGGCGCAGATTTTTTATAAAGTCATGAAACGCTCAGGCGCTGACATTCTCTATAACCATGCTGATTTTCGTCTGCTCAGCAACCGCGCCATTCTCACACTCAGTCGATTTAAAGAACGTAATTTATTTTTGCGCGGTATTTTTCCGCTCATGGGTTACCCGGTAGCAAAAGTGTATTATGACCGCACCAATCGCACCGCGGGTGAATCGAAATATACCTTACGTAAAATGCTTGCGCTTGCCTGGGATGGGGTCACCTCTTTTAGCCACATGCCGCTTAGCTTTATTCTTACTTTGGGGACTATTTCATTTTTTTTATCGATATTAATGGTGTTTTTTGTGTTGGGCGCAAAGTTTTTTGCGACCACCGTGCCCGGCTGGACGTCCATCATGATACCGCTATGCTTTATGGGAGGCATTCAGCTTTTATCGATTGGTATTATTGGAGAGTACATTTCAAAAGTTTATACGGAAGTAAAACGTCGTCCGCGCTTTATCAAAGATGAGGAGCTTTCGTAATGAAAAAAACTGACTTTGATGAGCATGCAACAGACTATAATACGACTTTAAAAAATCAATTGCAGTTTTTTGAAGAAGACAATGGTTACTTTGCTGAATACAAAGTGAAAAAAGCAAAGCAGCTTGTTGTTCATGAACCTACGAACATACTGGACTTTGGCTGCGGGATTGGTAGAAGCATTCCATTTTTTCAAAAACATTTTCCTGCCGCAACCCTGTATGGCTGTGATCTTTCAGAAAAAAGTTTAGAGACAGCAACAGCACAATATAAAACAGCTATGTTCTTATCGGTCTCTGAGCTGGACAGAACAGATATTCAGTTTAATTTGATTTTTTTGGCGGGTGTCTTGCATCATATTACACCCGATGAACGTCAAGCTACTATGGCATTTCTCAAAAAACATCTGACTGCTGACGGGAACTTAGTGATTTTTGAGCATAATCCTTATAATCCTCTTACACGTTATTTGGTTAACACCTGTCCTTTTGATGAAGACGCTATATTATTAAAGCCTGGCGAAATAAAACATCAGATGCGGGAAGCTGGCATTAAACCGATTGCGTGTCATTATACGTTATTTTTTCCGCAAATATTATACTGGTTGCGACCGCTGGAAAACTCTCTGCGCTTTTTTCCGCTAGGAGGCCAATACGTCGTTCAAGGATCGCTTAAATAAATTTATCTCTAGGGCTTGTCGTCAATTAACGCTGCCTACTCTACGTCCCGCGGCTTGTCCGCGGGACGTAGGTGGTAGGTGTCGGTATAGGTGTGGGTGTGGGTGCGAATACGAGCGCAGGTGGAATGCAAATGCGGATGCGGTATTGTAGGTTTGGGGGGGGGGGGGGTTTTGGCGGCCCCCCCCACCAAAAAAAAAATTTCGGGTCCGAAAAAACCAACACCCCCACAACAAAATAAAA
>JARLJO010000069.1 GCA_031291175.1 Gammaproteobacteria bacterium
AATGCTCAAAGGATATGGCTTCGTACTACAACACTATGATCACCAAGAAGAAAGATATGGTTCGTTCTACTAAAATCATTGAGGATAAAATTGATTATTCTAAAGTTATTCATTGGGATTTGGAAACATTTCAACCCGTAGAGGATGGAGTTCGTCATGAGATTTATGCCTCAGGCTTTTACGATAAGAAGTATCGCGTATTCTACGGTCAAGATGCTATGGAGAAGACGATTGACCACTTCCTCAAGTTTGAGAATAAAATTATTTCCGCTTACAATGGTAGCGGATTTGATTTCTCTTTTCTGTTGGACAGCTTGACTGAGAGAGGGGCTATTATTACAAAGCTGATTATGAACAATGGTAAGCTGATGGGTTTTTCCTGGCATATCGGAAAGGATGAGAGCAAATCAAATAAGATTTTCGATTTGTTCTTATTCACATTGCCATCAGGATTGAAGAAGGCATGTATGGATTTCAAGATTGAGAATCAGAAGGGCGATTTCGATCATGAGAAAATGAAGTCATGGGACGATGTAGCAAGAGTCGCAAGAGAGAGAAGGAGGAGTTGGATGCAAATTTTACTGTAATGGTGAAGAAGCGAAAAGAAGATCAAGCGATTTTCAAAGAGAATGCGATGAATTATGAGTACAAGGTGAATCCCTATCCATTGACGGAATCTACTGTGGGGTACTTGGCTCGTGAGTTGGCAGATTTAGCATGGCTACAGTTGGATGAGGTGTTGACGAAGTATCCTGTTGGGGCTAATATCTATATGAAGATTCTATCGCAGGGAAAGAGTGGTGGAAAGAAAGATGATAGTATTACCGCAAGCTTGGTAATTAAAATTTCTGATGTGGATCCCGCTACCTTGTATAAAACTTTATATGCTGAACTATCACGTCAAGCCAACAGAATGTATAATGTGGAGGATTACTTTTTGTATATTACTAATGTGTCGATTCTGGCCTCGGGTCAAGGTAGAAAGGGAGGATGCCGTGATGGAAAGACTAAGAACATGAAAAGGGATATCAATAAGAATTGCCATATGATTTTGATCGATCACAAGTCAAAGAATAACAACTGTTTGATTCAATGCTTTAATCACGCATTTGGTGTGAGTGGTCGTGAATTGAAGGCCGCTAAGGTACGCGCTGATTTGGAGTTGGACGCTGATGATATGCTCGATATTGATGATGCGATGAAGCTATTGGAGTACTACAATGAGCGTTGCAAGCAGAATAAAGGTCTGGTGTTGATAGATCAATCGCTAAAGATTATCAAATTTGATCACCCCTCAATCAAGAAGAAAGATTTCACTCTCGAAGGATCGGATGATGATAACCTCGTTCAGATTTATTTTGAGGGTAAGCATTACTTTACCTACCAGATGGTTACGTGGAAGAAGTGTGAAGTGTGTGGACAAAAGTTATTGTCTACTAATGATACGCATAAATGCTCAAAGGATATGGCTTCGTACTACAACACTATGATCACCAAGAAGAAAGATATGGTTCGTTCTACTAAAATCATTGAGGATAAAATTGATTATTCTAAAGTTATTCATTGGGATTTGGAAACATTTCAACCCGTAG
>JARLJO010000070.1 GCA_031291175.1 Gammaproteobacteria bacterium
CTACTAAGTTTAGACATACATTCGATCTGATTTGAAAAAAAAAGTATCGTTTCCCAAGAGAATTTCGCTGAGGAAATTTTTGGGGTTGAGAATCGCTGAGCGCACGGAGAATCGCTGAGATTCGCTGAGATTTGGATGGAAAGATAGGAAAAGGTCGGAGAATCAGACCTAAAATCAAAAAAAAGTCTAATTTTATGATTATTTATGAGGTTCGCTGAGAAAAAGTTTTTTGATCAAAAAAGTTTTTTTCCCGAAATTTCGTTTTTTTTCGCTAGAGATTCAATGTGAATTCCTTGAAAAAAGTTGATTCCATATTTTGGCTTGAATATGAAGACTATTATAAAATGAAACCTGCGTCTGTCTCCGACATGAAATCTGATGTGATTAAATTGAGAGTGCTGGAGCAGTATTGTCGTCTCAAGGATTATCCTAGTTATGCTGTGAGCAATTATGGCAAGGTGTTGAACATTAGCGGTCAGAATCAAATTGCGCACAATACAAATGGTGCGTATGCTTCGGTTATATTGTGTCATAATGGTCAATCTAAGGGACTATCCGTACATCGACTAGTCGGGACTTGTTTCATTGATAATCCGTTGGGGCTTCCAGAAATAGACCATTTTGATCGAAATACATACAACAACCATGTCTATAATTTGCGATGGTCAACTACCTCGCAAAATTCTCTAAATCGGGCGATTCCATCACATAGAAATGGACGGGCTACGACATCAATATATCGTGGTGTATCCAAACATAAACATAAGAGGCGTTGGTACGCAACTATCTCACACAATCGGAAAACCAAGCATATTGGATCATTTCCCACTGAAATAGAAGCCGCCATCGGATTTAATGAATATGTCAGGGCAAATAATTTACCGAATGAATTAAATGTGATTCCTGAATCGTCTGAATGAATGAAATGATTGTTGAATAGACCCAAGAAAAAGAACGCAAAATCAATTTATTATGGTGTGATGCCAATCTGGAACAAATGGAAAGCCTATTTATCAGTCGATGGTAAGAGAGTCAATTTAGGCTCATTTGAAAGTGAATTGGAGGCTGGAC
>JARLJO010000071.1 GCA_031291175.1 Gammaproteobacteria bacterium
AGGAAGGCTCGGTGTTTGTGTACGTTAGTGCATTGTTGTCGACCCACACACACATGTCAGCGTGACAAGAGGGCAAGCAAGTTGACTGTCAACTACAGCAAGGTACGTGCAGTAGAGTACAGCCCCGTACGAAAGCTGTGTGGGCCATGGCACGCTGCCGCACAGCCAAGAGGTCTGCATTCATGCGCTCTGCCAGACGAGGGGAGGAAGACACGCCAGCGCCGCGTCTCCCCAGGCAGTAGCCAAATCCGTTGGCGAAATGGCGCACACCCCCACCCCCAAATTTCAAATTCAGGGGCCATGTTAGCCATTCACCTAATCCTGCAGCCCTTCAACCGACTGGGGGTGTCCCTCACACACGCCAGGCCCACAAAAACAGACATCCGTCTCCCCCCTCTCCCCTCGTCAAGGTGTGCGCTGCTGCCTGATCCGCTGCCCTCCCCGCCTGCCCCTGCGCGTGCCCGCCTCCCTGCCCTCCCCTCTCGCCCCGCGCGCGACCCCGTCCTCACCCGCTGTGCCTGTGGTTTTGCATGCTCGCCGCTGGTCCATGTTTACCCCCATCTCGCCGCGCCTCCAGTTTGAATCATGCGTGAACTCGGTGCGTGGCGCCCCCGCTGTGTGTGGCCTGTGTTGTTGTGTTGCGTGTGAGAGCGCGCGCGTGCCTGCTCCCACCCCCGCTTGCCCGTGGTTTTGAAAGCCCGCTGCTGGCCAACGAATTGTCCGTTAACGGTTTGCCCTCCCTCCCCCTCCCGCAGTGCACCTCCAGGGCGGCCAATGCGGCAACCAGATCGGCTCCAAGTTTTGGGAGGTGATCTCTGATGAGCACCGTGTGGACCCTACGGGCACCTACCACGGCGACAGCGACATGCAGCTGGAGCGCATCAATGTGTACTACAACGAGGCCACTGGTGGCCGCTACGTGCCCCGCGCCGTCCTGTTCGACCTGGAGCCCGGCACCATGGACTCCGTGCGCGCGGGTGAGGAGCCGCGCCCTGGCCGCCTTTGTGTCCCTCCCGCTCCTCTGTTTCCCCCCCGATCTGGCCTGATGCAGTGCAATTACTGCCCTCAATTTATCTTCTACTTACCAATCGCAATCTGGATTAAGTGTTGCTGTTACTTCAGTTGTTAATGGTCTCAGTCTCCAGACTCAGGCAGGTCTTGATGGTGCAGTTAACAGTCTTGGATACGTGAAAACCTCGGGTGCTGACGCCACTAAAGCTGGTAATGTTTACTCTGCTCTTGCTTCCTTCTTCACAATGTTGAATTCTGCTTCGGAAATTAAAGATGGTTCAGGTAATCCATACGATTTCACCTCTTTACTTGCCACTCTTAATGCCTAAACTTTTTCAATAATAATATATAATATCTGATTATTATATATGCAAAAAATTATCAAAGAACTTGGATTAAATTCCATTTTAAATAAACCTGCACCTAAACAGCGGGTATTTAATTCAATAAAAAACAATACCCCATTAATGCCAAATATGAATGATATGGCGGATATTTTGCACATAAGTGAGACTAAGGAAGGATTTAAATATTTATTAGTTATGGTAGATTTGGCAAGTGATAAATTTGACATTGAACCATTAAAAAAGCTTAATTCAACTGTAGTTTTGGAAGCTATGGAAAAAATATTTAAACGTCCATATGTGAAAAAACCATTTGCATCAATACGAATGGATAATGGACCAGAATTTAAAGGAGCTGTGAAAGAATGGTTATATAATAATAATATTGTTGCTCGTTATGCAATGCCATACAGGCATAAACAATTATCAAGTGTAGAAAATTTAAATGGACAACTTGGATATATTTTCAATCTATATATGAATGAAATTGAACAGAAAACAGGGAAGGTTTATAAAGAATGGACAGATATATTAGATTTTGTGAGAGTTGAATTAAATAAAGCAAGAGCAAAAAAATATACAGCTGATGAAATTGCAAAACAGCCAATGCCATCTGTTCAACAACTTGAAATCGATAAGCCATTATATAAAGTTGGTGATTTGGTTCACTATCAATTAAGTTATCCGAAAAATGCATTGAACGAGAAACAACCCACGTCAGCATGGAGAAAAGGTGATTTTTATTTTAGCTTAGACCCAGTCAAAATTATTAAAATTGTTCAAATGAATGACAAGCCATACAATAGATATATATTAGATGGAATGAAAAATGTATCATTTAGTCAATCTGAATTAAAACCAGAATTGAAGAAAGAAATTGAACCAAAATTTAAAATATATAAAATTTGGGACATGAAATTAGTAAGAAAGCAAGTTTTTTATCTTGTTCAATTTAGTCGTCAAAAGAAAGACAATTCTCAATGGATTTCCGCAAAAGAACTTATTGACAAAGGGTATGAAAAAGATTTGGAGAACGCACTTTAAGCAATATCAAGACTTCCTAAGAAATCGAAACTCACAGAGTATTTAAATTCTGAAGTATCATATTCTTTCTTAAATGGAACTTTTACGTATTTTTTAAATGCGTCAGAGTATCCATAAACTGGATTCTTAAATAAGTTATCATCCTTATCACATCTATAAACTAATTGTCGTTCGGAACATTTTTCACTGAAATTATAGTTATGTTCCTGTTCAAAATTAATTCTCTTAATTTCACATCCAAAAGGCAATTTTGAGAAAATATGTTCTCTGTTTCCAAACATCAATGCTCTTACATAAATACATTTTAGAGAAGATGGAAGATTTGAATATATTTTATTACAGAGTAATCCCATACAACTGTAAATAATAAGGATTTCGATTCCTTCTGGTAAATTGTCCATAATTTCATCATTAGGTTGGTAGATAAAAAGTTTCTTCATTATATAATACACTTATATAATAATTTAATTTTAAAAGAATTTAATTAATTTTAGCTTGTCTTATAGTTAAGTTGTTAGTATTGCAACTATACCAAGTTAATTTTCCAGTTGTCTTTTTCTCAGGAACAATATTTAAGTGTGTATTGTCAAAATTATGTGGTTTTCGTAAAACAATTCCGTCCGTTTGAACTCGAA
>JARLJO010000072.1 GCA_031291175.1 Gammaproteobacteria bacterium
AAAACTCACCGTGCTATTGTTACCTGAATCAGTGATAACCGCATTCGATCCTAATGTCACCGTCCCATTATAATTTTGATTAGTAGCTGAGGCAATCGTAGCCCCGCCATTGTTAATCGTCGTTGGACTACCAAACGTTAAGGTACCCGTTCCACTTGCGGTGATACTTCCATTGATCGTATACAGTTCATTGACATTCGCAGCAGTTAATAGACTAACATTATTAGTTAACGTGAGATTATTTGAGGCAACCGAATATAAATTTTCACTGCTTAAAACGGCATTCGCTAATGTTGCATTAGAAAAAGTGATTTGCGAGCCAACTAAATCACCCACCGTCACTTGATTAGTGACTAAATTCAAACCGGAAATGACACCAGAAGAGGGATATAAGTCCACACCGTTTGCAGTGGGGACACCGCTAGCAGTATTGTTAGCGGTTGTGTAAGTTAATATAGTGCTGCCACTGGCCGCAACTGAACTTGGCTCAATAAAATAATAATAGCCATTAGCAAATGAACCAACAGAAGCGGTTGTCAAACCAGTAGAATTGACAGCACTAACAGCATTTGTTCCTGTTGCAAGATACACATTCGTCCCTTTTGCTAAGCTGGGTACATATCCTGAAATAATCACCGGTGTGGTACTATAAAAACTGTGCAAATACGGAAATGCATTGGCTAATACAGTCCAGGCGCTATTGCCGCTAAAATTCGAGAAATTTGATCCTTGTAGTAAATTGAGCGATGTCAATAAGGTACCACCAGCACTGGCGCTTAAACCGGATGTATCTCCTGTCCAATAGCTATTAATGATTGGTCCTGCGCTACCATCCGCATAGCCAATTAAACCGCCGCCGCTTCCAGTTGGGATAACAACACCAATACTAAAAGTATTAGTAATGACGCCAAAGTCAGCACCGACTAAACCCCCAATAGAGTTAATGGTATCCGATTGCACTTGCGCCGCGCTATAGGAATTGGTGATCAAACCGCCTTCCAGCTGGCCCACGAGTCCACCGACACCATAGCTGTTAGTGACTTTATGCCCAAATACCGAGCCTGTAACAAAATCATTAGAAATATTACCACTATTGACTTGCCCCACTAAACCGCCCGTCCTTTCACCGCCGGTAACATTCACATTAATTAAACCCACATTCTGAATAAAATTATTACCTATATTGACTTGCCCAAATAAACCCACATCCGTATTCGATGTATTATTAATATAGAGACCATTAATCACATGAGATTGACCATCAAAAGAACCTGTAAAATTTCCGCTGGTCGATCCAACCGGCACAAAACCCGCACCAGAAGTCCCATTTGAAAATTGACTATCCCAAACATCACTCGTTTTGATTCCCGCCATATCAATATTATTTGCTAAGATATAATTGCCTGCCAAGTTAGCACTCATTAACTGTAATTGATGCGCATCCGTGATAGCCAAAGGATTATTGTTATAGAATTCTTCCGAGATCAAGATAGGACGTGTGCTATTAGGCACCAAAAACCACACTGCATTGGTATTAGGTGTAGCATTAGTGCTGATAGCAATATTCCATCCGGTAAACGTCCCCGCTGTTGCCATTTGCGCGAAACTTTCAGGTGTTGCTGATCCATTCACTGTACCAGTACCTATACCATTCGCTTGATTCGTTGCCACACTATTATCATAATAAAGATTAGTAAAGGTCAGTAAATTCAAGCTTTGGCCACCGCCCAGTATAGCGCCTTTGCTGCCGGTACTGATTACCTGGCCACTGTTGTAAGCATTTTGAAAAGTAGCGCTGTTTGATGCATTTTCATAGCCAACCAGCCCTCCAGCATAATTGCCAGTGGTACTAGTGATAGTTCCCGTATTATAGACATTCGTGAGATCCACTCTGGAATAACCGACAAATCCTCCGGCAAATCCGGCAGCTGTAACATTGGCAAAGTTAGCGGAATTCGTAATAGGAGTACGCCCACTGGTTTGCCCAAAGAAGCCCGCAGCGGTACCTGCAGTATTCGTTATTTGTCCGGATGTGAACACACCCGTAACCGTTGACGTACCTGATATCAAACCACCCACAATACCAGCATTCACATTCGCATTTGTCGTTACATTGGCATTAGAGAAAAACACATTATTGATTTGTGCGGCACCATTGATACTCCCGAAAAAGCCTATAGAGCTGCCGAAACTGTTATTGATATAAAGATTATCAATGGAATGTCCATTGCCATTCAAAATACCGGTGAAATCCGTGTCTGACACTGTACTGTTATTTGTGCCAGAGTAACTGATGCCCACTGGTACAAATCCATATCCAGTTGCTGCGCTGATATTAGTATTAAAAATATCTCCTACACTAGAGAAGCTAGGCAACATACTGACATTTTGTCCGAGCGTATAACTTGCGGAAAGATCTGCACTCATCAGTTGTAACTGATGTGCATTATTAATGAGTAAAGTCGAATTGTTACTCGCAAACTCTTCTGCCATTAATATAGGGCGACTGGCACCACTTACAATAAACCAGACATAACTGGCAGGCGTAGTAGTCGAGCTTGCTGTAATATTCCAATTAGGATTAGAATTACCATTAGCGACCGTTGCCGAATTAAAATTCGCTAATGTCATCATATTGACTGTCGACATGCCATAAGCAGCCGCATTCGGGGAGCCTGGGTTAGCACCGATTGAAATAGAAACACCAGAGGTATTAGTATCAAAAAAGTTATTACTTGCACTTAAATCATTGCTGTCACCGCCAATCGCGCCTGCCTGCATACCAGTATAACCATTCGTCGCAATCTTGCCTGAATTATAACTATTTGAAATAACAGCAGCTCCCGAACAGCCAGAGCATATATCACCGGTAATACCACCGATAGTTTGATTATTCCCACCAGCATTAATTGTGCCGATATTATAAGAATACAGAATAGTCCCCATACTCATGTTGGCGGCAATGCCCCCCGCAATAGAGCCACCGTTTAAAAGATTCACCGTGGCGGCGTTATAAGAGTTTTGGACTGTACCCATATAACTCGTATTATTAAAACCATCGATTATACCTGTCAAACCGCCTACTGCTTGGCTACTGGTTATCACGCCTGAAACATACACGTTATTCAATAAGATATTTGAACCTGAGCCTGCCATCAAACCGGCTATACCGCCAATATAGCCTGAACCTGTGATAGCCGCATTGGTGAGACCTAAATTTTGAATCACCGTGGCGGCAGCGGAGTGCACAATACCAAAGAGACCAGCAAAAGTGTAACTGGGATTATTAATGTATAAATTATTGATGACATAGTCATTACCGTTAAAAGATCCACTAAAAGTATTCACATCCGCCGCTCCAAAACTTGAACCAAGCGTCGTCTTAAAAGCTGCAATCGAAGCAAAACCGAGGCCACTGTTCCAATTGGCAGTGACGGTTGCATCAATATTATTATTCAATATGTAATTACTGCTAAGTGGCAATGTTGCCGCGCCTTGCAGTCCATAGATATCCGTTAATTGATAGGGTGAGCCTGCGGATCCAGTGCCGCCTGCGACACGCAGAAATTGTGCGTTATAAGCATTATTGAACGCTGTGCCTGTGGCAATCTGAAAATTGTTAGTGACATTGAATGCAGGTAACGAACTGGTTTGAGACCATTCACCTTGATTTAATAAAAAGTTACTGACATTCACCGCAGCCGAAGCGGTGATGCTAGCTGTCGTATTGGCTGCGCTCAATGCTAACGTTCCACTGGGTGCAGTAATCGCCGCATTAATGGCGATGGTATTGGCAGCATTTAATGTTAATGTTGTTGCCCCATACCAAGAGATAGGGCTGGAAACTGTGATATTACCACTTTGACTGCCTGTTGATCCTGTGGTAATCGTGATATTAGCAGAATTCAGATTTGCTATTAATAAATTAACATCCACAATGGAGTTATCACCCGTTGGGATAAATGTACCGGAAGTGTAACCTCCATTCGTATTGCTGCCGCTGTTAGCGATGATCGTGATATTTTCTGGATCGAGTAACCAATTGCCTGTGATGCCTTTGGGAGCGAGTAAATTCACACTGGCATTTGCTACATCCAAATAGCCGCCCGATGTTTCCACAAAGCCGCCGTTACCGCCGGCACTACCGCCTGTTGCTGAAATGCTACCGTGAAAGGCCGTGTCATTGTTAGACCACACAACAATTTTTCCGCCATTACCCAATGTGCCTGCATTCGCCATTAAGGTAGCACCCGCATCCACCGTTGTCGTTACTGCATTGGCTTCAGGGCCTGCACCATGTTCATTACCACCAATTAAAATTTCACCGCCGCCCAACGAACCACTGGCATCAATGCTGGCTGTTTTAGTGAGGCGCACATTACTAGCTAATACTTTAATCGTGCCACCCGTACTATGACGATGACCGCCGCTAGCAATCAACTTACCGGAAACAGTGACATTGCCCGTGCCGCCATCCAAAATAATCACACCATTTTGCTGATGTACAGAACGCGTTTGTGCAACACCACTCATATTAATAGAATCATCTAACACACCTTGGGCTTGACGGGCGGTCACTAAGATCTGTCCGCCATCTGCGATCAACGAACCT
>JARLJO010000073.1 GCA_031291175.1 Gammaproteobacteria bacterium
CGCAAAAACCTTTACTAGAGTATAGTATACCCGCGTCAAAATGAGTCAGCTCTACATGATCGATAGTAGCAATCGCTACTCGCGTGCCACTACCTCTCCATCGGACTGTGTGATTCCCAGTAATGAGGTGCTGAGCGGCACCTACTCGCTCAAGTCCATCACACTGCCGGTGACGTACTACAATGTCAACAACACCAACAACACCATCTACTGGACGGATACGGGCGGAGCGTGTACCTGCCAGATTCCGATTGGTTTCTACAACACGTATAGTACTTTCGCATCGGCCGTGGCTACGGCCATGACAGCCAATGGAGTGGGAACAGTCACCTGTACGGCATCCTCCTTGACCAACTGCCTCACCGTCGCCAACACGGTGGCCTTTCAGTTCACGTTCGGTACCAACACGAGGAACAGCGCCGCCACGCTGATGGGATTCAATGGAGACTCACCCACCTCCGTCGCCACGCAGGTGGCCTCCACCCTGATCGATCTGGCCACCGCCCTCTCGTACAACTTTCTCATCAGCGAGGCCGTGAATGGCATCAAGGTGATCGGCGGACAGCAGTTCACTTTCAGCACACCCGATCTTACCCAATCTCTCTGGAACGGAGGGGAGACCCAGATTGGGAAATAAAAAGAGCAATCAGATTTAGAACCCAGATTGGGAAATAAAAAGAGCAATCAGATTTAGAATCTAATTGAGACATTATTATTATTTTTGTAGCGATAATTTCGCGCGGGAACCGAATAAATTTTCACGTCGTTGTGTTTCTTAGGTGTGGTAGGGGAGGTGTTTTGGTGAGTCATGACTGTGCAAAATGGTCGGTGTCAAACCGGTTTAGATGAGATTAAGAAACAAAAACTTGAATATCTCATCGGAGAACAACAAGATCCTACCAATGGTCTTCTCACATGCTTCAGTGCATAGTCAAGTACCATGTCAAAAAATAACAGCCTGGCAACTCGTCTGATGCGCACGATAACTCTTTAATTCACGGCGGCACGCACGGTGAACAGTCAGACGAGCGCGTTCTTGAATAGTGCTTTAGCTGCAGGCGCAATACTGTGTACCACCAGTCGAGAAGGGAGAATCAAATATTAGATACATTTATCTGTCTAACGACGCCATTTTGGGCTTGCTGTGACCACATGCCAAGGTCTCGCAAAACCAGTGTTCATTCGCTCTGGCAGAGATGCGCGGGATGCAACGCACGCCAACCACACTCCCCGCCTAAGCACGTTCAGACAAAACATA
>JARLJO010000074.1 GCA_031291175.1 Gammaproteobacteria bacterium
AATCAAGAGAGAGAGAAGAAGAAGGAGGAGAAAAGGAATAAGAGATCTACTAAGAAGTAAATGTATAGGTTGTTAGCAAAATGTATAGTTTTGCTAAATTTTCAACAGAAAAATTGGTATAAGAAATAAAATCTATCTAAGGTATAGTATAAGGAACGCCATGAGTGATTATCAGACAAAATTCCAAGAACTGCAAGATCCAATAGCAGATTTGAATGCAAAAGATCAATTACGGTCTCTGAGCGCTATTGTTGATCAACTGAGAGATAAGTTGAACGAGGTCAAGGAGAAGCAACGGAGAAGCCGAAGTCGAAAGAAGACTAGCTCCAGTAGGAAGAAGAACAGTAGTCGCAAAGGTAAGAAAAGTAGTAGAAAAGTGAGTAAGAGTCACAGAAGTAGAAGTCATCATCGGGAGGAGTTGGATTCTACTTTTGAGGTTCTGAAAGCCAAGAGGTTGGAACAACAGAGTGTATTCGATGGAAAGGTGATGAACTACCGGTACCACTTGAAACCATATCCGTTGACGGAGAGCACGATTCGGTATCTATCGAAAGAGCTGTTTAATCTCCCACGTTCTCAGATTGAGCGTGTTAATAAGAACAACAAGGGAGGTGCAAATATATTTATGAGACCTATTTTCACCAATCCTGACAATGGTCAAATTGCAGCTAGTTGTACGATAAAATTGAGTAACGTGAAGATGGATAAGTTGCGAGATGTTATTCACACGGAACTGAGTCGCAGGAGCAACAAGCTCTATCCTACAACTAACTACATTCTTGATCTCACAGAGGTTATGATTCTTGTTAGCAGTTTTCCACGTAAGGGTGGATGCCAAGATAATAACACTTGCAAGAGCAAGCTTGAAGTAAGTAAGGATTGTGAGGTACATTTCACGAGTCATAAGAGCAAGAACAACAACTGTCTGATTCAATGTTTTAATCATGCTTATGGTGTGAGTGGCCGTGAGTTGAAAGCTGCAAAGGTACGCAAAGAACTGAAGATTGGTGCTGAAGAGATGATCGATATGGATTACGTTATTCCTATGTCGAAATGGTACAGCAAGCGATTCAAGCAACAGCGAGGTGTAGCATTGGTTATTAAGAAGCTCGATCTATTGAAGTTTGATCATCCATTATATTCTCAAGAAGAATACAAGCTAAGTGAAGATCAAGATAACGATATGGTGAGAATTTGTTTGATGAATGAACATTACGACACGTATAAGGTGGTGTGCTATCGCAAGTGTGATGTATGCGGACAGAAGACCAAGGATATTTCTCATAAGTGTAACAAGAATGTTGCATCGTATTACAACACCAAGATCTCCAAGAAGAAAGATATGGTGAAATCCAATAAGATTGCGGAGGATAAGATCGATTATGAATCAATCGTGCATTGGGATACTGAGACTTTTCAACCTGGTGGGAAAGATGGTGTTAGACATCAGATCTACGCATCGGGATTCTACGATCGTGGATATAAGGTGTACTATGGTGAAGAGGCAGGAGAAAAGTCCATCAATCGGTTCTTGAAAATGGAGAATAGAATCATTAATGCTTACAATGGCAGTGGATTCGATTACATTTTCTTAATGGATGAATTAACTGCAAGAAGAGCTTACATTGAAGATATGGTTATGAATAATGGCCGATTGATGGCATTTTCATATCATGTAGGTGATGCAAAGAAGAAGAACAAGGTATTCGATCTATATTTGTTTACTATGGTCTGATTGAAAGATGCATGTAAGGGTTTCAAAATTGAGAATCAGAAAAGTGAATTGGAACATCGAACATTTAAGTCTTGGGAGAATGTGGAAATGTATAAGGATGAAGTGTTACCTTACGTTAAATTAGATGTTATGGGATTGAAGGAGTTGTTTGAGATATTCAATGATCAGATCTATGAGATCGAAGGTACCAATATCACTGGATTCTTAACATGTTCGCATATGGGCTATTGTATCTGGCAGAATATGCTGGACAAGATTGTAGAAATTCCTAAGGACCTGGAGAAGATGGATTACATCGCGAAGGCGGTGTATGGTGGACGTTGTTATCCGCATCAACAGCACTACAAGTCGAAGCATTATGATGCTGTTAAGAGTGGTGAGATGAAGTATGCAGAGGTGATTGCAGATAAGTCCAAAGACTTTATTTTCAATGCAGATGCATCGAGTTTGTATCCTGCATCCATGAGTGGGTTTGATCATATGGAGGTGGAATACCCGCTGGGTTACTCTCGATGGTCAGATGAACCACTAAAAGAGTTTCGTGATAAGAAGATGGGGTTCTACGAGATTCGTTTCAGTCCACCAAAGGATATTCGTATTCCTGTGTTGCCTAGACGTAAGATGCTCGGTGAACGAAAGATTGGTGTGACATGGAGTTTGGAAGACGGTGAAGGTGTGTATACTAGCGTTGATATTCTAAACGCTCATGAAGCAGGCTATCGCATTAAGTTCATCGGGAAGGCGTTGGTATATGATGAGTCAGGTGATGTGTTTAGCAAATACATTAAACGATTCTACAAACTTAAGGAACGAGCAGAGAAAGATGGTAATAGAGCTATGCGTGGTATTGCAAAACTTTTGCTTAATAGTTTGTATGGTAAGATGTTGATGGCGCCGATTGATTCACACACTGAGATCATCAATAATGCTATCGAATTGGATAATTTCACGTGGAAATTTAACTTGGATGATTACCAGATCATTAAC
>JARLJO010000075.1 GCA_031291175.1 Gammaproteobacteria bacterium
AGTAAATTAAATTTAGTTTCTAATCCTGACTTAGTTTTTGATACTGATAATGGTGTTGATCGCCGTGGATTGATGCAACGTTTAACTAATAGATTTGTAGATCAAGTTGATTATGACAAAGCCCAGAAGGCAAACAAAAAGGGCGTTTATCTGGGTAACAAAGATCTAGTAAATAGCTTCAATAGCGATTTATTTAAACTATCCATGTTTCAAATATTGTTACCGTATGCACAATTATATTACAAGGAAGGTCTGAAATTATCTAATCATCTTCGGGAATCGTTTCAAGAGTTATGCAAGGACAACGACAAGATGCAAGAATTTATTGAAGGCAATTATGAAACAACAGAGAACCCAAAAGATAAAGTCCATAAAGATGACTTCCTTGAATTATACAGATTAAAAACAAATCTAAAGTTAACAAGCTGGAAGATCATATTGAATGAAATCAAACGACTAGGAATAACATATGTAAAGAATTGTTCATACCAAAATAAACAAGGATGTATAATTGGTCTCAAATTAAAAGAAGAAGTAGATGATGATAGTGAAAAATCTGATACAATGGATGAAGATATTGATAATCCAAGAGAGAGATAGCTGATCAGATCTGACGATCCTTTCTTTTCCTGCATCATTCCTGTCAGGTAGTGCGAATCGACGGTTCGTCGACACGATAGAGATCGACCTTGCCCTCCTCCTCGATTCGACCACTCTTCGCCTTCTCATCGAGGCACGCAATCCCAATCGCACTTTCTTGTATAATACCTCCATCATTTCCTCCTCCTCCACCGCCGCATCCGCCTCGTCTCCCTTCCTCCGCTCCCACCTTCGCTCTCGCATTCACCATCTGAAGCGAAGCATCGAGGAGGAGGAAGCGGACATGAGATCGAGCCAGCAGAGGCTATCAGACTCTCTCATGGATTTTCTCCGTGCAGACGAGTACTGGCCGCAGTTCGATCTCAGCATCGAAGAAGTCGATGAATTTGAGGACTTCGACCGTACCTTCCGCCATTGGCTCGACGACTGTGTCGGGCGGTGGCTCGACATCCAAAAGAACGTTGTTCTGTCCCAAAACTCTTTTGAAGTTGAATACACAAAGTAACATTCCATTAAAAAAGCCCTGATAAAGAAAGGTGATGCGACTTGATGCCGCTTAAGCCTTTGCCGCGTTGTTTGCGAACGATTGGTGTTGGCCTGCGAGGTGGAACAAAATTTTTAATCTTTGGTATCATTCGACGTTGTGGTATGACAGGCCCTGCTCTGGGTGGTGGCGGAAGTGGCTTGTAATTAATTCGTGCTTTATTTATTTTAATAGACCTTGGCGGTTC
>JARLJO010000076.1 GCA_031291175.1 Gammaproteobacteria bacterium
AAAAGGGAGGTTAGGAGGGATTTATATCAAATTGTTTTGTCAATTTTGACCAAAAACAGAAGGTCATTTTATACAAATCTCCCTCAATCCCCCTTTTTTAAAGGAGGAAGCGGCTTAGGTTAGCGCTTATGCAGACAAGCCGCGGGACCGACGGAGGTTATGGTCAATAGCTTATGAGGGCAGGGTGGCAAAGGTTGAAGCGAGACCACCCTGCAGATGTATTTTAAGCTTCTTCTTTGCTAATCACTAAAAAGACTGCGCCAGCGCCACGTAATACGTTCAGTAATAAAGTGGATTTGGAAGTGCTGGCAATTTTTTGTAATTCTTCAATGTTTAAAACTTTGGTTTGATTCGCGGAAATGATGACATCTCCTGGACGTAAATCAGCTTGCCATGCATGAGAATCCGGTTCGATTGAAACAACCAATATGCCTTTTACCTGGCCATGTAATGGGCTGAGTAAACTGAAATTCTTCAGGGCTACGCCATAGAAGAATGGATCAGCGGCTTGGCTGGTTTCTTTAATTTGCTTTGGATCAGTGAGTACAGCGCTGACTGATAATGGCTTATTATTGCGGAGTAAATTAATCGAGACTTTCGAATTAACTCGTAAAAAGCCAATGGCATTCACGACATCGTTGGCATTTTTGGTGTCATCGCCATTGATGGAAGTAATGATGTCACCGACGGCAATCCCAGCTTTTTGAGCAGGGGATTCCAATTTAACAAGAGTAACAACAGAACCTTTTGTATCTTTCAAATTGAAGGCCGCTTCCAGTTCTGGCGTAATATCTTGTGCGCCAACACCTAATGCGCCACGACGGACATCACCAAACTGAATCAGCTGTTGCATGATGCTTTTCGCCATATTGGAAGGGATCGCAAAGCCAATGCCGACGTTCCCACGATCCGGCGCTAAAATTGCTGTATTAATACCAACTAATTCACCTTCCGCGCTGATTAATGCACCGCCTGAATTACCGGGATTAATAGGCGCATCGGTTTGGATAAAGTTTTCGAAGTTTTCAATACCGAGCGTGGTGCGGCCTAGCGCGCTGACAATACCGGAGGTGACGGTTTGATTGAGACCGTAAGGATTGCCGATGGCTGCAACAAAATCACCGACTTTGAGGGTGCTGGAATTGCTAATTTGAATGGCAGTTAAGTTTTTGCCTTTAATTTGCAAGACAGCGACATCGGAAGGTTTGTCTAAACCAATGACTTTCGCGGTGTAATGTCTACCATCGCCCAGGGTCACGGTGACAGATTGTGCATCTACAATCACATGAGCGTTTGTTAAGATATAGCCTTTGTCTGCGTCAACGACAACGCCGGATGCAACCGAGAGAAAGGTATCAGGCACTTCAGCATTCGGCTGCGAGCGGCCTTCTTTTTGGATACGATTTAATGTGGCGAGATCGGTGATTTTAATATCAGCGCGAATATTCACAACGGCAGGTAATACTTTTTGTAGCATGACGGATAAGCCAGGAGGCGGTGTGGTACCTGCAAAACAATTCCCAGCAAACAACCAACCGAGACAGAAAAATAAACTGAGTGTGCGATGGATTATTTTGTTCATTGATCACTCCATTTCTAATGAAACTCGAAAAATCAATCTTACAATAATTATGCTGGCGCGACCACCCTCTAAGTTCTTGAAATGATAAAGTGAAGCGCTTACTTAGGTTATGGAGCTATCCAGATGAGGCTGACGATTCTACCTTGCAGGCCATTATCACGACGATAAGAATAAAAGCGATCTGGATCGCTGTGGGTGCAGTAGTCGCCGCCAAAAATTTGAGTGATGCCTTGTTTGTGTAACCGCTGTTTGGCGAGCGTGAATAAATCGCCTAGCCATTGTTGTTCAGAAATTTGTCTGAAGGCAGTTTTAGCTTCAGAATCATGTTGGGTGAAAGCATCGACAACATCTTGTCTGACTTCAAATTTGTCAGGTCCGATAGCAGGGCCTAGCCAGACCAGTATTTCTTCAGGGATAATCGCAGCAGCTTTAAGTGTATTTTCGATAATGCCGTTGGCTAATCCTCGCCAACCCGCATGAATGGCTGCAGCAAAAGTGCCTTCCCGGTTACAGAGCAATACCGGCAAGCAGTCGGCTGTCATCACGGCGCAGACTTGATTGGTCTCATCGGTGAAGCTCGCATCGGCTTCTTTACCGCTATTGGCGGCGGTTGCTTTTAATGCAATTGTGCTGTGGGTTTGTGTTAACCAAATGGGTTCGTTCGGTAGTTGCAGCAATGTTTTCAGGCGGGCGCGATCGACGTTTCCCGGTTTAGGATTATTTGGGCTGCTTGCAAATTGTGGGATGCCCACCAGGCTATGGCGTAATGACGAATAGGCTTTCACCCCGGCGGGGGCGGGCCAATTGGGCTGGATGAATAATTCATTCAAATCAGTAGTCATAATCGTTTTGCTCAAAAGTGGGTGTGTCATTGCGCAAGCTTTCGATGAGTTTTGCCATATCATCGGGTAAGGGCGCGCGCCAGGACATGGGTTCTAATGTGCGAGGATGGACCAGGCCTAGCTCAGAGGCATGCAGTGCTTGGCGCTTGAATTTGCGTAATTGCTCGACTAATTCTGGTGTGGCACCTTTGGGCAATTGTAGGCGACCGTTGTAAACGGGATCCCCTAAGAGGGCATGGTGGATATGCGCCATGTGAACGCGGATTTGATGCGTTCTGCCGGTTTCCAGTTGGACTTTGACGCGGGTGTGGGCGCGGTAACGTTCCATGATGCGGTAATGGGTGACTGCCACTTTGCCTGTATCCATGACGGCCATGCGTTTACGTTGTATGGGATGGCGGCCAATGGGTGCGTCGACTTTGCCGCCACTGGTTAAGACACCGGTAATCACTGCCTGATAGATGCGGGTGATGGTGCGATTTTTCAGTTGCAGGGTTAAATGCGTGAGAGCTGCTGCAGTTTTGGCAATCACGAGTAAGCCGGAGGTGTCTTTGTCCAGGCGATGAATGATGCCAGCGCGGGGGAGTTCATTCAAATCAGGGCAATAATGCAACAACGCATTCAGCAATGTGTTGGCATAATTACCAGCGCCAGGGTGAACCACCATGCCAACCGGCTTATTGATGATCATGAGTGACTCATCTTCATAGATGATATTTAAAGCAATGTTTTGCGCTTCCCAAGTCGGTTGGACTTTGAGGGCGGCATTGACGTCGATGGTTTCGCCGCCAATAACAATTTGCTTGGATTTTGCCAGCTTGCCATCAACTTGTATTGATTCGCTTTTTATCCATTCCTGGATTTGGGTGCGAGAGTAATCTGTCAAAATCTTTGACAGGGCTTGGTCAAGACGCATGCCAGATAATTCTTCAGGAATGGTCACATTGTGGTGAATATTTTTAGTCATTATTTATTTTTACCAACATAATTCAATAGCGTGAATGATCGCAGAAATTGATATACAATGCACGGCCAATTCAGTGAGATTTTGGGTAATGGACCAACAATGAAAACCACAAAGTATTTTATCTACAGTTTGATTTTTTCTTTATTTTCTCTTTTAACAGCTTGTGGTACGACTACGGATCCGGCGGAAGCTTATAAAGGTGAAAGTGCCCAGCAAATTTTCCAGGGTGGCGAAACCGCTATTCGAGATAAGGATTATAAAGAAGCCATTAAGCGTTTTGAAGCGTTAGATGCGCAATATCCTTTTGGACGCGATGCGCAAATTGCGCAACTCCATATTATTTATGCTTATTACATGACAGGCGATTACGCTTCAGCGGAAGCGGCGGCAGATCGTTATGTGCATGCGCATCCAACAGATTCGGGTGCGGACTATGCTTACTACATGCGTGGTTTGTCTAATTACTATCAAAACATGGGTGTGTTTGAGCGCATCTTTTCTGTTGATTTTGCCACCCGCGATTTAACGCAGGTGAAAAAATCATTTAATGATTTCTCTGAGTTGGTCACACGTTTCCCTGATAGTCGATATGCGCCGCCAGCCCATCAGTATATGGTGTATTTGCGTAATGTATTAGCTGCTCATCAAATGGGTGTGGCGCGTTATTATTATGATCATCAGGCGTATGTTGCTTCGGCGAATCGGGCGAGTATGGTTGTGCAGTATTATCAAGGCGCACCGGTAGTCCCTGATGCTTTGGTCATGATGGCTAAGTCATATGAACATTTGCAGATGACAGCGTTACAAAATCAAACGATTGCTGTGATTCGTTATAACTATCCTGGTTCCGTTTATTTGCAAGAAGTGACGGGCGAGAAGGCTGTGCCACCTGCTGTGACGGCGGCACCTCCTGTTCAGCCAGTAGTCGTAACACCTGCGCCTGTGATGCATGCTGCACCTGCAGAAGTGATAGGACAAACTAGCAGTAATCAACAGGTCTATCCTGGTAACGGTATGCGTGGCATGCAGCCGATGAGTGTAAGCAATGCCTTCCACAGTTTGAGTGATTCGTTTACATCGCATTCTAAACCACCAGTGGCACCTGCGCCTCAGAATCCAGCCGAGCTTGCACCTCCTCAATCTTCGCGTGCAAATACTGTTTCTCGTCCTGCTAGTGTAGCGGTTTCGCAAAAACCAGCGGCGGCAGAAGTGGCGGCACCACAACAACAAGTGGCAACAGATAGTCAGGCTAGGGGTTCTCATCCGATTGGGTTGGGCGATCTTTTAAGTAGCTTGAGTGATTCACCTTTGTTTTCACTTCATAAAAAATCGAAAGATGCTGCTGCAACAACCCCATCGCAGCTGTCTGCTCAGGATCAACAATTAGCGGATGCGGATGCGCAACCTGCTAAAAATGATTATCCGGCATTTCACTCGAATGGTACGCGATAACAATTCTTTTATCTGAACATCGTATTCTCTCTTCTCTTTTTTTTTGGAGGAGGGAGAGTGGGATTTTTTTCAGAAGCTCTCAAACCTCTACGTACCGTGGCTTGTCCCCGGTATCCAGAAAACTCTCGCAACAGGTTTCAATCGCTGGATACCGTGGACAAGCCCCGGTACGTCGGTGTTCTTCTGTGCCCTGTATGTGGGAGTTGTGAGTGGACCGTAAGTGAG
>JARLJO010000077.1 GCA_031291175.1 Gammaproteobacteria bacterium
GAAGTCGAAGCAATAATACCACCCACGTTCACCATCGCTGAGGGCCCAAAATGTATACCAGCGCCATTCACTAAAATGATTCTGCCATTCGCAGACAAGCTACCATAAATTTGTGACGCACCTTGATTGGGATTAATTCGAATTAAGGCGACGGAACTGGCATTCGGTTGAATGAACTGTGTTCTCTCACCCGCGCCAATATTAAAACTGTTCCACTGAAGAATGGCTTTATTGCTGCCTTGTTGAATTTGAGTTGTCGTGGGTGTTTGGGTGACAACAACGTTTCCTGAAGTGACACTGTTAAAACTGGGATTCGCATTGACAACAGTCATCATCATAAAAGGAATAATGAACGATAAAAATCGCTTCAGAGTGGGTATACTGTTGCTGAATCTGATCCGATCGGAAGATGTCATTTGATCCTCAGTTGAAATAGTGGATGGAAATCCTTGCTTTGTTTATATTTTGGACATGCATTAAGTATAGTAGATACTTTCGTTTTATGTAGGTAATGAACAAGAATTTGTTATGCTATAGATTAATCAAGCAGTTACTGACTTAAAATTTCGAGAAATGACCACGTATTTTTGCTAAATAAGTACCCTTAAAAAGGAGAGAGAAAAGGGGGATTTTGCTCTGCAGCGGCACTAGCTATAAAAATAATTATTGATGCGTTTGCAAATAATAATTATTAATGCGTATTGCACGGTAAGAAAAGTTAACTCCTGTCAGACCCATATCATTCCTCGTAAATTCTCAAACCCCTACACCCCTAAGTACGAAAAAAAACGTCGCCCACTGCCAGGAATTCAATTCTCAAACCCCTACACTCCTACGTACCGTGGCTTGTCCACGGTATCCAGAAAACTCTCGAACCAGGCTTCAATCGCTGAATATCCTGGACAAACCACGGTACGTCGAAGTTTTCTCAGCGATGAGCAAATGATTTTAATAGTTATGGGTAATGATATAACCCTGGTCTGCCACCCCATTTTTTGTGTCACTTCCACATTCATGGAAACAAGCAACGAATAAACTTTCTCTTATTGAAAAGAAGGTGCTACTATTTTTCTTTTTTACATTTTATAAATGGAGCTTATACACATATGCTAAAAAGGAAATCTTTGGCGATACTTTCACTAGTAGGACTCGCATTCAGTTCCAGCGCACTTTATGCTGGCACACTTTTACCGATGGAAAATAACAACCTGAAAGTCACCATGCCAGACACACACCCTGGCTTCAAATTCAGCATCGCAGCACTTGCTTTAAAACCTGGTGCCAATAATCTTAATTACGTTATCTATAATAAAGAATTGCCGGTCCAAACACCCACCTGGACCGAAGAAGAACTAAAACCCAGCAACGCATTTGCTTTTGAATTAGGTGCGGGTTACAACTTCGCCGAAGGCAAGGACGTTAATTTAGATTGGACACATCTAGACACAAGCACTTCAGCCACGACCGTCGCACCGAATTTCAATTATTTCTTAGGACCGGATTATCAAATTGGACCTGATGGCCTTCCCATCCGTAGTTCCACTGGACATGTGAAATTTCGCTACGATGTTATTAATCTTGATGTAGGTCAATTTGTGGATTTTGGCAGACATCTTGAAATGCGCTTTTTGGGTGGTATTAGCACCGCGTTCCTACGTGAGCAAGTCACCTCTACGTATGCTGGCAATATATTGGCAGGGCAGTATCAAGGACCTTTCAGTATGCAACAACAAGTCACGGCAAACTTTACGGGTGCAGGGCCTCGTATTGGTCTAAACGCCAATTACATCTTAGACAATGGCTTTGGCTTCATGGGCGAAGGTGCATTTTCTGCATTGATCGGATCTTCCTACTCTAAAACCAACTTTACGGGCTCAAGCCAACAGCTACTGGTTCTCTATGGCCAAACGATTAACCGTCAGTTCATTCGTGATCAGAATGTGAGTCAAGTGATCCCAGGCCTGGATGCGAAGCTCGGAGTAACATACAAACACAGCTTCAACAAAGATACCTTGCTAACCGTTTCTGCAGGCTATCAAGGCGCTGTGTATTTCAATGCTATCAGTCAATATCTACCGGGCACCTTAGTTAGCGGCCAATCCTTAACTACCGGCGGTATTTTCGTTGCAACCATGAACCACACACTCAGCAACTACAGTGTGCAAGGTCCGTTCTTAAAAGCATCATTGCAACTCTCATAACAAGCTCAACGCAACACATCTTAAGTATGTCTATGTCTTCTTAAATAAGTCTATGTCTTCCCGCGGCTTGTCCGCGGGATCTAGAGCTAACCTTCCTCCAACACATTCAATAATCAGCAAAAATTCCAACCTTCTAAAATAACCCACAAAAACGCCCATTTCTTTTATACTATATTAAAGAACAGGAGAAAAAACATGAGCTCTTCTTCAAAGCCTTTAGATTTAACACCACTTGAAAAAAAGCACACACAAATCATTGACCTGACGCGATATTTTGATGAGCATGACCAGGACAAATTAAAGCAACTAAAAAAACTTTGCGAAGAACTAATCGCGTTAATTCAAACAGAAGAAACCAGCCAACCAGCAAGACCTAAAGATGCATTTGAACTAATCGATCTACTCAAACTCGCCAGCAACAACACCATTCAATTCATTACTCACTTAACAGCAGGCAATGACGCTTTTCAAAAACTGAGCGCCGTCAAAAAAATTGATGCAAAACAAATGCCAGATTTTTTCAAAACCATTGAAAACGCAATTGCTTCTTACGACGTTTGCATTGGCCTGGCCTCACAACATAATTGGTTAGCCTCCAGAACATTATCCACCTTAAAAAAATATTCTCTTGAAAAAAATATCGAACTGGAACTGCTGACCCGCAGTTGTTTAATGCGATATTATGCTGAGGCCACTAAGCGTGATGCTGTTAATCATATCAAGAATTATTTACAACAAATAATCGACTGCAACACGAGTATTTTAAAATACATTCAAAAATTAGACTCTAAAAAATTTGCTTCAGAAAAAGATGAGACGGAAAAATTACAACGTGACTGCCACCGAGAACTCCATAAGCTCCCCAATAATTTTCCAGAAGCAATTCAACCCACGCCTAAAAAACCTTTCTTTAACCCACCAAAACCCATAACCGAAACACTGGATTCCTTAGACGAATTAGTAGAAAAGATGAATCTGGCAGGACCCGTCGCGAAAAAAAACGAATCAAAAAAAAGAAAATAATACAGAAAGGCCTTAAAGCGACTTATCTCATATCTTGTTAACTGCTAATGAAGTAGATGCTATTTCTTTGGCTTCCATGATACTGAAAGAAAAGTTGTTTATGATCTCTTTGGCAAACTCGCCAGTATTAAATTTTTCATAATTTTCCAGCAAAATCTTACGAAGCGCAGGCGTAAGCTTATTAGGTATGCGCATCACTAACCCTATATTTTTAGGGGTCTTCCGCGTCGGATCCAATAAATAGCGTTGCCCAGTTTCCGTCATATAAATGATAACAGCATGCGGCATTTTTTGAGGCGCATAGTCTTTACACTCCAGACTCTGCGGCGGCTTGACCAGTAAATCAGTACGGAAACGAAAAATTTTTGCTTTTGATTGCTGATTCTCCGTCTGAAGCAATCTCACTAGCAAATAACCTGCAATCAGCGCTGCATGACGACAAGCGCCGATAGCAGAGAATTTTCCTGTTTCAGGATGCTGAGTCAACAAACTTTCGATTTTAATAGCATCTTTCAGCCCGCTTTTTTTAACCAAATCTTGAACGTGAGCTTCAACATCACTGGCATTTAATTTAGAAGTAAATAACTCCGCTGTAAAACGAACCATACTGTGAAGATGGAGCATTGGACTACTCACAGTTGCTACCGGCTCGCTCTCAGCATCCTGATGCATTTCATCATCATCTTCTTCTTGAGGTTGTGTCCCGGCCGTCTCCGATTGTAACGATTGATGAAACTCCGTAAAAAGCGCATCTAAAGTAGCAGACTCCATATTTAACAAAATCGATTCACGAAACTCGCCACAGCAAGCATACCGCCCCTCAGTGGCCAACGAAATATGACGTTCCAGATGCAAATAGTCTTTACCCTCAAACTCAGAGGGACCAGGCCCATGAACGTTATTAGCCCCTTTCGAACGCGTTTTCACCACTCGGGATTCCATAAGATCGATCTCTCAAAAATTGATTGTGGTTCTACCTGATGTGTATGAGATAAAAATAACACTTTGATATAATACATAAAAAATCATGTGGCTGTACTATATTAGACCATTTTAACGATTTTTTAATCTAAAAGCAAAAGACATTCAAGATTTTATCACTGCCAAACATTTACACTTAAGCTCGGAAATAGGATCAGCACTGTTCCAAACCTCTACGCATCGCTCCAAACCTCTACGCATCGCTCCAGACATCTACGCATCACTCCAAACCTCTACGCATCGCTCCAGACCTCTACGCATCGCTCCAGACCTCTACGCATCACTCCAGACCTCTACGCATCGCTCCAAACCTCTACGCATCACTCCAGACCTCTACGCATCGCTCAAACCCTACGTACCGTGGCTTGTCCACGGTATCCAGCGATTGAAACCTGGCGTTCGAGCGCTTTCTGGATTGTGCTACGTCGGGGTTCTTGTATTACATAAGGTTGAATTTTTTTGCGAAACCCAACATCATCATTTTTGTCGCATAACACAAAGATCAGTAGCGCGGACTAAAACCCCCACGCTTTTTGTGGGGGTTGTGTCCGCGAACCCCTGCTATCAACCTCTCTCACCAATAAGCTGATACGACTTCGAAAATTTCACCAACGATCCCAACTTAACCAAATTCAACAACGCATACAAACTCACCGCACTTCCCAAAAATATCAATATCGCAATACTTTGAATCGACCCCGTTTTAGATAACAAGTAAGTTGCCATTAAAGGTGCAGTCCCTCCTAAAACAGCATTCGCAATATTCAACGCAAGCGCAATCGCGGTATAGCGCACCGTCGCCGAATAAACACTCACCAGCAACAGCGGTCTTGGGCCAAAACAAAATCCAACCGCCACCGCCAATAAACAATTCATGACAACTTGCGCAAACAAATCAAAATGCGTGACAGCATAAAAAACAGGGTAGGCCAACAACATGCAACCCAAAATACCTGCAAAATAAATCTTCGTTTTATCAAAATAATCACATGCACAAGCAGCCACAAATAAAGCCACCATCAAAACACTTAAAATAATGGTATTCACCAAATAACCACTCGCCGCTGGAATTTTACCCATGAGAACAGCTTGATTAGGAATAAACACAACCAATAAATAAAAACCAATCGCATTGATCGCCATTAACAACGTGCTATAAATAAATGTTTTAGGGAACTGTGTGAAAATTTCCTGTAGCGGCATTTTTTTAACGGGTTTCGCTTTCTGAAACTCACTGGACTCCGGCAAACAAGTCCGAATATAAAGCGCTATCATCGACAAAACAATGCCGCCTAAAAACGGCAAACGCCACCCAAAACTCTCCAATTGCTCCGGCGTCAAATAAGAATTTAATAAAGCGACACAAAGAGAACCTAAAATCATTCCCAAACAACATCCAATATCAGCAAAGCAACTGAAAAAACCTTTCTTACCCGGCGTTGCGTTTTCAATCAAATAAATGAATGACCCTGTGAATTCTCCGCCAACAGAAATCCCTTGTAGAATACGGCAAAAAATCAATAACAGCGGAGCAAACATACCTATTGAAGCATAATTAGGTAAAGTCCCAATAATAAAAGTCGGCACTGCCATTAATAAACTGGAAGTCACCAATGCGGCCTTACGACCCAATCGATCGCCAATATAACCAAATAGGATTGCGCCTAAAGGCCGAAATAAAAATCCCGTTGCAAAAACAGCATACGTTAATAAAATGGAGGCTAATTTATTAGTGGAGGGGAAAAATTGGCTAGCAATAATTGACGTGAGATAACCATAAACTGCAAAATCAAACCACTCTAAAACACTACCCGATAAACAACTAAATAAAATTTTATATTTTTCTGTGCGATTCATTATGCACTCCTTTTTATTTGATCACACAACGCTAGGCGTGCATCGTTTTTTATTAATCTATTCTAGAAATAGTACAGCAAACAAGAAACCCACAGCATAATATTGTTGCTTGAGATGCTTTGCAAAAAGCATCTCAAGTAATATCGCGTCTACAAGCTTACGATAAATCTTTTTGTAATTTCTTAGCGTCTTCTAAATGGGTATTGACCGCAGAACGCGTATCCATCAAAAACTTCACGACATCTTGATCTTTTGTTTCTTTTAACAATTTGGAATCAATTAACTTTAAAGCCTCTTCGTGTCCAATCACCATCGCATCAACATAGGCTTTATCAAATTGATCTTTAGGTAAACCTGCCAACTTAACTAATTCTTCAGCGCCCTTGTTACTAATATTACTGGCCACTGCTGAATTTAAAGGAAGGGCTTTAATTTTGTTTGCCAATTGCAATGCATCCACTAAATTCTGCCCATGATCTTTAATCATCATATAAGCAAAATCCAAAACAGAAGATTTAGATTGCAAGTGAGACGCAGCCACACCCGCTAAAATTTCATTTTTATCTAAAGCAACAATGGTTTCAATGACAGTGGCATCACTTGAAGACGCATGATTTGACTTAGCAGCCTCCGCTGAAAAACAAACCAGCAAGACGGATAACGAGACACCCAACTTCACCAATTTTGTCGATTTCATCCATTCCCTCTCCATAAAGTTATTCCATAAGAAATCGAGTATAACAAAAAAAATTTGCAAGGTCATTTTGTTAAAAAATAGATTCATTTAACATTAGATGGACAGATTAAATCAAACAATACAAAAAAATCGAAGACAAAACATGACAAAAATCAAAATAGCCAAAAGGAAGAGCAGGGTATCTAATAACCCATACCACTTAACACCTATAATACAGAGCCTAAACACTTCCCCCTTTGAAAAAGGGGGATTGAGGGGGATTTTATAAACTTCAATTACATCTTAATAAACAAATCTAGCGCATTAAAAATAACATCCATTATTGAATTTACGAAAACGATTTAAACCTGAAATGTTATAAGAACTCGACATCAATCCTGGTAATCCATTTAATTAAGATTACCAGGCCGATCTGCTATCAATGACTACCAGCACCTAGCGAGATGTGGCTACTTGCAAGAGGCGCGTCTTTTAGAGAAAGCATTGCGTTTAATTTTGTTTTGATGGTCTCTAATACTTTCTGAACACCTGCATTATCAGGAATATTTTTAAAATTATTCGCTTTTTTAAGAGCAGCCACCACATCGGACTCTTTTGCTTTATCATTAAGACAAGCTTTTAGTCCACTATAGATATTACCCAGCTCATTAATGACTTCTTGGGTGAGCCCTACACACAACTCTTTGTCCGTTAACAATGGGATAAGCCCCTGTACTTCCATTTTTTGCTCCGCTGTTAGCAGAACCATTGGCGGTGCAGGCTGAAAAAAAGATTGATACAAACCCGCCGAGACAGACCCCACCAACGCTTTGGCTTGATCCAGATGCAACTTTGCTTCTTCACTCTGGTTTGCTTTCTGATAAATGAAAGCAAGCTCCATATGCGCTTTCGATTTCTCTTGTTTAGTAGGCTCCAAATCCAATGCGCTGTGATAACTCTTTTTAGCATTGCCTATATCATCTAAAGCCAGATATGCCGCGCCTAACGCAAGATGATAATAGGATTTAAAATCGAATTCTTTTAAGCGATCTTTTGCTTTAAGCAAAACCGCCAATGCTGCTTCGGCTTGATTATTTTTTTGATAAACTAACGCTACATTATAATAAGGCAACGCGCGCTCTGGACATAATTCAATGAATTTTTTGTAGGCGTAAATAACAAAATCCATTGCGACCGCAGGCATAGCAGCGACATCCTGCGGCTCTAATAAGCGATCGATATCACATCGAATATATTTCTCACCACCTAACAGGCTTGCATCGTGAAACCGTTCTAACGATTCGGATATTCGACCTTGTATTTGATAAAGCACGCCTAATCTAAATGCATAGTCATGCAGCTTTTCAATATCAGCATCACTGATTACGACATCCATTCGTCTGCCTAATTTGTAAAATGCTTCATAAGCTTCGATATAGTTTTCATCCAGCAAAATGGCTTGCTTAAAGTCTTCTAATGCAGCTTGCGCATTTTTTTTAGATAAACCTTGCTCATAGTAATCTCTTGCTTGCATGCTTAAAATCCCCAAAACAATTTGGGCAAAAATATGCCACCCTTAAGATCTTGTCAATCTAACACTTTTCATTAGTCCATTTAACAAATAAAAACTGTCTGTCAATTAATAAGTTACAGGTTGTGAACTTTATTCTTGGCCGTCACCTTTCTGTGGTCTCACGGAATAAATCCAACTCATAGAAGTGGATTGCGAAAGCCTCCTACTTAAATGTAAAATAGAAAGATGAAACCCCTCATGCGCGGTTACATTCATCAAGCAGCCTTTCTTATCGCTTTAGTAGCGTGCACCATACTTATCTGTCATTCGCATGGCACAAAAGCCCTGGGCGCCAATATCATCTACAGCTTAACGCTGGTCGGCTTATACGCCACCAGCGCAATGTACCATTCTCCCATGTGGGGTCATCGTGCTTATTCCATCATGAGACGCATTGATCATTCTGCGATTTTTGCTTTGATTGCAGGTTCTGCTACGCCCATTTGTGTATTAGGCCTGAAAGGCAAAATAGGCGAAGAACTCTTAACTATTCTCTGGAGTTTCGCCATTATCGGCATGTTAATTACGCTTTTTTGGAGTCATGGTCCTAAATGGATGAGAGCCGTTTTGTATTTAACGGCAGGGTGGCTTGCTACCCCTTATCTATCGGAAATCAAATTCGCACTAGGCTCTCTTAATATTGAATTATTAATCATTGGCGGCGTGGTTTATACGATAGGTGCATTAATCTATGCTTTCAAATGGCCAGATCCTTTTCCCAGGGTTTTTGGATATCATGAAATCTTTCACGCGTTCGTGGTCATTGCGAGTGGCTTTCATTTCGCAGTAATTTATCGCTTAACCGCCTAATCTTCCTGCTCTTAATACAATCCGTTATTACCAATAATGAATAGCTCATAAAAAGACTTTTGCGCTACCCACCGATATTGAATACAATCGCAGTCACATTACTCTTGATGCAATTATTATCATTGGAGATATCATTTTGAATAAGCCAGTCTGCGTCATTATTGGTGTGGGCCCCGGCAACGGCGCGGCGCTTGCCACACGCTTTGCAAAAGAGGGCTATCAGCTAGCTTTATTAGCACGCTCAAGCAAAACCATTCATAAGCTTGCATCAGAACTAGAAGATACCCGCACCTATGAATGTGACGTAGCAAACAACGATTCCGTACAAAAGACATTCTCGCAAATCCAGCATGACTTCGGCGTCATTGATGTTGTGGTTTTCAATGCTGGTGGAGGTGCATGGGGCAATATTGAAGAAATCCAGCCAGACACGTTTGAGTCCAGCTGGCGGGTCAATGCCTTAGGCTTGATGCTAGTCAGTCAACAAGTGATCCCCATGATGAAAAGAATGGGGCAGGGTAACATTATTGTCACAGGCGCCACCGCCTCCAAACGCGGCGGTATTAATACAGCCGCATTTGCGCCAGCGAAAGCCGCCCAGCGCAGCCTGGCTGAATCCATGGCGAAATATCTCGGCCCTTTTGGTATCCATGTCGCCCTGGTTATTATCGATGGCGTTATTGATATACCAATGACTCGTGAACGCATGCCTGACAAGGCGGATGCTTTTTTTGTTAAGCCTAGTGAAGTGGCTAATACGGTTTTTTGGTTGACGCAGCAGGATCCATCGGCTTGGTCATTTGAAGTGGAAGTTCGGCCATTTGCTGAGAATTGGTAATCATAGATGAAAATGACTGGGGTCCTGTCAGACCAGGGTTATATTTTTTTGCGCTTTCGCTCCAAAAAATATAACCCTGGTCTGCCACCCCGTTTTTTTGATTCGCTTCAACTTCGTTGAAGTGAATGTTGCACGGAGTTGAAATGATGAATCATACTTACCAAATTGATAACGCCCACATTCAATCAAACATACAATCTTGGCAACCATTAAAACCCAATGATGTAGTTGACATCATAGCGCCTGCGGCAAAATGTCATCCTGGCGTTTTAACTGGCGTGAAAAATCTATTGGAATCCTGGCAACTGAAATGCAACATTCCAACTGACTTATTCGGTGAGGATCTTCTTTTTGCCAATAGTGACGAAAAACGTTTTGAACAATTAAAAGAGGCGTTATGCAATAGCACATCTAAAGCTGTTTGGTGTCTGTTAGGAGGTTATGGCTCGGCTAAATTAATACCGCAGCTATGCAAACTCACACCACCATCTCAATCCAAAATTTTCATGGGCTTTAGTGACATCACCGCACTGCATATTTTTTTACAGGAAAAATGGGGATGGTCTACCATCCATGCACCTTCAGCACGTCAAGCTGGCATCAATAAAGTGGCTACTACTTCAATGGATATTTTAAAATCCATGATTTTTGCCGAAAAAAAATCACTAGTCTACGATGCGATTACCCCTCTTAACGCCTTAGCGAAAACCGCGCGCCAAATCCATGCGCCCATTATTGGTGGCAATTTACATTTAATCCAGGCGAGCCTCGGCACCCAGTGGCAAATGAGCGCCAACGATAAAATCATTTTCATAGAAGAAATCAATGAACGCGCCTATCGTATCGACAGAATCCTGGAGCACCTAAAACAAGCGGGCGTATTGAGCCAAGCTAAAGCCATTTTATTCGGCGATTTGTTGGGTGGCGATGAAGCAGACGGCAGCAATTTAATCGCCGCGACAATTCATCAATTTGCAGAACGCGCTCCTATACCTGTTTTACAAATAGCAAATGTAGGACACGGCCCAATTAATAATCCTATTATCTTAGGCGCCACCACCACCTTAACCCTGGGTGAGACAAGCTCTCTGACTTTTCACTCAACCTTTTAAAAAAACAGTCCTATAGACATCAACTTAAGAAATAGTATCTCTGTCATTCCCACGCAGGCGCACTAGTGTCCGGCAAATCAGTATGAATTTCTATCATCCGCAGAGCGACAGATTTAAAAGCTCAAGTAGACAGGGCAACCGGACGCAAAAGTTAACACTAATACGAATCATAGGCACTTCTCACAGTCAACTCCTCCCAGCCTTCGCGGGGACGACAGAAATGATGCAGATTTACCGGACACCAGTGCGCGAAGGCGGGGACCCATTCCGAAAACTACGCTGATACCAAATGAATACTCTAAAATTGACTGGGGTCCTTGTCAGCGTCTTATTATTCCCCATAAGTTCTCAAACTCTACGTATCCTTCTCAAAACCCTACGTACCGCTCTCCAAGCCCCTACGTACCGTGGCTTGTCCACGGTATCCAGAAAACTCTCAAACCAGGTTTCAATCGCGGACACCGTGTAAGTCGGAGCTCTCCGTGCTATGAGTCAATGGTTTTAATAGTTATGGGTAATGATATGGTCAAGATAGGTTTACTTTTTTCGCGAGACCTATGCGCTTTTGCGTACAAATACCCACCCTTTCTAACCATCAAAAAATAGCTTAATTTACAGATAGTTAAGCACACGCAACTGGATACCCGCCTTACAACACCTCAAAAACTGCACAGCAATGCTTTCATTTTGCTCAATTCAATGTATAATAAATGAACTTTAACAGCTTACCCTGACGATCCTCGTCCTACTATAGGAGATCACCATGCAAGGCAGATTTCATTCCATCAGTATGGGCAACGCAATTCACCCATCCATCAAATTCAGAACATGCCCCAGCGCTTTGCCAACAATGCAGGCAATTTATATTGAATCATGCCATGAATATTTTACAGAAATCCCAAAGTACGAAGATCGCTTAAGCCTCTTGGAAAGCTTAGACTACATCCTTAAAACCAATCCCGAAGCCATCTGCCTGTTCGATCTTCCTCTATCCGAAGAACCCGCCATGCTAGAAGGCATCATTGAACATCTTGGAGAAGACAGCACATTAGAAGCAAGGTTCCGACAGCAACAAGACGAGGAATACCACATCGAAGAATTTTTAGATGAATGCAAACAAAAGAAAATAGACACTGTTTACATCGGTGGCGTCTATGGCAGAGCTTGCGTATGGGATGCAGCACGAACCATGGCAGATACTATCTACTCAAAACAATTAGGCGATAAACATCCTAACATTCGATTTGCACCTACTGACCAATCTCATCGATTCGCGAAGGCCATCATTCTTGGTGAGTTCACTCAAGGTTATACCGATGCCGAAGCGACATTTGATAAATTCATTTGTTTCCCGCGCACTGCTTTATTTACAACAAATAGGAAAGATCACACCGACATCGTAGCATTAATAGAAGACCAATTAGAAAATGATGATACCAATTGTTTGGGCAGGAGCTACGAAAGCTATAATTCCCTTGATAGCGCGAACACATCAAAATTTTACGCACTCCATTATGCAATTCAATCGCTTGTGTCTCAGCGCTTATTTGACAGACCCACAGGATTCTTACTTGAGATGTCCCGTAACAAGCAAAAGACCATTCAATCCACTTCAAATGAATCACAACCCACATCCGATACAGATGTAAAAATGGGTTATACGTCGTTATAAAAAACGGCGTAAAAATAAAATCCATTTTAACGTAAAAAGCGAGCTTAGGCGGAACGTTTACTTGACGATAACCTAACCTCGCATTTATACTGCGACCACAAAGTCTTTTCACCTGAATCGGTACCGGACGGTATTCTTCTTTAGAATTCTCTAGAGTAGGGTGTTAAGACGACTCTCTTAACTTCCAGATATGTTTTATCTTGTTACTCTCCACTAACTTATCGAATAATTGTCGCGAAACCAAACTATCCTGCGTATAAGAATTTGAAATAATCCCCGTGATCATATCCACCAACTGAATCAGCGAATCGTGTTTTTGATCCTGCCAGGTGAATTTTTTTATTTTATGATGTAAAACCCGCTCTTGTAATTGCTTTTGCAAAACAAAGCGAAATTTTCTATCGATATTTTTATTTATTTTAAGATTGGCGTTTAATAAAATATCTTCATTATCTTGAAGTAAAGTTGTCGTCAAATACTCATAAAAAGCGCCAGGATCCTGCCGAAGATTCGCAACATCAATACCAACTTTGTCAGCAATCACCGCACGCACTTCAAAATTGAATCGACAGACCAAATCAAAGAAGATTTCCTTCACCTTAAGGCTTGCCTTATTAAATTGAAGACCGGAATGAAGATTCAATGCCTTGGTAAGACCTGCGATTGCCGCACTGACTTTTTCAGCTTCCACAAATTCTTTAAAAATGACCATACCAATCACAAGATAAGGTGTTGAATTCTGTATGAGTTTAAATCCCGGGCAACCCGATTTATCAATTAATACTAACAATTGAAACGTTCCTTAAAATAGCATTGACGCGGAAACAGGATTCTACCTCTTACTGATGAACAGGTCTATTAGCATTCGTGTCTCTTTGTACTCTAAAACTTTTAGAATCATCTCATAAAATAGTACAGATAAAAAAAGGCAAAACAATCATACTCAACCTTGAACAAGATTTCGTAGCACGGACTAAAACCCCCACGCTTTTTGTGGGGGTTGTGTCCGCGAAACCCTGCTCACTTACTCTCTTTATTTAAATATTCATTGCTGTGTACCTTCAAGCATTTTAGCTAGATATTGATGATTCCACCCAGATTTGTTTAGTTTGATTTTTAATCCGGCACAGACTGTTTTTTCTTGCTTTAAAAGATTCAAAGCAAATCTCTCACAACGGTAAAATTCCAGCTGCATTTCCTTATCACACGCGACAATCATCTTCGCGAAGAGAAAAAATATGGCAAGCACGCTTATGGGATCACATGAACAGGGTTTCGCGGACACAACCCCCACAAAAAACGTGGGGGTCTTAGCCCGCGCTACGAGATCTTATTATTGTCCGATTTCTTTTATATTAAATCATAGGACATTCGCTTGGCATGTAAGAATCAAAAAGCGCTGGCGTGATTGTCGCATCTTGAAAAGTATTATTTTTCCAAACAAAATTCGAGCACAGTGTACTGCCACTAATAACAGGATTAATCCATCCTTGCGTATCAGGACCATATTGATTAGTCCAATTGACTCGGTTGTTTTGAACATTAATAGCAGTGCAAGGACCGCCATTATAAAGACCGGCATAATTGACAAATCCTAATCCAAAAAAGTTCACAGGATTTGCCACCGAGAAAATTTTATTATTCGTCAGTTGAATATTATCCCCACCCGCACCCATCAAGCCACCGTGTCCTACATTCACCAAAACATTATCAATCACATTGATATAAGCACCGCCATTGCCATCACCTACCGTAATACCACTACCCACATCGTCTGACTTGAGTAGCGGTGCACCACCGCCCATTAGTTTGTTACCAACAACAAGCAGTGGACTTTGCGCAGTACCGCTAGAAGAATAAACGCTAATTTCATCTGAAATACCGTCCTTACTTTGCGGCGTACCATAATTATCTTGCAGCCCAACATTACAAGCGATGGCATTGTTCGCACCAAACACACCATTGAATTGGACAAAGCTACCATACGCCGATTTTCCGCTTAAATTATTTGGCTTAAAGTGATAAAAATTATTATTATTCACTCTCACACCTTCTGATGCACTCGCGTTAACACCCGACTGTGTTGCCATAAACGTATTATTTTCAACGAATGCACTGTTTGTGCCATAAATAAAAATACTTTGCGTTGGAATATTTTGCATCTTGAGGTTAGTGAAAGAAATCGCGCTGATCGCCGGCACACCATCCGTTGGCGCAGGTTTAGCAAAAGAAATATAAATACCTTGATTCGTGATATTAGTAAAAAGACTATTGGTAACAGTCAAAATATTTTCTGAACTGTTCGCTGCTGTGAAACTGCTATAAAGCGCAAGACCGTTTCCTTGAATATCATGAAAATTCACATTATTGACTGTCACACCACTGACATTCCCCGGCACATAACTACTATCAATGAAAATGCCATTACCGTCTGTTTTATAGTTGGATGAACTTGGATTGGCACAGGGACCAATGTCACTGTTCTTAATAGTGACATTGCTAACTGCACCTGATTTACCGGAAATCATAATGCAAGGCCCATTAGCATTTGTGATTTTCACACCGCTAATGGTGGTATTGGAGGTGGTGATAGTAAGAGGAGGGGAGGCCGTTAAACCAGGCTCGACCGCCGTGAGTTTCCACGTCTGATTATCCTGACCATTGGAATTACAATCCCATTGTTGAATAGGGGTATTATCTGCTGTTGAACGATTGGTAACATCCAAACATTTTCCGCTACTGGCTGAAATCACTTGATAACCATTTGTGATAGGGACAAGTTGCCAAATTTGATTTTTACGGTGAATGCCAGCACAGGCTGACTGCTGCATGAATGCACCATTTTTAGAAGAAGCCCCATCCAGATCCAGACACATACCTGTGTTATTCGATATGATTTGATATTGTGTTGGCGTGACGGCAACTACTTTCCATACTTCTGTTGGTTTACCCTTACAAGTCATTTGCGAAACTTGTGCGCCGTCTGTCATTGAGCTTGTTGGAATATCCAAACATTTTTGTGAATTCTGCGCCACGATATTGACATACGGCATATCACTTACCGCTGCATTTACCGTGGTATTAAGCAGGGGTAATATCGCCAAAAAAATTGAATGATAAGTCCATTTGTTTTTTGAAGTCATCTGTAGTCTCGCTCCCTGAGTGTTTGTTGGCTGGGCTCCTGACAGACTCATATCATTCCCCCGTAAGTTCTTAAACCCCGACCGTAGCTCTCAAACCCCTACGTACCGTGGCTTGTCCACGTTATCCAGAAAACTCTCGAACCAGAGACTTCAATCGCTGGATACCGTGGACAAGCCACGGTACGTCGGCGTTCTTTGTGCTATATCGGAGTTCTTTGTGCTACATCGGCATTCTTTGTGCTACATCGGAGCTCTATGTGCTATGAGTCAGTGTTCCATATCATGCAATTAACTGAGCAAGAGCGTAAAAAAAGATAATAGAAAAATAATCCTGCTTATTTAGCAAAGTAGTTATTCAAAAGCTTCAAGGTAATAGGCTTCATGATAAAACTGCCATAAGCTTTATCTGTCGATAAAGGTACTGTTTTATCCGTTAAATTACTGACAAAAATATATTGCTCTTTGCCTTGTTCAACAAATCCAACAAACCAACCATCACGCAATCGACTCGGATTTGTTAGTCTCTCATTACGACCGTGTCGTCCGGATCCGGTTTTGCCATAATAGTCAGCGCCGTTATCCAATTTTCCAAGATACATGTTTTCTTTAGTACTAGCGATAGCAACATCACTCACTGGCAACTCATGGTTTAGCATAGCCTGGATAAAATGCAGCTGCTCAACGGCCGATATTTTTAAGCTACTACCCAACCAGGCATAGATAAGACCATTGTTTTTACCGGGATCACCCGTAAAATCCTGATTACCATAATCAAATCCAGCCAAGTAATGTTTAATGCGAGCATACCCTAATGCTGGTGTCAGCTGCTGAGATACCCACAGCACCGAATACTTTAACCAGCTTTTAGGTGTTTGATCTTGATTCCAATCGGGTAACTCTCTTTTTTCACCATCCCATTTAAAAACGGTGTTTTGATTAATCAGACCTTGATTAAAAGCCATTAAAGATAAAGGGACTTTAAATGTTGAATCCGGCGCTATCTGCTGACTACAGCGATGATGCGGATTATATTCACTCACGATTTTCTGATCATTGACATGATAGAGAATGAAACACCCATCGAAATGTTGAAATAACTGCGAATATTCAGCTGCAGTCGTCACGTGAGCAGACACATTGCTCGTTATCGCTATCAAAATCAAGGTGAGTAATTTATTCATTTACTGATTCTCAGTTTAGTCTCATCGTTTGAAGGTGGCTGCACTTTATTTATTGCGCAAGTTTAAATTATTATTATCCAACACTCACGCTTTAATTTAGGTTATGAAAGCATTTTTTATAGTATTAACATTTCATGCTACCACAGATACAAAATTGAAATGATGTTACTCAATATTCAAACTGGATTTTACATTCAATGACTGCAATGATGTTTAAATAATCTTATACTGAATAATAAAAAATCGGCAGTATGCGACTAATACCATCATTTCAAAATGGTGACTTTTCAAATTGAAATCAAGAAAATAACCTTCTGGACCTTAGCGGGTTAAAACCATTTATTTTTTTTGAAAATACATAATAAAACGCAAGCACAAACAACGAGTAAGCCCAACGCATAAAAATAACCGTATTTCCAATGTAGCTCCGGTATCCATTGAAAATTCATGCCATAAATACCGGTAATAAGTGATAACGGCAGAAAAATAGCGGCAAATGCCGTAAGTACACGCATCGTTTGATTCATGGTTTGCATTAATGCATTGTCGATTTGGGCAAGCAGACCATTTAACATTTCACGGATGGAATCGCCTTCATTAACCACCATATTACAGTGATTAGATAAATTGTGTAGCGATGATCGGCATTGATTTGATATGACAGATAACTGTCTATCTGAAATTCGAACCAATATTTCCCGCATGGCGATAGTATTATGTTTCAATCTCATGACTTGTTGTTTAACAGATATAATTTTATTATAAATATTTTGATGAGTTGTTCGTATGCCAATATCCATCTGTTCTGTAACCAGTTCAACATCAAAAAGAATTTTGGAATAATCATTAATAGCATTATCGCAAATCAAAAACAAAATAAAGCAGGGTGTTTTAGCATAGCGAATTGTTTTTGGCGTACTCTTCAAAAACTCAAATAAAGCCGGAATATAATCTGACGATGCAGTAAAACAAAACTTATGAGTCAGATGAACAATCAAATTCGTGAATACAACCTCAGTGTTATCAATAAATTCCGTTGAATGAAGCCCTTGAATTTTGATCGTGAGCGAATCCACTGAATCTATGAGCCTGGGGAGATTATCTCCCTCAGAACAAAGCTGAATAATTTCCTCAGGCAGGTTCATTTTTTTTGTTAGCAATTCAAAAGAATCACGCTTACTGGTATTACAATGTATCCAATATATTTTATTATTTTCTGGATTAATCTCTAACTCATCCGGCGTTAACTGGCGGATGGAATAGGTTTCAATATCAAATTCAAGGATAGTGGTATCGAGTGTATCCATACAATAACCTCTAATCAAACCGCTCTTATTGTAGTATACCTTATGTTAAGCGATGACTGAGCCTATACATTTCCCGCCTCTCGGCTCTCATATTTCCAGTAATTTTCATTACTGGCAGTGAAGAAATAAGGCGGAGGGTGGATCCCACGAATAAATGCATACGAGATGTAATTTGATTTGAGTTGTTAATCATATACTTATCTACTCACTGAAATCAAAGTTTTCGTCAAAAATTTCATTCGGCGTCGCAAATCCCAAGCTTTTCCTGGGTCGATTATTCAGTTGGTTTGCTATTTTATTCAAGTCATCATCGTGAACATCCATAAAGGATGACCCTTTTTTTAAATACTGCCTTACTAATCCGTTTGTATTTTCATTTAAGCCACGCTCCCAAGATGAGTACGGATGTGCGAAATAAAATTCTGCATCTAGCTCCTTGCTAATCATTTCGTGATAAGCAAATTCAGAGCCATTGTCACTTGTAATGCTGTGTACGGCTCTAGAAAGTGCTTTAAGGCCTTCTATCGTTGCATTAGTAACAAAGCTTGCTGACCGTCTAGAAACCTTCTTCAGAATTGTTTTCTTTGAGAGTCTCTCAACAATGCTAACTACGGCTTGTTGTTGCTGTTTACCAATAATCGTATCGATTTCCCAATCACCAAGACGTTTACGCTCATCTATTATTTTAGGTCGTTCATCTATAAATCTGCGATTCTTGATAGGCCCAGTTCGCTTAGGACTACCGTAACGTTTGCGATATCGCTTATTTTGATGTCTCAGATTAAGAAATAGTTTTCCGCCATTTTCTTTATCTTTTAAGATGAATTGATAGATCCATTCTTTTCCGATCGAGAATAAGCCGTGTTTTTTTGCATAACCGCTTATCTGTTCTGGACTCCATTTTTCTTGAAGCTTTCCACTGATAAACTGTTTTGCTTCAGGTGTTAACTTAATTTTTTTACGTTTTTTCTTATGCCGTTCTCTGGCATAGCCTTGGGCATAATCCGGTTTATATTGCCAACTACCAAGCTTGGTTCTAACAAAAGTTATGTTTTTGTTTAGCTCACGACTGATTGTTGATTGATGAACACCAACTTCCTTAGCAATATCTTCTTGCTTATAACCTGCTTTCCAAAACGCTAAAATTTGACAACGTTTCATGTAATTAAGATGCTTAAATCCCATTAAATTCACTCCATTCTATTGGCAAGCGCATAC
>JARLJO010000078.1 GCA_031291175.1 Gammaproteobacteria bacterium
CTACGTCCCGCGGCTTGTCCGCGGGATCCAGATCAACCTAGCAATTTTCCATATAAATCACTTCATCTTAAGGGTTCCTTTCAGGCGCACTGGATCCCGCGGACAAGCCGCGGGACGTAGGCAATAGGTGGAATCAGACGTACGCAGTGGATGGAATTAGACGTCAGCAGTGGGTGGGATTAAACGTATGCAGTGGATGGGATTAAACGTATGCAGTGGGTGGGATTAAACGTATGCAGTGGGTGGGATTAGACATAGGCAGTGTGTGTGTGTGTGTGTGTGTGTGTGTGTGGGATAGACGTAGGTGGTAGGTGAGATTAATTGACGACAGACCAAACGTTTTAATGAAGTGTTGGGTTTCGCAAAAAGCGCTCGACCCAACCTATAATGCTGTTTGCGGATATAAAATTATGGAGACGGTTTTTTTCCTGAAGAGGCTTCATCAACTGGAACCTCATCTGTTGCCGCGCCACTGCTAGGCGCTGCTGTTTTCTTCTTGGCGAACAACCCACACTCTCGCATGGTTTGCTTTAAAGCTCTTTCAAACAACACTTTTTCATCGGTTTTTGTGTCTTTATAGGCATTATTTAGCTTGTTTGCCAATATCGTATCAAAGGGAGCTCGAAGATCACCATCAACACCATTCTTTTTCATATCGTCGAACACTTTAGCGTCTTCAACCGTCAGCACTTCATCGTTATTAGGCACTTCGGCACCCGCAACAAAACCCGGATTGCGAATGACCTTACCGTCACTGACTAGCTTATTGGCAACAGCCTCGCCCAAGGCTGGATGAGCGGCGGCAATGGATTTGATAATAGCCAAGCGTAGTTCGCGTGACTCATTCGCCGCACAACTCACAATATCATTTATCTCACCGACACCAATCAGCGCTTCACGGATACAGTAATCCATACAACTATGGCCATTTTTCTGAATACCTTCACGAGTCGCCTTCACGGGAAAAACTTTACCTGCAACCGCATTCACCGCCGTTTGTAGGTTTCGATAAGCGACAGAATTTTTCAGGGTATCAACACTGCCGCCCATGGAATCCCACAGCTCGACTTCTGCGCTTTTATCTTTAGGTACAACTGTCACTTTCACCAAACGCCAGTGGCTATTACCACAGTTGACTGGGATGGCAAGAGTGACAGCATCACTTATTTTATTTTGTTGAATCGAAGCTAATGCTTTTTGGAGCACATGTTTAATGGCTTCTGGCGAATCAGTCAAGCTCACGGGCGATAAAATATAATCACCGGCTTTTTCTATCTTGTCGGGTTGCGTAATAGATTTGCCCAAACATTGCAGAATATCTAAATCTGAACCCCACTGCGCTTCAGGCACAGAACCAGACTGGATTAAACTGGCAGCCATACTCTTTGGTTGCGCCGCATGGAGAGCGACACTGGCGCCTTTACCATACACTGCATGATGCAAAGTATCCTTCCATGCCACCAAAGAAGCCTGAAGCTGCGCTTGATCCTTCGCTGCAGCCAGATCCAGCTTGGCCGCCTGCTTCATGATTGCAATCAAGGAAATTTCTTCTGCTTCGAGTAAATTAATAAGCGTGACGTCATTCGTTTCTGCGAATTTTAAAATGAGTTGCTGTAAAAGCAGCTTGTTATAACCGACAGGCAAATCATCAATGAGCGTGAATAAATTTTCAATCGTCATCTGATTATGGTTTTTTTCAGTCGTAGTGAGCTTTGTCATTTGTAATACCTAAATAATTAAGCTCCTTGCAACTTACTCCGATCCTTTACCGCCCATGCGTGGAGTAATTGGAACATTCGTTGGATCAGGCGCGACTTCCGTTGTTTTTGGTTTTTTATTAAAAAACCCAAACGCCTTACCACCTTTTGCAAAATTGGCGGCGGTTGAACTCGCTGCCGTTTTTGCCGTCATTGTCTCTAACAGAGACAAAGGTAAATTCTGTAATGTGCTTTGTGCGTGAACTCGTTTTTCGTTTTTATCGGTAATAATGGGTTGATCTGCCGCAAACCCACCTGGATTGAATAATCCAGCCCCCACTCGCTCTAACCCACTAACATCAATAACCTTGGTACCTAAGGTGGCCTCTATCATTTCTCTCATAGGCATAATGATAGTTCGACCATCAATATCATAATGGCAAACCGTCTTCTTGCCATTTAAGTTTTGAATTCTTAAAAAGGCTTCTTGAGGATTGTTGCCATTTTGCCAGTGAACATAGTGTTCGCCATTTAATTCTTTATTCAGCAATAACTGCTTCAAACTGTCCAAGTCATTAATTTCAATGATATTAATGGCTTTTTGGCTTGCGCTATCTTCCGTGGGTGTTAAGTTAGTTGCCATATCGAACTCCGTCTCGCGTTAGGTTTTTATATTGTTCTATACTACGATTATAAACATCCCACCTTAAGAAACCCTTAAGAGCCGCCTTATTTGCGTCTTTTTATAGCACAATTCCAATTGCTTTAACGAGACCAAGCTATATGATTTTATTGAAGAATTATTATTTTACTCGAAGTCATAGTCCATAATCAATGGAGCATGGTCAGAAAATCGCTCATCCTTGTAAATGATCGCAGATTTTACCTTATCTTTTAATCCCGGCGTGATGACTTGATAATCGATGCGCCATCCCACATTTTTAGCCCAAGCTTGCCCACGATTAGACCACCAAGTGTATTGATTCGCTTCTTGGTTGATTTGCCGAAACGCATCGACAAATCCAAGCTCGCCAAACAAGGCATCCATCCAGGCGCGCTCTTCTGGCAAGAAACCCGAATTCTTTTGATTGCCGCGCCAATTCTTTAAATCAATTTGACGATGGGCAATATTCCAATCACCGCAAATAATATATTCACGCGATTGTTTTTTTAATTCCATTAAATGCTTGGCGTAGCGATCCAGAAAATCAAACTTAATGGCTTGCCTCTCATCGCCACTAGTGCCGGATGGCAGATACAGCGAGGCAACAGAGAAGTGACCATAATCGGCTTCAATATAACGTCCTTCTGTATCGGCTTCGGTCCATCCTAACCCTGTAATGATTTGCTTCGGCTCTTTCTTGGAAAAAATGCCGACGCCACTATAACCTTTTTTTTCAGCGCAATGAAAATGCGTATGGTAACCTTGAGGTCGAAACAATTCGGCCTGAAGATCAGCTTCTTGCGCTTTAATCTCCTGCACACAAATGACATCCGCATCTTGCTTTTGCATCCACTCGAAAAAACCTTTTCTGGCTGCCGAGCGGATGCCGTTTAAATTTGCGCTGATAACCCTAATAGTCAATGGCTTACTTCCCTAAAAAATTCTTTAGCAAATCACCCGCCGGGCCTGAAAGCTTATTTTTAATTTGGTCTTGTAATTTATTCTGTACACTGCCTTCTGCTTTTTTCAGCTCAGCGTTCGCAATCTCTTTTGCAATGGCTCCCGTGTCTGGAACAATACTGGGGTTTTGCAAACTGCCGGTGATGAGAACAGGAATCGCAAGGTGATTTAAGCTCAAAGGATTTTTATCCTCTTCACCGGCTAATTTCGGCATTGCCTCTAAGGTGTAGTTAATTTGCTTGGTGACCAAATTAATTGTCCCTTGACCCGAGGTATCAAAACGTGGTGAATTCATGAATAAATCTTTATTCGTAATAACGCCATTTTGAATAACAGCAGAACCCGTCAATGTACCAAAATGGGTAGACTTTTCATTTTCAGCGGGAGCAGACTTGCCCTTTAACAAAGCGTAAGCGGAATCAATCATGAAGCCAACGTTGATGCCATCCACTTTCCCATCATTAAAGCTAAAATGAACTGTTCCATTCAGGTTACGGACAACAGCATCCCCTGCTAAACCTTTGGTAGTCACTTGTAAATCTATATTGCCCGCGCCCATTATCTTAATTTTATTTTGATTCGCGCCAAGATCACTCAACAAAGACTCTGCTTGTACGCCAGATAACTTAGCCTGGAGTGATACAGCAGGCTCGGCGTCATTTAAATTAATTTTCGCCTGACTTTGCAATTTACCCTGATAAAGCGACGCGGTAATAGGCGTGATGTTGAGCTCGCCATTTTGCAATTGTGTCACAACATTCACTTCTGTGAGCTTAATCTTGGCCGCTTGCAGCTCATCTACTTTAATATTGCCATTCATGTTAATCATTTGAATGGCTTTAGTGGCCGCCGCATTGGTCGAGAAATCAAAATCAGCGCTGACATTTTTTGCTACTTGCAAGTTAGCGTTATCTTGACCCACGGATTGCAACAACTGCTTTAAATCAAACGGCTGTGCCTGTAAGTGACCCGTCAATTGTGGCTTGGTTGAGAGATCCGAGATATTCACTTTACCTTTCAGTGTCAAATTGGCAACGGTACCAACAAAGTTCTCGATAGCTAAGGTTTGATTATTCAAGTTCGCAGTAACATCACCTGCTATAGCCAAATCAAACTTTTTTGCACCTTGGTGTGCGCTGATACTCAGTGCTAAATCTTGAATCAAATACAATTGTTGATTTAAATTCAGGGTGATTTTTCCGCCCAAAGAACCTTGGCCAGAGAGGTCAGGATTTTTCGCGTCAAAATCAAAATGACTATCAATAGGAAAAGCATGATTCAAGCTGATATCTTTCGCATGAAACTCAAAGTGAGACATATCGGCATATTGCTTAGTTTGCAAATTGGTCCACGTAACATGCGCATCATTGACATCCACACTCGGAATCGCCAACCCAATAACGACTTGTTTATTGGTACCATTTGCCTGCACTACAGCAGTCGATGCATTGTTATCTGCCACTTTAGGCCGCAATAAGTCTTGCCAATTTGTTTTGCCATCAGCATTTTTGATTAAATTTAATGTCAAGCCCGTCAACGTCAATCCGTTTGCTTCTATGTTGGCATGCAACAAAGGTACCAATTTAATGCCAATGGTCGCTTGAGTAAATTCAGCGAATACTTTCTGTGTGTATTCTGGCGGATTACTCAGTGACGCATGGCCTACTTTTACACCCAGGTAGGGAAAGAAAGACCATGACAAATTACCATCAATGGCTAATTGACGACCTGTCATTTTAAAAACTTGCGTCGTAATAATCGGTTTAAATGTGTTTGGGCTAACACAGGTGGCTAATATACCAACACCCACAAACAACAAAAGAATAATTATGCCTAAAATAATGCCGGTAAATTTTAAAACTTTCGTCATCACAAATCACCTTTTGGTTGAAATTACTGGGATTGTCGCCAAATGTGCCTCTATCATGGAGCGGGTGATGGGAATCGAACCCACGCTATCAGCTTGGGAAGCTGAAGTTCTACCATTGAACTACACCCGCGCGGTTTGGTTATTCTATGCTTTTTCGGAGCAACGTCAACTAAGAGCCACTTTCATTATTGAAAGGCCGCGCCAATGACAAGATAAAGCGCAAATAACATTAAGCAACACACTTCTTAGCAATCATTCGTATCGATATTCACTTTTGCAAAAGCCGACACGATTGCGGTTGTATTCATCCCTAGATCTTGTGTTGCACGCAACACACCACAAGCCGCGTCTTCAAAACTGGAATTCGGTGTCCAATGAAAACGATTGGCTTGCAACATCACATTAAACGCTTTTCGGGTATCCCAACCCGGCGCTGTACTGATGAGATAGAATGCTTTATTAAAAACACCACTGCTGTTATGCACATTCATACCGTTAAAATAATCATCCGCGCTGCTAATAGAACAATGCTTACCGGGCTGTCCTCCTTCGCAATCTTTTGTCGGCTCATCCATATATCTTAGCGCTTCATTATCTGCTTTGGTGATGTCAGCGCCAATCTGCCAGGTATTTTTCTGAGTGACATAAAATTCTGCCGCTTGCGCTGCCATATCAGAAAAAGCTTCATTCAAGCCACCGGATTGACGCTTATAGGTGAGATTAGAATGTTGCTCAGTAAATCCGTGCGCAATTTCATGCGCTGCAACGCCAAGTGTTGTCAAAGGATAGAACCGATCAGCACCATCGCCAAATGTCATCTGGATGCCGTCCCAGTACGCGTTATCTAAACCTTTACCATCCACCTCTGTTTCATGCACTCGCATGATGAGCAAAGCAGGCCTACCAGCCTGCGCTAACACAGGAAGGTTATACCATTTCTCGTACATTTCCTTGATTAAATTGCCCAGATACAAAGCATCATTACTCGGCGAGTAACCACCATTCACAAAATCCGCATCCGCGTCCCAATAAATATTATTGTGTTCACCATTCACCGCGTCACAACTGAAATGCACTGTCGCATCGTCATAACGCCTGTCTCTTACTATGACGGCTGAATTCTTTAAATAACATTCGTTGTTTGAGTCATTTCGACTTATTTCCAAGAAGGGATAATCACTCTCTAAGCCATCATAAACCAACTTGCCAACTTTCAGATTGCCGCCAAACCCACCACCCGCTGCCGCCTCTAACGTTTTAATATCATCCCACTGTTCGTACACGGCCAAGTCGACGGCATCCATGATGTATGTGGGTTTTGCTGGCAAGCCATGCAAGCTCTTTAATGTAAAGCTGATGATATAAACCCAATGTGCTTTATTGGCGTCATCCACATACACTTCAGGCACAACACTTGAACCACTCATCTCACCTTTGTTCTCGCCACCCATTTGCGATAAATACATCGCTTTATCTAATGCGATCTCCGCCTGTTTATTCGTATAAATAAGCGATGGCGCTATTTTTAGATCAGCAGCCAAATCCTGGTAGACAATGCCATTCATGTTGCTACCAGTACTGACATGCATCCCACTCTTTGGAGACGGCGTATGCATTAGCACCTCACCACCCCAAACAGGGTAGCCTTGATAGGTTTGCTGGTAACGGGAATGCCTGATGTGATTGTCATCGATCTCCGCACTTACTGGCTTTATTGATTCATTCAAAAATGCGCTCGAATGAAAAGATGTTGCCGATTGATGACGCAAATTGATGGGCTTTGCGCCCCAAGTCGATGAAAAACAGACGAACAACAACCCCAGTAAGGTCAAATTTGAAATACGATGTCGCCGTTGCATTACGTTCTCCACAGCTTGGGATTTTATAGAAAGCAAATTATGCCAGTATTTGATCAAAAATGGAGAAAAATTTTGCTTTTCTCGGCTTAGCTCAAGTTAACATTTATCTGTATTAATCCCTACCGCCGCCATGGCCTTAGTCACTGTAGCTAAGTCGTAGCCATAGTCTTCGGTCGCCCAAACCACCCCACAGGCGGCCACGGCGAAAGTGTCCGTCGGATTCCAGTAATGAGAGTTAGCCTGTACCATGACATCAAATGCTTTTTTGGTATTCCAGCCATTCGCGGTCCCCAAAAGATAAAATACCTTATTAAATATGCCACTGCCGTAATGGACATCCAGCCCAAAATGATAATCTCTCACCCGACTGATTGAGCAGTCATTGCCTGGATGCTGACGTATCAAACAATCTTTGGTCGGTTCATCCATGTATCGCAGCGCGGTGTTTTTAGCTTTCGTGATTTCAGCGCCGATATGCCAGTTGTTGTGTCCTGTGGCGTAATATTCTGCGGCTTGTGCGGCCATATCAGAAAACGATTCATTTAAGCCACCGGACTGACCATAGTAGGCTAAATTGGAATTTTGCTCTGTGAATCCATGCCCTATCTCATGCGCTCCGACACCCAATGACACCATAGGATAAAAATAATTTTCGCCATCCCCAAAAATCATTTCTGACCCATTCCAATAAGCGTTCTCCATTTTTTGATGCACGATCATTGTTAGCATCTTAGGGTTGCCGTTTTGATTTTCTAGCACAGGAATGCCATACCATTTTTGATACATGTCTTTGACTATTTTTCCTATATATAAAGCATCATTTCCGGGTGAATACGCTCCGTTTACTGCATCAAAATCGGCATCCCAATAAACATTGTTATGCTCGCGATTTTTGTTGGGACATTTAAACTGGACAACAGCCTCGCCTTGTCTTGCATCTCTGACGGTCACTTCTGAATTTGCCAAATAGCAAATCTGACGCTGGTTATCACGCTGAACATTTAATACTGGCGCGTCATTAGCCAAAGCATCATAAGTTAGTTTTCCGATTTTTTCGTTACCCCCATAACCACCCGCGCTAACCACTGTTGCCGTTTTGATATCATTCCATTCTTGATAGACAGCTAAAGTCACAGCATCGAAAATATAAACCGGTTTAGCGGGCATCTTTCCAATGACATTGGCGGAAAAGCTTACTTTAAACGCCCAGTGGGCACATTGTTTTTCATCGATATAAACAATCAGTGATTCCTGCTCTTGTCCTACACTCATCATATGGCCAGATTTTTGTAGATACAGGTTAATGGCTTTTTCTTGGGCTTTTTTGGCTTGTGGACGCTCAAAGATATACCGAGGCGCTTGCTTCAGATCGGCTTCTAATTCTTGATATAAAACACCATTCAATGTGACATGATCATGCGCCAGCGAGAGCGCCGATGAAATGGCATCACCTTCTGCTATTTTATCACCATGGGGCACATGCATAATGGCATTTGCGCCATAAACAGGATAACCGGCATACACTTGTTGCATTCTGACATGCACGGTGTGATTAAAATCACTTTTTTGATTTAGCTCTTTTACACCGGAATTAGCAGAAAAAAAAGACCGCAAAACCGAAGCAGGCTGATGCTGCAAATCCAGGGGTTTAGCAGCAAAAACAGGCAATGTGACAAACAAAACACCCAATAGAAACAGCGAGGATGTCAAAAATTTAAAAGTATGCAGACGCATAAACTTCTCCGTAAATTAGGATTCTAGATAAAGTAGTGTGATTAAATCGAATTGAATGAAAACGAGAAAAACAGAAGATACAGTGATGCGGTCAATCTGCTTTAAAACATGAGGGATAAAAAAGAAAATAGCCAATAGGAAGAGCCGGGACTTTATCACCAACTATTCACACCAGCAACAAAAAAAATGAAAACTATTTTTCTTTTTGTCAAATACGATTAAGATCAACGCCACTGACAGTGCTTTAAGGCAATTCTCATGCAAACTTATTTATTTTACGACATAGAAACCACGGGTCTTAACAAAGCATTTGATCAAGTGCTGCAGTTTGCTGCCATTCGCACCGACCTTAACCTGCAAGAGATTGAACGTCACGAACTGAGAATAAAATTAAATGCTGACACCATTCCCGCGCCCAAAGCGATTATTACGCATTACATTGGTATCAAGGAATCACTAAAAGGCGACAAAGAACTGGATGCGATTCGTCAAATTCACCAATGGATGAATACACCAGGAACCATTAGCGTCGGCTACAACACCTTAGGATTTGATGATGAGTTTTTGCGTTTTTCTTTTTATCGAAACTTGCTATCGCCTTACACGCATCAATTTGCTAATCGGTGCGCTCGCATGGACCTCTACCCTATTACAGCAATGTATTCCCTCTTTAAAAAAGACATCTTAAATTGGCCAATGTTGGATGGTAAAACCACACTAAAACTTGAACACATTAATACAGCAAACCAATTCGTTGAAGGGCGCGCCCACCATGCTATGGTTGACGTTGAAGTCACATTGGCATTAGCCAGACGCTTCTTTCAAATGCGAGAGATGTGGGATTATGCGACAGGCTATTTCAACAAAAACGTCGACAAAGAACGCTATCAACAATTACCCCTTGTCTTAAATAGTCAGGATGGGGCTCACCGTGAGGGCATTATGCTAGATGGGAAATTTGGCAGTGCTCAATTTTACCAAGCTCCTGTTCTCTATTTAGGTGAACATAAGACTTTTACGAATCAAACTTTATGGCTACGATTGGACACCGAAAAACTCAGACAAAGCACCATGGATAATTTTACCGAGAACGCCTGGGTTGTTCGCAAAAAATGGGGTGAACCTGGCTTTGTTTTGCCACCGAAAGAACGCTTCCAAGCTCATCTTAGCGTTGAGCGGCAAGCCGAGGTAGCTGCCAACAAGCTTTGGCTCACGCAAAATCCTGACTTATTCCAACAAATCGTCCGCTATCATCGCGAATACCTGTATCCCGTCTTTCCCAATACCGATGTTAGTGCCAGCTTGTACCAAAATGGTTTCTGGAATGAGATGGAAAACAGCTTTTGTCGACGCTTCCACCAAGTAAACCCTACGGAAAAATCTGCCTCAACTGAGATCTTGAATAGTCCAAAACTAAAATCACTGGCTATTCGCTTAATCGGACGCCATTATCCTGAGAGCCTCTCAGCGGATCAAAAGCGTGAATTTGATGACTATATTCAGCACATCAATCACCCGGAAAAACTAGAATATATTATTGATTTTAAAGGAGAAAAACGCCTTAGCCCTCTTGATGCATTAAATGAGATCGCCGAACTTCGGGAAGCAGGCTCTCTCAATACGGAACAATTAATGTTACTCGATGAGTTAGAGCAATTTTTGCGCGAAAAAATCGGCCCCTCCTCGTCAGCAAAATGATCCTCACTGGAGAGGCCAACTTATTGAAATATCAGGCCCGAATGGAGAGTAACGGTTGCACATTTCCCAATCAGTTACTACAATAACACCCAATCGTCTCTTTTATAGTCTCAAATCATTCCAATGCAAGATTAAGAACATATAGGATACACATGAGAAAAGCTTTTTATGCCTTATTTGCGCTCTCTACGATAGTCACTTTAGCCCTTACCACCAGCAGTCTTGCCGAAGATAGCCCAACCAAAACCGTCGTCACCACAAAAACCATTAATCAGACGACAACAGACAAACCAAGCAGTGGCCGTCTCTGGAATCTACAAGATGCTGACATCCTAAGCATCATCAATGAAGTCTCTCTTGAAACGGGCAAAAATTTCATCGTCGATCCTCGTGTTAGCGGCAAAATTTCTCTGATTTCAAGCAAACCGCTCAAACCAAACGAAGTGTACCAAGTTTTTCTTTCCGTCTTAGGCTTACTGGGCTACTCCGCCATTCCCAGTGGCAACGTTGTCAAAATCGTACCCAATGTTGAAAGCACGGAGATGGCAACCCATGTTGCCACCAACCAATCACCAGGCAGAGGGGATGAAATTGTTGTTCGCGTCATCCCATTGGAAAATGTTTCAGCGGCCCAGCTTTTACCCATTGTCCGCCCTATGTTGCCGCAATGGAGCAATATTTCCGCCTATACGCCTGGCAATGTGCTTATATTGATAGGCCATGCGTCCAACTTACAACGCATTCTGAGCGTGATTCAAAACATAGATTCCGCAGCCAACAACAACATTGAAGTGATACCCCTTCATCATGCCTCTGCAGGGCAAGTAGCCTCGGTATTATCCAATCTACAAAATAGCGCTAGAGCAAATGGTGACAGTGCGCCCGTCTCAGTCGCGGCCGATGAACGAAGCAACAGCATTCTGCTCAGCGGAAACAAAGCCGCCAGAATTCGCATGAAGGTCTTAATCTCACAACTGGATGCGCCATCCACAGGCTCCCAGGGCAATACCGATGTGGTTTATCTTCGATATTTACAGGCAAAAAACCTGGCGCCTATCCTAGGTAAAATTGCCCAGAACATATTACGCACTGGTGCTACCGATGCATCCGCATCCCCTGTGAATTTTACCAATGCAGGAGGCGCAAACAACTCGAAAGCTGCCACCCCCGAAAACCTCACTAACATCCAGGCAGAAACCAATACTAACGCGCTCATTATTACCGCCCCACCCACCGTCATGAGAGCGCTAAAAGCCATCATATCAAAATTAGATATTCGCCCTGCGCAGGTATTAGTCCAAGCCATCATTGTTGAAATCGATCAAAACGATTTAAATAACCTGGGTATTCAATGGGGATCTCGCGGTCTCAATTTAAATGAAAACCTTCAAGGTGGCGCATCCACCTCGGTTACTTTCCCTCCATTAGGCGAAGGTACCGTAGGTATTATTCCTCACACCCAGATTAAAGCGGTGCTGAGCATCCTAGAAAACAAAACCGGGGTTAACATTCTATCAACCCCCTCTGTTGTTGTACTAGATAACAAAAAAGCCACCCTCAAAGTGGGACAAGAAGTCCCACAACAAACGGGTACCTATGCAACAACAGGCACAACTGGCACAGTCACGCCGTTTAATACGATTGCGAATACACCGGTTGTTTTACAACTGGATGTAATTCCTCAGATCAACTTAGGCAGCTCCGTACGCTTACAGTTGAACCTGAAAAATGACACCTTACAAAACCCTGAAAACCCTGGCTTGAATCCTATTATCAACACCGCACAAATCACCAACTCAGTGATCGTAAACAGTGATGATATCTTGGTTATTGGTGGCTTGATTAGTAACAACATTACAGAGAGCACTGACAAGATTCCCATCTTAGGTGACATTCCTGGTGTTGGCATACTCTTCCAACATAAAAGACGCTCGCTTGAAAAGAAAAACTTAGTAGCGTTTATTAAACCTGTGATTATTTATAACAGCGAACAGGCAACCTCTATTACCAATACAAAATATAACGACGTCCGCCAGGCACAAATTAACTGGCCAATAGACTTAAGCAGCGAAGGACAACAAAAACTGCAGAACATTCTGCCAATGTGGAAAAATAACATCAACTTGCCAAAACCATTTGAATCCTAAAATCATGACCTTGATGACACAATCAAAAGCTATTCCATTTGCCTTTGCCAAGCGCCACGGCGTATTAGTCATGGAGCTGGATAATGGTATTGCAAAAATTGTTTACCATGGCAAACCCAGCATCGCTGCATTGGCCGAAATTCGTCGGCACTTAAACATGCCGCTTGAGATGTCAGAGGTAAACGAGGAAGCTTTCGGCAAACTACTGGTTAAAACCTATGAGACTGACTCCAGTATTGCCATGCAAATGGTAGAAGACATGGGCGAAGAAATGGATTTATTCCATCTCATGCAAGAACTACCGAAATCGGAAGACTTGCTAGAAACCCAAGATGACGCACCGATTATTCGCTTGCTGAATGCATTACTCAGTGAGGCCATCAAAGAAGGCGCATCTGATGTCCACATCGAAACCTTCGAAAATCGTGTCTTAGTACGCTTTAGAGTCGATGGTGTTTTACGCGAAGTCTTAGAACCACAACGCGTGCTAGCACCGCTCATCGTTTCACGCATTAAAGTCATGGCCAAGTTAGATATTGCTGAAAAACGCTTGCCCCAAGATGGTCGTATCACGCTTAAAATTGGTGGTCACGGCGTGGACGTTCGCGTCTCAACCATGCCAACCAGTCACGGTGAACGGGTCGTGTTACGCTTACTCGACAAACAAAGTGCACGCCTGGATCTCGCCCAATTAGGTATGGAACCAATCACCCTAAGCTTGATCCAAAAAATCATTGCCATTCCGCATGGCATTTTACTGGTTACAGGCCCCACAGGCTCGGGTAAAACCACAACACTTTATGCTGCTTTGACAACACTGAACACACAAAGCCGAAACATCCTGACAGTGGAAGACCCGATTGAATACGACCTGCCTGGCATAGGGCAAACGCAGGTCAATTACAAAGTAAACATGTCATTTGCAAAAGGCTTACGTGCCATTTTGCGCCAAGATCCTGACGTCGTCATGGTCGGTGAAATTCGCGATATCGACACCGCGCAAATCGCCATTCAAGCGAGCTTAACCGGACACTTAGTGTTATCCACACTGCATACCAATAGCGCCATTGGTGCCATCACTCGTTTGGATGACATGGGCATCGAACCCTTCTTGCTCGCATCCAGCTTGATTGGCGTACTTGCACAACGCTTGATTCGCCTCCTTTGCAAACATTGCAAAAAACCGATGCCTGCCAGCAGCGGAGAATGCAGTATATTGCATGTGCCAGATGCCACTATTTATCATCCAGTGGGCTGCGACCAATGCAAAAATATCGGCTATAGTGGCCGAAGCGGTATTTATGAATTAATCGCGATTGATGACACACTACGCACCATGATTCACGATAAAACACCTGAACAACAAATTAAAAAATATGCCCGCACATTATTTCCCAGTATCCGCCAAGATGGTTTTATGCGAGTACTCGCGGGTGATACCTCACTTGAAGAAATTTTACGCGTCACCAGTGAGGAATAAACATGCCAGCTTTTCATTATGTAGCGATTGATTCAAAAGGTGAAAATCAAAAAGGCGTTGTGGAAGCGGAATCAGAAAAACATGCGCGACAACTGCTACGCAATAAAGGCTTAATCCCGATCGAGACCCGCACAGTCCACCAAAAATCGGAACAATTTCATAAAAAAATCTTTCAGCGCTTCAAGAAAAGCGCATCCATCACACACAAAGACCTCTCACTGATTACACGTCAACTGGCTACTCTTTTAGCCGCTGCTATTCCTTTAGAAGAAGTCTTGGCAGCTGTTGCTGATCAAACCGAAAAACCCAGTTCAAAAGGTTTAATACTGGCTGTCCGAGGAAAAGTTTTAGAAGGACACACACTCGCGAATGCCATGCGAGAATTCCCCCGCGCATTCTCCAATCTTTATTGCGCAACAATCGCAGCCGGTGAAAAATCCGGACATCTGGATATCGTATTAGAGCGCCTGGCAGATTACACCGAACAACAATTTTTTATGCGTCAAAAAATTCAAAATGCGCTGATTTATCCGTCTATCATGATTTTGGTTTCGGTCGGCATTGTTGGGTTTCTACTAGAATATGTCGTACCTAAAATGGTTGCCGTTTATCACAACACGGGGCAGGCGCTTCCCGGCATCACACAATTCTTGATTAGCCTCAGCAATGGCTTGAAGTCTTATGGCGTTTTTTTGCTGATTGGCCTTGCGATTGGTATTTATTTTTATCGTCGCGCCCTAAAAAATAGCCTCACCCTCCGCGAAAAAGTCCATGCATTTTGGCTACGCACTCCCATCTTAGGTAATGCCATCAAAACAATTAACACTGCACGCTTCTCGCGCACGTTTGCCATTCTGTCATCTGCGGGCGTTTCTATTTTGGAAGCCATGACCATCTCAGCGCAACTCATCACGAACATTCCCATTCGTAAAGCGGTAGAAGAAGCCGCGAATAATATTCGAGAAGGTGCCAACATTCACCTGGCGCTGAAAAAAACTCGCTATTTTCCACCCATGAGTATTCATTTAATTGCTAGCGGAGAATCCAGCGGACAATTGGAACCCATGCTTGAACGCGCCGCAAACAATCAAGACAATGACATCAAACAATTGATTGAAACGGGACTGACGCTGTTTGAACCTGCAATCATTTTGATTATGGGGGCGATTGTTTTATTCATTGTGCTAGCGATATTACTGCCTATTTTCCAGCTGGATCAAATGACGGGGTAAACCACCACCAAAGTAGATTAAATACTTTGAACAAGAAGGGACGTTGAAAGGGACAGGTGAAATAATAAAGTTAATTGCATCTTTCTGGGAAGTAACCACTCCCTTACGGTCGTGGCTCGGATGATTTCTATTTTGCTAGTCTATGATGTCAAGATCCATGCCGCCGAACACTTGCTCTACCGTTTCATCGATCATATCAACGACAGAATAGTTAGACTCGCCCAGCCAACGCTTAATCGCGACCAACTCACGTCCGCGTAAGAAAATATAAAAACTCAAAAAGATGATATCGGGATCAATAGTAGGATCCATATCAAAAACATACCGTTCAGCATAAGGTAATCGCTTTTTTGCTTCTGCTGAGGTGAATTCTTTTAAAATATTGAACGCTTCTTCCGCAGTGGGCGCCTGCTCACACAATTCTTGAATTTCGTGATAATCCGACACACGTTGTTGCAAAATGCGATCCAATTCTTCTTCTTTGAATAATTCTGTAAAGCCATGAGGCAAGCGTTCATCAATAGCAAAAACCTTATTGATAAAATCCACATGATGAATGCGCGCAATGTCATTGCTAATCAAGTTGTTGAAAAACGGAACAGCAAGACAAGCTCGCTTGAATGAAGGTAAGTTGATATAAAACTTATCATCCTTGATCATCAAGCTCCCGAGTCTAACAGGATGCTCTGTATTACGACGGAACGAATCTAATGATTCGAAATGCAATTCATCGCATTCGCCTTTCCAAAATAAGTTCCAAGTATTCGCCGTCGGGTTTTTACTTACACAGTCCGTGTGATCCAAAAGTTTGACCAGTGATGCCATGTCAAAAAGATCATAAGTCAAACGTAGAGGCTGATAAGCTTCACCGGTTTCAACTGTTAAGAACGGTTTTTGCAACCGGTCAAACATGCCGTGCTCCTAGTGTTTTTAATGCGCTATTATCGGCGCGGGCCAGTAGGCGTATGCGTTTTAACATCATCAAGCGCTTGTCCTTTTCCTTTACGAAGCGTTTCGTTAGGTGCAAGCACACCTTCTTTAATATTATCATTAATACTTTCTTGTATCGCAGCTAATTTCTTTTTTGCGTCTTGGATGTCTTGCATTACTTCTGATATTTTTTTCTGTGCATCTCCAGCCGCGATTCCCGCCACTTCTAAAGCTGCAGTAATTTTCTTTATGGATGTTGACATGTGTATACCCTCTTTGAAAGCACTCGTTTGTATGTTGTTTTTGTGCCTTCCTTGACAAAAAACCAAACTCTGTTACTGTTTCAATCAAATCAATTAGATATAAATTTTGCAGATTATATATCGTAAATGACTGCTTTTATATATTATATGCCTAATTTTCTTAACAAAACCTTAAAATTTCCCATGTTTGTTCATTTATTATAATCCAGAAACCCTAAAAAACCCTGAATGGTGACTATCTATATGAAAATAAACATTAAATCGACAGCCCAGCGCGGCTTTACACTGATTGAAGTCATGGTGGTAGTGGTGATCCTCGGCATTCTCGCCGCCATCATTGTTCCCAAAATCATGAGCCGTCCTGAACAAGCCCGCGTGATCGAAGCCAAACAAGATATTCTAGCCATTCAGAGCGCCCTGGATCTCTACAAACTCGACAATGGCTTTTATCCGTCCACAGATCAAGGCCTACAGGCATTAATTACAAAGCCGACCAATGCGCCAACCCCACAAAACTGGAAATCCGACGGCTATTTGCAAAAACTCCCAAAAGATCCCTGGGGTGAGGCGTATCAATACATGAATGAAAATGAAAAATTGCGCATTTTTAGCTTTGGACCAAAGGGTAAAGAAGGCGAAAGCGAAATTGGCAACTGGAACCTGGACGACAAAGAAAAATCTCAATAACTTAATTAAATGTGTCGCATTGGCGAACAAATATTAAAGCTAAATAAAACCAAAGCGCGAACACTACCGTACCGCGGCTTGTCCGCGGTATCCAGCGCTTACCAGACCCAAACAAGCGCCATAGCAACAGAAAGCACCCATGGAAATGATGCTATCCTATCACTCACCTTGTGACAATGTTGAGAGCGCTATGCGAAAAACAACCGGCTTCACTCTAGTAGAAATTCTCATCGTGATGTTGATTATCAGCATCGTTGGCAGCGTTGCCGTTTTAACCATTAGCCGCAACCAAAATTCGCAATATACCGCTTTCGCAAAACAGCTAACGAACTATCTGGCCCTAGCTGAACAACAAGCCATTCTGCAACCCGCTACCCTGGGCATAGCCTTTACTGAAGACTCATTTCAGTTTTACCAATATCAAACCAACAGTCGCGACAAAGAAAATGCATGGGAGCCCCTAAGCGACCCTCTGTTAGGCCCTCACCGAATCCCAAAAGACATCCATCTCACACTCGTCATCGAAGGAAAAACCATTCCGTCGGCAACCAGCGCTGAGCACACAAAACCTTACTTAATTATCTCAAACAGTGGCGATATCCCCACTTTTGTTATCTATATTGGCAAACAAGGCGCACACCCTCGTTATAAAATAGTAGGTGAACCCAACGGGAGTATTAAGAGTGAACCAGTGCAAGAAGAATAAAATAGCCGGCTTCACCTTAATCGAAGTCTTGATCGCACTCGCCATATTAAGCATTGCGCTGACCGCTATTATCAAAGCCACAGCACAAAATATTCGTGACACCAGCTATCTACAAGACAAAGACATTGCCGCATGGATTGGCACGGAAGTCATTAATGAGGCCCGTGTTGGCGTATTAAAATTACCCGCCCAGCCCGATAAAATTGAGGAAGAAAAAAAAGTACTAGGCCAGGCATGGAAAATCAAAGCCTACTCCATCCCCTCACCCAACCAAAAAATCCAGGAACTGCGCGTGGATGTGTTTCGCAAATCCGATGACACTAAACTAATTTCGTTGACGAGCTATCGCTATGTCTCATAAAAAATGCAGAAAAGGCTTTACCTTACTAGAGGTCTTAGTCGCGTTATTTATTTTTACGATCATCGCTGTCATCATGACCAGCGCCTTACATAATATTTTAAATATACAAGCTGAAACAGAGAAGCACGCCTCGCGTATCAACGAACTCCAAATGACGTTCTTGCTGATGTCTCGCGATATAGAGCAAACAATCGATCGCCCCATTACCAACGCAAAAGGCATGAAAGAGAGCGCTTTTGTTGGCGCTGCGGATCAGCTCGCCTTCACACATGGCGGTATGGCAAATCCAGAAGGGCAACTCCAACGCAGCACACTGCAGCGAGTTAGCTATCATCTTGAAAATGGCAAACTGATCCGTGAGACCTGGAACGTATTAGACCAAGTTCCGACCACACACGGAAACTCACGCACCTTATTGAATGCCGTCACGGAAATGCGCATTGAATATCTCGATCAAAACGGCATTTTTCGTCATAGCTGGCCAGCCGCCGAACAAACTAACTCGCCACCCCTGCCTCGCGGTGTGCGCATTTCCCTTACACTAGAGAAATGGGGTAAAATCACACAATTCTACGTTATCTCGGGACAAGCCTTTGGCACGTAATCAGCATCACCCTAAAGCGCAACGTGGCGCGGCCATCATTGTGGCGCTCTTTGTCGTCAGCCTGGTCGCAGCAGCAGCAGTCGCCATGATTGTGCGCCTTAGCATTGATATAAGACGCACGGATTTATCCCAACATGCCAACCAAGCTGATTTGTATGCGGCAGGATCCATTGCCTGGGCGATGGATCAACTCACTGAAAACTTAAAACATCAAAAAACCAAGCAATTAACCGACAAAACACCTATTCAGTCTAAAACAGACGAAATGAATGGGTATACAATCTCCAGCACGATTGAAGATGCCCAAGGTAAATTTAATATCAACAATCTTGCCAGCCAGGACGCGATCAATAATTATATTCGACTAATACACGCTGCGGATACTGGCCTGTCACTGGATGCCATCAATAAAATTGTCGTGGCCACACGCGACTGGGTTTTACCCAATAATGTCACCGAACTCGAATCCTATTATCAAAAACAAGTCCCTGCTTATCGGGCTCCCCATCGACCGATGGTGAGCATCAGCGAATTACGCTTAGTCAGAGGCATGACAAGCACACTCTACAATCATCTTCTGCCTTATGTCACAGCGCTTCCCGTGATGACATTGATCAATGTGAACAATACCTCTGTGCCCGTATTAATGAGCTTAAGCGCAACATTGACAAAAGAATCTGCTACAGCAATTTTAAACCACTTTAAACAAAATCCAGCTATCACCGTACAAGATTTTCAGAATTTTGATACAGTGAAAAACAATCCCATTCCGGCCACACAAATTACTGTGACAAGTGCCTATTTTTTAGTGAAAACCAATGTTACAGTAGGGCAACAACAAACGGTTATCTACACGCTTTTAGCACGCGTCAGCAAAGGCAATCAGCCTGCAATAACGGTATTATGGCAAACGAAAGGCACCCAGTGATGCAAAAAATTATTCTCTACCTTGAAGACCGCGATTTAACCCACGCCAGCTGGGGCGTAATCAATGATGCAGGCACCATTACGGAAACCTCGCTTCATGGAAAAATAGAAGACCTTGCCTCCATCGCACTAGACAAAGAACTGATCGTGATTGTTCCCGCACAAGATATTTTACTGACCTCAGTCAAAATACCCAAGATGAGCCGACAACGGCTACAACAAGCATTACCTTTTGCGCTCGAAGAACAGCTACTGAGCGACATCAACGACTTACATTTTGCCATGGGCACATTCTCTGCTAATAATAGCTTACCCGTTGCAATAGTTTCACAACAAAAAATGACAGACTGGATAAACACTTTTAAACAAATAGGATTATCGCCTAGCGTCTTCATTCCGGCTTCTCTTCTGGCTCCCTTAATCGAAAAAACGTGGAGCATACTCATAGAAGACAACATTGCGATTATTCGCACTGATCTTAATAGCGGCTTTGCCTGTGATAAAAGCAACTTGCAAACCGTAATTGAATCCCGATTCACCGAGCAAGCAGAACAACCTGAAGCAATAGCACTACGCAACTACACCCCACACGCCACTACATTGGATGTGAACGATATTAAGATATCAGAGAAAAATTTCCCTGAAATCCAACTGATTGAAGACATGTGCAACTGGGCACACAATCCACCCATCAATTTATTACAAGGCCCCTACCTCACCAAGCGCAAGTCATCTCACAGCAAGAAAATCTGGTTACTCGCAGGCTACCTCGGTATCGCCTGGATTGGGCTGTTATTTGTAAGCCATATTATTTCTTTTTTCATTTTACACCATCAGGTCAGCGCGCTGGATGCTGGCATTAATCACATTTATAAAAAACATTTTCCAGAAGCCACATCGCTCATTGCGCCCAAACAGCGTATGGAAGAAAAACTAAGCCAGCTCTCAACACAAGGACACCGTAATCCTCTCCTGCTCTGGCTGGCCTACACGGGCAAAGCCTTGACGGAAGCAACCGGCGTTCGCATAGACCAATTAGATTATCGCAACAATCAACTGACACTTTCCTTGTCAGCGCCCAACATGGATAGAATAGATGCTTTTACTCATGCCTTAATGCAAAGCGGCTTAACCATTAAACAACAAAGCGCGATACTGGCTAGCGGTAGTGCGAAATGCAACCTGCTAATCACCGAGGGAGCAAAACGATGAAAGAGTGGTGGTTAAATTTATCTTCCCGTGAAAAACAAACAACAGCCATTGGCGCTATTCTGGTTATCCTATTTCTTGTTTATGCGCTTATCTGGTCTCCTCTAGCTAATTCCGTTGAAACATTACGCGAACGAATTCATCATAATCAAGCCTTGCTAAGCTGGATGCAACAAAGCGACAAAAAAATTGACGCCCTCGAAAAAAATCAAGAAATCACCACGCGCACACCCAACTCATCCTTACTGAATATTGTCCAAACGGAAATTAACAAAACCCCGTTTGCCAGCAATATAGTGCAACTTCAACAAGCGGAAAATGAATCCATTGATTTACGCTTACAAAAAGTCAGTTTTGATTCCTTAATCAAATGGTTAACAGCCATTTGTCGCAAAGAACAACTCCTCATCACACAACTCGCCATCACCCCCGGCGCGACCCCTGGCATCGTTGACGCAGAGATAAAACTGCAACTCGACACTCATTCATAAGATTAACTTCTTCATATTTAGTGCTTTTTTTCGCTTTTCGCCCCATTTTTTCCAATTAGGGCTATAATTATAATAATCCACCAAGTCGTTCCGCAGCCGGAAGAGGTCAGCGTGGACTATGTAGATCGTTTCACCACTACTATAAAAATAATGATGCAATGTGAAGAGGTGGCCTATGTCTCAAGTTCACAACAATCCAATCCTCACTATGAGCGCGCTGGAAAAACTTGCCAGTCTATCTCAGCCAAACACCCTATTTTCTGGTGAGAGCTATCAACCAGTTCATGCATTGCATCTTGAGGGCTTAACAGAAAAATTAAAGCAGACCGCGGAAGAAGATAGAGCCGCCGATCTAATCGTGACTATTTTAAAAAACAATCCTGATATGAAAGAAATTTATTTGGCGAATAACACTTTCACAGAAAATAACACTAGAAAAATCATGCGCGCCATAGAGGATCACCCCTCCATGGAAAGAATCAATCTGAATAACTTTAATTTTGGCACGCTAGCTAACGCTATCCCTTTTTTAGAAAGCATGGCAACCGATGCCACCGTCAAAGAACTGTCTATTGAAAACATACTACCCACAGCAGAACTGGCTTCGGTTGCGAAACTCACTGATAATTCACTTCCCGAAGTCGCCAAACAATTTCTCGCTGTTTATTATCTTTATGATGAAATACATGACCAACCTCTGCAAGTGAATGAGGAAACACTAGAATATATTGGAATACTCGATAGCCTTGAAAAAAAATCCATTGAGCAAAGCCTCACGAGCAACAGCAATTCATTCGATATAGAATATACAGACGCAGACCCACTAAAAGTGGATGCCGCACTTTCTTCCCATGAAACAGAAGAGCTAGAGAATACCAGAGAATTTACTGTTCATTATGCCAGCGATGAAAATGATAATACCAGTGCAACAGATTCACTTCAGGAAACGGCCGAATTCATTGTTCACCATGCCAGCGATGAAATAGATGATACTAGCGCGAGCCTATCCCCTGTTTCTACCGACGAAACAAAAGCACAAAAAGTATTTAATTACCGATATGAACCAGACGACAGCAATACCTTCTCGACAAATCAACCCAACGAACAAATAGCTGAACCTAACCTTCATGACACCGCAGAATTTGTTGTCGAATATGCATCAGATGATTCTGATGAAATAGTAGAATCCAAAACCAAAGATCAAACTATCAAAGAAAAACCTCTATTCGAACAAACCGAGATAAGAATCAAATCCATCAAACAACTGGAAAAACTGTGCAGCATGATGGAACTACAACAAGCTGACAGCCTTAATGAAGTCGACACTCAACGTTTGTTAAAGATTAAAAAAATTGATATCGACGGTCTTTACCAAAAATTAAGTGAAGACGAAAAAGAAGAAATGATTCATTTGATTGTCACCATCGCAGAAAATGCTCCGTACCTCGAAAAGGTCTACCTCGCTTATAACGACTTTTCTGCAGCTGACCTAAAAACCATTTTAACCGCCTTTAGCGAAGCCAAAGAAAAACCCGGAAACCAGCTACGCAAAATGGACTTAGCGCATTCAATAGCACCTGACGACTTAGAAACAGCCGCCAGTGACTTAGGCAGACTACAAGATCACCTCGGTAAAGACTTGTATCTAGACAGAAACACACGCAAAGAATTACGCGGATTAGAGAGAGTGCTGCAAAAAGAGACTGTCCAGCAGATGTCATCTTACAAAGATGCCTGCGCAGATTACCGGGAATACCTCGAAAGAAAAATCATCCTTCCGGCGTTTCGTGGAAATAAATTACTGCGCGAATCCTATTCCGCTAAAGATGATGAAACACTCGTTAAAAAAATCATGCATGATCTAATGCAAAAAAGTTCGCATCCCATCAAAGCTTTAAAAAATGACACCCAAGTCAAAATGGCCATCGAAAAATATCAAATTATAAAAGCGCTTGAAGATATTACCGATGACAAGCGTTTAAGCCCCAATAAAATGAAAGCGAAGTTCGATGCGCTTTATTATCAAGAAAAAAAGGAATTGCCACAGCTCTTACTCAAAAACGATAAACCTCAATACATTGCCTTTCTCACCACCATTGGCGACACCAAAGCGCTGAATAACATTAAAGCAATCGGCTATGTCGCCAAGAGTCGAAAGCCTAAAAAATACTTCTTTGAGGAAACCATTGCGCCCCCTCAAAAAACCCCCACAGAAAGACCGACCACCGCGAAGACCAAATCACCTAGCAGCCTTTTCTTTAAAGCGAAAGAGAAAAACCCTGCAGAAAAAGTTGAGAGACCTAAAACCGCGAGACCAGGAACAGTACAATCTAAAAATCGACGCTAAATGGGAAAAGGGACAATAAAAAATATTCTATTGCCCTAGGGCCGAAGCTCAATAAAAAACAGCCCAACCACTGAAAATATCTTAATTCATTTTAGGGTTTTTATTCGTGCGAATTGTTTCTAATGCTTTTTTAGCGGGAGCATTGCCTTTATCTGCTGCTTTTTGCATCCAGAAAATCCCTGTATCGGTATCTTCCGCCACCCCGTAACCATAATAATACATATAACCCACAGCATACTCTGCATCTGGATTACCCTCTGATGCCAATGGTAACAACTGTCTAAAAGCCTGCTTAAAATCCCCATTATTAAAAGTCATTTTACCTAGCTGTAAATTTTCTGCTGTGCGTGCGCCAGTACAAGCTTGTAACATGACACAACTCAATGCAATGAGCAGGATTCTGGATAGCTTCATAAATTCCTCATTTATCTATTACCATAAAGGTTTAGGCATTTCTTGAAACAATAGCTTGGAGCGCGACAACGGCAATTTTTCCAGATGCCCTGCATGCTCCAACACCACACTGTCAGGATTAATGGCATAAATTTTGATGCCAGAGGTTAACTCATCACCCACATTGAAAATTTTACCAGATTGCCCACCTTCGGAAATAATTGCGCGTGACAAATTACTTTCCGGCACTTGAATAATACCGGTTAAATGCAACTGTAAACTGGTAATTGGTAAAAAATCATCATCTGCAGATTGCCCGAATAAATGTTGGCTTGGTATACGGGCAATCATCTCTTGCATCATCTCAGATGCATCTTCCGTATTGGTAAACGGCGGTTTATGTTCTGAAATGACATAATCAGCATGCCAGGTCATCAAAACCTCGATCAAAGTTAATAAAAGTATCAGGCTGGCCAAAAGCAATGTAGCAATAGCGAGATGTCTGCCTTTTTCTGTATTTAACAGTGGCGCCAGCTTATCTTCAAATAGCAAACTGATATTCTTCATCGCCATACCCACCAATAGTTAAGATTGCAGCCATCCTGCCACTTGTTTTGCATAGTATGTCAAAATGGCATCTGCACCAGCACGGCGCATTGCTATTAAAGACTCCATCACCGAGGCACGCTCATCTAACCAACCCTGCAGTGCAGCGGCTTTCAACATAGCGTACTCACCACTCACTTGATACACAAAAGTAGGCACGCGAAATTGTTCTTTGGTTTGCTTTACAATATCTAAATATGGCATGCCTGGCTTGATCATCACCATGTCCGCACCTTCGGCCAAATCTTGTGCGACCTCATGTAATGCTTCATTCGCATTCCGTGGATCCATTTGATATTGGTATTTATCCGCTTTACCGAGCGCCGCTGCTGAGCCTACTGCTTCGCGAAAAGGGCCATAGAAACTCGATGCATATTTAGCGGAATACGCTAAGATTTTGGTATTAACATGACCCGCCTCTTCTAGCGCATTCCGAATAGCCCCGATGCGCCCATCCATCATATCGGATGGCGCGACAATATCAGCACCCGCCGCGGCATGGGATAAGGCTTGTTTGACTAAGACTTTAATGGTGTCGTCATTATGCACATAACCTTCATCATTCAATAACCCGTCTTGACCGTGCGAAGTATAAGGATCCAATGCGCCATCCGTAATCACACCCAATGCTGGAAAAGAGTTCTTTAAAAGACGTACGGCATTTTGCACTAAACCATTAGCGTTATAAGCCTCATCAGCTGACAAGTTTTTTTGCTTGGGATCAATCACGGGAAACAAAGCAATCGCAGGAATACCTAATTTCACTAATTCTTTTGCTTCCTGCAATAACAGATCCAGGCTCACGCGCTCAATGCCAGGCATAGAACTAATTGCTTCACGCTTATTTTGCCCCTCGATAATAAACATAGGGTAAATTAAATGTGAAACATTCAGCGTCGTCTCTGCCATCATATCCCGCGAAAACTTGTCATATCGCATTCTACGCAAACGAATCTTGGGGAAATGACGTTTAGTTAATTTAAATGTCATGAATCTCTGCCTTTACTCGACTATAATTGGGGCTCATTATACCTCACCCCAGGAAAAATTTGTTTAATCTCATGCCAAAAATCGCCGTTTTTAGTGAAACAACTGACCTTAAACAACAAGCTGATGCATTAGCACAGCACTTATCCTTGCCGGTGGCAGAGAATCCTGACGATTACGATTACTTACTCATACTGACCGATCAAGCACTGGCTCTCAAAAAAAATGGTGTGAAAACCTTGCCACTAGTCATTGATTTTTTGTCAGGCCCCATGACTTATCGCCGTCAACACGCCAGCTTGAAACGTGAAACCTTGGCACGCGCGCTCGGCTTAAAAGGTCACTCCACCGATAAAATAGTCGATGCAACCGCTGGCTTAGGACGCGACAGTTTCATTTTAGCCAGCCTTGGGTTTCACGTACAGCTATTAGAAAGATCCCCTATTATTCAAGTCTTATTAGAAGATGCGATAAACCGCGCGTTACCTGACCCACAAGTGGGACCGATTGTTTCACGCATGCACCTTTGCAAAATGGATTCCATTCATTGGATGCAGCAACAGACCATAGACATGAGACCTCAGATTATTTATTTGGATCCTATGTTTCCTGAACGCAGCAAATCCGCGCTAGTGAAAAAAGAAATGCTAATGTTTCATGAGGTTATTGGTGACGATCCCGACGCGGGAGAACTGCTGTCAGTGGCTTTAACTTGTGCAACCAAACGAGTTGTGGTAAAACGATCTCGCCTATCCGCACCACTTCTTGGCAGAATACCGAGCTTCACCATGGAAGGCAGCAGCAGTCGTTTCGATATTTATCTGATATAGGTATAACATGGACATTATGCATCACTTCATTAGCCTCATCCTGCACTTAGATGAACACCTCGTCTCTTTTGTCTCTCAATATGGTGTCTGGGTATACGGTCTTTTATTTTTTATTATCTTTTGTGAGACAGGATTAGTTGTCACTGCCTTCTTGCCTGGAGACTCTCTCTTGTTTGCAGCTGGCGCCATTGCCGCTCATTCTCCAGATGTATTCAATATTCACGTACTCTTTGTTTTATTATTCATTGCCTCCGTTCTCGGTAACAGCCTGAACTACTATATTGGCAAATTTTTGGGACCGAAAGTCTTTCACTCTGCTGACTCCCGGCTACTAAACAAGAAATATCTCGAAAAAGCCCATCAATTCTATGAAACCTACGGCGCCAAAACGATTATTATCGCGCGGTTCATGCCTATTATTCGAACCTTTGCGCCCTTTATTGCGGGCATTGGCTATATGAAACCCCGTCAATTCTTTTTATATAATGTGGTGGGCGCACTCTTATGGGTTGGAACATTACTCTATGTGAGCTATTTGTTTGGCAACCTGCCCTTTGTAAAAGAACATTTTTCGACTATTGTGCTAGCAATTGTCGCGATCTCCTTGCTTCCTCCGCTTATTGAGATCATAAGACAACGTTGCCTCAAGCTATCGGCTTAAGTAGGATGCCCACAATACAGTTAGCGCTAAAATTACTCTAAGCCCTTCAATTAGAAATAATTATGCGCCGATCTAGCGGCCTCAACCGCCGCCTCCTCAAGTGACCCAGCCCCAGAATTTGGGGCTAACTCCCGCCAAACTGCAGAGATCGTGCAGGCATCTAGACAAATCGCACGACGTAGTGCAAAATGCTCGCCTCAGTCCCAAACGGTTTTTAAATGACGAATATGGCAAATATTCTGGTATTACACGGGCCAAATTTGAATCTGCTAGGTTCCAGAGAACCTGAGCAGTATGGCAGTGAAACATTGCAAAACATTCATACCCGCCTGGTAACCGTTGCTACTCAGCTCGGCCACACCTTGTCTGCTTTGCAAAGCAATCATGAGGGCGCATTGATTGATCGCATTCATCAGTGCCTGACGGACTCAACCCATTTTATTATTATCAACCCAGGCGCCTTCACCCACACGAGCATTGCACTACGAGATGCCCTGCTGGCAGTAGCAAAGCCTTTTGTTGAAGTACATCTATCGAACATCCATAAACGCGAGCCCTTTCGTCATCATTCTTATTTTTCGGATATTGCGATAGGAACCATTACAGGGCTCGGATCTGAAGGCTACATTCTGGCTTTACGTTATGCACACACTTTTCTTACCTCTAACATTCATGAATTGATTAGGAGCAAATAACCTACTATGGATATGCGAAAAATCAGAAAACTTATCGAACTCATCCAGGAAACCGGCATCGCAGAAATTGAAATTCGCGAAGGCGAAGAATCCGTGCGCATTAGTCGCGACAGCCATCATGCCGCGCCAACTTATATTTCAGCACCGCCGCAAATGCAAGCAGCCGCGCCAGCACCTCTTGCACCCGCTGTTGCCCCTGAGCCTGCAGCACCCGTTGCAAACAAACATTCTATTAAAGCACCAATGGTTGGCACCGTTTATCTCTCACCCTCACCGGGTGCAAAACCCTTCATTGAAGTAGGACAAACAGTCAAAAGTGGCGACACACTCTGCCTGATTGAAGCCATGAAGATGTTCAACCAAATTGAATCCGATAAATCTGGCACCGTGACCGCCATTCTAGTCGACACCGGAATGCCCGTTGAATTCAATCAACCTCTGGTTGTAGTTGAATAATTCCTGCTTAAACTTAAGGGTACGAGACAACGTCATGCTAAACAAAATTGTAATCGCAAATCGCGGAGAAATTGCTCTTCGCATTCTCCGTGCGTGTAAAGAATTAGGCATTAAAACGGTCGCGGTTCACTCCACCGCCGACAGAGATTTAATGCATGTTCGCCTAGCCGATGAATCGGTATGTATTGGACCGCCAGCGCCGAATGCAAGCTACTTAAGCATTCCTGCCATTATTAGCGCTGCTGAAATTACTGATGCCATTGGCATTCACCCGGGCTATGGGTTTCTGGCTGAAAATGCGGATTTTGCAGAACGCGTAGAAAATAGCGGCTTTATTTTCATAGGCCCACGCCCGGAAACTATTCGCGAGATGGGTGACAAAGTGGCGGCAATCAATGCGATGAAACGTCTGGGCATTCCTTGCGTACCCGGATCAAGCGAACCCATTGGTGACGATGACGTCGCCTCCATTAACATGGCTCGCGAAATTGGCTACCCCATTATCATTAAAGCTTCCGGCGGTGGCGGTGGACGCGGTATGCGCGTTGTTCACACTGAATCTCACTTATTAAACGCCATTGCGATGACCCGCACCGAAGCTCGCGCCGCTTTCAATAACGACAAAGTGTATATGGAAAAATATTTGCAAACTCCTCGCCACATTGAAATCCAAGTCATTGGTGATGGCCAAGGCAATGCTATTCATTTGGGTGAACGGGATTGCTCCATGCAAAGACGCCATCAAAAAGTCATTGAAGAAGCACCCGCACCCGGCATTACCGAAGAACAACGCCAAGCCATTGGCGAACGTTGCGCTCAGGCCTGTCGCGACATGAAATATCGTGGCGCTGGCACATTCGAATTTTTATATGAAAACGGCGAATTCTATTTCATTGAAATGAATACGCGTATTCAGGTCGAGCATCCCGTCACCGAAATGATTACCGGGATAGACATCGTGAAAGAACAGATCAGCATCGCTTCAGGCAACAAATTGTCGTTTACCCAAGCAGATGTCAAAATCACTGGACATGCCATTGAATGCCGTATTAATGCTGAAGACCCACGCACCTTCACCCCTTGCCCTGGCACCGTCACCCATTTTCACGCACCAGGTGGCCCTGGCATTCGCATTGATTCACATCTTTATAGCAGTTACAAAGTGCCCCCCTATTATGATTCCTTGGTCGCCAAAGTCATCGCACACGGTGAAACACGTGATCTTGCCATTGCTAAAATGCGTAATGCATTAGACGAGATGGTAATAGACGGTATCAAAACGAATTTACCACTCCATCAAGATATTTTGCGCAATGATAGCTTTCAACAAGGCGGCACCAATATTCATCATCTTGAAAAATGGTTGAGCTTATAATGGCCTGGTTAGAACTTCACATCACCACCACGTCCGATCATGCTGATGCGCTTGGCGAACAACTCACAGAGCTGGGCGCTCAAGCCCTCACCTTGCGGGACGCGGGCAATGCGCCAGTTTATGAACCAGCACCAGGCGAAACACCCACCTGGCAGAGCACAACACTGGTCGGATTGTTTGATGACACCCAGGACATGAGCGCCGTCATGAAGCTCATGTCTGCCAAACTTGCCGCCGGGGTATTGCAAGATTTTCGCCTTGAAACACTGCCTGATCAACCCTGGGAAAGAACGTGCTTACAAGATTTTAAACCCCTGCGTTTTGGCAAGCGACTTTGCATCTGCCCCAGCTGGGAAACCCCACCTGAAGACGATTGCGTTAACGTCATACTGGATCCAGGTCTTGCTTTTGGCACAGGCACCAGCCCGACTACCGCGCTTTGCTTAGAATGGCTTGATCAGAATGTTCAAAACGGCGATACCGTTATTGACTATGGTTGCGGTTCTGGCATTTTAGCGTTAGCCGCACTAAAACTGGGTGCAAAACAAGTATTTGCCGTGGATTATGACCCACAAGCATTACTCGCAACCCGCGACAATGGCGAACGTAATCAGCTAATGCCGCCTGAATTAGAAGTGTTTTTGCCGGATGATTTTGTCGGACGTGAAGTGGATATTGTCGTTGCCAATATCTTAGCAAAGTCGTTAATCGAGCTTGCCCCTTATCTTGCCAGCCTTGCTAAACCCAAAGGACGCATCTTGCTGTCGGGTATTTTAATTACGCAAGCAGAAGCGGTGCTTGAAGTTTATCGCGAATGGTTCACTATGCCAGAACCCACCTCAAAAGAAGAGTGGGTCAGACTTGAGGGCATCCGAAAATAATCATTATCGTATCGCGGCTTGTCCGCGTTATGTGAATTTTTAGGTGTTTTTTAAGTCTATCGCTTCGCTATTTGCGGACAACATTTGCCCCTTCATGAATCAACCTTTTTCACAATAAGACAATCTTCTGGCGGAGAAATACCGCCAATTTAGCTTAAAATACGTCACTGCATCACGCTTTTACAGCACTTTTAGAGGCTCACAGCTCAGCTATTTTATGACTCACATATCGCTAATTGCTTAATTTATTGACAATAGTTGTGAGGTTGACGTATGATGTGCCCCATCGCGCCCTTCAAAAAGTCTCGGTAATTTCAGAGGCTAGGGCAAAAATCGACCTGGCATTACAATAAATTGATAATTATTTGTTATTAAAATTTGATCGAACAAAGAACAGCTGGTATAATTACCTTCTGCAAAAATATAGGTTAAAGATTAGGGCATTTGGTTAACATTGGTTTAGTTATATTTTTTTGAGAGAAAACAATGGCTATTAATAACACACTTGAAACAACTGAAACGTTACAAAAAGCAAACACCGCTTTTACTGTGACTCACAAAAATCAACCGTTGCATGATAGCGTGCGTCAAGCGCTTGAAAATTATTTCCTACAATTGAAAGGCCAAGCGCCAAACAATTTGTACGAAATGGTTTTAGCAGAAGTTGAAATGCCATTGATGGAAGCTGTGATGGATTATACAAAAGAAAATCAATCACGCGCTGCTATCTTACTAGGCATTAGCCGTGGCACATTGCGTAAGAAGCTAAAAATATACGGAATGTTAGACTAGTCTCATTTCTTGTAGCCTCTCTTACTGAACATCGAATGAGTATCCAAGCTCATTCGATGTTTTGTTTTATTCTCGCCTGACTCATGAAAAACCTCGAAAATACCCTGTAACGCTACTGACCTCCTATACACATTTATGTATAATGCCTTTAGATTATGTCTGTGATGACATTCTGGAACGTAGCAACGCTCCTATCACATTCACACTGAAGCTATTTAAGGGAATAAGTATCGACAATGGTTACGATCATTAACGAACAGGTTTCGAGTGACGAACAAGAATTATCAGAAGCGACGTTTCATCCTGGTGAAGCGCCTCTCGAAAATCAAGCGCTAACTACAGCCTCCGAAGGCAGTAGCCAACTGCTATTACAAAGCAAATTCATTACACACAATCCAAAATCTGGATTAAACCCTCTCGCTGATGCGGCTGGATACTTGTTTTCAATCATGGGCAAGTTAAAACACATTAAGTCTTACCGACACTTAAGCAAACTCCACAAAGAACTCATTCAAGAAATCAATACATTCCAAGATGCGGCAAAATCGCATGGCTATAGCTCTGAATACATTTTAGTAAGCCGTTATGCTATTTGCGCCACGCTGGATGACATTATTTCCAACACTCCCTGGGGTGCGCAAGGCCAATGGGAAAGCCACACATTACTGGCCGCTTTTAATCAAGAAGCCATTAATCAAGAAAGATTTTTCGTGATACTAGAACGTCTCATCAAAGATCCCAACTTGTATATTGATGTAATGGAGTTCATGTATATCTGCTTAAGCTTAGGGTTTAAAGGCCATTATCGCGCGACGGAATTTAATAACAATCAGCTTGAACAAATTATCAATGCACTCTACAAACGGATTCGGGCTTATCGTGGTGACTTTAGCAAAGTGCTATCCCCGTTCTCGACTAAACCTACTACCACTGCAAAACCAACAGCAAAAAACATGCCTGCTTGGTTAATCATTTTACTTGCAGCGAGCGTGAGCCTAGTCTTGTTTGCTGGCATAAGATACATGCTAAACGTGACTTCCAACCAAGCCTTCCAAGACTTAACGCGAATGGGAAAATCGACATCATATGAAATACATGATCAGACAGTTGAGTAACAGCCCTTACAAAACACAGCTCACTCCATTAATCATTCTCACCGCCATCTCGCTACTCATCTGGTTTGGTGGGCCATTAATTGCTATCGCAGACTACGTGCCCCTTGAAGAATCTGAAAAACGGTTCTACACCATCATGGCTTTATTTTTAGCCTGGTTCTTAAAAATTATTTTTGCCGATGGCAAAACAAAAGAACAAACACCAAAGCCTGCCACCTTCAAACATCCCGAACTCACCAAAAAATTAGAATTGCTGGCGGCACGCTTTCAAGGCGCGACGGATTTTTTAAAAAAAACGCTGATAAACAAGCACGGCAAAGACACCAGCTTGCATCATTTGCCATGGTTTTTGTTAGTTGGCCCTAGTGGTTCAGGCAAGACCACTTTTTTGGCTAATTCAAATATCAATTTTATTTTGTCCAAACAATTTAAAGCTGACAGCCTCAATAACACACCGCCCTCTGATGTCTGTGACTGGTGGGTCACTCGTGATTCTGTGTTAGTGGATGTTCCCGGCTTTTATCTGCAATCAAAACAAAAGAATGCGGCGAATGCGCCTGCCGGCTCAAAACAAAAAGCCTCCATGAATCATATGCTGTGGAAAGGCTTTCTTGATCTTCTAAATAAATTTCGCGGCAAACGCGCCATTAACGGCGTCATTATTACGTTACCGCTTTCTGACATCATGAACTCGCAAAACCAAACGAAAGAACGTTTAGTCCATGACCTGAAACTACGCATTGGCGAATTGAGAACGCAATTTGGAGAACACCTACCTTTTTATATCACCATAACGAAATGTGATTTATTGCCGGGCTTTAATGAATTTTTTAGTGACAGCGGCAGCGATGAAATTGCGCAAGCCTGGGGAGTATCATTACCTCGCGCCAAAGAAAACGAACAGTTGGTAGATCTCTTTGCTAATCGATTTAATGCTCTGATCAAAAGATTGAATAAACAATTGATTTGGCGTCTTCACCATGAAAGAAACCCATTTACACGCCCCTACATTAAAGATTTCCCGCTTCAAGTTGAGCGATTAAAAGAAAACATATTAAGCTTGTTAAAAATACTGTCAAACACTGATAAAGACTTACACTTACAAGGGGTTTATTTATCTAGCGCGATGCAAGCTGTGCCTGAAGAATCCAATACCACCATCCATGCTGCAAATTCTTCACAGACATCACTCCAAATCATGCGTAACCCTGTGATGCCCAGCCGTGCTTATTTTGTTAAGCAGCTTTTATTGCAAGGCATACTGAGCGCCGAAAATTATCCCGCGCAAACAACGCCTACTCGCAAAAACAATCCTAAAGTAGTCGCCCTTTCCATTGGCGTGATGGCGCTGGTTGGTCTCTTACTGGGTAACGATATTCGTGACAGCATTAAACAAACCTATGCTATTCGTAATACACTGGCGCAATACCAAGATGATGTTAATTTACAAGGGGCTCACCTAGATAAAGCATTGCCTTTAGTGAATGCATTACAAAAAACCGCGCAAAAATCATCTCACACATTGCTTTTTTATTCTGATAAAGCACAACAAAGTGCGAATGCTGCTTACCAACAAGCACTACGCACGATTGTCTTGCCTGAAATTAAGAATGACCTTGAAAATGTCCTGCAAACGTCAGGCAAAAATCCAGAACAACTGTATGCGGCACTCGAAGCTTATTTAATGTTAGGTGACGTGCAACACATACAACCCGACTTTATTATTAGCCAACTCAAGCAAATCGCACCGACGTTGTTTACCCCTGATAATACACAACAACTCGCGGCTCATATTCATACGGCTTTTAATACCGCATGGCAACCCATTCCGCTAGACGAGGATTTGATTGCGAAAGCTCGCAAACACTTGTTTAACTTATCACCGGTACAACTCAGCTTTGTGATACTAAAAAGCCTTGCTGCCAATACCATTGATAGCACAGTGAGCCTTGGCACCAATCTCGGAAAATCGCCCGCACTGATCAGCCATGCGATTGTTAGCCTCATTCCAACCATGTACACAGCTGATGCTTTCCAATCCATTTATGATCAACAAATTGATTCCGCCGCAACAGAAGCCACTCAAGGTAATTGGGTTTTAGGCAGTATTTCTACATTAAATCAGTTAAATAATACGCCGTTGGTTGAGCAATTACGTGGCTTATATGTTATTGATTACATCAATGCGTGGGAAAAAGCGCTAGCTAGTATTCAACTAGCCACGCCTGCGAACTTAGCCCAAGCTGACTCCATTATCAAAAACTTAATTTCAAAAAATTCGCCACTCATTGAATTATTGAAAACTGTCAAACAAAATACCGCTTTTGCACCTATCATGGCGGCAAGCCCCAAATTAGCGGCCTTGAATGCGCTATTAAGTGAGAATGACAGCCAAAATAACGGGCTCACGAAAATTTTTGGATCACTAAGTCAAGTTCATGGTTACTTACAAGAGATCATGGATGCAAAAGATGTTAACAATGCAGCCTTTCTATCTGTCTCCACGCGAATGAAAAATGCACCAACATCAAACGATCCATTAACTCAGCTCTTTAATTTAGCCAAAACAAGTCCTGATCCAATCAGAACATGGCTGAATAATATTGCCGCGCAAAGTTGGCATTTTATGTTGACCGATGCGAGTCATTTTGTAGAAAACCGGTGGCAGTCTGAGATTTTGTCCACTTATCATTCCAAGCTGGCCAATCGTTTTCCTTTCGCAGCCGAGGCCAATCAAGATGTGGAGCTTGAGCAATTCACTAAATTCTTAGGCACGAAAGGCACGCTAACCAACTTCTATCGAAGCTATTTACAGCCTTTTGTTGAGGCCACCGATAAGGGCTGGCAATGGAAAAGCTTAGACAATGAAAAAATGCCGTTTACCGCTATTGCTCTTTCACAATTACAACAAGCGGAACAATTGCAGTTAGCTTTTTTTCAAAATGAAGATGACAAGCTTTTTGTTAAATTCACATTACAACCCTTAGCGCTGGAAACCAACACGAAGAGTGTTCATCTGAATATCAATGGGCAAGCCGTACAATACGATCGCTCGCTGCCAAAAATACCGCAAATGTTAGTGTGGCCAGGCAGCAAAGCAACGCATGAGACACTATTGAATGTCCTGACCAGCAACAATCAAAACATTAACAACAATATTAAAGGCAGCTGGGGTTGGTTCAAACTAGTGAACAAAGCCTCGCCCAAAATGATCAATCAAAAAGAAATGCTATTAAACTTTAATGTGGATGGTCACAACGCGAAATACATGTTATTCACTCAAGGTCGCATCAATCCTTTTTTAGCAATGAATTTGCAACACTTTAAACTACCTGAGCAATTAGGCGAGCAGAAAGCATAACCTAAGTGATACCCTCGCATAATTATCTACACAAATGCTTAATCCTGATCCCCTCCTTTGAAAAAGGAGGGTTAGGGAGGATTTATATAAAAAATATCTTATTTGAAATAGATATTATTTTTATTGCGCTAGATTTGTATTGATCAAGGCGTGATTAAAGTTTATAAAATCCCCCTCAATCCCCCTTTTTCAAAGGGGGAAGTGCCTCCGATTCAGTTTGGTATTTGCATATCATCCCGCGACATACTCCATAAGCATTGCAGGTTGGGTTGAGCGTTTTTGCGAAACCCAACGCTTCATTAATGAGCCAATAACAACAAAACCATATAATTAAAATTAAAAAACTTGCACATTATGACTGCTGCATTACGTTTTTCGTAATGGACACAACTGCAAAATATCGCCCATATTCGTGCTGAAAGTCTGGCATCTGTCTTCATCTCTTATCAGATCAAAATGCCGCAAAATTGCAAAAGTTCTTTTATTATTACGTATCGTTTGAAAAACCGTTAACTTGTTAGCAGGTCCATTATGCTGAATCGTCAAAGAATAGATCGGCGATTGCGTCGAATTCTGAATTAACTGCGTCATGACTTCCTTCAATAATTTCCTGTGCTTATCTTCTGGCAAATGATGCGCCAAAGAAATGTCCTCGCCAAGACCCACAAACGTCATCCCAATAAAACGCGTATCTTCTGAAAAAAAAGGAATTGTATAAGCCAGTGGCACTGCGGCAATTACCACAATCGAGTGTGGCGGAATCCTTGGAACATTCATCGTAAAATAGGCAGGACCTATTTTCATTCTGCCCCAATCTGGATAATGCGTGCTCATCACAAACACAACCAATAAAGCCGATAGAAACACCCGGCGCAAGCCAACCGACGGTAAGATAAACTGAGCCAAATAGACGATGATAATTCCGGTCAAGAGCTCTAAAGGTAATAAGTACCGATAAACAGCAAATTCCAGCAGCCACGCCACATAACTTACGCAAAAGTAAGCCACCACAAATCGCCAGGCGATTGGTAACTTTTTCTTTGTGATTACTTGTTGCACCTTCAAATAGTTAGTTTGATATTTCTGAAAACAATAGGTGAGCACAGCAATGATCGTCATTATAAAAACGGCAGCCATTCGAGGATCACGCAATGCTCGCTCTGAAAAAAACGTATTACTGCCTACCGCAACATAATAAGGAAAAAAAATATATTGCTGCCAATGCGGCCTGATTTCTGCAGGAGAAAGATTAAAGCTCACATATGGAGCAAAAACAGAATGAAAAATATTATTATAATAAGGGAAAAAAGGATTTTGAAAATGCTGATAGAGCATCCACATCCAATGACCATCAACAAGAACAAACCCTAATATCGAAAATAAAATAAAATAAGCTACTGATTTTTTACATTCTCTACTATGCCCATAAGAAACGATCAAACCGATTAATAATCCCAAAACATAGGTTGCCGCTGTCAACTTGAAACCAACAGCAGATCCCGCCAAAAACGCGGCTACCATTATCCAATGCACTGGATAATTGACTGGTGTCGCCAAAGCTTTTAGTAAGCAATAGACTGCGACTACAATCAATAAAGCAACATTGACATCATTTGTCGCCGTCCCCAACAAAGACACACTGGCAACACCTGTCATTCCAATATAAACAGAAAATGATGCGGCTGCGGTTTGGCGCGAAGGTGATAGAGACGAAAACAAAATGATCGCAGTTTTATACAGGAAAAATCCAATAATAGCTGAATTGATCCCTAATAAAAAAACAGCCATCCTCGGGTTTGAAATGGAGATAATGGCGTAGTTTAATACATCAAGATAGGGATTTAAGTAGGTTTGCATCATAGCAGGAGCGACATCTTGCCAAAGACGATGATGAAGAAAAGCATAACCATTATAAAAATGATAATTCAACAAATCCCAGCTAATATCTTGCCCTAAGGCAAGAGAACCACACCCAGAGACAATGATAAAAAAAAATAATAACAGAAACTGATGCGGGAGATTGGCTGTAAAAAACTCGCCTGGAGTAACCTTCTTTATCATGGCACCTACTTAGGCAAGCTTTTTACATCCGGGTTCTTGGAATAAGCGTCCAAAATTTCTTCCAGTAATTGATCGGCAATACTCAAGTTATTCGTTTCTTCGATCATACCTTGCTGCTCTTTCAATGTGGAAAGCCTAGCTTCGATCAATGATTTTACGGATCCCGAAGGGAACAAGTTCGCTAAAACACGACGCGCTTCTGCTGGTCCAATTTTAATATACAATTTGTTACGAATCCGCGCATCTTCTGCTGTTGTACTGAATGACCACAGCTCAACGGGCCCGAGTGTACTGGTAAGCAACTGCGTATTCATCCCGCCCTTAGTCGCAAATTGAGCCAGGAACGTGGCGCCACCCGCACGAGGACCGTGTACTCGCGTCTTTAAAGCGACTCTCGCCGTTTCAGATAAACCAAATATTTCTGTTGATCGCTTAATCGATTGCTCAGGACCGGCGTCCATAATAAAGATCGACGTTGCAAATTCAATCATGACAGGATCGAAGTCATCTAATGATTGCGAGATCAACGCAATTTGAACGTTCCACTTTCGACCTTCACGCATATCGAGAATCACTTGTTCGCGCACCGCGCGCGCTTTGGAGGTACGATGGAATTCATCGTAGACGATTCGTTTTGAATCCTCTCGAATTTCTGCAATACGTTTACGATGATGTTCACGATAGCTTTCAGGCATATCATTCAATACATCTTCTGTTAAATAATAGTGACGACCCAAGGTGTAACGCGCCAACATATACATTACAGCAGTTTGCCTTTCCGCAGCATCACCACCACTCTTTGCCACTTCATCCAAATCCAGAGAAACCACCCGAGCATCACCAATATCAAATTGCGTTACATTGGATAAAATCGGATATTCACGTACTGCGCTCGATATCATTCGACTGAAAGCTTGAATCAATGGTTCACCCGTAGGTGCTTTCACTTGGCCATATAAATCTTCAATCACCTGTGTACGACAAATGGCTGCCGCATCAGCTAGAAGTGGCATCGCAAAACGTTGTGCTAATAATGCTTCGTGTTTAAACCCAGCCAAGAATAAAGCATCGGTAACTTCCCACCAGGTGGTGTGATCATCTTGGACGAAGCCAATTTCACCTAGAATATCATCGACTATGGTTTCCAGACCGCGTGTGTAAGGATGGGGTTTTGCATCGTCTGCCAAATATTTATATAACTCATCAGTGACCAAACCCGCCATATCGGAAACGCCATCATAAGGTCGCTCAGCACCCAATGGTGTAGCTAACAAAGTAATAAAATTCACTAAGAAGCCACGCTCTTGCGCTGTTGGATAACGACAACCGAGCTGAGTATCAAATGGATTAATCGAATAATCTGGCGTCATACGCAAACGGTGATAGGCGACTAAATGTCTGTCTTCAGGCGCTAACCCCTCTTTCAGCAAAGAAATAAGCCCACTACTGGATGGACCAATATCCACAATGGCAATACGCGGTAAGCGTTGAATACCACCTGACAAACACAACGCCAAGTTGATTGCATTAGACAATACGGATTTACCCGAACCTGGTCGCGCATACATCAAGTCAATCCACGTTGTTTGCTGCGAAGAGCCTGGCTGATATGGCCACGGCTTTCCATCAGGAGAACGCAATAACAAAGCACCATGCTGCCAAGCTGAGGCAGGGCGTGTAAAGGGTAACATATACACAGCATCGGTCAGTGGGGCGACCGATGGCGTTGCTACACTGTTTGCGCTAAAACCCAAAATACTGGAAGAAACACCTTCAAACACATCACCGCAAACTTCAGAAACCTCACACGTTCCCCAGCCTTCGACAGCTTTTGATAATTCAGCAGACCGTGTACGCAGTAAACGTATATTCCCTTCCGGTGCCCAAGTGGCCAAACAAACTTGAAATTTGACAACGGCATCATCGGTATTAATTTCAATGTCACCTAATAATTTGGATGCATCGTGCACCAAAGCATTATGCGCAGCAGTCCAGCTCAAAATTGCAGCCATCATTGCTTTAAAGCGAATCGCCGCAAGTCCTCCACTTTCGATTAAGAAAGAAATTCGCCATGGCACTTGTGTTGGCAATGTGCGAGCGAAAAGACTGAAAAATGGCTTCAAGTCTTGCGGAAACAAATCAATGAAAATGGGTGTGTAAATTCGGTCACCACAACGCAAAGTACGAAGATCAATTGACTCCGCATCTCTTGGAAAAATTTGACGTGCGATTGGGGGCCACATCACCCCAGACAATTCGCCCGAAACAGGACTAGCCTCACGCATAGGAATTTTGTCGCCCGGCAAAACAGGGCGCCAGTCTTTATCTGTAAACTCAGGATCAGCTGAGTTACGCATCGCATAAACCGCATCGTGCACTTCAAGTAATTCACAATAAATACTTAAAGCGGTCATGTCTGTCACTAAGGAACGAACAAATGAACCATGCGCTTCGCGTAAATCTGGAATCGCAGCAATGAGATTTTGGCCATTCTTAAAAGGTGGGATTTTGTTATCGCGAATTAATTTTAGCTTATCCTTGCTTGCGCGCGTTTGTTGCTCATTGGAAAGCGAGTAAGGCCTGGTCCACAAAACAACATATAATTCTTCGTGTGCGCAGAATTGGGAGATGTAATCAACACGTTCTTTGAATAAGTCATCCAGCTTCAGCTTAAGACGGGTGGCTGTTGCCCTGGCAGGTGATAAAATTTCTTCGAGCTCAGGCTTAACGGCTTCTTTATCGTAACTGAAATGCACCTGCACCACATGACCAGGTCGTTTTAAGGTGGCTTGTAAACTTTGTGTTAAACCATTATGAATGGTGGCAAATTCTTCGCTACCAATCAGCTTGGTAACGCCATGCACTCGAATAACAGAAATGAGAGAACCATCACGTGCGACTAAAGTATTCTTGCTATCAGCCGTCTCAATATCACAATACGACTCCGCCGTCTGCTTCAGCTCTGTGCTGAACCAAGCCAAGATGGAATCAATACTATCCAAAACCGGGTCAACAAAACTCATCGCAAATGCCTCGTAAAATGCCGTCACATTCCCCATGAGGGCGGGTGAGGGTCTATACGTTGACACATTTTAAGAGTGCGTCATCGTATAGATCTTCGTGTTAACCTTTTGCTTCAGCTTCCAATTCTTCTAGTGCGGCTGCTGCCCATGCATCTAACTGAACTTTGAATTTAGGGTATGATGGTAATAAGCGCACATCTTTTAGGATATCCAATTTCTTTTCTGGATATTGAAGCTCATATTCCAAAATTAATTGCCCAAATGTCGCGGGATTACTCGTGCCTGGTCCAAATTTATTTTCGATAGGCTGACTGCGAAATTTAAGGCCTCGATAAATGGCTTGAGCACTGTCTTGATAACCTGTTCCATTACCCATAGCACAAAACAGAACATGACAAAAACTGTTAAGATCTGGTTGTGTCATTTCGGGCGCAAAAATTAATTGGCCACCGCCCATTTCATCCATACCGAGTGTTTCAAGAAAAAGACACTGAGAACAAAAACAACACGATGTCACTAAGTTACTGAATTTGTTATTAGTATAGTTACCATCGAGATTAATGACTTCCTGGAATTCTTTTGCTTGAAAACCGCAAAACTGACACGTGTAATTATCACGCTCGAAAACTCGCTTCGAAACTGGCAGAAAAGCCTTATCATCGCGGCGTCTCACGAAGATCCGCCACCCAGCTAAATTCACTGCCAGTCGAAGCTCATGCATAATCAATACAACGCAAAATTATTAACTGCCGCCCTTTGTAGCGCCGAATGATGCTATACCTGAAGCGCCTGCCACTGTACCACTGCTACCAAACAGGGTTGAACCTGAGGTTTTGAACACAGCTGGTAAGAAAATCAATGCCGCTGCAACAAACAATAAAGCAATTGGCGTACCGATTGGAATTTGAGTTGGGTTATCTTTGTGTGCTTTGAATTTAACGATTGCGCCTACAGCGAATGCCATACCAACAACATAAGCACCTGCGGTAATTAACTTAGCAACGTTCGTTAAGTTACCTGTTACTTGTTGCGCCACGCCACCGATACCGCCGGAAACAACAGCAAGAGCCGCAGTCCCTGCAACACAGCATGTTAATGCACCCACAACTAACATAACTTTCTTAAACATTTTTTTATTCATTACAGATGCTCCTTTCTAGAATAAAAATATCATAATCTCGCCCAAATCATTACTACCCTATTAATACCGTTATTAAACATTAAGGTATTGTTGTTTAGCATCTCATAAATTACAACGGGACGCCACCCAATAAATCTATAAAAATAATCATTATTTCGCTTTTAGGTTTGGCCTAATGAGAGGGTATTCTCGACGACGGTAAGGAACTCATACAAGTTAATACAAAGTATTCCTGAAATCATATAAGCCATTGCTTTACCGAAAGTACCAGGTTGCGCGCCATGGCCACTGGCATGCGTTAACATCATCAAGCCGCGTATGAATGCGATAGTACCGATGAGCTGTATGATCATGTAACCATCTTGGATAATAGCGACCCAAGGATCCAGGCTCGCGTCTTTAAGATAACCGTAAGGATTGGGGTTCGTCCAAAAAGTGTTTAATCCTACCTGAACCGACGAAGGCAAATACAATAATGCTGCGCCCACCCCCATCATGACTAGCGGTCCTTTTAGGTCATGCTGAGATGACATCATGGTCCTTGCCTCCCCAAACTGCTTTAGACCAAGAACCCCTTTGAAAATCAAGTACATACCCATGACATAGGCAAGCGCTGTGACTAAATGCATGAATTGTGGGATGGTTTGTGCAAAGTTTTGCATCATGGTGCCGGCATCGGGAGCAGCGGCATAAGCGGATTTTGCGAATAAAAATCCCAATATAAACAAAACGAAAGCATCGTATAGTGTGGCGCACAACCTCTTTGTTACTTTATTCGGTATCATAAGCTGTTACCTCTAAGTAAACCTGTGCATCAATGCTTATATTGTTATTCCTATCTATTAAGTTTAGCCCAATTTTACAAAAAATTCTTCGTTAACTAGCGCTTATACCTCTCTTCTCTAGGCACAAAGAAAAGAGCGCCCAGGAAGAGAGAATGTCAAACCCATTATTCGTTACTGGCGCCATAAGAAAGCGATATCATTCGACCATTAGAATCAATCTGAACGACACCATCGTATGGATCAATTTTTGTAACGCGACCAAGATCTTTGACCACATCACCTTCTGCCACAGTTACCGTATCGCCCGCTTCGGATTTCAACCAAGCACGACCCGGGATAATGGCTTGCACAGAATAATTCACACGCGGACCTGCTGCCGCGGGCTTTGGCATGATTCGCACTGGCTCAGCACCGCCACCAATCGCATCTTCCATGGATCTTCCGCCCTTCATTTCATGCATCATGCGACCCAAACGAATTAACGTGGCTTCAATGCTCGTCATGCGCATATTTAAATCTTGCAGCTTGCCTTGCAGCGCCGTATTTTGCGCCTCTTGCTCCGATACTTTTTGCATATAGTCTGACTGCATTTTAGCATTTTGTGTTTCAAGAACGGTCAATCGATCGGGAAGACTCATCGCTGAGGTTGCAGGCATCACAGGAGAGGGAACAGCAGCTCCAGGCGTCTGATTTACAGTAGTTGTCGTCACCATGGTTGGAGCGCCCGGTGCCGGTGCCGCTGTCGTCTCAGTTGAAGTCGTTTGCTGTACTGGCTGCTGAACTGGAAGGGCAGCTGGCGATTGAGCCGCCGGTTGCATTGCTTGAGGCGCTGGCTCCGGCATAGCTTGCTGAGGCACATTTGCATTGGCCGTTGGAGCAAGATTAGGAGCAGGCGTCACCGCAGCAGGCTGAGGCTCAGCAGGCGTTACCACTTTCATAGTTGTCGCGGGCTCAATGGTCGTGGTTGTCTTTGTAGTTTTGGTTTCTGTCGTCTGGGTCGCGGCAGGACCTGTTTGGCCAAACTCCGTTGTGGGCGTAGAAGAGCTTGGTGCAATGATTTTGTAAACTAAAAATATTAAGACGAGAAATACACCAACACCAATAAGAGGTCTCTTATAGTGAATGATTTTAGCCATGATTTCGGCTTTTGTTTTTGAGGCTGAAGTGGATTTTACTTCTGTCGATTCTGGCTCATAACTCAGCTGATCATCTGAAAAGTGATACTCGCTATCTTCTTGCCCATCATATTTTTCATCTCTTTCGTGTACCATTTTGTCTCGCCCCTGTTGTAAATTCTTTTGTAGACTTAGATGACTACCGTTCTAATTCTTCCTGTATTAGATAACCTGCTTATTGTAAGTCTCATTTTTATCTATTTGTACCGAAAATTCCTGTATTTGAAAACTATGTCACATCTGACATGAATAATATACCGATACTCACACCAGCATTCACTTGGACCGTATTCGGCGTATTCACATAATTACTTACCGCAGTTCCCAGTGTCGTGCCGACTTGACCTAAACCCACAGCTATTTTACTGGTAGGACTTAAACTAGGGTGTGTACTTGTCATACCCGTTAATGTGGTGGCCGATGTCCCAGCGTTAGTAATAGCGCTTGAATAACCCGTCAAAAACGAGGTGCCAATAATAGAACCATAACGTAACAAATAATGATAATCGACATTGGTTGCCAACACAGTGCGTGCGGTATCAGGATCAATTGCAAAGGCTGATACGCTTTTCGTTTTTGGCCAATTTTCCATATCGATCAAATTAAAGTTCAAACTCACTTTATCCTGACCTTGCGCCAAGGACAGCTTACCTAACAATTTCGCGCCTTTGAATTTGCCTGCAATAATAGTAGCCATAACAGGTGTATCAGGATAATCACTGTTAACTGCCGTTTCTAGAATAGCAAAGAAAATCGTACCCGCTTTGATGAGCGGCGTGCCGCTAGTATCGGCTGTCGCTGTGGTTGTGGTCGTACTGCTGGAAGAGCGACTTGCGCCAGCCGAGTCACCGCCTTTACCGCCGGCTGCCTTATCATCGGAGTAACTGCCTGCCCTATGAGCCATTGTTGGGGGTTGCCATGCCGCCACCAATGATTGAGCTTGCCCGGACATGCCCGTCATTAAATCCTGGATTCGTTGCTGTCTACGCGCCTCTTCGTCTGCTTCTTGTTGTGCTATTGCATTAGAAAACTGTTGCGAATTATCACCGGGACCCGCCGCTGGTGTCGCTTGTGGTGTTTGTTGTTGCTGCAAACGTTGTTGCAGTTTTGCAAAATCTTCCGCGCCTGGAATATTGGTTTCAGCACTGGCGGCAACACCAGGCCCAATTGGCGTGACCATGGCCTGGTACTCTTGTTGCAAACGAGCGGCCATATCAGGAGACATCGCTCCACTTGTCACTGCCACTTTTAATTCATTCGCATAGTCAGCTGCTGAAGCATTATTCCCCTGCATTGTTAGCAATTTTTCTGCTTCTGTGCGCAGATCATGGAGCTTTTGATAACATGCCATCAAAGATTGCGCGGAGGCAGAGGTCAATTTACCGGCTTGTACCAATTGATTTAGCGTCGCGTAATACTCTTGCGTTGACACATTTTTCTTGCTGAGCTCGGATAAGCCGTTAGCAATATCTTGAGTTAATTTATTCTGCGAAACCATATTATTGATATTAGCAGCACATTCTGCTTCCGCAGCAGAAACCATGCCATTAATGTCATCTCCAGGGCCACCGCCGGAACGTTGCTGCTGGTATTGTTGTAATAATTTAGCCGCAGTCGCAGGTGTCATCTTACCGGCCGCTACTAAACGAGATAACTCAGCCGCATATTGCGAGACCGGCGTGTTTCTTTTTTGTAACCCTGTCAAATCTTGCGCCACATCTTGTGTGATCTGACCACCCTTCGCCATTTGTGTTAATCGGTAAGCATTCTCTCTTGCTAACTCTTGTGCTGCCTGTTGAGTATACTGCGCCAATAATTGTGCTGCGACACTCGGAGAGATTTTGCCTTCCCTTACTAAACGATTTAGTTCTGCAGCATATTGCGCTGCCGTGACATTTTGTTTTTGCAGGGCCAATAATTCTGTACCAGCGTCTAGTGGCAACTTACCAGACTTGATAAGCCCATCCATGACTTCAGCGCTTCCCGTCAGTAAGGCATTGGCATGTTGCTTCTTATAGGTTTCCAATAGTTTTCGAGCTTGCTCTGGCGTTAACTTGCCAGAACGAACCAGATTATCGAGCGCATCGGTGTACTGATCTACGGATACATTATTTTTGGCCATTGCTAGCAATGCATTCGCTTCATCTTGCGAAAGCCGACCGCTTTTTAACAAGCCGCTAATATCATCTTTTACATCCGCCGTATCGCCACCAGGACACATGACTGTACAGTTACCAGCTTGGTTAAAAGTAGGCTGTTGCTGACCAGGTACGTTAACCAACGTAGGCACTGCACTACCACCGCTGATTTGTGCCTGCTTTGCAGATTGCGCATTCGCTTGCATTAAGGCTCTGTAATATTCCGGCGAAAGCTGACTACCTGGCACGGATTGTAACCCCGACGGCGCACTGGCAACGTGCGCTGCACTGGATGTTTTAGCGCCACTTAAATATCGGCTGCCTAAAAAAATCAATACTGAAACACCGAATATCGTACCCGCCACAAGAATGATTCTTGATTTAGTATCAGTACGTGTTAAAAAACCTGGAAGCTTTAGCGCCATCAGAATCCCTCAATCTTAAGTTCAATCGGTTCGCCATACTGGGAAACTAAGACAGTAGAGGTTTTTTGAATTTCATAGGCGAACATACCATCTGGACTCACCATTCTGCCAACCCAGCCGGGAGAAAGCACCGTCAATCGTGTGCGCAGATACATCTTGTCTGCGAAAATCCATGCCTGACAATCACCGCCGGATACCGTCAATAATTTACTGCCGGCAGGCGCAACACCATCCAACACACCCAGTAATAATTGATTAGCTGATCCAGGAAGCGCCGTTCCCGTCGGTAAATCTTTTGCATTTGGACCAATGCCTGAGACATGAATATCAGTACGAAAATCGACAACACGCTGCCCGGAAACCAATTCCAATGTTAAAGGTGTCATTAAACCAGCGAGCCGAATGACAAGATCACTATCACCATAAGGCGATATGGCTTGAATCAATAAGACATTACTCTTGCCATCCCATTGAATGGTGGTGGTTTTAGGATCGCCAATGTCATAAGAGGCAATTGGCCAAGGCGCGCCTGTTGAATCAACAAAAACTAAAGAGGTCACATAACCTTGGGCTAAGCGAATGGCAGGTGGCGTCGTGCCCGGCGCTAAATTCATCATGATGGTGGTGGAAACCGGCTTGGGTGGCACGGTGGCAGGAGTTGATGCCGCACGCTGTGATTGATCGATGAGCTGTCTTAATCGTATGACTTGTTGTGGCGTCAATGGCATATTTTGCTGCATTAACATATTAAAAGCGGTATCAACCTCAGGACTCGTTGCTGGTGATGGCACCGAATTCAACATGGCCTCTTGCGATTCATGGTAAGACATTGGCGGAGAAATCACGAGCGAGTTGCCAAAATGAAGTCGCTTTTTGCGCGGCGAAGGCAACTCTCCAGCACTTGGAATGGGCTGAGACAAGCGTGGCAGCGTATCGGTTGTCGTGGTTGACGTCGTCGTGGTTGTGGTTTCAGCAGCCACTTCTCTGGGTGCCGTCATTTGGCTGATTAACCATTTTTGATATTGCGCTGAATCTGCATTGGATGGTGGCGCAGAAGATGGAGACGTCTGTGTAGTAACCGTAGTTGCAACGGGCTGCACTGTCGCTGCAGGAGCTGCTTCTGATTGAGTTGTGACCGTTGTCGTCGCAACTGGTAACGCCTCAGTAACAACTGTCGTCGCTTCTGCTGCATTGACAACACCGGATGCTCCAAATAAAAAAAGCATCGTCGCAGTCGCAATGGCGAAAATTTGAATCTGTCTTTTATCCATTAGCGCCAACACTGCCTCCCTGATCTTGCTGTCCCTGATCTTGCTGTCCTTGATCTTGCTGCACAGGACCTACCTGTCCTTGCCCGGGCTGACCGACACCAGGCAAACCAGTCTGTGTTGTCGGTTGCACCGTCACTTGTTGCACTTTCGTTTGCGGTGCAGGTGGCTTCACTTCAATTAGGTTATCTATCGCTATGCCGGATAGATTATCTAAAGTTGATGTTCGCACAACTAATGCCTGCAACACTAACGATGAGTCATAATGTCTCTCAACGTTGCTATAGTGTATGACGATTGGCATTTGCACCCACCAGCCGTATCTTCCCGCCAATAAACCTTGGTTCACAATGACCGGTGAGCCAGTTGCCTCACTGTTCACAAACAATTTGGCACTTTGTATTACATTTACATTTGCGTAAGTCGCTAACAAGGCGTTAAGTTTTTTCCAGCCATCGTCTGTAAAGTATTCTCTTAATTTGCTTTGTTCACTTTTGTAACTTATAAAATCATAGGTGAATAAAGAAGGCAAAACGTCATTGACCCACTGTAACAAGTCAGGCGCTTTTTTATAAGGCTGATCCAATGGAACCGGTGGAAAAGCTCGCCACTCATTATCCGTTACAAATGAAACAGGCGCTGGCTTCTGAAGAAATAAATAAACAGAAATTCCACCTAACATAAAAATAGCGATTAATATCATTGCAAATGCGATGATTACTTTGTAAAAGCCATCTCGGTAAAATTCATTCCTCAGGCGGACTACTTGCAGCTCATCCCCAGCCATTCCCACCTCGCTCACATATCGTATAGTCAACCTAGACTACTCCGATAAGAATAGCCTTGAACTATATAACAGACACCTACAATTGTATAGTGCTGCTTAGCTTCATCCATTTCGTTAATGAATAAAAAAAGTATTGTTTTTTTTATTCATTACGCTCAACTTGGTGCCACTAAACTTTGATCGCCGCTTTCATCTGGACGTGCTGCAATCATCTGCACAATACCCAGTCCTTTATAGCTAGATAACAAATCTTGTCGTTCAACAATCACCGTCACTAACAGTGGATTTTGAATTCTTGATTTCTCATCATACAAAGGCGCCTTTAAATAACTGACCAACACCGGCATTTCAATCTTATAACCGTAAATAGCCGTCTTGCCAATTGGGCCTTGCGCAAGTAACTTCGGCGGCGCTACTACTTTGGCGATCACGACAAACTTACGTTCCGTTAACGCTAATAAGTTATTAGAATCTTGCAACCCTTTCATGTAACTGCGCCAGCCAAAATCGGTAAAATATTTTTGTGCGTTTTGTAACTGCGAGCGATAATTCATAAAATCGTAACTAAATGCAGCCTCAACTGCATCTTGGGACCAAGCCAATACATCATCCACTGACATATTCGGTCTTTGAACGGGAATTTCCTGAATGAATCGCCCAGCACCATCGGTGACAAAATACAGAGGATGACGCGGATTTTTAACCAGATAAAAAAGCATACCGGCTAAAACCATTATCACGAATATACCGAGTGCCGCAACACCAACGATAAGGCGATATTTTCTACGATAAAATTCATTGCGCGTAAAAATCATGACTAACGCATCATCGCTAATTACTTTGGTCTCTCCGCCCATACAGGCTTATTCCTTTAAAAATGAGTCATCAACTTATATCATTTGAAATTGATCAATGCCTATGCCTTCTGGATTGACGGACGTTGGTACTTTTACTATTGTCATTACCACAATATAGGTATCCGTTTTGGTTTCTTCTGCGCTCTGGAACGTAACCAAAAAAGGCACCTGCACACGCCAAGTATAACCGTGACCTGGTAGCTGCCCTTGATTTGAAATAACAGGTGTTCCCGTTACCACGCCATTAGCAAACAATTGGCTGCTGACAACCCGTGTAATGACTCTTTGAATGGCTGCCTGATACGCCGTCCAACCTGCATCCGTAAAATAAGGATGCGCCAATTCAATTTCTTTATTGTAGTTCACAAAATCAAACGTGTACGCCGCAACAGCCGCTTTGCTTGCCCAAATCAAAATAGTAGCGGGCAACAAATTAGGCTCATCGTACGGCGACAAGGCCATGACTTGCTTATTAGCTGACACTGCCCTAAATTGCGGCAGAGGTCGATGAAAAACCTGATAGAGAATGCCACTGACAGCCACTAACACCAATATCATGGCGATAATCAAAGCAACAATAATCTTTTGACTATGATCTAAGTTAGGATTGTCTTTTAGAATGAGGTTTTCCACTCGTTCACTTAGCATTATCGCTCCCTGACCTCATGCTACTTCGCTGGTGTTAATGGAATGACTAAACCAGTCGTCGTTGTTGCGTAATAATGAGACAACGGCTGAAAAACAACAAAATACACAATCGCCGATATCAACAGTAACATAATAAAAATTTCAAATATGACAAAACGTAATAACTTGTGATAAGAATCACGGTAAAAATCACTTTGCAATCGCGCTACTTGCTGCCTTTGAACTGCCATTGCTTCACCCCCACCTTCATTCACGCCACCTGTCGTTTGATTACTTAAACGGGTAATTTCTCTGTGGATATTTCAATTCGGCTATTAGCCGCTGACCCTTCCACATCGACCAGATGACAATCGCCCATGCCCACACCGTATAACACGCGCGTATTGATCTTGCCCCAATAGTATTTGACCAGAGCGTCAGCTTGCTGTTTTGAAAGCGCCGCGTTAATTTTATCGGAACCGGCATCATCGGAATAGACGGCAATTTTAACTTGCATGGTTTTAAAGTGATTGAGAAGCTGCGCAACCATGTCCAAGGTTGGATACGCTTCCGGGTAAACGTTATGCGTGATGCCTCGAAAAGTTTGTTCAGATGGAATAACCACCCTCACTTGATCGCCCAAGATAAAGACTTTGACGCCATGGTTTTCGATTTGCTCTTTGAGGTTGGCATGATTGTTAAGATAACCACCCATTACTCCCCCAACAACTGCTCCGCCTGCCGCACCCGGCAACACACCTGTACCGCCAGAAATTAACGCGCCAGCCACAGCGCCGACCGCACCACCGGCACCTGCGCCTAATGCCACCGACGAGTAGTTTGGATAAGAAGGCAAGTCATCATCCGCGATACTTTGAACAGCGGCATTGCCGCTTTGGTAAGCAGAATCGACCCGGTCTGCTGCATTTCGACTCACAGCAGAAGAAGCGCAACCGGCTAAAGCGCAACATAACAAGCTGGGAATAAACAAAGCAGGAAGGGTAAATACATTTATTTTAACTATGCCAATCCATTTTTTTATTGGAAATTCCATTACTGCAACATGTCCTATTAAATCCTAAAAGCGGCGGTCCCAAAACACTCATGCCATTCCCGCCTTGCGGGAAACCATCATTCGTGCACCTCTTACATTTCACTTTCTCTCACTCATGCGAGAGGCAAGCTCACTATTTTCGGCTTCTTAACAATAGATTCTCGTAAACCCTGCAGCCCCAGGCATAACAACTGCCAATCTTATCCGGCCTCACCAGTACCTTGCAAACTTGATACATAGTCGCATAAGTCTTTCACGGCAGAAACAACAAAATCTGGCTCTTGCAATAATTCAGCAACATCCGGTGGATAATCTGTTGCCATTAACATGTCTTTCAAGATTTCATTTGTAATCGTATTGGCTTGCGAACCCGATTTACCCATCACTCTTTCCAAGAGTTCTACGCGATCTTTGACCATGGCTTTGTTGATCAATGGCATACTGAATTTTTCTAAATTAGCAGCCCCTACTAAAGCTTGAACACTTGGATCCAGCCTTACTTTACTGAATACATTAACTCGACCTGTCTCTTCCTCTTCAATCACTTCCTCAAAGAGACCCTCGGCTTCACCGCCCTCCACATTATTACGATTGTGGAAAGCTAGCAATGCTGTGACGCCTTTTTCAATTGGATTGACATCATTTTTTTCACTCATGACATCCGCTATGATGCGAATCTCATCTGCTTCATCTGAAAAGTCAGCCACAAGCACCGCGTCACCTGTCTCCATCAACTGCATAAAACGGTCTAAGCGACTCTCCAGATCCAACAAGACGCGGCCAATAGGTGGCTCTACTTTCAAGAAGTGATTAATGCGCATGCGCTCTGCTGGTTGTGGGTTAGCATAAAACATTCGCGCACGCACAATTTTAGATTTGAAGAAAATATGCGCCTCACCTTCACGCTGCTCTTTTAAATCCAGAAGATCCACACGAGCGCGCTTTTCAGAAGAAGCACTGCGGCTATCCATATAATTATTTAAGATGCTATTTGCGTTGGTTTGGAAAGAATCCACTTTTGTCACATAGGATTCGCCCGCCGTTTTAGAGAAAAATTCCCAGGTGGCTTGCGGATCTTCTAATTTCATACAAATCTTGATGTTAGTATTAGCACCGATGGAAGCCGCTTCTTCTTTTGAAGCCTTTTCAAATGCTGGCAAATCTTGCCCCGCAAAAATAACCGAGAACCCTAAAGAACGCGCTTGCGCTGGCACTACCGCAAATCCTTTCACCGCATAATAACCATACTCATCCAAGATACACATATAAGGTGTCGCGGCATTCGTTGGTTTACGCGTGATGACTTCTTTATAGGTACCTTCTACCGCATCCCCCAAGCCTGCCGCCATCATGGCTTTTAGCGAAGCAATAATGACTTTACCCAAGTTAGATAACTCATCCGGAGATTTTTCAAGAGCAGGCAATAACACAACCAAGATACGACGGTTTAATACAACGTCTTTTAAGTCCACTTCAGCCAAGTTGGTACGCATGATATGGCCGTAGGTATCGGCTAACGAACCGAATACTTTGGTCAATTGCATCGTAATAAAACCGTGCTGCTCTAACACCTGGGAACCTTGCTTGCCTTTTTTTGACCTGTCGTAACCTGGTAAGTTGATAATATAGTTAGTGATAGGCTCTAACACCAAATCGGGGGTTTCTGCCAAGCTCACGGGCTCTTGATTTTCGCGAATAAACATTTTATCCATCGCTATCGCTTCAAGACGGGTCAATTCAAAATAGTTACGAATCGTGTTCGCATCCAATAAGATTTTACCCTGATCACGCATGTAGACTAATACTTTCATCAAGGCTTCAACGAATACGATAGCTCGACCTTTCCACATATCACCATCGGAACTTTGTGAACCAGAGTCCATCAAGCTCACGACTAATTGTGACAACATGCTGGATGAACCATTACAAAATGGATTCATGGTGTTGGATAAGCGTTTTTCCTGTGCGCCGATAATATCTCGCGCACCGGTCATAAAGTTGATTAGCAACAAATCATCTTCGCGACCCATGTAGCGACACATGGAAAACACTTTCGCAAATAAACTGTTGTCACCTTTACCATCGACATAAAGAAAACCACTTCCTTGCACCAAAGCATTAAATGACAAAGAAACCAATGCTTCTGTTTTACCGCTACCGGTTGATCCGAAAATTAATACATGGGTACGCATATCATCGTTATTAAACCAAAGTTCTTCATTGGTCGTTTTGCGATTGCCAAAGAAACTGATACCACGTGCTTTACGTGGCTTAGGCTTCCCCGCCCCCGGCAGTGGATCGTTGTAATCCAGCGCGCCAGAACGTAGCGGCATACGAAATGGCAGCTTAAACTCACGTGTTGCCGCATAAGCAAATGCTAAAATAGCAAAAAGTGTGATGAACTCCGTGACTGGTGGAAAAAAAAATGCCGCAAAACCAAAACCAATCAACAAACACGCACTGTTGACAGGATCTTTAAAAAAATCGACAAAACGCATACCCATTGTACGGGTATCCCGTAACAATAACTGGGGCGACATCTCATGTTGTTCATCTAACCCACGTTGCATCATGCCAATACCCTCCCATCGCCAAATTAGGCTTCTTCATCTGGACGATAGATTACATCTTTCAATGCAAGCTCTAAGGCATTAGTTGCTTCTTCAATCATCGGAATCAGCAACTTTCTGTCCGCTTCTTTCTCTGCTACCCAATGTGCAAACACACCCGCCACTTCAACGCCGGGGGTTTGTCGACCGACTGTATTCAATATATACCAGAGGCGACGATCAATGGGTTTTAACCATAAAAAATCCGCTGAAGCTTGCACGCCATCTTGTCTTGCGCCCTCTAACATGGAAGCCATGACAGTCAACACATAAGCGTGCGGCTTAATGGCTTTTTGCACAAGCTTCGTGTTTTCATGTTTTTTCAGCAGTGCATCACTGCCCGTAAAATCCAATTTGGTGGTGGAAGAAGCCGCTAGCTGCTTCAACATTTTACTGGCGGCTTCTGTATCATTATTAAGACGCGCGCCAAAGACGGCAAACAACACTTTGATATGCGGTGGGAGCTTCTGCGTGCCATTCCATAAAGCGCCTAATTGGGTGGCAAATATTTTATTTGCCTGGCCGCGCTTTAATTTAACTTCAATCCTATCCCATTCTTTTCGAGTCATGCCCTCTTGTGGACCACGACGAAATTCTTCGAGCAATTGATGTTTTTTACAAAACTGCATGGGCGTCATGGCCATTGCCCATGGGCCTTTATCAATATCCGCTTTGACTAAATTCAGCTTTGCTACGGGCGCGATCTGCGGCCAATTGACCTGCTCTGCTTGCAGCAGATCTTTCATATCGTAAGTGCGTTTGAATGTGCGAACAGAATTGCTGAAATAAACGATAATCGCCAAAGCAACAATAATGATAATACAAGGAATGCGTAAATAATCGCCGACAGCATCGCCCACCCGCATGACATCGTCAAACTTCAGTTGCGCGGGATTGGTGCCAATGATGGAGACGCGAACATCGTCGAGGTTATGAGTAAAAATACTGATGAGATCAATTTCGAGCAGTTTGAGCTTAAAATAAACGCCGATGATTTGGGCTTTAAAGGAATACCATAGCACGCCAAAACCAATAAAAATCGCGGCCGTTATCCAGACGATACCAGCGGAATTATCGGATTGATTACCACCACCTTGCGGAGCTCCGGCCATGACTCAATACCTTAAGTTAGCCACCCGTTATCTGAACAAAATTCCACTCTTAAGTATAGACAACAAATGCGCTTTTTCCTAACAACCTAAAACCTTCTCATTTAATAAGAAAGTATGCGATGTGGCTAAAAAGCGCATAAGTCCTTTTACAAAGTCTAACATTATCCTTGTTGTTTTTCGCGAATTTCATCTAAGGTTTTGCAATCAATACAAAGCGTTGCGGTAGGACGTGCCTCAAGGCGGCGTAAACCAATCTCAACCCCACAGACTTCGCAATAACCGTATTCTTTATCGGTCAAAAGCTGTAGCGCTTCTTCAATTTTTTTGAGCAATTTGCGCTCACGGTCGCGGGTGCGAAGCTCCAGACGAAACTCTTCTTCCTGGCTTGCTCTATCGTTTGGATCCGGATAATTGATAGCATCATCTTTCATATGAGTAACAGTACGATCAGCCCCTTCCATGATTTGCTGGCGAAGGAGTGTCAAAATAGTAGTAAAATGCTCACGCATTTTGCCACTCATATAGCTTTCCGTTTTCTTCGGCTTATATGGGTTTATCCCCAAGACTTCTAAACTTGGCTCTAATATGTCTTTTATTGCCATTGCCATTTCTCCTAGCCCAATCTTTATTTTAGTACAAGACAGGCATCTATACCAAAAAGACCTTCAAGAGGCAATCGTAACTGATTGAAATTGCCCAATTGTAGCTCTATCTAGCCCCGCCAAGTCCTGATACGACTCAATTTGGACGTATCCCGCTTGCTGCATTAGACTTTTGACGGCTTCCGCTTGTCTAGCCCCATGCTCCAGTAAAAGATATCCACCTGATTTCAAATAGCTTCTTGCTTCTTGAATGATCCGACGAATATCCAGTAAACCATCCTCTCCGGATAACAGCGCTGCCCGGGGTTCCGTGAGTAAAACTTGCTGATTTAGCTGTGGGTCCCCTTCAGCAATATAGGGGGGATTACTGATAATGGCATCAAAACTTAATTTAGGCAAAGCCTCGCACCAAGAACCTTCATGAAATTTGACGTGTGCCAAATCCAGACGCACAGCGTTTGCTTTAGCCACTTGCAGCGTTGCCGCCACTCGATCCGTTGCATGAACGACCCAACCAGGGCGCTCACTCGCCAAGGCTAAAGCGATTGCACCAGAACCGGTACCAAGATCCGCTATTGTTTTGATCTCATCATCATTTAATTTACTTAATGCAAGCTCAACCAATATCTCCGTTTCTGGTCTTGGGATTAATGTATCGGGCGTCACTGTTAGCTCAAGCGACCAAAATTCTCTCTTACCCGTCACATAAGCGATGGGCTCGCCTTCTAAACGACGTTTTACAAACTGGGAATAATGCGTTTGCTCGCTTTCGCTTAACAAGCGATCAGGCCACGCATGCAGATGCGTGCGCGATGCACGCAACACATGCGCCAACAAAATCTCTGCTTCCAATTCGACGACATCCGTCACCGCCATTAAATGAGCAATAGCCCATTCCAATGCAGAGGAAATCGTAAAAGGAGCTAATGCTGTCATGGTTGTCATATTAGTCACCAAGCTCTGCCAGAAGATCGGCTTGATATTCATGGATCAAAGCATTAATGACAGGTGCTAAATCGCCTTGAATGATATCGGGCAACTTATATAAGGTTAAGTTAATGCGATGATCTGTCAACCGACCCTGAGGGAAATTATAAGTACGTATTCGTTCAGAGCGATCGCCCGTTCCTACTAAATCGCGACGCGTGTCGGCCTGTTGCTGATGCTGCTTATTGCGCTCACTGGCCAACAGTTTTGCTGTTAACAATGACATGGCGCGCGCCCGGTTTTTATGTTGCGAGCGCTCATCCTGGCACTCAACAACCAAGCCTGTTGGAATATGGGTAATACGAATCGCTGAGTCAGTTTTTTGTACGTGTTGTCCACCGGCGCCTGATGCACGAAAAGTGTCAGTACGAATATCATTCGGATTGATGACAATACTTTCGATCTCATCGACTTCGGGCAATACCGCGATGGTGCATGTAGAGGTATGAATACGTCCTTGCGCTTCCGTTTCAGGGACACGCTGAACTCGGTGCACACCGGATTCAAATTTGAAACGGGAATAAGCCCCTTGCCCAATGATACGCAAAATAATTTCTTTGTAGCCGCCATGCTCGCCGTGGCTCGCGCTTATCATTTCAACTTGCCATCCTTCTGCTTCCGCATAACGCGTATACATACGCGCGAGATCTCCAGAAAAAATAGACGCCTCATCTCCGCCCGCTCCCGCACGAATTTCAAGGAAGATGTTATTGTCATCATTTGGATCACGTGGCAACAACAGCAATTGCAATTGCTGTTCTAATTTTTCGACTTCTTCTTCTGCCACCTTTAGCTCTTGACGTGCCAGTTGCTGCATTTCAACATCAGGCTCATTTAAGAGCTCTTTGGCATTGGCAATGTCTTCCATGAGAGCTTGATGGCGTTTAAATACCATCACAACCGGCTCTAGCTGGGAGTACTCTTTGGAATACTCACGGAATTTGTTTTGTTTTGAAATCACCTCGGGATCGGACAGCAACGCCCCGATTTCCTCATGGCGCTCAACTAAGCCTTGTAGTTTTTTTTCGATTGACGATTTCATAGTAGCTCTGATTCGGATTGGGGAATAGCAAACAGTTGTTGTGCCAATTGCAAGATATCAAAGCGACCCTCCACTCCTGCTTGGCGCAACTGCACGCTAGGCGTATGCAATAATTTATTCATAAAAGAATACGCAAAAAGCGACATCACCTGCAAAGGATCATCACCACGTTGCAACTGCTTGGTTGCTTTACTTAATTCTGCCTGACACAGATCTTCTACCTGACTGCGATAAGCTTTGATGGTAACTGCGACCAGATCCAACGATTTTTGCCATGTCATAAAGTCCAGCGTCTTTTGTAGAATCACTTCGCGGGCTTTTTCGGCGGCATGTTCACGACCACGAAGATTGTGCTGAATAATGGATTTTAAGTCATCAATACAATAAAGACGAACGGATGCAATCTCACCTACTGTCACGTCCACGTCTCTTGGTACAGCAATGTCTAACATGGTGATCGCAGCATCCTGTCGTTGCGACATTACCGATTGCATCATCGACTTGTTGATAATCGGAAGAGCGCTTCCTGTGGCTGAAATCACAATATCCGCAACCGCTAGCGCTTCATGTAATGCGGAAAAATCCATGCTTTCGATGGCATGTTTTTTCGCTAGCATTTCTGCATTTTCGATGCTGCGATTAACAATCATAATGCGTTTTGGATTTTGCGCTTTCAGATAACGTAGCAATAAATCTACCGTATCACCTGCGCCCACCACTAATACTGTATTTAAGTCAGGCGTAATTTGCTTTGCCAATCCGACCGCCGCCGAGGCGACTGAAACGGGGCAAGCACCAATTGACGTATTCGTTCGCACTTCTTTGGCGACAGCAAAAATTTGTTGAAACAGACGATTGAATAAGGGCCCGACCACACCCGCAGCACAGCTTTCGGAAAAAGCATTTTTCATCTGGCCCAAGATTTGGGACTCACCTAATACCATCGAATCAATGCCGCAAGCAACATGCATCATGTGTTCAACCGCTGCTTGCTCTTGATAGACATAGAGAAAGGGCTGAAGTTCATCACGAGTGAGCTGATGCTGGCGACAAAACCAATTCAAGGCCTTTTCGGCATCGTCTACGTCACAGTATAGTTCGGAGCGATTACAGGTCGATAAAATAACGGCTTCTTGAATATTTTCGAGCGCGAGCAGGTCTGCCAGATAGAGGGGCAGCTTCTCTAACGAAAAGACGACTTTCTCTCGCATCGAAAGCGGCGCTGTTTTATGATTTATGCCACAAACTGTTATAGACATACGACTCGCGTTACCCCATTCATCAATGGCGCCTATTCTATGCGAAAGTGGTCATCCCGTCATCTTGAACTCGCCCTCAAAACCATTTTTATTACCTAAAGTTGCAGAAAAGTAACCACCCGGAGATGACGGGAAGTCACATTTCTCGTATACTGGACGAATGCGAACTATTTTAGACTGTTTCAAATGGATTTTGTTACCAGCCTTCGCCCTGGTTCTCACCAGTTGCGCCACTGTTCCTGCACCTGAAACCCCAAAAAATGAAACACTTACCTGGAACACGCGCACCCAAACCTTGTCCAATATTAATAGCTGGGACATCAAAGCATTAATTGCGATCCACACCAGCAAAGAAGCCGAAAGCGCCACCTTGCGCTGGCAACAAAACAAACAGAACTACACTATTTATCTGTTTGGCCCACTTGGCTCCAATTCGTACACATTAAATGGCACCCCTAGCAAAGTAGAGCTGACTAGTCCCAAAGGTAAAAAGTTCACTGCTGACTCCGCCGAATCCTTATTAGCACAACAAACAGGATGGCGCCTTCCTGTCACGAATCTCAAATACTGGGTACGCGGCCTGCCCGTTCCTGGCACAGCCGCCACAAAACATTTTGATACCTACCACCATCTCACCGAATTGAATCAAGACGGATGGCATGTACAATTTTTGCGATACACCTCTATGCATGGCATCGACTTGCCGAGCAAAATCTTTCTAAACAATACAGACCTTAGCGTGAAGATTATTATCAACCAATGGCAACCTCTACAGGCACGAAGCCAGAATAGTGCCGAGCAAAAGCACGACTAGCATAATTAACTACCAGTTTTACCCCTGACTTTCGATAAATTCACTCCAGATTGAATATAAATAAATTTTCTCATTGACAGTAGTCCGTTCTGTTAGCAAAATAGCGGCCTTAACTAGAGCGGGTCTTATTCTAGTTTTAATCTCGCGTTACGTTGGGGTGTCGCCAAGTGGTAAGGCACCGGGTTTTGATCTCGGCATTCCTAGGTTCGAATCCTAGCACCCCAGCCATTTTCACAATTATAATAATAAAACCTACTAAAACTCTTCTAGAAGCACATATAATAACTAATAACAATCGGCTCTCATGCTATGCCTAGAGATGATGACTAATCAGCAAGGAACCTAACCGTGCCCGAAATAATGATCTTTAGCGGAAACGCCAACCCAGAACTAGCCCAACGCATTGTCGAACATCTCAATTTACCCTTAGGCAAAGCACTTGTGGGTCGCTTCAGCGATGGCGAAACATTGGTCGAGATACAAGAAAATGTTCGGGGACGCGATATTTTCATTATCCAGTCCACCAGCAATCCGACGAATGACAACCTGATGGAATTAATCATCATGGCTGATGCATTACGTCGCGCCTCTGCTGCAAAAATCACGGCCGTTGTGCCTTATTTTGGCTATGCGAGACAAGATCGCCGCGTTCGCTCGGCTCGTGTGCCGATTACCGCGAAGATTGTTGCTGACATGATGGCTTCCGTTGGTATTAGCCGCTTAGTGACTGTTGATTTGCATGCAGATCAGATCCAGGGCTTTTTCTATATGCCTGTAGACAATCTATACAGCACCCCTATGATGCTAGATGATATCCATAAAAGCGCTTTGCAAAACATCATGATTGTTTCGCCTGACGTTGGTGGCGTCATCCGCGCTCGCGCCATTGCAAAACGACTACCTGGCGCAGACCTTGCCATTATTGATAAGCGCCGCCCTCAGCCTAACGAAGCACAAGTCATGCACATTATTGGAGACGTCAAAGACCGTGACTGCGTCATCGTGGACGACATCATTGATACTGCCGGCACACTTTGCAAAGCGGTTGAAGCACTGAAAGAGCATGGCGCAGCCAAGGTCGCAGCCTATGTCACTCACCCTGTTCTCTCTGGCAAAGCCATTGCGAACCTGGAAGCATCTTTACTGGATGAATTGGTAGTCACTGACACCATTCAGCTTCCAAGTAGCACGCTGAAATACAAACGCATTCGCTCTTTAAGCCTAAGCCACATGATTGCTGAAGCCATTCGCCGTATCAGTGGCGCGGGATCATTAAGCCGTATGTTTTTAGACTAAACACTTCGATTCAGGGCGGGCCCCTCAGGATCGCCCCTTGCTAACAACCTCCTGCCCCGCTTAAAAACTAGCTTATCCAAGGATTTCATGTAAAATAACGGCCTCCTTCGTCCTGGTCGCAGGGACAGAAGAAAACTTACATTTATTAAAAAATCTGGAGAAATACACATGTCATCCATCAAATTCGAACTGGAAGCTGAAGTTCGTGCAGACATAGGGAAAGGTGCGAGCCGCCGCCTAAGAAACACGAATAAGGTTCCAGCTGTAGTTTACGGCGCGGGTCAAGGCCCTATTTCGTTAACCTTAGACCATAACAAAGTGGTTCATGCGCTCTCTAACGAAGCTTTTTATTCACATATTTTGATCTTAAAAGTCGGCAAAACGTCTGAAAAAGTGATTTTAAAAGACGTTCAACGTGACCCTTCACGTCCGCGCGTTCATCACTTGGATTTTTTACGCGTCAGAGCGGATCAAAAATTAACCATGCATGTCCCGCTACATTTTGAAGGCGATGAGAAAGCAGAAGGCGTGAAAGAAGGCGGCGTGGTCTATCACGCAATGAACGATATTGAAATTTCATGCTTACCAGCTGACTTGCCTGAATTCCTGGTTATCGACACTTCTAAATTGAAGCTAGATGAAACCTTGCATTTATCTGATATCAAATTGCCTAAAGGCGTTGAATTGACTGCATTGAGCCATGGCGTAGAAGGACACGATTTACCGGTTGTTTCTATCCATAAGCCACGCATGGTTGAAGATGAAGTTGCTATCATCGCTGAAGAAGAAGGCACAGAAGCTGCTGAAGCTGCTGCTCCTTCCGATGCAAACGAAGAAGGCAAGAAAGACTAAGATTAGCTTTTAGTACGGAGAACTAGCATTGTCGTCGGGTATTCTGCTCATAGTAGGGTTAGGGAATCCGGGAGCCGAATACGAGCTCACCCGACACAATGCTGGTGCTTGGTTTGTTTCTGCTTTAGCAGATGATGCCAATATCAGCATGCGTTTCAATCCTAAATTTCAAGGCATGCATGGCATTGCGAGCATCAAAGGGCATGACTGCCATTTGCTGATCCCCACGACCTTTATGAATTTAAGCGGACAATCTGTCCAAGCACTTGCAACTTATTACAAAATTCCACCTCAATCTATTTTAGTCGCACACGATGAACTCGATGTGCCTGTTGGCACTGTGCGCTTGAAGTATGATGGCGGGCACGGCGGGCATAATGGTCTACGCGATATTATTCGTCATCTCAGCACAAATCAGTTTCATCGTTTACGCATCGGAGTAGGTCACCCTGGCACCGGCAGAGATGTTGCCAATTATGTGCTAGCAGCGCCTAAAAAAGCAGACCGCGAAGCCATCGATACGGCATTAAGACATGCCGAAGGCATCCTACCTTTTGTGATGAAAGGTGAATTTCAGAAAGCGATGCATTTTTTACATACTACTTAACTCGCTCTCTTTCGCTAACAAGAAAGAATAACGACATATTAAAATTTTTTTATAGAGACCTTCAATCATGGGCATCAAATGCGGAATCGTCGGATTACCAAACGTTGGCAAATCCACTTTATTTAACTGTTTAACCAAAGCCGGTGTCGATGCATCGAATTACCCATTTTGCACTATTGAACCCAATGTCGGTATTGTACCAGTGCCAGATCCACGCCTTGAACATTTGGCCGTTATTGTTAAGCCTGAACGCACTTTACCAACCACCATGGAATTCGTTGATATTGCAGGCTTGGTCGCTGGCGCCTCCAAAGGTGAAGGACTAGGCAATAAGTTTTTGGCTAATATCCGCGAGACAGATGCCATCGCTCATGTGGTGCGCTGCTTTGAAGATACGGATGTCGTGCATGTCGCAGGAAAAATTTCGCCATTGGATGACATCGAGGTAATCAATACTGAACTCGCGCTTGCTGATCTTGATACCGTCGAAAAAAATATGCTACGCCAACAAAAACTGGCGCGCAGTGGCGACAAAACAGCTATAGCCGATGTCGCTTTATTGGAAAGAGCCCGCGAACAATTGAATCAAGGACTACCGGTTCGCACCCTGGCTTTATCAAAAGATGAGATGGAAAGATTGAGACCGCTGCAATTATTAACGGTTAAGCCTACACTTTATATCGCAAATGTCGCGGAAGATGGCTTCACCAACAATCCTTTTTTAGATCAAGTGAGAAAAATAGCTGAGAAAGAAAATGCGAGCGTTGTTTCCGTTTGCGCGGCATTAGAATCTGAAATCGCAGAGCTTGATGATGCTGAAAAAAATGAATTTTTAGCTTCGTTAAATCTTGATGAACCTGGCTTAAACCGCGTTATTCATGCGGGTTACAAACTGTTGGGTCTTGAAACTTACTTCACTGCTGGCGTGAAAGAAGTTCGCGCCTGGACTATTCATGCAGGTTGTAGCGCACCACAAGCTGCCGCTGTGATTCATACGGATTTTGAAAAAGGATTTATTCGGGCAGAAGTGATTGCTTATGATGATTTCATTAAGTTCAAAGGTGAGGCAGGCGCGAAAGAAGCGGGCAAGTGGCGCTTGGAAGGGAAAGAATATATTGTGAAAGATGGAGATGTGATGCATTTTCGGTTTAATGTTTGATTTTTTTAAAGAGCCGGTGAATCGAGGTTCAGTAAAAACCAGAATAGCTAGTACTTTATCTGGAGCCGGAGCCTCATCCTACGACCTATGAGCGTCTATGCGCTCATAGGTCTACCAATAAAATAAAAAAGAAACTAAGCAGATATAGGCGCAGCGATAATCACTTACGCTTTTATCTAAAATATTAAACCAAAAAAACCCTTAATTGATTGCCATTAAATTTACTCAATACGCTTGAAAAATTGCCACAGGCGATTCAATTATTGAGCCTCCCATTACTGCTGTGTCGTGACAAGTCGTAAGAACAAATTTAACTTGATTTAGAAAATTTGGAAAATAGCGCTAGACAAGGAATAAATAATTTGGCAGCATGGCCATATTAACTCAACAATGAGTTTGCCTCACTCCCTTCACATACTCCGCATTGGAGCGTAATTTATAAAACAAGCTCGTGCTAAAGATATAGCCATTGTAAGAAGCTCACAGTTCAGCAATGGCGCACTTATAACTATACTTCCAATCTCAATAGCGAACTAAACCTTACTCCTGCTAATAAATAAATCCCCAAAGAACCAAAGTGTTATTAATGCCTCATTAGTGCAGCGCATAATATTTACAAAATTTAAAAAAATTGAAAAGAAGAGCCTTCAAGAAAAATTTTGCGATATTCGGATGCTTTTGAATGCTGATGCAGCAAATTTCAATAAAAAGAGAAAGTGAAACTTTGTAATCTAGAATGATCTTCATTAGGAATATTATGGTAGCAATTCAAAACAATTTAATAATAAAAATAAAACCATCTCCAATCGAGATGCTTTATTCCACGCAAGAAATAGACACCTCATTTATTCTCATTAGCAAAAACTATCTTAATGATGTTTCTTTCAGAATAAATCCAGAGTTTATCGAGCAAGTCCCGCCCAGGATCATCAAGGAGTTTCCTTTTTCATATCAATTTAATTGCGCGACAGAAGAAGCCGAGCATTATTTTTATCAAAATAAAAAACACTTAAACAGGCATAAAACTATCGGCGAAAAAATTTTTGCAATCCTACAGACTGGCAAGTATAGGGCGGGAACAACACGACAAACAAAGTTCGACGAAAACAAACAAAATTTTTTATTAAAAATTGATACCGCTATTGCAAAGCAGGAACCAATTACTTTTGTTCTACCGTCATTTCCATTTAAATGTCCAAATCCTGCAAAGGTCAGAAGAAGATCACCTGATATGGCAGAGATTCTCTGCTTATCAAGACTGTATGAAATTTGTAAGGTGATTTCGAAATTTTATAGCCCCGGGGCCAAGTTTATTATTATCGCTGATGGCGATGTGTATAAGGAAATGTTTGGCATTACTAAATATGAGGCCTTAAATTACAAAGAGACCTGCATAAGCTTTATTAAACAACTAGGATTTTCGAATCAAATTGAAGTTGTAGATATGGCAAATTTGATAGAAAAAAATAAGTCAGACTATAATATCTTCCTGAAAAATCTAAAACCCCAATTTAGCCAATGGTGGAACAACAACAAGGAATCTGACAAAGTTCGCTCTCTTGTTGATTCAAGCACCGCCAATATCTCGAGCAACACTCACATATGTCAAGATTTGGTAAAATTAGGCACTAGCAGGCCGTATAACAAATTAGATACCGAAAAATTAATTAGGCATATTGAAGATACCAGAAAAAAAATATTTCGCAGGGCAGAACAGTGCGCCTTTGATTATGCACTTTTTTTATACGTGCTGAAAGAAATGGACCTGATCAACTTAAGCTATCCGAATGCAATCCGCAGTACTGTTCATCCAAAACCTAAGCAATGGGGTATTCATTTAGTCAATGCCAAAAGTAGAATTTTTCCTTGGCATGGAATGGCATTTCTAGGCGATAACGGATGGAAAATATCATATGAATCTGAATTAATAAATGAACGACAAACTCCTGTTCATCTAAATGGCGACGATTGGCCCTTCTTTTATGAAAGTGGAACAAACTCTTTTTATAAATAACAGACGGATAACGCATAGTGAACAGCCATCAAGTCATTTTTAAGAAAAAACCAGCCATCATTATAGTCACGACGGGGGGCACTATAAACATGGCAAAAGATCTTGCGCAGAAAGACAACATTGAGAACATTTCAATTGTTGAGAAAATATCAAGATTTAAAACTATAAATGAACTAGCAAGTATTGGAATAATAGAATTCTCAAACATTGCAAGTCCCAACATGAACCCTAACGATTGGCTGAATCTTTCAAAGATGGTAGATGAACTAATCCATAGAGAACATGTTGCTGGAGTAATTATTACCCATGGCACTGACACCATGGCAGAAGCTGCATTCTTTTTAGATCTAACGATTAAAACCAAGAAACCCATTGTTTTTGCTGGATCGCAAAGACTCATTTCAGAAGTCGATTCAGATGGCCTTAGAAATATTACTAATGCAGTTAGACAAATTGTTTCCGGAAAATTTATTGGCTTAGGCGTTACCATTAATTTTAACCACTATGTTAGCTTTGCCCGGCATGCACGAAAAACTCACACTTATAATGTACAAGGTTTTGATTCCAGCGAATTTGGATATGCCGGATTTATCGATGCTGACACGGAAGTATTATTAAAAAGACCTTTACAACATTTAGCTCTAAGCAAACCAAAGAAACTTGCAAAAGTGGCCATTTTAAAATTCTTTCCAGGAATAGATGACGCAATCATACGTTTTTTAATAGAAAAAAATTACAAAGGCATAGTGATAGAGGGGTCAGGAAGCGGGAACGTTAACGCTTCATTATATAATGGGATTAAACATGCAATTAGAAAAGGACTGGTAATTGTTATATCAACAGGAGTTAAAACTGGAAGAACAATGCCAATTTACGAATTTCCCGGAGGCGGGAAAAGTTTGCAAAAGCTAGGTGTCGTATCTTCGGGATCCTTGAGTGCTGAAAAATCAATGATCTTGCTCCAAATTGCTTTAGCAAGCATTCGAGAACACACTAAATTACAAAGTTATTTTAACGAATGCATTTAAGAGGCTATATGTTTAAGTCAATAAAGACTTTACCTATCGATCCAATTTTTGGGCTGATGGATTTATTTAAAAAAGATGCCAGAACTAACAAGATTAATTTGACAGCTGGTGTATATGTTGATGACAAAGGCAAAATTCCAATATTTGAAGCTGTCAAACAAGCGGAAAATATAATCCTTAGCCAACAGACCTCAAAAAATTACTTGCCGATCTGTGGAGATGAAATTTTTCGTGAGTTCGCCTTGAAAAGCATCAATACAACGGATATAAAAGCACTATATCAAGATGCCATTCAAACCCCTGGGGGGACCGGGGCGCTCAGCGTTCTTGCTGGATTAATTAGTAAAAATTTTCCATCTGCAAGCATGTGGCTCAGTGATCCAACGTGGCAAAATCATCACAACATATTTTCTGCTGATAATATCAACATTAAAACCTATTACTATTTTGATCCTTCAACAAATAGTATCAACATTGGAAAATTAGAAAATGATCTTCGTCACAGTAAGCCTGGAGATTTCATATTACTTCATACCTCATGTCACAACCCAACGGGAACTGACTTTAATGATATCGAGCAAAATGAGGTTTTAGCATTAGTAAATAAATACAATTTAATACCCGCATTTGACAATGCTTATCAAGGTTTTGACGCTGGCTTTAGTGAGGATATTAAGTTTATCCATAAATTCTTAGCGAACGGCGTTAAGTTATTTGTTGCAAGCTCCTATTCTAAAAATTTTGGATTATACAATGAAAGGATTGGAGCATTGTCATTTTTTACGGATAATCAGAATGAATTAAGAAGTGTAGTAAGCAATTTTAGCAGCATTGCCAGATCCAAATATTCCAACCCTCCAGCACATGGCAGCACAATAATAAAAACCATTTACAGCGATAGAAAACTGTTTAAATTATGGAGCAATGAACTCTCGTTTATGAATACTCGCATTAATGGCATGCGAATTACATTTGCGGATGAACTGACAAAAAAAGTTAAACGTGACTTTAGCTTCATAAAAAATCAAAAAGGGTTATTTTCATTGTTGCCAATTTCACGCGATGGAATAACAAAACTACGAGATATTCATGGTATTTATCTGCTTGACTCAGGACGAATCAACGTTGCTGGATTGAGCATGAGTAATTTAAGCCAGATTGTCAATTCGATTCAACATATTTTACAAGAGGAAAATCTATGATTACTGAAAATAAAGAGAAAAACTTAAAAAGTGTCGATGTTATTACATCAAAATATAATTTGAATGTGGGTGAGAGAGGTGAAAAGAGATTAAAGGTGCTTGGCGGTTTATACAATAATAACAGCATCGAGTTCATTCGCGAAATGGGAGTTGAAAATTGCAACATGGTATTAGATGTTGCTAGCGGAACTGGCGAAATGACATGCAAAATTTCCAAGCTTTCTTTGGGCCGGGTAATTGGTATAGATAATAGCCCAGAACAAATTTCGGTAGCGAAAAAAAACGCTGATAACTTAAATATTGAGTCCGTAGAGTTTATTAATGTTTCTGCGGAAGAACTAAGTTCGTTAAATATTAAATTCGATTTGATTTATTGTCGTTTTCTTTTGGTTCACTTGCGTGATCCTATGATCGCTCTAAAATCAATGTATGACTCACTTGCGATTGGCGGAAAATTGATTTGCGAAGAAGCAACCTCAAGCATTAGTTTTTGCTATCCACCCTCAACTGTTTTTGATAAGTGGCTGAAGTTATGGGACGCCATCAGAGCAGACTACGATATTGGATTAAAGCTTCATGATGCCTTCAGAAAACTAAATTTGAAAATTGAAAAATCCATTGTCCATCAGCCCATACTTTCCAACGAAGAAGAAAAAAGCATTCTTTTATATAACGTTTTAGAATCTGTTGCAGCCGCTGAAAGAGTAGGCTTTGCTACTCCTGATGAAATGGCAAAATTTGCTGATGACATGCGAGAGTTTTGTAAAGAAGATCGCTATTTTATAGGGTACTTAAGAAATACTTTGATATGCGGAAAAAAATAGTATTTTTACCCGAAACTTATTAAGCCTCAATCATTTTCTTTTTTGTGTATTTTTTAGAAAATATTGAGGAAAAACAGATGCCAAGTGTTCGGTCGTTTTTTTGTAAATGATTTAATAAGACTGAGCAGGATAATACTTTGAGGCGAGAATAACTCTGCCTATTTAGGAATAATCAAAAAATGAGTAGCGCCTCCAATGAGAATAACAATCCATATCTATTGGGAGTTGCAGGCCTTTGCTGTGTTTTAATTGGCATTGGAATATGTCGCTTTGGATATACGCCAATTTTACCATATCTTATAGAGGATCACTGGCTAACAAAAGCGCAAGCGGACTTCATTGGCTCAGCAAATTTTATTGGCTATTTAATTGGGGCACTATGTAGTTGGAATATTCTTAAAATTGCTAATAAATTGGATATTGTTAAATATAGCATTATTAGTTGCATTATCGGATTAATGGCTTGCTCATTCAATTTTGGATTTTTTTGGATATTGAGCTGGCGATTATCCGTTGGCTTTTTTGGTGCACTATTGATGATAGTGACACCTTCTGTCATATTAAAAAAAGTTGCATTCTCATCTAAAGGTTTAGCAAGCGGTATTATTTTTTCGGGTGTTGGGATAGGCATTCTTTTCTCCGGAATAGTGACGCCATGGATACACAGCCTACTTGACTTGCAGTCGGTATGGCTGACATTCTTTTGCCTTTCTCTAATTGTGGGTGGCATAATAGCTAAAATTTTATCTACCGATCTGCCTAATCAAAAGCAAGCTGTCGTTACAGAAACAACTCAACTAAAGCTTTCTATTAAACAAAAATGGCAAATATTTTTTATTGGTTTCGCCTATCTCACCTGTGGAATTGGTTTCGTCCCACATAGTTTATTCTGGGTCGAATATGCCAGAGAGAAGAATTTGACTACCTGCTTAGGCAGCTTAATATGGTCATTTTTTGGATTGGGATTTATTATTGGTGGAGTTTGTCTTGGAAAAATGGGGGATAAATTTGGAATTCATAAAATATTAATGGCAATTTATTTTCTGAGTTCTTTATCTGTAGGTATAGTATTATTTAATCAGAGCAGTTATGTTTTTGGTGGCTCTGCATTTTTAACTGGAATCTTCATGGCTGGAATTTTAACCCTTACATCTGCGAGAATAGCCGAAATAGTTGGAACGAGAGCTCACACTGAATTATGGGGCAAAATAACACTTTGCTATGCCAGTAGCCAAGCCTTTGGTGCCTATGCCATGTCTCACCTTATTAACAATAGCGTAGGCTATGCTACCTGCATCCTCCTTGCTAGCATCGCCTTTATTATTTCAACCATCTGTATGTTTTTTTCAAATTATTCCAACCCGTAAATAACGTGCTTGCCGGATGCTTATAGTTTAGAAGATAGTTGCGTTATCGGAATTTCCTCCCCAATGACAACCTGCTTGTTCTGCTCACATTCCTTAGTAGCCGGAACGTTTTTAGCATCGATACCTGTATTAAGCCAAGACATAAGACCTGCTGATCCAGATACCTGCTGCTTTTTCAAATACTGAGGCGCTTCATTTGATCGATGAAGAGATCCATATCTTATATCCAAGGGATAATACTCCGCATTAAATTGAATTTTTCCGGCAAGCTCGTCTCCACCAACATGAGCTATGTATGCTAAGGACATGTCAATGCCTGCTGATATTCCAGCCGAAGTCCATAGATTACCATCTTGAACAAATCTTTTTTCTTGCACTCTTGTTTGTTCAAACAAACGTAGTCTTTCTAGTGAACGCCAATGGGTTGTTGCCTGCTTGTGATCTAACAGTCCCGCTTTTTGTAGCAAAAAAGCGCCCGTGCAAACTCCGAGAATGTATTTACAATGCTTGCTCCGCTCACGAATAAAATCTATCAAAACAGCATTTTCAGCTTGAGCACGTGTACCCCAGCCACCAGGAACAACTAAAACATCAAAGGAAGGGCAATTTGAAAAACTATATTGAGAAATTATCTTAAGCCCTTTTGCACAAACAATTTCGCCACTATTTTGACTTACGGTAATTGTTTTTGGGCCGTCAAAAGTTTTACTCCAAATAGAAAAAATTTCCCACGGACCAACAAAATCTAGCTCCTCGATATCATTAAATAATAAAAATCCAACAGTTTTTGGCATAAGTATAACTCATTAATAGAACACTCAGTGATGTCATACATAATGTATCATAACTATAACTTTCTAGTGAAATCACTTAAGAAGAAATTCTATCGTAATCATAACTGGAAAAAGTATAACGAAGCTTTGATGGAGAAGAACGAAAATAGAAGCATTTCAATTAACAAAGTTAGGAGGGCAAGATTGCCAAGGTCTTTCTCTATTAGTAAACTCAAATAAAAACAGCTATAAGGCAAAAAATATTAGGCCATGTTTTAAAACTTATGGCATATGGGCTAAGCCGTTACATTCGTATGGCATAACGATATCACTATTTCACACTAGAGGTAGTGTTTAGATAAGTGTGTCAGCTTTCTAAGCACTACCGCAAACTGAGCATGTAAAGCAAAAGGATACTCTGAATTATTTTTATTTTCCGCCAAATGAAAGCATACTCGACCTACTGTATTCCAGGCTGCGTGATAAGCACTTAAGTACGCGGTGACATCACCATTAAAGGCTTTAACTTCTTCTTGCAATGTTTCTGTTAACTGCTGCCAGATTAATTCCGCTGTTGTTAATGTGAGATATTCTATACCACGAATAAACGGTGCCTCTGCTATTAGACGAGACATCTCATCCATAGGCATGAAACGGTAGGTGTTGGTTTTTCATTGCTGCCATTTTGTTTACAAACCTCAGCTATAAAACCATGTGAAAATCGTTGCCAAAAAGCAACGCTTGTTGGTAGCGGAACATCAAAATGAGTTAGCCCCAACTTCAACAGTCCGAGCGTATCGCTTAAGCAAAAAAAAGAATGAATTGTATCGGCTATACTTTCGGGCAGGCTTTCTTGATTGTCTTTATCGTTATAGAGATGCAGATGCAAATCGGGAGAAAAAGCCATGCTTAATGAAACCATGCCATCACTTTTTAGACGCCATTGTTGACAAATCCCGATCACTATTTAATTTATCATTTGCCACTTCATATTACTCTATTCATCATTTTTTTATGAAAGAATATCTGTATAATCCCTATCCATACAATAAAACCATAACGAGGAAAAATACCATGCTACGCAATTCCACAACCACTCAATTTTATTCTGCATTTGCCGCTCTGAAAGAGAATATTAATGACGATACCTATGGAGAACTCCTTCGACGTCTAACCAGTGCTTTCAATCAGTTGCAAGCGGATAGACAAACTTTAGAAGCGTACGGCAAAGCCATTATTAAATTAATGACGGACAAAAAAGCAGAGCGTGGCCTGGCAGAAGGTCAACGTGACGCATTAACAGAATTTTATGTGGTTTTTGGAGAAAAAGCACCGTCGCCCAACTCACCTACGCCTGATCAAAGCAAAGAAGCCGTCCATGCCAACCGACAATTTAAACCTTAACCCGCATGCTGGTTTGAGCGGATGGCTGCATTAAACGCGCCATCCACTCTTTCTTCTAGCCAAGAGAACAAAATATCTCTCCCAGAAAAACTAAATGCCGCGCTGACGAACTGCTTCAAATAAGAAAATGCCCGTGGCAACGGAAACATTCAAGCTTGAAACAGAGCCTTGCATTGGAATATTCAATAACATATCACAATGCTCTCGTGTTAACCGTCGCAGCCCCTGACCTTCAGCCCCTAAGACTAAAGCAAGCGGCAAATTTAAATCGGCTTGATATAAGCTTTTATCCGCTTCACCCGCAGCACCAAACATCCATACGCCCTGCTCTTTCAAAGACCGCATGGTACGAGCCAAGTTTGTCACTTGTACAAAAGGAACAACCTCAGCGGCGCCGCAAGCGACTTTACTGACGGTCGGTGTGATACCAACGGATTTATCTTTTGGCGTAATGACAGCATGCACACCCGCCGCATCTGCACTGCGTAAGCACGCGCCTAAATTGTGAGGATCTTGAATGCCATCGAGAATAAGGAAAAAAGGTCGCTTATGCTCGCTTATGATATTTTCCAAATCATTTTCGGAATAACTTTTTGGTTTGTGGCAGGCAGCCACGACACCTTGATGGACTTCGTTACCCGTCATTCTGTCCAGCTCATGACGCGACGCCTCTGCAATGGGGATGCGCTCGCTCTCAGCTAACTCAATGACGGCCTGGATTTTTTGATCTTGGCGTTCTTTTTGAACGTAGAGCTGAATCACACGCTCAGGTTGCTTTGCCAATAATGATTCGACGGCATGCAACCCAAAAATAAATAATTTATTCGTACTCATAAGCTTTTTTTCTTTGATCCTTTTCTCTTTTTCACAACTTTAGCATTTTGGGTTTTGGTAGAGGTTCTTTCTACTTCGCCAGCTAATTGAAAATCGATTTGTCTTTGATCCAGATCCACACGGACGACTTTGATTTTAATCGGGTCACCCAGACGGAAACGACGACCGGTTCTCTCGCCTAACATGGCTTGCTTGGTTGGATCGAACTGATAATAATCGTTAGGCAATGTGCTGATGTGAACCAGACCTTCGACATAAATATCTTTTAGCTCTACAAAAAAACCAAATCCGGTTACGGTTGCGATCACACCATCAAATTCTTCGCCGACTTTATCTAGCATGAATTCACATTTCAACCAGTCGACAACTTCACGTGTCGCATCATCGGCGCGACGCTCAGTCATTGAGCAATGCTCACCTTGGCTTTCAAGGGCTGCAAAAGCTTCCTGGCTGTTTTTTATGTCTTTTTGCAGTACTTGGCGTATAGCACGATGCACTAACAGGTCAGGATAACGACGAATTGGCGAGGTAAAGTGCGCATACGCATCATAAGCTAAACCGAAATGGCCTTTGTTCTCGGCGCTATAAACGGCTTGGCTCAAAGAACGCAACAACATCATTTGAATCAAATGGCCGTCGGGTCTTTCGGAAATAGCCTGCAATAAGTGCGCATAATCACCCGGTGTTGGCTGGCTGCGACCTGGCAACTTCAACCCGAGCTCGCCCAGGAAACGGCGCAAGTCTTCGAGCTTTTGATCGGTTGGCCCTTCATGATTTCGATATAACGCAGGGATATTGTGTTTGAGCAGAAATTCGGCGGCGCAGATGTTCGCGCATAACATGCATTCTTCAATCACACGATGCGCATCGTTACGGTGCATTGGAATAATACGCGCGATCTTGCGGCCTTCTCCAAAAATAATTTTGGTTTCAGGCATGTCAAAATCAATGGAACCACGCGCTGTGCGTGCGGAATGAAGCGTGTGATACAACGCAAACAAATCTTTTAAGTTGGGCAACAGTGCTTTGAATTGCGCTTGTAATTCCACATCGTTTTGCTCAACCATCGCAAACACTTGATTGTAGGTCAGGCGAGCATGCGAATGGATAACCGCTTCATGGAAAGCATAAAGCATGATTTTGCCAGCGCTATTGATTTTCATCTCGCAAACTTGTGTCAAGCGATCGACTTTGGGTTTTAAGGAGCAAAGCCCATTGGACAACGCTTCTGGCAACATGGGAATAACGCGCTCTGGAAAATAGACTGAGTTACCACGGTTAGTGGCTTCGCGATCCAGTGCACTTCCTGGCTTCACGTAATGGCTGACATCAGCAATGGCAACGTATAAAACCCAACCGTTACCTTCAGGCGCAGCATAGACAGCATCATCAAAATCTTTGGCATCTTCGCCATCAATGGTCACGAATGGCAGGTGGCGTAAATCCATACGGCCTTTTGACGCGGACTCTGGCACATCCACAGGAAACCGTGTTGACTCATCTAACACATCATCCGGCCAGATATAAGGCAAGTCATGATTGCGAATAGCGACATCAATTTCCATCCCCGGCGCCATGTGGTCACCTAAGATTTCTACAACCCTGCCAACGGGTCTATCTCTTGCAGTTGGCTGTTGCGTGACGGCAACCACGACCATTTGTCCGTCTTTGGCCTCGCCAATTTCGGCGGGGGGGATCAAAATTTCTTGGGTAATACGCTGATTGGTCGCTTCAACAAAGAAAGCGCCATGTTCTGAAAAGAATCGTCCCACTAATTGCTGGGTGTTGTGCTCCAGGACTTCAACCACAATGGCTTCGCTGCGGCCTCTCTGATCAATGCCAGAAACACGCGCCAAAACACGGTCACCGTGAAAGACCAGCCGCATTTGACGGCCATTCAGAAATAAGTCGTCGCCACCCGCATCCGGCACGACAAAACCAAAACCGTCTTTATGGCCAATGACGCGACCGGCGATAAGTTCCATTTTTTCAATGGGGCCGTAGGTGCCACGACGATTTTTGTGTAATTGGCCATCGCGGACCATCGCACCCAAGCGGCGACGAAACGCTTCTCGTTCTACGTCTGTTTCTATGTTGAGCTCGATCAGTAATTGCTTACGAGTGGCAGGACGCCCTCTTTCGGCAAGGTAATCAAGGATAAACTCGCGGCTAGGAACCGGATTTTCGTATTTTTGAGCTTCCCGCTCTTCAAACTGATCTTTTTTTCGCAATATCTTCACCATTTACACTATATTAATATTCTCTGCGATATAAGATACTCCTCATGAGCTCCTTTTTCCATCTATTCAAAAAAAACTCACCTGTTTTAGGGGTTAAATCGATTTAAAGTCGCTTAGACGTGAGAGAATTCTGTTATTCGTTTGTGCTAGACTTGAGGGTCAGCTTAATAATGACTGGGGTCCTGTCAGGGTGGGGAGACTTTTTTCGTGCTCGCAAGCTCCGCGCGTAAAAAGCCTCCCCACCCTGCCACCCCGCTCTTTTATTCATTCCCGCTCTGGCGGGAATGATAAATAAAGCTAGAGATTATGGATAGAATGACTGAAAATTAGGAGCTTTATTATGATTTATCGAAAAATCTTGGTATCACTTTTTGCACTTTGTCTTTGCCCTCTTTTAAATAGCTGCACCCTTTTCCCGGATAATGATGACAGCCACCATCGTACTTGCAGCGAGCTAAAACATCGCATGATATTCAATAACGGCGCAGGGGCGATGGATCAAAACCAGGCTTTCCAGGCGCGCTCAGAACAAGCGAAGTTAAACCAAACATATCATGATGAAAACTGCATTTAATCCTTCATTATCGCGAAGACTATTGCCATGAATATACTCGACAATTGGAAAGAAGAAAAAAGCTCGGCCTACCTTTACCGTATCATTGCAGAAAAAGAAACAAATAAAGTCCACCAAACGCTTTTTCTGGGTTTGGCTGCCATGGCTGAAGAGCAAGCCAGTATTTGGGCCGAGCAACTCAAAAAAACCAATACACCTGAACCCACGCTTCACCCCACGCTTCGCATCCGAATGATTGCCTGGCTGATAAAACGATTTGGCGCAAGACGCCTGCGTCTGATTTTAGCGGCCACCAAAGTGCGCGGCATGTCGATTTATCGTCAAGATCATGTGTGTAACCAATTCCCAGGTGTGTTTGGTAACATGGAGGAAAAGCACGGTAATATCAAAAATGGGAGCAACATCCGCGCGGCGGTTTTTGGTGTGAATGATGGACTATTATCGAATGCCAGTTTGATTTTAGGTGTAGCAGGCGCGCATGCGGATCCGCATTTTATTTTGATTTCCGGTATTGCCGGGCTTTTAGCCGGAGCTTGCTCAATGGGTTCTGGGGAGTATGTTTCTGTCCGCTCTCAACGTGAAATGCTTGAGTATCAACTGGAACTTGAAAAACATGAACTGGACACTTATCCAGAAGAAGAGGCCAAAGAACTCGCTTTGATTTACGAAGCCCGCGGCTTGCCGAAAGAGGAAGCAGCGCGGATTGCGAACATCTTGATTCAGGATCCCGAAAAAGCGCTAGATACGTTGGCGCGAGAAGAGCTTGGGATTAATCCAGATGATTTGGTTTCTCCTTGGGGAGCCGCTATTTCATCTTTTGTGTCATTTGTGGTTGGGGCGCTGGTTCCCTTACTGCCATTTTTGTTTTGGCAGTCTCGCTACAATCTGGTGATCTCCATCGGTTTAACGGCCGCTTCGCTCTTTGGCATTGGCGCATCACTTAGCTTATTTACTCAACGCAATGCGTGGGCAAGTGGCTTGCGCACACTGCTGATTGGGATCGCGGCAGGGGCACTGACTTACTTCATTGGAAGCTTACTTGGGGTGCAAGCATCGTAAATGGCACCGAAGATGCCGCTATTTTATTTTGCGACTTTTTTGCTAAGTGTTGTTAGCAAATCATTCCAGGGCTTATCTTCTATGAGCCAATAGCTGCCTTTGCGTTTCGTCAAAAGAGGCTTAGCAACACAAACAGAAATTGCCTGACCACACTTTAAGCTGACAACCTTCCCAGGTTCAATCAAAGAGCAGGTCAACGAAAAATCTTTTTTATCGAGCAAAATGGCCGAACCATTACCCGGACGCAAATAAGAAGACCATCCTGCGCTCATCGAGGGTTTTTTCGCCGTATGATCTAGCCAAACACTTTTTGATGAGATGTTTTTTAAAAGATACAGTTGCGGAAGTCCTTGCGAATTCGCGCCCGGCAATAGGATGTTTTGATCTTGCGGTTTTGACTTGATCGGTGCGCAGGAAAGAGTAGATGCAACGACCGCTTTAGGAGGAGCCTCTGTTGCATAGCTGATACTATTCAAGCAGATAGCAAAAAATAAAAAACTCAACCCTTTACGCATCGTGCTTACCTCAATCGTATATTGTTTATTGTTATTGTCATTCTGTGCGCTGGCGAGTGTAATCAAATCCTGTCTTAATTACAATCAAAAGGAAAAACCTAACTCTCTTGATTTTAAAAATGGATTCCGACAAACTGAATGACACTGACAACCTGGATGAAGGATCAACCATGGCTCTCTCTCGACTTTTCTCCTCCGACAAATCATTAAATACGCCTTTAACAGACTGCATCGAAATCAAGAGTGAGACACCGACGCCAATCCATTCAGCGCAAAGACCGCAAAGCCCACTCATGCAATATTCTTCATTTAGCCAATCCCGACAAAGCCAACAGAAAGACCAGCTCGAGCAACTTATCGCTGCTGAAGAAGAAAAATTTGAACCTTTAATGCAAGCAATTTACGAAGGGATTCAAACTATTTCTGATAAGAAAATAAGAACATTATTAACTAACACGTTTGCTAATGATGTTCGCAATATTCCGGATTTGCAAAAAGTAATTCGCAAGAGTGCCTGCAACAATGTTGTTAATACCAAATGTTGTTGTATGTGTTGCGGCTTGACTGCAGCAGGAGCGCTCGCAGCAAGCATGGTGAGCGGCTTATTTGTCGGCGTAATGGGAATATTTGGCGCGGGCGCCTGGAAGTGGGGCTCTGTTGCCGTCGCTGCAGAATACGGAGCTATGGCTGGTGGCGGGGCCGGCTTTCTGAGTGCTAGCGCAATGTATCTCGCCGGATTTTATCAATTAGTGCAATTGTCTCAAACCACCAAACAAGCCGATCAAATCATACTTAACTTAAGCGCGTTGAAAAACCAATACAATGCATTAGCCGCAGAAAGACAGTCTCCCGTTGACGAGGAACAACCCGGCAGAAGCCCCATGCACACCGTCCGATTCTAAAAAAGAATGCTAAACAGCGACAGCGGCTTTGATATGTGGATGCGCCTCGTAATTCACAATCTCGAAGTCGTCGTATTGATAATCAAAAAGCGAAGCGGGTTTACGCTTAATTTGCAATTGTGGCAAAGGGAATGGTGTACGCGATAACTGCAAATTCACTTGCTCTAAATGATTAGAATAAATGTGGCAATCTCCACCTGTCCAAATAAATTCGCCAACTTCTAAATCGCATTGCTGCGCCAACATGTGGGTTAACAATGCGTAAGAGGCGATATTAAAAGGCACGCCTAAAAAAGAGTCCGCAGAACGTTGATAGAGCTGACAAGAGAGACGACCGTTTGCCACGTAAAACTGAAACAATAAGTGGCAAGGCGGTAATGCCATTTTGGATAAATCGCCGACATTCCATGCGCTAACAATTAAACGGCGTGAATCCGGGTTCTTTTTAATCTGATCAACCAGACCGCTCATTTGATCGATGACTTTACCGTCTGCCGTTTCCCAGGCGCGCCACTGTTTGCCATACACGGGACCTAAATTGCCATCTTGATCTGCCCATTCATCCCAAATCGTCACATTGTTTTCATGCAAATAGCCGATATTGGTACTACCCTTCAGAAACCAAAGCAATTCATGAATGATACTGCGTAGGGATAATTTTTTTGTCGTCACCAGTGGAAAACCTTTGCGCAAATCAAAACGCATCTGATAGGCAAATACGCTCAATGTGCCGGTGCCGGTTCGATCTTGTTTTTGAATGCCGTTATCACGAATATGTCTTAAAAAATCTAAATATTGTTGCATCGCTTGTTACTCCAATAAGCCCACACGAACATGGCAATACCCAACAGTATCATGGGAAACGATAATAATTGACCTTCCGTCAGCCATCCAAAAGCTAAATACCCTTTTTGCAAATCGGGTTCACGGAAAAATTCCACTGTAAAACGAAATAGGCCATAACAAATTAAAAATAAGCCTGACACCGCATAGCGGGGTCGAGGCTTAATTGAAAAAATCCACAAAATAAGAAAGAGCACAACCCCTTCTAAAACAAACTCATACAACTGCGATGGGTGTCTCGGCAAAGGCCCCCCATTGGGAAATACCATGGCCCAAGGCGCATCCGTGACGCGACCCCATAATTCACTATTAATAAAATTTCCGATTCGACCCGCTCCCAATCCAATTGGGATAACCGGTGCTAGCAAGTCCGTCACCTCGGGTAAGGATTTTCCGATTTTGCGAGCATAAATCCACATCGCCAGAATCACGCCAATCAAACCGCCATGGAAAGACATGCCGCCTTTCCAGATCTGAAACAATAACAAGGGGTTAGCGCTCAAATCAGGCCATGCATAAAACAACATATAGCCAACGCGACCGCCGACAATGATCCCGAGTGCCGCATAAAACAAAATGTCCGAAATTTGATCAGCAGTAAAGCCACGCTCTGAATGCCTCACTCGCCAGGTTAAAAGCGCCCAGCCACCGACAAAGCCAATCAAGTACATCAAGCCATACCAATGGACAGAAAGTGGCCCAACGTGAAAGGCGATCGGGTTAATTTCAGGGTAAGTTAACATAAAATTTCAGCAGCCTTAAACAGGAATTAACATCTCAATTGCGACTACCAGCAAGAATAGCCCAAACAGTCGTTTTAATACAGACGTAGGTAATTTATAAGCAATTGCCGTGCCAACAGGGGCAAATAATACACTACTCGCAGCAATACCCAGGAAGGCCGGCCAATACACATAGCCCGTACTCCAAGGTAAGTGCATCACCGACATACCCAAAAGCATGAAGCTTACGGTTGAAACAAAGGCAACCCCAATACTGCAAGCAGTGGATGTTCCCGTGGCCTCTCGCATGTTTAATTCACAACGCAATAAAAGCGGAATTAGCATGGTGCCACCCCCTGCCCCCAATATGCTACACAAAACGCCAATGATGGAAGCCACTATTCGCCGCCACAAAAGCGTAGGCAATGCCTTCGTTCGATCTTCTAAATTAGTAAACAATACACGATAGGCGACATAGATTAAAAATATTCCAAAAAATATTTTCAGATAGTGAGAGGGCAAATCGTGAGCGACAACGGCACCCGTCAATGTGCCAATGATTAACCACGGCATGAGCTGGGCTACCATCTCTTTGCGCACGGCACCCTGTTTTAACTGTGCTCGCAACGCTGACAGCAAGGTAATCATAATCGTCGCCAAAGATGTCCCTATGGCCATGTGCATCACATAGTCGACCGGCATCAACTTAAAATGCAAAAAGACAGCCGCGAGCGCCGGCACCACAATGATGCCCCCACCCACACCTAACATACCAGCGAGGATGCCGGCGAAAGCGCCAATGATAAGATAAATTCCAAACATGGCCATATCCTTTTGTTAATCTCATCTTGTGGCAAGTTGCGCGAGCATACCTAGCCCAAAAAGGGATGAAAAATTCAATGTCAGCGGCACCCAATAACCGCTACTCGCCTAGCGCTACGAAGGAAGATTATTCTCCGTCTATCGCCCTGCTCGAATTAAGCCACCTAAACCAGCTCTATCTAAAGCTAGCTCAAGGTGACAGCGAATCATGACCGCATTTTCCATGCTCAATACATCCTGCAATAACTTGGCGGCTTTTTTTTGTGTAAATTGTCTGATAACCCATTTCATTCGACTGAGAGAAGACGCGCTCATACTGAGAGAATCAAAACCCATGGCCAGCAGCAAAATCACAGCCGCAGGGTCGCCCGCCATCTCGCCACAAATACTGACATGCTTGCCTTCTTGATGTCCGCCCTCAACAACTTGTATCAGCGCTCGCAAAACAGCAGGGTGTAATGAGTCAAACAAATTGGCTACGCGTGAATTATTACGATCCACCGCCAACAAATATTGCGTCAAATCATTGCTTCCCACTGACAAAAAATCCACGCGCTTGGCTAACGCTCGCGCCTGATAAACAGCGGACGGCACTTCAATCATGACGCCCACTTGCGGCATTTCAATGTCATATTTTTCTTCTCGCACATCAGCAAAAGCTTTTTTCATGAGGCGCAACGCTTCATCCGCTTCACTGACATCCGTTATCATTGGTAGCATGATACGCAAATTACTGTAGCCTTCACTCGCACGCATCATCGCTCTGACTTGCACCAGAAAAATATCAGGGTGATCTAATGAGATCCGTATGCCGCGCCAACCCAAGAATGGGTTATCTTCAACGACGGGGAAATAAGGCAATGACTTGTCACCACCAATGTCCAACGTCCGCATCGTTACGGGACGTGGCGCAAATGAGGTGAGCAATTGTCGATAAATCACTCGCTGTTCTTCTCCTGAGGGGAAACGATCGCGCATTAAAAAAGGAATCTCGGTGCGATACAAACCAACGCCTTCTGCGCCAGCCGCTAATGACAATCCCACATCCGCGCCTAAACCTGTATTGACCATTAACATCACACGGTGCCCGTCTTGTGTCTCTGCAGGCAGGTCGCGCAGTGCTTCCAGTGAAGCGTCTAATTGTTGTTCTTCACGAGCCAAGTGCGTGAATTCACGGCGCAAAGAATCTCTCGGATTGGAATAAATCTGTCCGTAATAACCATCGACTATGATTTCTTTGTCTTGTAAATCGTAAATGGGAATGTCATTGACACCCATGACGGTGGGCACACCCATTGCACGCGCTAAAATCGCAACGTGCGAGCTGCTCGACCCTTTGGCAGAAATGACCCCAGCCAAACAACCCTCTGGGACTTCGGCTAAATCAGCCGCTGTCAGCTCATCGCCGATCAAAATGGTTTTTTCGGCATACTGCGGTAGAGAGCGATCACTGCGTTGCAAATAAGTCAGCACCCGATGACCGAGATCACGAATATCGGAAGCACGCTCACGTAAATATTCGTCTTCCAGGCTTTCCATTCGACTGACGTGGGTTTGAATCACCGATCGGAGAGCGCCTTGTGCCCAATTGCCCTCTCGAATGACTGATGAGATTTCCACACCCAGATTCGAGCTATCTAAAATGCGCTGATACACATCAAACAGTGCGCGCTCTTCTTCCGGCAAATTAGGATATAACCGCTCACCGATCACGCGGAAATCTTCTCGGGCTGACATTAACGCGCTTTCTAGCAACGCAATTTCTTCTTCAATGTCTTCGGGCTCGCGATCTGGAATCACCGTCAAATCCAGCAAACGAAATACTACCACGCCCGTACCAATACCAACGCCTGGCGCACCAGCAATACCAGAATACGTGGCTTCAGCAGAGGTATCACGAGAATCAAATAAATTAACGATTTGGCTGGTGGCTTCAGCATGCGCGATGATGCCAGCCAACTGCGCCGCCAATGTCACCAGAAAAGCTTCTTCCGATTCATCGTAACGCCTGGGCTCTGCTTGCTGAACGATCAAAACACCCATCACTTGTCGGTGATAAATAATCGGTGTCCCTAAAAAGGCTTTGTAAGATTCTTCTTTGACTTCGGCGACATGTAAAAAACGCGGATGCTTTGAGGCGTCATCAATGTTCACCGGCTCTTCACGCTCACCGACCAACCCCACCAAGCCTTGCGTCAGCGAAATGCGCACCTTACCAACCGCGTGTGGATTCAATCCTTCGGTCGCCATCAATACATATTCGCCATGCCGACGGTCCAACAGAAAAATGGAACACGACTGGGTGTCTAGCGCTTTTGCGATGCGCTTTACCATGATTTTTAGCGCTTCACGAAAATCTTCTGCGCCTGAAATCTCTTGAATAATTCGTCTTAGGGTTTTTAACATCTACAATCCTTGCGCTGGTACTATGATTGTTCCCGAAAACGCTTAGATAAAACAATTCGGGCAAATTCTTTCATTGCCAGATTATAAACGCGTCGCTTAAAGGCCACGACCTGACTTAATGGATACCAATAAGACACCCAAGCCCACGAGTCGAATTCGGGTGTGTCGGTCACGGCTAAATCAAACTGAGCTTCGTTATTGACCAAACGCAACAAAAACCATTTTTGCTTTTGACCGACACACAAGGGTTGCGAGTAATGACGCACCAAACGCGCGGGCAAACGGTAACGCAACCAGCGTCGCGTCGTGCCTAGAATTTTAACATCTTGTGGATGCAAGCCAATCTCTTCTCGCAGTTCGCGATACATCGCATTTTCAGCTGTCTCATCATCCTGAATGCCGCCCTGAGGAAATTGCCACGCCTCTTTCCCGATTCGCTTCGCTAAAAATACCTGGCGATTGGCGTTTACCAAAATAATCCCTATGCCTTGTCTAAAACCGTCTTCGTCTATCACTAACAATCACCCAACAATCTGTTTTGCTCTATCATTTATTGTATTAATTATGACTAATACACTGCGTTTTTCATTTGGCGCGTCTTTTCGCTAATGTCTTGCATTGTTTCAAAAACCGTAGTATTCAGCAAACTTATTTTATACGTTGAGCCCTTTAATGATCGCCTTTCGTAAGCTCTCTCTGGTTCTGCTCGGTTTAATCGCTTTAGCAAGCCTCAGCCTCTCACTTTTTGTGGGAAATGATGCTGTCCACACGGGTCAACTTATGCGCGCACTGACAACCGACAATAGCTCATTACCGCATCAAATACTCTTTCTCATTCGCCTGCCGCACGCTTTGACCGCCTTTATCACGGGGGGCTTACTGGCTTTAGCGGGTGCATTGATGCAGGTCTTAGTCAGAAACCCGCTGGCCGACCCCTATATTCTCGGCACATCAAGCGGCGCGGCGCTGGTGACATTATTGCTGATGATGACAGGGTACAGCGGGTTATGGCTTTCAACAGGGGCATGGCTTGGAAGCCTCGCCTCCATTCTTCTCGTATTTTGCCTCTGCAATCGCAAAAATGCCTGGAACTCCCAACAACTTTTATTAACGGGCATTGCACTGGCTTGCGGCTTTTCGGCCTTGGTAAGCTTAGTGTTATTTGCCAGTCCCGATGCCATTTTGCGAGGAATGTTATTTTGGCTGGTGGGAGACTTGAGTTTCGCTCATGTGCCTTTTTTTGAAGGCTTGGTTTTATTGATCGGTTTAACAGCAAGCTTAAGTGTAGCGCGTGATCTGAATATACTGGTACGAGGAGAAAATGAAGCCAGAGCCTTGGGCGTCAATACGCAACAATTGCAATGGAAGCTGTATTTTTTAAGCTCATTACTAACGGCAACTGCGGTGACACTCGCTGGGTGTATTGGCTTTGTGGGCTTGATTGTACCGCATTTATTTCGCTTATTTTTGGGCTATGATCATCGCTTTTTGTTACCTGGCTGCGTTTTACTGGGCGGCAGTCTGCTCACGCTTGCAGATCTTTTGGCTCGGAATCTGTTATTTCCGCTGGAACTACCTGTTGGTATTGTCATGACATTAATTGGCATACCCATTTTTATTCTCTTGTTACAGAAAAATGCGGCATGAGCCATCTATTAGAAACACAGCACCTTCACATTCGTATTGCTGATCAAGTGGTTTGCAATGATTTGAATTTGCAAATGCAATCTGGCGAAATCTGGGGCGTGCTGGGGCCTAACGGTTCAGGCAAGACGACGTTACTGCATACCTTCGCGCGCCTACGAAAAGCCGCACATGGCGAGATTTTATTACAAGGAAAAAAACTAGCGGATTTATCTACGAAAGCCGTCGCGCAAAACATCGGTGTTTTGTTTCAAAACACTGAAAACGGTTTTGACCAAACGGTTTTTGAATTCTGCCTGGCAGGTCGCCATCCGCATTTATCGCGCTTTGCTTTCGAGGGAGCCGATGATCGCGAACGTGTCATGAGGGCATTGATTGCCACTGATCTGGATAAAAAATCCGCGCAAAAAGTCAGCACGCTTTCGGGAGGTGAAAAACGTCGTTTGAGCCTTGCCACATTACTGACCCAAGCACCCCGTGTTTATATTCTGGATGAACCGACTAATCATCTTGATATACAGCATCAAATACAAATCATGCAACATCTGCAACAACTCGCGGCCCAACATCATACTGGCATCATCATGTCCTTGCATGACCTCAATATGGCCGAACATTACTGCCAACGTATTTTGTTATTATTCGGTGACGGTGAAACAATACAGGGAACACCCCGCGAAATACTCACGCCAAATCATTTAACGCGCCTCTTCCGATACCCCATTGAACAGATTGACATTAATCAACAAAGACGCTGGCTTCCTCATTTATAATGCACGAGGATACAGAGGATAATTCATTGATTATAAGGACATATATACAATAAAAAACCAGCCTTGAAACTTTTCTTGCAAAAAATTCCCCGATACCACAAGATTTCAGATGCTCTCGGGCAAGAACATCAAATGAGAAATAATGGATTATGAAATACTCACTGAGGATGCAACGCATGATCTCACTTCAAGAACTTCGCGCACTGGCAGAAGAAGCGTATGCCAGCATGGAAGGCGGTCGTTATACTGTTTTTGGTTTAGTTGAAAGAAAAACAAAAGCTAACTCACTCACCACATTAGCGGAAGAAAACATCATTGCCAGCATCAAAAGCTTGCCGCAACAACCGGCAGTCGCCGAAAGTGAAAAACTCAAAAGCCTAGTGGATATATTAGTGATTTGTGCAGAAGTAGAAGCACTGGATATCACTCCACTGGAGGGTCATAAAGCACTGCAAAAACTCATTACAAATCGCCAAACGCTGGCAATGAATTTGCTTTTTGGCACGTTTTTAGCAAAATACAATGAACTGGCAATGAAAGCAGAAACATTTATTGATGAAAGATCAAAAGAACAACTTCAGCATAGAAAAATGGTATCAGCATCATCTTCTGCAGCAAGCGAACAATCCATACAGGCTACACCATCGACAAATGAACCAGCAATTAATGCAAAAACTTTTATTGATGAAGAATCAAAAGCACAGCTTCAGCGTAGCAGCATGGCATCATCGGCATCTTCTTCTGCAGCAGAAGAGCAATCCCTGAGAGACATTGCAACAATTGAGGCGATACAAAAGCAAATGGACGAGAAGCTAGCCACACTACAGCAAAAACTCGAACATAGCGTCAGCACAAAAGATAGTAAAATTCAGCAACTAGAAGGAGATGTTCAAGAACTCACAATTGCTTATGAAAAATCCACGGATTCATATACTAAGTACAAGCAAGAAAATGCAGAGCTGCTACAAGCACTGGCAACATTCGAAAAATCGCAAGAAGATAGCGGCTTCTTAGCGGAAAAGGGAGCTGCATTACTGGCAGAACACGAAATACTGAAAACGGAACATAGCCTGTTGCTGGAAAAATTCCGGGCATTGGAACAAAAAGCCGATGCCTACAATACCTCTCTTTTAAAAGCAAGAGACGAGCTGAAAGCCACCAAAGAACGATTGCACGCTGAATCCACAACACGGGAAGTTCAACGCATCCAAAATGAAAGGGTTTTAGCCAAGATAGAAACGTTGAACATTGCCAATGGAACCTTAGCGAAAGAAAAAACGGCACTTGAGCAACGCGTTAAGGTTTTGGAACTCCAAGTCAAAAAAGTGGGGACACCAGCACACACGCCTAAATTGTTCCAGACCTATCAACAGTTTCAAGGCGGCGCTCACTCGACACCAGCCAGCGCAGCTGCCTATTCATCCGCCTTTGGAAAATCAAACAATAAATAGTCTTCGTCTTCCACTGATAGAATATATTCTATCAGTGGAATTCTTTCTATTGATTCGATGCAACCGCGAAGCATGCGTTAAAATCCGCTAGAATCCTTTTCCGAGCTTTTACAAGTACGATGGCAATGATAGGATTGGCCTCATTCCGTTATTTTAATTTGAGGCAATATCAATGGGTATTCGTGTATTAGTCAACGGCGCCAATGGCCGCATGGGACAGGCGTGCATTAAAGCCATTATGAATGAACCAGGCTTGGTGTTAGTGGGCGAAACGGTTCGCGAAGATGATCTCGCTGCCGCGATTAAAAATAGTAAAGCACAAGTGGTTGTGGATTTTACCAATGCAGAAGCGGTTTTAAAAAATGTTCAAATTATCATTGAAGCAGGTGCGCATCCTGTTATTGGTACCAGTGGACTATTGCTGGATCAGGTGAAACAATTTCAGGCGCAATGTGACAAATTGAAATTGGGCGGCATTATTGCACCGAATTTCTCACTTGGCGTAGTGTTGATGATGAAATATGCGCAGAAGATGGCAAAATATTTTCCTCATGTGGAAATCATTGAAATGCATCATGATGGAAAACTCGATAGCCCATCAGGGACTGCGTTACGTACGGCAGAAATGTTGGCAGAAACGCGCAGTGCTACCGAAACCAAGCACAGCCGCGAAACGATTCCAGGCGCGCGCGGGGCTAGTCATCATCAAATTCCTATTCATGCTATTCGATTGCCAGGACTGGTTGCACATGAACAAATTATCTTTGGTGGGACTGGAGAGACACTTACGCTGCGTCACGATTCTATCGATAGAGTTTCATTTATGCCTGGGGTTTGTTTGGCCTGCAAGAAGGTAATGACGTTGGATACCTTGGTTTATGGGCTAGAGCATATTCTTTAAATTGACTGGGGTCCTGTCCAGGTATAGTGCATTTTCCGTGCTCACTCCGTTCCGCGCGCAAAATCCACTATACCGTGCCACCCCGTTTTTTTATAAAAGCTTCTATCACTGCTTTTATTTCCATGAAAAAAGTAAGTCCGCTCTGACAGGACCCCAGTCATTAAAAAAATCTGCAGAAGGCGACTCAGAACCCCTTTTATGACATATAATAGACAACGTCATAAATAGACAAAGCAGCAAGGAATGCTCGATGAAAAAACAAATAGGACTTTATTGGGTTGCTATTATACTTTTTTTATTTTCTGGCAGCACATCTTTTGCTAGCCCCTCGCAACAAGCTATTGTCCTAAGCATCACAGGTGCTATTGGACCCGCCACACAAGATTACATTCAACGCGGTATCGAACAGGCTGAAAACACCAAAGCCAATATTATTGTTTTACGGATCAACACACCTGGCGGTCTTGAAACAGCCATGAGAGGTATTGACCAAAGCATTCTGACATCCACCGTTCCCGTTGCAGCTTATGTTGCACCGATGGGCGCCCATGCCGCTAGCGCTGGCACTTATATTCTTTTTGCTAGTCAAATTGCCGCCATGGCGCCAGGCACAAATCTAGGCACAGCCACACCGCTTAATATAGGCGCCGAAGCACCTTCTCCAGAATTTATCGTAGAAAAAAGCCAAATCACAGAAAAAAATCTGTCCGCAGCAGAACGGAAATCCGTTAACGATGCGACCGCCTATATCCGCAGTCTTGCGATCCTTCGAGGCCGCAATGCTGACTGGGCAGAGCAAGCCGTGCGTAATGGCGCAAGCTTACCCGCTGAAGATGCCTTAAAACAAAATGTAATTAATCTTATCGCCAATGATATACCCGACTTACTGCACAAAATTAACGGACAAACAGTAAAGGTCAATAGCACAACTCAAACGTTGCAAACCGATAACTTAAACATCACCGAACTGCAACCCGACTGGCGCTTTCAGTTACTGTCTGCTATTACGAATCCCAATATTGCTTATATTTTATTGCTGATTGGATTTTATGGTTTGTTCTTTGAATTTTACAATCCGGGCTTTCTTTTGCCCGGCATTGCAGGCGGCATTTGTTTATTATTAGCCTTATATGCTTTTCAATTATTGCCTATCAATTATGTTGGCTTCGCGCTGCTTTTACTGGGCATGACTTTTATGGTGGTTGAAATCATGGTTTCCAGTTTTGGCATCTTAGGCATTGGAGGTATTATTGCCTTCGTCACAGGCTCTATCTTACTTCTAGACGTCAACAGCCCAGGCTATCAGATTGCCTGGTCGCTCATTCTCATGATGACATTTTTCACTGTCGCATTTTTCTTAATTGTCGTGATGCTTGCGATTCGAGCCATGCGCAGGAAAGTAGTGAGCGGCAAAGAAACATTGATTGGCATTGAAGGTGAGGTCATCGACTACATCAATCCAAACGAGCTGCAAGTGCGCATTCAAGGTGAAATTTGGAAAGCGAAAACCACAAAAACATTACACGTGGGGCAAAGAATAAGAGTTCGCAAAATAACCGGATTGGTACTCACTGTCGACCCCATCTCAAAAAACGAATGATAAGTTATTCTTAAGGAGCAAGACCATGCCAGAAAATATCATGTCGCTCGCCTACTTTATTATCCCTATTCTTATTTTACTTTTTATTAGCGTCAAAATTTTGCGGGAATATGAGCGCGCCGTGGTTTTTACACTGGGTCGTTTTACCGGCGTGAAAGGACCTGGCCTTGTGCTCATCATTCCGTTTATCCAACAAATTGTGAAATTAGAATTGCGTACTATCGTCATGGACATTCCACCACAAGATGTCATCTCGCGCGACAATGTCTCGGTGCGAGTGAGCGCTGTGGTATATTTTCGTGTGATCACTCCTGAAAAAGCCGTCATTCAAGTAGAAAATTATTTGGAAGCGATTAGCCAACTATCTCAAACCACTTTGCGCTCCGTCTTAGGACAACACGAACTCGATGAAATGTTGGCGGAACGCAATAAACTGAATGCACATATCCAGCAAATATTGGACGAGCAAACTGAAGCGTGGGGCATCAAAGTAAGCTTGGTTGAAATCAAACACATCGATTTAAATGAAAGCATGATTCGCGCAATTGCTAAACAAGCCGAAGCGGAACGTGAACGCCGCGCCAAAATCATTCATGCGGAAGGTGAAATGCAAGCGGCGCACAAGTTATTAGAAGCCGCCCAAATTCTGTCGCAACAACCTCAAGCATTGCAGCTGCGCTATTTGCAAACATTGTCGAACATCGCCGAAGAAAAAAATTCTACTATTGTGTTCCCAATTCCCATTGACATGCTATCTGTATTTCAAAATGCGATTTCAAAAAGAGACGCATGATGAAAATTATTTTACAAAAGACTTTTGTTAACGTCATTTTCATTGTCGCTTTGTCGCTCATGGTGAGCGGCGGCCTGTATGCGTATCAGCAGATTCAACGCCTGATCAACGCGAATAATTTGGTAGTGCACACGCACCAGGTTATCGACAAACTTAATTCGACTTTTCTCTACATAATATTAAGTGAGAAGCAGCAGCAACTCTATTTTAAATCAAATAATCCGTATTACCTGGCTAACTTTCAACATGCAGTAATAACAACAAAACAAAATATCTCCGATCTTAAAAAACTCACTGAAAACAATCCAGAGCAAGCACTCAAAGTAGAAGAACTGGACATCCTCACCAAAAATTACCTTATCACTGAGGCAGAAATAACTCAGCTTTTCCATACAGAAGGCAAAGATGCAGCCATTCAATCCACATTAACAAGCACAAATCAAAATAGTACGGATGAAGTAAAAAATAAAATTCATGCTATAAAAAATAGCGAGTTATCGCTGCTTTATGAACGCAATACTCAAGCACTGAAAGGCGCCATGCGAAGCAACGTGACCCTGATTAGCGTGGCTTGCCTGGCCGTAGTTTTGCTTATGTTAAGTTTTGTTTTATTGAGACTGCAACTGAAGGAACGCCTGAGAGCTGAACATCGACGCAAAGAAGCGGAAAGCCAATTAAACAGTATTATCCAACTGCAATTGACCAATGAAAAACTCGCAACAGGGGTAAAAGAATTAGAAAAACGCTATCAGGAAATTTCATTGCTGAACGACATGACAGAGAATCTGCAATCTTGTCTCACGGCAGAAGAAGCTTATAGTCCAATCAAAAGTTTTTGTCAGCAAGTGCTGCCTTTCTCCAATGGCATTGTGTATTTCATGCATGCTTCCCACACGTATCTTGAGTTAGGGCTATCTTGGGGCAATACGACTATCAAAGATTTCACTTTCGCGCCGGATGATTGTTGGGCATTACGTCGCAATCAGACTCACATTGTTGAAAACCCGGCACTCAGTGTGATCTGTGGGCATGCTGAATCCAGCCAGGGTAAAACGCAAAGCTATGTCTGCATTCCCTTGATGGCGCACAATGAAACATTGGGATTACTCTATTTAGAATTATCGGCAGACCAAACAACCCATGCAGATCATGACTTACTGAATGAACATCAACGTTTATTGCTCGTGACAACGGCTGAGCACATCTCTCTTGCTCTCGCTAATATTCGTTTACGTGAAACCTTACGGTTTCTGTCAGTACGCGACCCTTTAACGGGATTATACAATCGTCGTTATCTGGAAGAGACACTAACTCGCGAATTTCAACGTGCTGAACGCAATCGAGTGAATGTGGCCATGGTGATGATTGATGTGGATCATTTCAAACGATTTAATGATACCTATGGACATGATGCGGGTGATTATGTTTTAAAAAATATCGCCAAGTTATTTCAGGACTTGACGCGAGGCAGTGATGTCGTTTGCCGATTTGGTGGTGAGGAATTTTTAATTGTTTTGTATGACACCTCTTATCCTACCGCGATAAAATATGCGGAAAATCTCCGCCGGGCCGTGACGCAAATGGATCTACATTATAATGACAAAACGCTAGGCGCTATTTCTATCTCGATAGGCTTGTCAGTCTTTCCTGATGACGGCATTAAATCTCAAAGCTTGATTGAGGCGGCCGATCATGCTTTGTATAGAGCAAAAAAAGAAGGTCGGAATCGTGTAGTGACAGTTAGCGAGGAAAGTTTTAGTTAATGGAATGCGTTGCTATTTGTGCAAATATCTCCTCAGCATGAGAAGATGAGCTAGACTGAGGTACGAAACCCAATATTACCTTATGGCTGTGCGATCTTGGTGCGGCACCGGTGGGCTTTAATGATGTTGGGTTTCGCGAAAAACGCTCAACCCAACCTACACATCTATATTTACAAAAAGTAACTGCTACCTCTTTTTTTAATTCACCTTCACTTTTGTTAAAGTGAATGAGAGCGTTCTGGGTCATATACCAAATCCAATTCCCTTGCCGCCTTCACTTCATCCAAACGTCGAACAGGTAAATGGTGAGGAGCATTTTTTAAAAGTTCGGGATTGGCTTTGGCCTCATCCAGTACTTTTATCATGGCATCAGCAAAAGCATCCAATGCTTCTTTGCTTTCTGTTTCGGTTGGCTCAATCAGCAAGCATTCCGGTACAAGCAAAGGAAAATACATGGTTGGCGCATGAAAATCATAATCCAATAATCGCTTTGCAACATCCAAAGCCGATATATGTAATTCTTTGGCTTCTTGCTTTAAGGTAATAATAAACTCATGACTGGCTCTACGTGTTGGATAAGCCGGTGTGAATCCTGCGGCCTTAAGTCTGGCCAAAAGATAATTAGCATTCAATGTCGCAAATTCCGCGACTCGGTGCATGCCTTCAGCCCCCAACAAGCGTGCGTACATATAAGCACGCAAAATAATACCCGCATTACCCATAAAACTAGAAAGACGACCAATGGTTTGGGGGCAATCTGCTTCCGTTAACCAGCGGTAAAAATCGCCTGATTTTGCGACAATAGGCATAGGTAAAAACGGCACTAAACGCTCGCTTACCGCAACAGGCCCACCACCAGGACCGCCGCCACCATGCGGTGTCGCAAATGTTTTATGTAAATTGATGTGCATCACATCAAAACCCATATCGCCCGGACGCACCTTGCCTAAAATGGCATTTAAATTTGCGCCATCGTAATACAACAAACCACCGGCTTGGTGCACGATTTTTGCGATCTCTTGAATTTTTTGCTCGAACACACCGAGAGTGGATGGGTTCGTTAACATAATTCCTGCTGTCTGTGGCCCCACGGCGGCGCGCAATGCCTCAATATCCACATTGCCATCTATACCGGTGGGTATTTCTCGTACTTTATAACCGCATTGCACAGCCGATGCAGGATTAGTGCCATGCGCTGCATCTGGCACAAGAATTTCAGTACGCGCGGTATCACCTCGCGATTCGTGGTAAGCACGAATCATCGCCACCCCCGCAAACTCACCTTGTGCGCCCGCCATTGGTGTCAGCGATACGCCCTTCATACCAGTAACATTTTTTAATATTTCTTGCAGCTCATAAGCACAAGCCATAAATCCCTGGCTTTGTGTCTCTAAGGACAAAGGATGATGATTTAAAAAACCCTCCAGAAAAGCCAGCCTGTGCACCCCGCGTGGATTATATTTCATGGTGCAAGAACCCAACGGATAAAACTGCGTATCAATCGAGAAATTTTTACGGGACAAACGCGTATAGTGTCTGACGACTTGCAACTCAGACACCTCAGGCAACAAAGGCTCATCTTGTCGTAACAGATGCGCTGGAATATCCAGCTCTGCTGTGATCTCTCGCGGGAGCTGTGCCCGAGCCGAGCGGCCTTTTTGGGATTGTTCGAAAATCAACATCGTCATCAGACTCCTTTTTTCAATCCACTAATGTTTTTTTCTCTAAAGTCACACCAGTATCTGCGAGCTTTTCTAATACAAATTGCAACTTATCGGCATATTCATCTAAATCAAGAATGGTCTTCGTTTCCGTAACGCAAACTAAAAGACAATCATTCAATTCAAAATAGGTAGCGCCCATGGCATAACCGCCTTGAATATTAAATTTGGCCAATTCCACTAAGACTTGATTCACTGGCTGCGGCAAACGCAAAACCATTTCATGAAAAGCAGCGCCATGAAACACACGCTTCACACCTGGAATGGCTGACAGTTTTTGACTGAGTAAACGCGTATTCTGGTAACTGGCCAATGCGGCTAGACGCAATCCTTTAGGACCCAGCAAGCTCATGTGTATGGTGCTGGCAGTCACTAACAAACCCTGATTAGTGCAGATATTAGAAGTCGCTTTGGCACGTCGAATATGTTGTTCGCGTGCTTGTAGTGTTAACACAAAACCGGGTTTGCCTTCGGCATCCACCGTGCGCCCCACAATACGGCCCGGCAACTGTCTCACAAAATCCATCTTACAACACAAGAATCCATAATAAGGCCCACCGGATGCCAATGGCACGCCTAATGGCTGACCTTCACCACAAGCAATGTCGGCTCCATCTTGCCCCCATTGTCCTGGCGCCTTTAAAATGGCCATGGCTAGCGGGTTCACGACAGCAATAGCGAGTGCGTCATGCGCATGGGCCCAGTCTGTTAAAGCATCCACTTCTTCAATCTGACCAAAAAAGTTAGGTTGTGGAATAACGAATGCCGTGACATTCCCTGAGAAGGCTTCGAGAAAAGAAAGCGATGTCGTACCCGTTTTTGGATCATACGGCACTTCAGTCAGTTGAATACCTTGCTGCCCCACAATGGCTTCTACGACTTGACGGTAATGTGGATGAACGGTTGCAGGAATCAATACTTGATGCGACTGGTTTTTTCGGTTAGCACGCACTGCCATCAAAATGGCTTCGGCTAAAGCGGATGCACCGTCATATAAAGAAGCGTTGGATACAGCTAACCCCATGAGACTGGCCATCATGGTTTGATATTCATACAGAAGCTGCAATGTCCCTTGACTCGCTTCAGCTTGATAAGGCGTGTAAGCCGTCAAAAATTCACCGCGACTAGCAACTTCCCACACTGCGGCAGGAATATGATGCTCATAAGCACCTGCCCCAATAAAACAAAGCAAATCGCCATCTTGCTTGGCGCGCTCACGCATCAGACGCGATAACTCCATCTCGGTTAAACCTGAGGCAGTCGTATCTAAACTCGCATGACGCAAACTTGTGGGAATTTCATCAAATAAATCTTCGACTTTAGCCGCACCGATGGTGGCTAACATGGCTTGAATATCTTGATCCGTGTGTGGAATAAATGGCATAAGTCCCTACCTTACAATTCCGCCGCGCAAGAGCGCAGCGGAGATTGGTTTAATGCGCTTCTGAAGCAACCAATTTGGTGTATTGCTCTGCTGTTAACAACTCTTTGAAATCATTTTCAAACGGACGCAGGCGTAACAACCAACCTTTTCCGTAAGGGTCTTCGTTGATTAGCTGCGGATTATCCAACAGTAGCTCATTGATTTCGACGACTTCGCCAGAGATTGGGCAATAGATATCAGCGGCTGCTTTAACTGACTCAATCACGGCACACTCTTGACCCATCTCAAAACTGAACTCTAATTCAGGCAATTCCACATACACTAAATCGCCCAACATGGTTTGAGCATGATCCGTGATACCAATAATCACGGTGTCGTCTTCTTCGCGCACCCATTCATGCGTTTTAGAATATTTTAAAGCTTTAGGTACACTACTCATTAGATGGCTCCATCATATTACTAAATTTTTTTTATTTTCGGCCTGCTTGCCTTGGCGAACAAAAGGCGGTTTGACAACCTGTGCAGGAACCAGCTTTCCTCGCATCCCAACCAAACAACTTTCTTTGGTATTGACGGGAACACGCGCAAGGGCAATACCCTTGTTCAATGTAGGTGAAAAACTACCGCTTGTAATTTCGCCTTCGCCCACACCGTCTACAATCACTTTTTGATGATTGCGTAAAACACCTTGGCCTTCTAAAACTAAACCAACCAGTTTGTACCTCACCCCCGCAAGCTGCTGTTCTAAAAGCGCGCTGCGGCCGATAAAATCACGATCAGCCGGTTCAAATGCAACAGTCCAGCTCAGATTTGACTCTAGCGGCGTCACTTTTTCATCCATATCGGCGCCATACAAATTTAAACCGGCTTCAAGACGCAATGTGTCTCTGGCACCTAATCCGCATGGTTTTATTCCCACGGCAACCAACTGCTGCCAGAACGTGGACGCTTTGCTGGCGGGCAATATTATCTCAAACCCTTCTTCACCGGTGTAACCCGTGCGCGCAACAAAGTAATCATCTACTGTGACCGCATGAAATGATTTTAAATCCAGAATCAATTGTGTTTGGGCAGGCGTAAAAAGAGAAGCGATTTTTTGACGCACACGCGGACCCTGTATGGCCAACATCGCTAAATCAGTACGTTCTTTTATGGTTATCTGAAATGCTTTCGCCTGCTTTGCAAGCCACGCTAAATCTTTGTCATGCGTGCCGGAATTTACGACCAGACGATAGAAATCTTCACTCAGCTTGTAGACGATCAAATCATCGATAATGCCGCCCTGCTCATTCAACATGCAGGTATAGAGAGCCTTACCTGGCACTAAGCGATCCACATTATTGGCAAGCAGGTGTTTGAGATAAAGAGAAACATCACGACCCGTAAAATCCACAATCGTCATGTGTGATACATCAAAAAGACCCGCGTCTTGACGAACTTGATGATGTTCTTGTAACTGCGAACCATAATGCAAGGGCATGTCCCAGCCAGCAAAGTCGACAATTTTTGCCTCTGCTTGCAAGTGACACTCATAGAGTGGCGTTCTTTTTCCCATATAACTCCCTTTATATTAATCCTTGTGCCAACAGAACACAGACGAACAAGTTTGGGAGTATAACGTTTCATGGCATAAAACAGAAGTCTCAACGGTGATCAAAAGTAGAGCTGGCCCATGAATCATTACCTCAGTTTAGCCTTCTTAAGATTACCTTAAGAATTAGCAGGGTAAGATAAAAAGTTAATGCTATTGAATTGCACAAGGAGGCGCATCATTATGCCGTTAGTTACGATACAAAAAGATTCTATCCGCAGCGCTATTGATTACTATTTTCAATTTGACACGAAAGAAGACTTGCTCGCTGAAATACAAAACATTGAACAGGCTTTTCTCTCCTCCCTTGAAGCAAAGAGCGATTTCGATGACCTGCAAAAACTGGTCGCAAATCCACAAGATTTTTTGCAAAGACTGGATGAGCCCAATCCCGATATCACGGTGGGCGATGTCCAAAGTTATATGGTAGAAATTGCCACTGAAGAGCTAGGCAAAGAGGCGACTAAATATGGCGTGAATAACCTTGCCTGGCACCCTGAAGCGATAATGCAAAGACTCCGTGAGCAACCCAACTTTACGGAAAGCTTCAAAGCCAAAATACATCAGCATAACAATTTTGAGAATGAATGGACCCTGCCTCCGCTTAAAAATAAAATTTATCATGCAAGGCTTTTCCCGGAAATAGCGGACGAAATAAGCCAATATGTCTACGCTCATCTCACTATAGATGCCTCCCCTGAACCGATTCAAGACACTTTTCAACTAAAGCGCATTCCTTACTTTGACATATCAGCAGCTGAGAATAAAACCATTGCCGATGAAGTCAATGCCACCGCCAAACCCGATGCAACTGAAGAAGATAAAAAGAAGGAAATCAATAAAAAAAGAGACGCGCTGCTAGATTTAAAAGAATCAAAATTTATTATGGCAACTGTCCGGCTTGCTCCTGCCGTGATTGAGGCCAGAGCCGAACAGTTGATATTGACGCATCTCAACAAAATGATTACGGACGAACACAATAGAAACAGTAACGAACTGCCAGAACCCTCATTTAGCAGTATAGCGGAAGAGAAAGCAGATTCAGAGCCTCTCTTATTAGGCGCAAGCCGCATCAGCGAAGAAGCGATACCAGACGACGAAGACATTAAAATAGAAGATGCTGAAGAAGTGGCAGAAGAATACGATGGCCCTACATTAATATCCTCTCAACTACCGGCAATCCAGCTCTTGACTAATGCCTATTATTTTAAAGAAATAGAAGCAAAACGCCTGACCGCTGACACGCTGAACGCGCTCTCTAGAGAAACGGTGGATTTTCTCAATTTGGACGGCACCGTGTCACTGATAAGGACTCCCCGCATCGACCTCTCTCTAGAGGACGCCGCGCAATTATCCACTAATGAAAAAAAGCTGACACAAGTATTTCAGTACCACCAAATGCTTATGCAAGACAGGCTGACTATTTTTGACTTAAAAGAAGTGACTGACAGCCAATATAATATAGTGACGCAACAACCCATCATGCAATTAATTGTTGCGCTGAAAGTCAAGTTTATGCAGGCTAAAATGCTCTCGGCAACAGGCGCCGCCCTTTTAGCAATGCCCTTTTATCAAAATGCATTACAGAATAATCAAATCGCATTCATCTCTTTCACTTACTTAAGCGATGAGCGTTTAAAAAATCTCATGCATCCCGATATCATTCAATTATTCACTCAACAAATTCCATCTCATGGCGCGCTGCGCGTTATTTCTTTAAAATCCTACTTTGGCATGTTAAGACAAGGGAAAATAAGCTACGCCACGCTAGCTGGCATTGACGATGAAAGCGGTAACAACCTTAAAATTCCAGGCATGGATATATTAATCGATCAGGGCGTTATGCCTTTAGAAGAGGCTTTATTGCTCTCACAAAGGGCCTGTATCATTGCCACCAACGCCAAGATGTTCGGCTTGTTACTCGCAGGAAAAGTCACTGTCGCCCAAATAGCCAATCTTTCAGAAGAAACGGTGCATCAAGTTGAAAAAAATCCTCGTCTTATACTTTTAACCAAAGAGGTGATTGCCAGAAAAATCTGGCAATGGGAACATCCGAATAGCAACTATGCTGCCTATCATAATGCTTGCCTCTTTGGAAGGCGGCAGCCGGCAGAGCAAAAAGCTTCCACACAGCCAATACCATACAAACCAATACACCCCTCATCCAGACCGCGTTAATAAATAAGCGAAAAAGCTCTTCTTTCTTGCAAAAGAAAGAGGAGCTTTTGCCTTAAGAGACCAACCCTGCTACCATCTTTTGTTTCAACTTACTTTTTGGTTTTCTACATGAGTCAAATGACAGAATATCCTAGCTTTGCCGAATTAACCGACGCACTGCAAAAAACTGAGTCACCCCTGCATGCACCCGAAGTGCATGGTATTATTTGCGGCATCATTTGCGCCACCTCCGGCAAAATTGACACGCTGTGGGAAAAACTGGTGGTAGGCCCTAAAAAGAATAAATACACACTGGAACTCTTGCAGCGCCTCTACACACTAACCTATAAAGAAATGAGTGAGTTTTCATTTGAATTCGTCTTGCTATTACCAGACGACACAGCCGATATCAATGTTCGCGCTGAAAGCTTAGGGCTATTATGCCAAGGGTTCTTAACAGGACTGCAACAAGCGAAGACATCAATAGCCAATCGCATCACTCCCGAAGTCAGCGATGCACTGAATGATCTGACAGAAATTGCGCAAGTCAAATACGATGACCTCACCTCCACCGAAGAAGACGAAACCGCTTATTTTGAATTAGCAGAATACGTGCGCCTCGTTATCTTGATGATTTATCATGATCTGAAGACGGGTGATCAGGAATCATTATTGGATGATGACAGCTCGCTACATTAAACCACTAGTACGCGCTTTTTATAAAACATAACACCTCACTCCCAGAGTAAGGGAAGTTAAATACCGCCATGACAGGAGACAAGCATGATCAAAATGACTGAATATGCCAAACGCCGTAGCCAACTCATGCAAAAAATCGGGCCTACCGGTATTGTGATTCTCCCCTCATCGCCCATTGCCCAGCGCAATGGTGATTATGACTACCCTTATCGCCAGCAAAGCGATCTTTACTATTTGACCGGCTTTAATGAGGCCGAATCGGTTGCCGTTTTTGCTCCCAAACGTGCTGAAGGTGAATTTGTTTTATTTAATCGTCCCAAAGACCGTGAGCGTGAAATTTGGGATGGTATTCGCGCAGGTCAAGCGGGTGCTTGCGAAACTTATGGCGCTGATCAAGCTTTTCCTATTAGCGATTTAGCAAACAAACTGCCCGAATTACTGGAAGGCCGCACGGAAATTCATTATGCCCTCGGTTTAGACAAAGCGTTCGACAAAGCGTTAATGAGCGCATTAAACAAATTACGCGGCAAAATTCGCAATGGTCAACAAACACCGCTCTGCTTTAAAGACATCACCGATACCATACATGAGATGCGCTTAATCAAAAGCATTGGTGAAATCGAACTCATGCGACAAGCCGCACAAATTTCGGCACAAGCGCATGTGCGCGCCATGCAACATTGCAAACCGGGCGTTAACGAATATCAACTTGAAGCGGAAATCATGTATGAGTTTAATCGTCATGGCGCACGCTTTCCTGCTTATACTTCGATTGTCGGCGGGGGCGCCAACAGTTGCATTCTGCATTACATCAATAACGATCAACCCATTGTCGCCGGTGATCTGGTGCTCATCGATGCAGGAGCCGAATTCCATAATTACGCGGCTGATATTACTCGCACCTTTCCGGCTAATGGGATTTTTTCTGCCGAACAACGAGCGATTTACGAATTAGTGCTAGAAGCGCAACTCGCTGGCATCAAAGCAGCGCACACTGGCGCTGAGTGGCCAGCCATGCAAGATGCTATCGTGAAAGTAATCACGCAAGGCTTGATAGATCTTGGTATCTTAAAAGGCAACCTCAATGATTTAATCGAAACCCAAGCTTATTTTCCTTTTTATATGCACAAATCCGGCCACTGGTTAGGTCTGGATGTCCATGATGTAGGCCGCTACAAAATCAATGGCAAATGGCGCACTTTGCAGCCTGGTATGGTTTTAACCGTAGAGCCCGGCATCTATATTTCAGCTGACACACCGAATGTGGACAAACGCTGGCATAACATTGGCATACGCATAGAAGACGACATATTAATAACAACAGAAGGACATGAAGTACTCAGTCATCACGTACCGAAAAGTATTGAAGATATTGAAAACCTCATGGCGAAGTCATAATTTTTTATGCAATACGATATCATTATCATTGGTGGCGGCATGGTGGGGGGAAGCCTCGCTTGTGCATTGCAAGAGACGACATTACGCATTGCACTCGTTGACGCCGCACCACTTAATACGCGTCACGATTCACGCTTAATCGCGTTAAACTACGGTAGCTACTGCTTACTGGATAACCTTGGGATTTGGCAGGCGCTCTCTTCGCATGCGGCTCCAATACAACAAGTTCATATTTCAGATCGCGGACATTTTGGTAAAATTCGATTAAAAGCAGAAGAAGCGGGCGTGCACGCATTGGGCTATGTCGTGCCAGCACAAGACATTAACATGGCATTAAACAATGCACTCGCCAAACAAAACCGTGTCACCATGTTCCGCCCCGCCAAATTAAAACAATTAACACAAACTGAGACGCACGCGAACCTCATCGTCGAAACTGAAACAGCCAACCTCGAATTAGAAGGCAAAATCATCATTGGTGCCGATGGCACACACTCGACCGTACGCGAATTATTGAATATTGAAACACAAACTACACAATGCGAACAAAGCGCCATCGTGACAATCACTGAATTACAACGATCGCATCAAGGTATCGCTTATGAACGCTTTCATTCATCCGGTGCGATCGCAATGTTACCGTTAGTGGGTGACCGCACAGCCACCATCTGGACGGATGACAACCAAGCGATTCAAGATTTATTACAACTAGATGATTCGAGTTTTTTAAAAACATTACAAACACAATTTGGTTATCGACTGGGTCGCCTAAAACAAATTGGCCAGCGCCACACCTATCCGCTTCACATGCTAAAGTCAGCACAAACGATTAAACAACATGTTGTCTTAATGGGCAATGCCGCGCACACATTGCTGCCGCTGGCCGCTCAAGGCTTAAACCTCGCGTTATCTGAAATTGCCATGCTAGTCCAATGCATTACCGACAATCCTGATGAACCCAACTGGCAAACTTATCTTTCATGGCAAGAAAAGCAACAATCGAATAGCACACGCTTATCTCATCAGTTACCAAAGTTATTTTCAGAAGACTTTTCTTTGGTTACTATAGCGCGTCAAATCGGCATGATTGGATTAGATATTTGCCCCGCTGCCAAAAAACATTTTGCCTGGCAGGCCATGGGAAAAGCTGGACAGCTACCGCGTCTTCTACTTGAAAAGGTTAAGTAAATGAAATTAACTGAGCAAGCGATTGAAACACAACTGATCACCATTATTCAGCAATTATTAGCCGAGTCAGGCACACAATATAGCCAACGCAAAATCACCTTAACCATTTCACTGCAAAAACACCTAGGCATCGATAGCTTAGGGCGAGCGGAATTGTTTCAGCGCATCGAAAAACACTTCAATGTACATCTGCCTGACAATCTCTTAGCTGAAGCAGATTCTCTAGAAGATATAGCGAAAGCCATCTACACCGCGACACCCGTTCAAATGAAAGTACCGCGCGAATTCAATACCGAAGCCTTGAAAAAATCTCGTATTGATATGTCTTCTGCGACCACGCTGAATGAGGTCGTGGAGCGCTATGCCCTTGAAGCGCCTGAACGCCCACATATTTATATGCTGGATGAGAATGGACGTGAAGAAATGATTTCGTATGGCAAGCTCTACGAATCTGCTTTGCAAGTCGCTCATGGCATTCAAAAATACGGTTTAAAACCTGGCGATACAGTTGCGATCATGCAACCTACCAATCCGCGGTTTTTTTATACCTTCTTTGGAATTTTATTAGCAGGCTGCGTTCCGGTTCCCATTTATCCCCCACTGCGTCCGCATCAAATCGAAGCTTATGCTAAACAGGAAGCTAAAATTTTACAAAATGCTCAAGTTCGAATGCTGGTCACCTTTCATGAAGCAGAAAACATCAGTCAATTACTTCGCGCTTTTATTCCAAGCTTAAAAGCCGTTGTCACCACCGACACACTCATGAAGAGCAAAGAAAAAGCGAAACCCTATATCGCAAAACCCGAAGACTTCGGCTTGATCCAATACACATCCGGCAGCACCAGCGCACCGAAAGGCGTGCTCTTAACACATCAAAATTTGATATCTAACATTCATGCCTTTGGTCAATCCATTAACATAACACCGGATGATGCTACGGTAAGCTGGTTGCCGCTATATCATGATCTCGGCTTGATTGGTCTATGGCTTGGCAGCTTATATCACGGGCTACCACTGAATGCTTTATCACCGCTCACTTTTTTAAATCGCCCAGAACAATGGTTATGGGCCATCCATCATCATCGCGCCACGATTTCAGGCGGCCCTAATTTTGCTTATGAACTCTGCGTTCGTAAAATTGATCCTGCCACCATTGAAGGGTTAGATCTCAGCTCCTGGCGCATTGCCGCCAATGGCGCGGAAGCCATTCAACCTAAAACCTTGCAACGCTTTGCAGAAAAATTTGCACCTTACGGCTTCAAGCTTGAAACCTTTTTGCCAGTGTATGGTCTTGCAGAGTCCACTGTTGGCTTAGCGGTGTCCCCACCGGGTCGCAAACCATGGATTGATAAAGTCGATCGCAAAGCTTATGAAGAAACATTTCTCGCCACACCAACGGAAGATGTTAACTGTCTTGAGTTTGTCTCATGCGGACCTCCCTTGCCCGGGCATGAAGTGCGTATCGTTGATGATGAAAATCAATTGTTGCCTGCTCGACACATTGGACACCTACAATTTAAAGGTCCATCCAATATGCAAGGTTATTACGGCAATCCTGAAGCCACGTTTGCTATTTATCACGATGGCTGGTTAGATTCTGGGGATTATGCTTATCTCGTGGATGGCGAAGTGTTTATCACTGGCCGCTGCAAAGACACGATTATTAAAGCGGGACGTAATTTATACCCAACTGAAATTGAAGACATTGCCGCGACCGTACCCGGCATACGCAAAGGATGCGTTATTGCCTTTGGCGCTATTGATCCTAAGCGTGGGACTGAAAAATTAATCGTTGTTGCAGAAAGCGCTGAAAAACGCACAAAAGAACGCAACGAAATCATTCAGCAAATCATCGACAAGATTAACACAGCCCTAGACATTGCCCCTGATGATGTCATTCTGGTGCCGCCACGACTCATTCCTAAAACCTCCAGCGGAAAATTACAACGCTCCGCCTGTCGTGCAGCCTATCTTGAAGGCAAGCTTGCCAAAGCGGGCATGCCAGTCTGGATGCAGATTACTAAACTTGGCGTAGGCTGGGTGGGCTTTAAAACACGCAATACTATCAGCAAACTTGGTAAGTTCTTGTATACGACCTACCTAGCTATATTGCTGGTGCTGACATTGCCGTTCATCTGGCTGGGCGTGAGCTGCTTGCCGCGAAAAATAGCCGCACCGCTTTGCAAAGGCTGGGCGCGCTTATTATTTGTCTTCGCTTTCTGCCCAATCAAAGTCACGGGCAAAGAAAATCTGACACAATCTCATCCCGTTATTTATACGCCAAATCATGCCAGCTACATTGACTCTCTCTTATTGATGGCGCTCTTGCCTTCCAATACGCGTTTTGTTGGCAAACAAGAATTGTTAAAGACGCCAATCATCCGAACGTTTGTAAACAAGCTAGGCTATCTCACCGTCGATCGCATTGAACAAGCTAAAGGAGTTGCCGATGCCAAAAATATCGATACGGTGTTAGAGCAAGGCAATCCCGTTGTCATCTTCCCTGAAGGCACATTCACCTATGCCACGGGCCTTAGACCTTTCAAATCAGGCGCATTCAAGGCGGCGATTGATACCAAGACACCACTGATGCCTGTCGCCATTCAAGGCACACGCCAAATCATGCGTGGCGAAGAACGCTTGTTAAAGCCTGGCATCATTCGTGTCAACTTTAGCCCCTTGATCAAACCAGAAGGCCAGGATTGGCAAGAGCTAACACGATTAAAAACCGCGACGCGCGAAGAAATCGCAAAACATTGCGGTGAGTCCACGCTAGATATGATTCTGGCGGGACCCTCTGGAAACCCAGATGAAGCTTACAAAAAAGGAAATGATGACCTGTGAAAAACCATCGTATCTTACTTGCCTGGTGTTTGTTTGACTGGGCAAGCTCGGCATTTCCGGTGGTCATTATCACATTTATTTTTGGCACCTACTTTACCTCTCATATTGCCACCAATTCCATCATTGGCACTTACCAATGGGCAAACGCCATGGCAATTGCTGGCGTCTTAGTGGCCATTGGCAGCCCTATTTTAGGCGCCATTGCAGACAATGGCGGAGGGCATAAATCGTGGCTTATTTTATTTACGCTGCTCTGTGTCGTCAGCAGTTTCTGTCTGTGGTTTTCCTACCCTGATGTCCAGTATGTTAAATCCACTTTGTTGTTTGTCATTTTGGGAACCATTGGTCTTGAGCTCTCGGTGGTTTTTTATAATGCTTATCTGCCTCACATTGCCCCACCCACTTATCTGGGGCGCATCTCAGGTTGGGCATGGGGATTAGGCTATGTGGGTGGTATTTTTGCGCTGAGTATCGTTTTATTTGGTTTTGTTAAATCCGCGCCTGCGTGGTTGAATTCAGAAACAGGGGCAAACGTTCGGATTTGCGGGCCTTTGTGTGGGTTGTGGTTTTTGATTTTTGCGCTGCCTTTCTTTTGGTTAGCACCTGAAATCGATACCAAAAAACTGCCCATCAAAGATTCCATTCGCCAAGGCTTAAAAGACCTGGCCAACACCTTAAAAAAATTACCACAACAAAAAAGCATTTCATTTTTTCTCATTGCGCATATGATTTTTATCGATGGACTCAATACGCTGTTTACGTTTGCCGGTATTTTTGCGGCCGCCACGTTTGGCATGGATTTGACCCATGTCATTTTGTTTGGTATCAGCATGAATGTCTCGGCAGGTCTTGGGGCCATTTTATTAGCCTGGGTCGATGATTACTTTGGCTCAAAACCGACGATTTTATTTTCGCTGCTATGCATGTTCTTTTTAGGGTTGCCTATTATCTTTATTCATAACAGCACCTTATTTTGGGGAATGGCGCTGGTGCTCAGCTTATTTGTAGGCCCCGTGCAAGCAGCCAGCCGGTCTCTGATGGCACGCTTAACGCCTTCACAGCAATCAACTGAAATGTTTGGGTTATATGCCTTCTCTGGCAAAATCACCGCCTTTGTTGGGCCTTGGTTATTTGGGGTATCCACCTTATACTTCCATTCTCAACGCGCAGGGATCGCCAGTATTTTGTTATTTTTCATGATCGGTGGCAGTTTAATGGCTTTTGTCAAAGAACCGCCCAACGACAGAAAGCTTGCAAAACAGCCTAATTTCCATTGAAATGTACCCACTACTTTTATCTTAAGGCAGACAGACATGAGCAATCATATTTCCGCAACCACTGACGATAGCTTCGAAGCTGACGTAGTTGAATCAAAGACACCTGTTTTAGTCGACTTTTGGGCACAATGGTGTGGTCCTTGCAAAGCCATTGCACCTATTCTGGAAGAATTGGCTGTCAAATATGGCGACAAGCTGAAGATCGTTAAACTGGATGTCGACAGCAATCCAGCAACAGCGCCCAAGTTTGGCGTTCGTGGTATTCCAACGTTGATTCTGTTCAAAGACGGTCAAGTTCAAGCGACTCAAGTAGGCTTGCTGACCAAGACAGAGTTAGCCAGCTTTATTGATTCTCATATCTAATATTGCGCTTTATGTCCTCTTTCTGCCCGCCAGAAGGAGGGCTAACTCCAGAAAAAAGAAGATATTACAAAACTAAAAAAGGTGCTAGATATTCCCGAAATTTAGTGTTATGTTACGCACAGAAGACAACCTCGTTTTAATCTATCGAATTAATCCACACTGTGACGATAAGTAATTTAGACCCCAGCTCTTATTGTGTTTTATGCACCTAGTTCAGCTAGACCCATAAGCTATATAGCAGCAAATTTTAGATTATGAAGCCCTCTAAAAAGATTCAGTCTCTCAGAATAGGGTTAAATAGAGGATATCTATAAAAAAGTAATAAAAAGCTAGCCACAACTTTCTTTGAAGTTACTGAACTTATCTTATTTTTATTTTACTAAAGGCATTAAACAATTATGAATCTGACTGAACTTAAGAAAAAAAGTGCAGCTGAATTAATCGCTCTCTCCGACGAATACGGCCTGGAAAACATGGCCCGCTCCCGCAAACAAGATATCATCTTCGCTATTTTAAAAGCGCACGCAAAACGCGGCGAAGACATCTATGGCGACGGCGTCCTGGAAATTCTCCAAGACGGTTTTGGTTTTTTACGTTCCGCAGAGGGTTCATACCTTGCCGGGCCTGATGATATTTATGTGTCTCCCAGTCAGATTCGTCGCTTTAATTTGCGCACGGGTGACACCATATCCGGTAAAATTCGCCCACCGAAAGAAGGCGAACGTTATTTTGCATTATTGAAAGTCGATCACATTAACTTTGATGCGCCTGAAAATGCGAAGAGCAAAGTGTTATTTGAAAACTTAACGCCATTGTTCGCGAATGAGCGTTTAAAAATGGAATGCGGCAATGGCAGCACGGAAGATATCACCGCGCGCATCATTGATCTTGCATCGCCAATCGGTAAAGGCCAACGTGGTTTGATCGTATCACCGCCGAAAGCGGGTAAGACCATGATGTTACAGAACATCGCACACTCCATTTCTCAAAACCATCCTGAATGTTATTTGATGGTGTTGTTAATTGACGAACGCCCTGAAGAAGTAACCGAAATGACTCGCTCTGTGAAAGGCGAAGTGATTGCAAGTACTTTTGATGAACCGGCTAACCGTCACGTACAAGTGGCTGAAATGGTTATCGAGAAAGCGAAGCGTCTGGTTGAACATAAACGCGACGTGGTGATTTTGTTAGATTCGATTACGCGTTTAGCGCGAGCTTATAACACGGTTGTACCTGCGTCCGGCAAAGTATTAACCGGTGGTGTGGATGCAAACGCATTGCAACGCCCTAAGCGCTTCTTTGGTGCCGCGCGTAACATTGAGGAAGGCGGCAGCTTGACTATTATTGCAACTTCGCTTGTTGATACAGGCTCCAAGATGGACGATGTGATTTACGAAGAATTTAAAGGTACGGGTAATATGGAAATCCATCTGGATCGTAAGATTGCAGAACGTCGTATTTATCCTGCTATTAACTTAAATAAATCCGGCACACGTCGTGAAGAATTGCTAACACGCCCTGATGAAATTCAAAAGATGTGGATTCTGCGTAAGATTCTACAACCAATGGATGATTTGGCTGCGATTGAGTTCCTGATCGACAGATTAAAATCTACCAAAACCAATGAAGATTTTTTTGATGCGATGAAGCGTTAATAGAGATTGCTCGTGCTTATTGCCGGGCGACTTATTTGGTTCGTGTAAAATACTCTATCCCCCTTTTTGCGAAGGGGGATTTTTTTTGTTCTTTCTCAAGCCCCCACGTACCGTGGCTTGTCCACGGTATCCAGCGATTGAAACCTGACCCTGTTTTTTTGTATAAAAGCGATGGCACAGATATAGGTTGGGCTGAGCGTTTTTTGCGAAGCCCAACGTTTTAATGAAATGTTGGGCTTCGCAAAAAACGCTCAGCCCAACCTACAATGCTATCTTTATTTTTTCAGAACACATAAAATTCCTAACCTATCGGTTGCTACACTTCATGAGGTCATCATGCAATATTGGTTATTTAAATCTGAACCAGAAACTTTCGGCATCGATACACTGTGCGCAAAACCAAAGCAGACAGAACACTGGGATGGCGTTCGCAATTATCAAGCACGCAATATGCTGCGTGACGAGATCAAAGTCGGTGACAAAGCATTTTTCTATCATTCCAATTGCACGCCTCCGGGAATTGTTGGCATTGTTGAAATTGTTAAAGCAGGCTACCCCGATCCAAGCGCACAAAACCCTGAGTCAAAATATTATGACCCCAAAAGCACACCAGAAAATCCTCGCTGGTTTATGGTGGATGTGCGCTTTGTGAAGAAATTTAAAAAAATGATTACACTCTCAGAACTAAAACAACATCCATTACTGGAAAACATGGTTGTACTTCGTCGCGGCAGCCGGCTATCCATTACACCAGTCACCAAAGAAGAGTGGTCGGCAATTCTAAGCCTATAATTCATGAGAGACAACAAAACAGGTGAGGAATGAGCCTATCATCACGAGAAGAATTTCTACAAATAGCGCCGACTAGCAGCACAACAATCTCTAACAGATCAAGCTCTAGCAGCAGCCAAGCCCTCCCTATTGGCGAACCCGCCGCGTCCAGCCCAATGATGACATTTGAAATTAAAAATTTTTCTCAAAAGGGTAAACAAAGATTAGTATCAGATAAAAAATTAATACATGGGAAATATTGGGAACTTGCTGTTGATCCAGAAAGTAATGCCCTACCTGGATATATTTCTATATATCTTGCAATGAATGAAATTTCATCTTTTTGTTATGTTAATGGTAATGGCGTAAATTATACATATACATTGTCAGTCATTCATCCAACTAACCCCTCAGAAAACGTTTGTAGAAGATGGGAACATTCTGTATTTGATCATAAAAATTCGAGCCATGGGTTTGATTTCCTGGAATTATCAAAATTAAATGATTACTTAAGCAACGATACACTACTCATTGAATGTATGATTCATTCTGAATATAAAAATATCTATGCTAAACCCTCAACTACAATAAATGAATCGTTATCCATGGAAGATTCCGTACTCCTTACTGACCAACAGGATTATTATCCAATACAAAATGGATCACATGCGAAAGGATACGTCTGTATTATAAGGAATTCACAATTTGATAATCGCATTTTTCCTACCCTGGCAGCCTATGAAACCGATATTGAGAAAATTTATAGTGTATGCACAACCAATTTAGCAATTAATGATAAAGATATTGAGAAACATCACAACTTGTCCTCTACTAAAATATTAGAAGTATTTGATAATCTCAGTAAAAAAGATTTCACAAGCTATGATTATCTTATGATATTTATCTTATCGCATGGTTATTCAGGATGTATTATTGGAACAGATGCTGTCACTATTCCTTATTTACATTTACAACAATATTTTTATCCCAGCAAATGTCATTCATTAAAAGAAAAACCAAAATGTTTCTTTTTACAAGGATGTCGAACCCAATCCTCTCCTTCTTCAACGGGTAATACTCTTGGATCAGGAGGTAGTCACAGCAAAACAAATAAAGAAAATAAATCAAATGTCTCATTACCTAATGTATTGGCACTTCCATCAGCTCTTCCTATTGAACCAACTAAATCGACTCTGAGCATCGTTATAAAGCCACATAATTTTAGCGAAGAAGAAGCAGATTTTCTTTTTGCTTGTGCATGTGTAGATTTTTCAATAGCGTGGACAAACACGGTTACTGGCAGTTGGTATATCACACAACTATGCAAATGTTTGGCATACTTTTCACATTCCCATCATTTATTGGATATGTTAATTAAAGTCAATCAACTATTGTATAAGATGAATAAAGATGTAGAAAGGTATGGGGCTGTATCGCAAATTTCTGTTCCATCGCATACATTTACAAGAAAACTCCGATTTTTTAAAAATAAAGAAAATGAACAAACTGAAATAAATATTGGGAGTGCTGCTGACAGTTCTAGCAGCATACCTTCAAGTTCTTCTAACAAAAATATGCTCTACACATCAGCGCCCACAAAAAATTTTGTGCCGGCGACTGAAACGAAAGAAGACCAACAGACTCCTCTCCAGAAGCTCGCCGATAAGCGTTTAAGTTATTTGATAAGAAAATTCGGCAACCCCGAAGAAGGTAGCCCTTCTAAAAGAGCAGATTTACTATATGATGATCCTGCTTTTTTAAACCGGCTTAATTAATATCAACGTCACTAAGTCATTATTAAATAACACCGTAAAACCCATAGATAGCAATGCAGAACCACGGCAAAGCATACAAAATATTTAATAAAATCAATAAGGAAAAATCCTCCCAAAACCAAAAAGCGCTTTGATGTTATAATGTACAAAGCCCATTTTGAAAGCCTATTGTATAGCCCATGTTGTTAATTTTGCATATCAATCAAAATAATAAAGGCCATCGCATGCACACCAAAATTGCTATCATCGGCGCAGGTGTCATTGGATTAACCTCCGCTATCAAACTGCAAGAGAATGGTTTTGATGTCACGATCTTTGCCCGCGATATTCAAGAAAATATCGCATCGCGTGCCGCACCCGCTTTCTGGATCCCTTACAAAGCTGCTCCTGAAGAAGCGGTACTGAAGTGGGCGAAAGAGTCGTTATCTGTTTATCAACATTTTGGAAAAGACATCGGGGTTGAACTGCTTCCCTATCAAGAATTTCACGCGCATCCAATCGATCTACCGTGGTGGGCGAAGATTGTGACAGATTATGATGATATTCAATTGCCTCATTTACCTCTGGGCTTCACCGTAGGTTACGCTGCCAAGCTTTATCGCATTGATAGCTCTATCTATGTCGACTATTTAATACGACGCTTTCAAAAGCAAAATGGCATGCTGCATCAAATGGCTTTTCAGCATCTCGATAATGTTCCCTCGGAATTTCAGATTATTATTAATTGTTGTGGTGTTTCTTCCAGTACTTTTGTCAACGACCCTGATAGTTATCCCATTCGCGGACAATTTTTGCTGACTGAAAAACCCGAAGGGTTCAATACGATCACCTTCACTTCAGTCAACAACGATGGCTATACCTTGATTGTACCGAGAACCAACGACTGCTATATTGGCGGAACAACCAATGAGGGTGATTGGAATATGACGCCAGATGCAAGCACCTCTACTCAAATCTTAAATCGTGCGACAGCCATCGTGCCCGCTCTTGCTGGTGTTAACATTTTAAAAACTGGCGTGGGCCTTCGCCCCGGGCGAAAAACTGTGCGAGTGCAAACCGAAAAGCTTAATGATCAACGCACCGTGGTACACAATTATGGGCATGGCGGCGCGGGCTTTACCATTAGCTGGGGTTGTGCTGATGAGGTAGTCAAGCTGGTTCAGCAAATCTAGATTTTCATTTGAATGCAACACACCTAGCGTGTGATTTCTAACTGATGAGGAGTGTTTATGTCAACCACAACATCGCCAAAAAGCTTGCAACATTCTCAAAAAATCGCGGACGAACTTACACACCTTTTAGCCGATACTTATATTTTATATACTAAAACACAAAATTTTCATTGGAATGTTACTGGCCCGCATTTCTATTCTTTACATAAAATGTTTGAAGAACAATATAAAGAACTGGCTGAAGCGGTGGATATTATTGCAGAACGCATTCGCGCACTGAAAGCCGTAGCACCTGGCTCGCAATCCCACTTCCTGAAATTAAGCTCCATCAAAGAAGAAAATGGCGTGCCCGATGCAAGAGACATGTTAAAACAATTAGCCAAAGACCATGAAACACTAGCACACCACGCCACTATCATTTTTGCGACCGCAGCAAAAACACATGATGATGCGACGCTGGATGTACTCACAGAACGCATGCGCTCTCATGAAAAAACAGCATGGATGTTACGTAGCTCTATTGAATAGGAAAAAAGTATGCCAACTATTGCGAGCGATTCCACTGAATCGCCCCACGGCTTTAATATTGAGCGCATTGTTCATAGCATCAAAACCGCTTTAGCGTGCTTGATTGGGTTTAGCATCACTAAACTCAGCATGCTGCATCTCGATCAGTGGTTGGTGATTACTATTATTGTGGTCATGTGCGCTCAAATCAATGTGGGCAGTGTCTTAAATAAAGCGTCTATGCGCTTCTTGGGCACATTGAGCGGCTCGATACTGGCTGCACTTACTCTTGCAATTTTTGGTGCAAATCCCATCGCGATCGGCACGATGATCGTACTGAGCGCGGCTATTTTTAGTTATGTTGCTACCAGCGACAGCAGCTACAGCGATGCAGGGACACTGGGTGCGGTGACCGTAGTTATCATTTTAATTAATCAACATCCTACTGTTTTTGTCGCCACTCATCGTTTTTTTGAAATCAGTTTTGGTATTTTGCTCGCGGCATTATTTTCACAATTTATTTTCCCCATTCATGCACGAGATCACTTACGTCGCATGCAAGCCAAAACTATCAAGCAAATGCGTAATTACTATATCGCATCACTCATAACACATACCACCGAGCAAGCAACAGAAGAATACGAAGAAATTGATGAAAACATTGTTGCCTCACTCTCATCACAACGGGCTTTAGCCAAACAATCTTCACGTGAGGCGTTCGGAGAACAATTTAATCATGACAAATTCAGTCGTTTGTTGCATTGCGAAAAAGAAATATTTCGCAGCATCGTGTGCATGCGCTATGCCACTGACATGTTACCGACGAAACGCGACATGCTATTAAATCTCGCTGCCGTCAAAAACTTCAATCAATCGATTTGTGATGCACTTGATAGAATCTCGCCAGCCATTGAACTTAATCAATTCGCTGGGCATACCTTTGATATTCCCTCTGTGCAAGCACTGAAAGACGCGTTGGCTGCCGCGAAAAAAACTATGCCCGAGGATGATATTATTTACATGAATGGATTTTTATTCTGCGCAGAGCTTTTGGTCGTTCAGCTCACGCAGCTGGTGATTCTGCTTGAAAAAAACAAATAGCATCGCAAGATTTAATTCGGATTTTCCAGATTCAACACGCCAGCATTATAATCATAGGCGAATAATTCCGCGTATCGACCCCATTCAATCACTGTTTGGAAAACGCGGTCAGCTTCTTTCTCGGTCAGGTAATCTTCCAATAGTGACAGAAAATTTTCTTCCAATGCGCGGTGACGTGGATGGCGATTTAATTGGTCACAGATGTAACGCGCTAGCGGGACATATTTTTTAAGATGGGCAGAAAAGATTTTTTTACGTTCCAAAATGTCCGCTTCAACGAAGGCTTTGCCTTCTTCTGTAATGGAGATGTCACCTTTTGACACTTTCGCAAAATGTAAAATTTCAAGTAACTCAGTCAAAGGAAATAACTCATCGATGTCTAACATTAAAGTGTCAGCGACATCAGGCAAATCCATTTTACCGTTATTTTCAGGCGTGTTCAGCGTCTCTAAGAGACCGGTAATTTCCGCAACGCTAGCTTCCGGCAAACGATAACCAATATCAATACGAGGATGATCTCCGGTAAAACCACCGCTTGGCACTGTCGTCATTAAGGTATAAACGCGATCCACCTGGTTGCGAAACCTTGGATCCAGGTCACTGCGAGGATGCTGCAATGTCACTTTCAGTTCTGCACGAATGGAACCCGGATTACTATTAAAAATAATAATGCGATCGGCCAGCAACGCCGCTTCTTCAATGTTGTGGGTCACAAATAAAATGCCGTGAATACCCGTTTTTTTGTTCTGCCACAAATCCAGCAAATCGCTTTTTAAGTTATCAGCGGTCAAGACATCTAACGCTGAGAAAGGTTCATCCATCAACAAAATGTCTGGATTGACCACAAGGGCGCGGGCAAAGCCTACACGTTGACGCATCCCACCGGATAATTCTTTGGGAAATGCCGATTCGAACCCGTCCAAACCGATAGTATCGATCGCTTTTAATGCGCGCTCACGGCGCTCATCCCGATCAATACCCAAAGCTTCCAAGCCCAGCTCCACGTTTTGCAAAACCGTAAGCCAAGGCAATAGCGCAAACGTTTGAAACACCATGGAGATGCCACGAACGGGCCCTGCGACTGGCTGGCCTCGATAATTCACAATGCCAGCGCTGGGCGCCACAAGCCCCGCAATAATACGCAATAAAGTGGATTTACCTGAACCCGACTTACCTAGAATCGCCACGATTTCGCCTTCATTCATGCGAAAATTGACGTCCTGCAAAACCAATAATTCCTGGCGCTCGCCTTTGCGAAATGACTTTTGCACGCCTATCACTTCGATAATCGGTGATTTCGTTGTGGTTTCTGAGATTTTATTGATAATTTCTTGCATAAGGATCAGTCTCTGCCATTTTTAATTCAGGGTGTACCGCGTTTCAGCGAGCACATACAAGGGGCGCCAAATTAAACGATTAAATACGAGCACCAAAATACACATCATGCCAATACCTAAAGCAATATGGAGGAAATTACCTGAATCAGTATTTTCTGTAATATACGCCCCCAGCCCAGTCGCAACAAGTTTTGTGTCACCCCAGCTAACCACTTCCGCCACAATGCTTGCATTCCAAGCGCCGCCGACAGCGGTGATGGCACCCGTGATGTAGTAAGGAAAAATACCCGGCAAAATCAATGTGCGCCAACGCAGCCAATAGTTCACCCCAAAATTATCTGCCACTTGTAATAAATCTTTGGGCAAGACCGAGGCACCGGCAATGACATTAAATAAAACGTACCATTGCGCCCCTAAAATCATGAGCGGGGTGACCCAAATATTCACGTTGAGATGGAATTTAACAATGAAGAACACGACCAGCGGATATAAAAGATAAGCGGGAAATGCTGCCAATATTTGCGCAACAGGCTGCACAAACTCAGCAACACGGGAACGAAGCCCGATCCAGACACCAATGGGTACCCAAATCAATGTGCAGATGATGATAAGACAAAATACTCGCAAGGCGGTAATGAGGCCTAAGCCAAACACTTTCAGAATTTCTGAGAAAGGCACTTTGTGGAAAGTAAAATTAGCAATATAAACGACCGCTCCCAGTACAGCGGAGATAAGCACAATATTGTAAACCCAGGCAATGACTCGCTCATAACGCATCTTGCGATCAATGGTGCGATGGGTTTTAGGACGAGAGCGAAGCAACGAAACGTTGACACAAGCATCGAAAAAAATCGCGACATGTTGGCCGATATAACGCAGCAAACGTGTGCGATGCAACATGTTCACCAGCCACGAGTTAGCTTCGCTTTCTTGAGCCACTTGCTCGGATTTAAATTTGTCTGCCCAGGCAATCAGGGGGCGAAAGAAGAGCTGATCATACAATAAGATTACTGCTAACATCGCAAAGATCGCGTACCAAATGGCATGAACGTCAGCTGCTCTGATGGCGACTGTGATGTAGGAACCAATGCCAGGCAATAAGATTTGTTGGCTGTCGACTGAGATGGCTTCGGATGCCACCACGAAAAACCAGCCAGCGGACATGGACATCATCATGTTCCAAAGTAACCCCGGCATGGAAAATGGCACATCAATACGCCAAAACCGTTGCCAGGCCGAGAGATGAAACATGTCGGCAGCCTCTTTCAGCTCGGAGGGCACTGAGCGTACGGTTTGATAAAAACCCAATGCCATGTTCCACGCCTGGGAAGCAAAAACGGCAAAAATGGAGGCGCACTCAGGGCCCAGCATGCTGCCAGGAAAGAGCCGGATAAATCCGACGATGGTAATTGAGAGAAAGCCTAGAATGGGTACGGATTGCAAGATATCGATGACCGGGATAATGATGCGTGCCGCTCTACGACTTTTGGCCGCCCAGGTAGCGAATACCAGGGTAAAGAGCAAAGAACAGAATAAGGCGATCAGCATGCGCAAGATAGTACGACCGGCGTAACCTGGCAAATAGCGGGGGTCTAAGGAAATCGGGAGTGCCTGGCCAAGCTCGTAAGGCGCGCTCATTTGTTTGGCGTTCGCCGCCAGCAAAATAATGCCCGCCAGCGCGAAAAAAAGCGCGATTATATCCCAGTAGTTGGGGTACAACCTGCCCTTATAAACCGTCATGAATGTATTGCGCAGAGAAATCATGGCGCCACCTCTTTTGTACCCGCATTAACAGGTGTCAAAATACACTTTTTGAGCTCAAAAATATATGAATTTTTGCCTTGGGAGCGCTTTGTTGAATAAATCAAGAAATGGCTTTTTGTCGTTCTCGCCCAAGTGCATGTGTGTCAAGTTAAGCCAATATTACCGGCAAATCTGCATAAACTTAAGTCATCCTCGCGGAGGCAGGGAAATTACTCTGATATCGAAATGAACTCTCTGAAGTTGACTGGGGTCCTGTCATGGTAGGTTTACTTTTTTCGTGCTCGCTCCGCTCCGCGCGTAAAAAGCAAACCTACCCTGCCACCCCGTTTTTTTGATTCGCTTCAACTTCGTTGAAGCGAAAAGAACATTTACAAAGAACATATTTACATTGACTCATTACACAGAGAACTCCGTTGTACCGTGGCTTGTCCACGGTATCCAGCGATTGAAACCTGGTTCGAGAGCTTTCTGGATACCGTGGACAAGCCACGGTACGTAGGGATTTGGGAACGATGCGCAGGGGTTTTGGAACGGTACGTAGGGGCTTGAGAACTTACGGGGAATGATATGATCCTGACATTCCCAATCAATTTAAGAGCGGGTAGCACGGACTAAGACCCCCACGCTTTTTGTGGGGGTCGTGTCCGCGAACCCCTGCCAAATAAATCACAGAACACTCACTCAACACACATAAATCAAAAATCCCCACCAACCAACCAGAAAAATCTCATCATTCCTGCACAGGCAAAAAAACCCCATCAAAGAAGATACCCACTCACACTTTTAAAGATCTACCACCATCCACCGCCAATATCTGCCCAGTAATGTAATTTGCATTTTGAGCAAAAAACAAAACCGTCCTGGCAATTTCAATAGGATCCGCAATGCGACCTAAAACAATGCGACCCAACACATTCTCTTTATCTTCATCAGTCATCGCATTTTCACCCTCAGGCCAAATAACTTCACCCGGTGAAATGGCATTCACTCTGATTTTCTTTTTCCCCAATTCTTTTGCCAGGGATTTAGTGAGCATGATCAGACCGGCTTTTGAAATGCAATACGCGGAATAATCACGCATCGGTCGATCACCATGAATATCAGCAATGTTGATGATGCAACCTTTCGTCTCGGTTAATGCAGGGATAGCCGCTTGCGCTAAAAAAAATGGCGCTTTAAGGTTGCTCGTCAATAAGTCATCCCAAGCCGCCTCAGTCACGGCACCTAGCCTCGTTCGATAAAAACGCGAGGCGTTATTCACCAACACATCTAAACGTCCCCATGGCTTTAGCGCGCGCTGCATGAGCGTATCGAAATCAGCGATTTGAATTAAATCCGCCGCCACAGTAATGGCCGAATGGGCGCGCACCTCATTCAGGGAGGTACACAATGCTTCTGCTTCTACACTAGAGGTATGATAATGCAAAACAACATTCATGCCTGCGGCATGCAAAGTGCGTGCAATTTCGGCGCCTATTCGTCGGGCAGCGCCAGTCACTAAGGCGACTTGAGCTACATCTGTTCGGATTTTTTGCATAATTCACCAATTATTGATAACGTATCGAGCTTTACGACGATTATAGACTGCCTATGACCAATTTACCTATTCCCAGCCAGCTTGCCCTCGAACATAGCGAAAGACTCGCTCTTTTGATTCGCAATGAAATAACGGCAGCAGGCGGCCATATTAGCTTTGCGCGCTATATGGAATTAGCGCTGTTTGCGCCGGGTCTCGGCTATTACAGTGCGGGCAGCCATAAGCTAGGCAAAAACGGGGATTTTATCACTGCGCCTTTGATTTCGCCTCTATTCGCCCAATGTATTGCCAAGCAGTGTCAACAAATTTTAACAGCGATCGGTCGTGGTGATATCCTGGAGTTAGGCGCGGGCACAGGGCAATTAGCTTGTGATTTGTTGCTCGAGCTCGAACGTTTAGAATGCCTGCCCGATCATTATTTTATTTTAGAAATCAGCGGTGAGTTACGTGGAAGACAGCAAGAACTATTGCAAGAACGCTGCCCTCATCTTTTGACTCGAATTGAATGGCTAGATAGCCTCCCTACCCAACGCTTAAAAGGCATTGTCTTAGCGAATGAAGTATTGGATGCCATGCCAATCCATTGTTTTCGCATGGAAGACAATCGCATTGTAGAGCGCTCGGTCACGTTTAATGAAAATGGCTTTGCCTGGCAGCTGACGACACCCGCATCATCTACTTTTATCCAACAAATTAGCGCCATTTTAACTGAATGCCCGCTAACCGATGGGTATGAATCCGAAATCAACTTGATGTTATCTGACTGGATCAAAACCCTGGCTGATACGATAGAGCAAGGAGTAATGTTGCTGATAGATTATGGTTTTGGGCAAAGAGAATATTATCATCCAGATCGACAACAAGGCACGTTGATGTGTTTTTATCAGCATCATCACCATGCTAATCCGTTTGTTTTGCCTGGTTTACAAGACATTACTGCGCATGTGAATTTTACGACTGTTGCCGAGAGCGCAATGGATGCTGGCTTGCGTGTGGCAGGCTATACGACCCAAGCAGCATTTTTACTAGCCTGTGGCTTAACCGGATTTGCCGCGCAAAAAGAACTATCTCCCGTTGAACAATACCAACAAAATCAAGCCATCAAAGTGTTAACGCTTCCCTCACAAATGGGCGAACTCGTCAAAGTGATTGGGCTAAGCAAAGCACTCGCGATGCCACTGCTCGGCTTTTCTTTATTTGACCGTCGTCATGATTTATAGGCTGTCCATAAGCCCCAGGTGAACACTCATGCGGATCCTCGGCACCCCCCCTTGAAAAGGAGGATTTTATAAAACTTTATATAAATCCTCCCTAACACTCATTTTTCAAAGGAGGGGATCAGAGAGCCTGTGTAGATACTTATGATCTTGTCCACGGTATCCAGAGAACGCTCGAACAGATTTCAATCGCTGGATACCTAAACAAACCACAGCACAACGAAGCTCTCTGCGCTATGAGTCAATGAGTCAATGAGTCAATGACTTTGATATGTTCACGGTAGGTTAACCGTTTTTTAACGTGGCCCCGGCCCCCATTTATCAGCCTTTTGCACCGGCGTTTTTTCAACCGCCGGATCCACCGTTCGCGCGCGCTGGAAAAAGAGTAACGAATGATTTAAACGAGCAGTCTCACTAGATTGCTTGTCCCGCCAACGTTGAAGCGCTTCTTTAACAGATTGCACCCAACCTGGAATCGCATGCTCAACTCGCTCAGCCACCGCAAAACAAACAAAAACTTTCGGGCCCTGGGTCATGACTTTCGCGATCGCACCTTTAAATAAAGCACTAAACCCTTCTTCTTTGAATGTCATGCGAAAAGCATCTCGCGCTCGCATGGGAACAGATCCCGCTTGCATGCGGGTCTTTATGACATCAAACGGCGCGGGCACCACAATACTCACGACTGTTCCCGCTGCATTCGCGATGTCTTTGTCCACGCCATTGCTTTTCATGACCTGACGCACGCCAAAAAATGAGAATGAGCCAATCATATTACGCGGCACTGTGACGCTAATTCCTTTATACGGATTCTCTTGTCGCCAGACAGTCAAAAAACTCTTAGGCTGGTCAGTGGCACCACGTGTTTGCATCTTCACTTTTAAGATATCAAGCGGCAATAAAAAAACTTCGCCCGCACCAACCATGGCGCCAGAGATACCTGCTAACCAATCTTTTTTGTATTTGCCGAAATGGTCAGCGAATTGGTGCTGGCTTTCAAGGTAGGCTTGGAGTTTACTTTGGCAACCCAATTTATAAGCGCGCTGTATGACTTTGTAGCCAGCACCAACACCCACACCGGGATAGAGTGAAACCCATCTTTTAGCGAGGCTAGCACTCGCTTGTTCGCGAAAAATCACTTGATTTAAAGCTGCGACATTGCTGCGCCCATTGCTTTGTAACACTTGCCAGGATTGACTGATGCCGCTCATGGAACCGAAAGACATAACACCATGCCAAGAGAATAATTTGCCTTTGTTTTTTTGTAATCGCTTTGCGGCCGTGTCGAAGCCATGCAAAGTCACTGTCTCAATAACTGCACCCGTGGCACCGGCAAGATAAGGGGCGTACCAAATTTTTGGAGCAACGGGCTTTGTTTGAGCTGTTGCGGGCTCGGCATTATTTCTTTGCATAAAACGTCCTTTTGACAAGCGGAAAGGTGATGATTAAACAATGGGGTATGTGAATTGTCAATCTCAAGCCCCTACGTACCGCTAAAGCCTCTACGTACCGTGGCTTGTCCACGGTACGTAGGGGTCTGTGTATTACGTCTGGGTTCTTTGCGCTACGTCGGAGCTCTCTGTACTACGTCGGAGTTCTCTGCTATGAGTCAATGGTTTTAATAGTTAAAGATATGGAATAAACGGCCGGGAAGACAAACGCTCCGGCTATTGATTCAATCAATCTTATTACTTACGTAATTGCTTCGCTTCAACAGCAATCGCAAGTTCGCATTCATCGCTTAATTCCACTTTTTGTGTAGGCGTGGGAAAAAGGCAAAATGCATTTTGGCTAGATGAGGCAAAACCCATGCCGGTTGCCAAAAAAGGCGACCACCAATAATTTCTTGATTTTTCAGGGGGTTTTTGCGGCAAATGCGCAGTATTCGCTTCATTATTAATTGACATGATTCATCTCATTAAATTCCATTTTAATGGGTCACAAATAACCGCTTGATTAGACACGTCAATTATTCGCTTGTCAATATTTAATCTGTGTATTTTTTGCAGCAATTATGATGTTGCCTGTGTATAATACCCGGCCACCATCCCAAGAAAGAAAAAGGAATAACACGTGTCACGTTTTGCCATTATTGAAATAGACAAAGAAGAACTCAAATTCTCTGCCGGACATTTTATGATTCTCTCAGCGACCCAGCGTGAAAGCTTGCATGGGCATGACTATCAAGTGAGTGTCGCTCTTCATGCCCACATTCAACAGAATGGGATGGCATTTGATTGCCGTTATTACAAACAAAAATTGTTGGCGCTTTGCAAAACGCTAGACTATCGTTTTTTATTGCCGAATGCGTCAGACTTTTTAACGATTGAAGAGTCGGGTGAACATTGGGTTTGTCGCTTGAGCACAGAACAGCTGACTTTTTTGAAAAAAGACTCGATTGTCTTACCCATCTGCAACGCCACATTAGAAGAGTTATCTTATTGGTTTTTACAACAGCTAACAGCCGATCAGATCGAACTAAAAGAGCATGGAATAGAAAGTATCACACTGAAAGTGCATAACGGCAGAGGTGAGGCTGGAGCATCGCAATGGGCGCGGCAAAAAGTAGAAGCAAAACATTCCGCTAATTCTTTTTCTGCTTAAATCTACCCAACCACTTTTTTAATAAGCTTTGTTACGGCGGTCATGTCCATGTAAATGGACATGACCGTCTTTGACAAAGATTTCATAGCAACATTTTTTATTGACGAAGTCCTCTGGCGGGCACTTCGTCCAGATCAGCATTGGCGTCAGCTAAATCAAACTCTGCTTTATCAGCAGCAGCAATGGCTGCGTTAATCTCTGCCATAGTGCGCGGAGAAGGAGGTGCCTTCTCTTGTTCTTGATCCCCCTTCGCTTCTTGTGCCGGCTCAGCGATATCATTATTCCTATCAATGCTTAATCTGCGAAAGATAGCCGCCTGATTAGGTTCAGCCAATACGCCTGGCCTTAGCAAGGGACCGTTCCCACGATTTGCATGAACCAATGGATTATGATTATCGGCATTATCCACGAGTGGATCCTCAGGATTCCTTGGCGCGCGGGGTGGCTGAGGTCGATTCGGCACCAATAAACTCGCGATCACACCAAGGCCACCACCGACTGTCCCCAGGATAGCAGCAGGTATCGCCGCCAGCATCAGAAAGCAAGTCGAATAAAAGTTTATCATCGCCCCTGCTTTAAAACATTCTTTCACCGCGCCCACCAAAAACAGTACCGCTGGCATAACAATCTGAACGAATGCCAGATTCGCAACTACTGCGGCTGCAGTGGCGGCCGATATAACAGAATAAGAGGTTAACGCGGCAAGCACATAGGGCAGTGAAAATGAAAGCAACCCTACACCAAGAGCACCAATGCAAATAGCGATGCCCATAGCCACCGTAACACGACTAATGTTTTCCAGCAGACGCTCATCGTTAGCTTCCGCACGAATCTCATTTAGGCTTGACATACCTGCGACAACACCTAACGATGCGACTGCGATTGAACCTGGCAAAACCAGGATAGGCAAACAAACAGACACTAACAAAATCAGAGCTGAACCACCACCAATCATGCCGACTATAAAACCAAAAGTGAATCCTACCATAGGGCCCTCATCAAGCAGCTCCTCTACTATTTGACCCTCTTGACCGTCTCGATGATATAGGCTACGTAGCACCTGCCATACAAATCGAAAAACATTTATATTTCTGTGCGGAACAAGGCCTTCCTGCGGAGCCCTATTGTTATTCGCACCAGGCAAATGACGATTAGCTGCCTGGACATTTTCTTCGTCTACAGGTGCTGGCGTATCAACAGCAATGACATCTGAGCTGGGCACACTAACACCTTTTTTTCGAAGATAGGCAATGTCACGCGAGGTTAATGTTTCTCTCATCGGCGTGATAATAATAGCCTTATTAGTGCCGTCAATGTCTTTACCCATACCACGAGCATAATACTCACTCAATTCCGCTTTTTCATATAAATGACCGGCTGAAACAGCGATAACTTCTAAATCAGGAGCAAAAAAATCATGATTTAACAAAGGATCACTGAGACAACCATTCTCTTCTCTTCCATTACTAGGCCAATAGGTTGCCAAGAGTATTTGAGCGGCAAAAATGGCATCAAAATAGGATTTATTCAAATCCGAAATCGATTCTGTCAACATTTCAGCACGCAATAAAGTCCGCATCTCTTCTGCTAAAACATCCGCATCATGCAATGCTTTGATTCTTAAATTATCGACTTTGTTGGGAACCGCTAATATTTGCAACCTCGCAAACATTCCTATCCATTGCTGAACGCGAGGATTTACTGCATAAGGCTCTAACAATAAAACAACGTCCTGGATAGCTTGAATTGGATATTTCATATATGAGCCTATTAACCTTTTCTGTTAGCAAAATGCGGAGCAGCAGGAATGATTTGATCGTGATTTTCAACTTGTTCCGCAGCGGCGCGAGCATGCTCTATTTCGAAATCAGCCGCATCATATGCCTCGCCTTCCACACCATCAGCAGAAAGATGGCGATCTTCACCATGCCCATGATATTCAGGATCGACACCAAGTCCATTAAGAATAGCCGCATGACCCTGGCCTTGTCGTTGCGCGGGCTCTGCGTCATGCTCATCTAACAATGGATTTTCATTCTCCAGTTGGCGCGGAGCAGGAGCTGGAACCGGACCTGAAAATACATTAGCAATTCCACCGAGCGTCAGACCAACAACACCACCAATCAAACCGCAAGTAACGGCTAAAAGATAAGTCGGCATGACAGAAATGCCATGATAAAACCGGGATAAAGCGCCAGGCTTAAAACACTCTCTGAGAGAGCCAATTAAAAAAGTCGCGACCGGTAAAGCCGATAAAGCGACAATCAAACCGCCCATTGCGCTGGATGCGGCCGCGGCTGAAATAATATTATAGGTAAAAAGCGCAACCAGGAGATGGGGCGCCGCAAAGGATGTGATGGTGATTAACATCATATTCGCAAATAAAGAGGATTTAAGGCCATGCCAGAAACCGTTTTCGCCGCGACGCGCCTCAATAAACCCTGAGGCAAGAGACGTACCAAATAAAGTCAAAGTTCCTAAAAGAGGTAATGGCGGACAAAACACCAGCAAAATAATGGTAGCTACCGTACCGAGGAATGCACCTATCGATACACCAGCCAAGGCTCCCCTGAGCGTCGCAAGCGACAGTGCAAAATGCCACTGTAACCTTCTTTGCTCGGCATCAGGCGCCCCGTCCACACGTTGGCCACCCAATCCAAACGCTCTATTCACTGCCAATAAGTTTTGATCGGGTCTTGGAATTTTGACGCCATTGACGTGCATATAAGCAATTTCACGCTCGCTTACTACTGTCTGGTATGGGTCACGCACATAGACCGCATTGCCTTCCATGACAAACGCATTATTTCTACTGTAGTAATCCGCGAGACCTTTTTTATCGAACCAATGCCCGGAGGAAACGGCGATAACGCTCTCACTCCACTTGAAAGGATCCTCGATAAAAAAAGGATCTTCACACAAACCACTCTCCGGATCTTTACCATTTACAGGCCAATAAGTGGCTAATAAAATCTGCGTTCTAAATAAGGCATCATAAAATTCTTTTTTAAGCTTGGATTGATGCTCGTTTTTCAGCATCAATAATAAATGTCGGCGCAACTCTTCTACCTTTGCGATAGCTTCTTTTTCTTGTTCATCCGATAATTTTGCTTCTTCTGCCAAGCCTGATAATTTGCGCAAACCATCAAGAATCACTGGGGTTCCATTTAATTCAGGTTGAAGATGAGCGGGACCACGCAGACCTGCTTCGGCTTGCAGAATGACTCGATATCTTTCGATTTCCTGAATTAACCCTTTTATTGCTTGAACTTGATTTGGCACGGCACTACCCACTTTGGAATTCTAAAGTGGGTAATATACAAACTATTTATTAAGAGAATATTAAGAGGACAGAAATTATAGGATTGCACTGCTAAAAGCCTGTTTTATTGGCATTATTTCGATTAGCTTGACAAAACTCCGTTGCGCTGCGGCTTGTTTGCGATATCCAACCATTGAAACTCGAATTGAGGCTGCGCCTGGATACTGCGGACAAACTGCGGTACGACAAGATAATGATATGGTCTATTTTCCGTTCGGCAATGAATAAGAATAACTTATCTACCAAATAGGAATTCATTCAAGGAATAGAAATCGTGAGGCAAGAGAAATGAAAAAAACATATCACCATGCTAACATGACTCTCGCCACGCCAAGCTAGGGGAAAAATATGAATAACCCTTTACAACCTCCCAATCCAACCATTGCTGCTGCCGTAGTAACAGCGATGACAAATGAGGAAGCATTATCTACCACTAGAATGACCACTGGAGATCAATATTTTGTTTTCGCTATAACGACAACACGCGCAGAATATGTGATCAGAATGACGGATGCGCAACATAAAAAAAACTTTATCTCAGCAATAGACTGGCAGAAAAAACTGATACCGCTAGGTATTCCATTAGCTAAATTCATTCATGCTGACTTAGAGGGCCAATATTCTCCCTTTCCAGCATTACTGATGATGCGTTTACCAGGAGATGATTTATGCAATATCTATTCGGATCTCAGCGCTTCCGATAAAAATAATTTAGCCAAAGAGATGGTGAAAATTCAGTCCGCCACCGACTTACTTCCGGATGGATTGGGTTATGGCATCCTATCTAGCTATGACCACATCACTGAAGATAAATCATGGTATGATTTTTTGATAAACCGATTACGATTGTTTCTCGACATCATTAAAAAAAATGCCGTATTTGATCCGGGCTTGGTGATGGAAGTGATAGCTAAAGCCCAGGATATTGAAGAAGAGTTACGAAAAATTCGTGCGCGACCTTTTTTATGGGATGCTAGCGAAAGAAACGTTATCGTCTATCAAGGTAAAATCTCAGGGATTGTCGATGTAGACGATATGTGTTTTGGCGATCCGTTATTTGTCATCGCACTTACTTATACCGCTTTAGAAAATGAAGGCTATGACACATTATATCCCGATTATTGGGCTGAAAACTTGCAGCTAGATGAAAGCGCACAACGCCGTCTCGCATTTTATAGGCTATTTTATGCAATTGTATTCATGCGCAAACATTCCATGACGACGACAAATAATCAAAAAATTAATTTTGATACCCTGAGGTTAAAAGCTATTTTTCAACAAGCGTTAACGCGAATGAAAAAATTTGATGTGTGAACAAAGCTCGATTTAGATCTTCATGCCCTATTGCTTTAGAGCAATATTTATGTAAGCTGCGAGCAAAGATTATTAAATAGCTACCATTATTAGAAATTTTCTACCCCACAAAATTAACGATGAAAATAGGGGGTAAAAAATATTAATAGAATTGAAGAGTGAGGAAACAGGAATGCCCGAGGGAGACCTTTTTTTGAGCAAACAAAATTCAGAGATTGATATCAACCTATCAAGTACAAAAAAGCAACCCAACATGTTGTACCTCTTAAGTTTTATAGAAATGTGTGAGCGCTTTGGCCATTACGCCATGCGCGGGATTGTTGTTCTTTACATGACAAAATTTTTATTATTTTCAAATGAGAAGTCGTATGGGATTTTTGCTGGATTTTCTGCCTTGTTGTTTTTCTCACCTTTTGTTGGTGGATATCTGGCAGATAAGTTTATTGGTACAAAACGTGCGATTATCCTTGGCGGGATACTATTAACATTAGGTTATGGTTTATTAGCAATACCTGGGACGGAATATTTTTATTATGCATTATCATTGATTGTTATAGGTAGTGGGTTCTTCATACCCAATATGTCAGGAATCATCGGTCAGTTATATGAAAAAAATGATGCGCGCCGCGATGGAGGATATTCTATTTTTTATGGGGCAATTAATTTAGGTGCATTGATTGCTCCCATTGTTATTGCTTCTGTTGTTATGCGACTTGGTTGGAATGCAGGATTTATTTTAGCTGCGCTTGGCGCTCTTTTGGGAACAGGCATTTTTTATTTTTCTCTATGGAATGTTCATCCTGCTGGCAATCAACCTCCGACAAATAATCAAAATTTTCTAATGACGCTGGGTGTTTTGATGATGATCCCAATATTTGCAGAGATGATAAAAACACCTAATTTATCAAATAAAATCGTTTTCCTATTGGGAACATGTTTTTTTCTACTTGCCATTAAAAAATCGTTCGGATTCTCCAAGGTGCAGCGCAATTGCTTACTGGTTTGTTTTTTTCTTACATTTTTTTCGATTATTTTTGAAACATTGTTGATGCAAACAGCGATGTCCATGACAATTTTTGTAGAAAACAATGTGAATCGTGATTTTGGCTTTTGGCATATGCCAACTATTATGTTTCAATCGTTAAATCCTATTTTTATCATTTTCTGCGCGCCATTTGTGTCTAAAGTATGGCTGTGGCTTGATGCGAAGAATCTTAATCCTTCCATTCCAACGAAATTTGCTTTAGGGACAATGCTGATGGGGTTTAGCTTTATTATATTGCCATTCGCAATTTTACATTCTCCTACAGGAAAAATTTCTTTTGTGTGGATAGCTTTAAGTTATTTATTACAAAGCTTGGGAGAATTGCTTGTGTCACCGGTTGGAATGTCAATGATTGCCGAACTGTCACCTCCTGCAATGGTTGGGCTTATGATGGGCCTATGGTATTTTGCAACTGCGGTGGCTAGCTCATTGGCAGGGATTATTTCGCAGTGGACAGTGGTATCTTCAAATGATAATGCCCCAATTATTATGGCGCCAGCTTATGCGCATGTTTTTGGGCTATTGGGAGCCGTGTCAATTGCTGCAGGATTGTTGATCTTTTTGATTATCCCTAAGCTTAAAACAATTTTATCCATGAAAAATCATGCGAATGAAATGACGGATGTTGCTTTGTCTAATCTGCATGTAAGCTCATCATAAGTTGGAGCGGTGAAAATGCAGATTGCCACGTATTCGCCAAGAATAGCAGAGCTTTTAAAGATAGCTTATATCAAAAAGTAATGGAACAAGGCGGCATTAGCAAACTAGCCGAACTAACCGGAATACCACAACTTTCTGTATTGCAATGTAGAGAAAGAGTTATCAACCATGAAGCATCTTAGCTTTGCAAGATCGAAAGCACGCCTTTACGGAAATTTCCCATGGCTAAATTCATTAAATCCAACAACGGTTCTGAAACAGGCACACATCAATTTGTGTAAATAACAGACCCTCCCATCGGATTGAAACATAATATATTCAACCAAAATAACTCTACTAATTTCATGCTAGAATATTTATTTAAGGAGTATTGAAATGGATTTCAAGTCTTTATTAAAGTTAAGTCTCATTTCTGCTTTCTTATGCATTTCTAATATGTCCGCAGCCACCCAGGCCCCCGCCATTGTTTGCGATCAAACATATGCATTATGCACCTCCGCAGCATGTATTCCTGACCCAAATAATTCAGAGAGAACAATCTGTGATTGCGCGGTCATGAAAGGTAAAAGCGCTGGCTTTACGACTTGCGCACAACGCAAACCTTTTGTTGATAAATATAAGGCCGAACATCTTATTTCAACTTTCTCGTTTGAGCAGTTTGCAGCAAAAAAATCTCTTACTTGTCCGCAGGGCGCGCCCTGGAGTAATTGTGTTGATATGCCTTGCACCCAGGATTCTCAACATCCTAATCATGCTATCTGTAGTTGTACGGTTAATAATACCCAAGCTTTTTTTACGTTTGGTGGTGAATGTATTAATAGTACTTGCGAATCAGGATTTTGGTCTGGCGCAACACAAGGGACAGCTAGCGATGCGTTGCGTGATGCCCTGGATATAGTAGAAAAAAATCCTGCTATGCCAATTGCTTGCCCAGCTAACATTAACAATCATTAGGAATACAATAATGACTGCTACCACCATCGATTTAGAAGCCCATTTTTATACGCAAGCAGCATTTGATTATTTGGCAAAGAGAAAAGATTTCCCTCTTTTTGTAAAAGAAAAAGAACCTGATTCTTACAACTTACGTTTTACCGATCAAATCGCATTATTTCAAAATACTGAATTTATCAATATATTATGCGATGTCGGTGCTAAACGTATCAAAGCCATGGATGCCGCAGGATTAGACGTGCAAGTTCTCAGCTTCTCATCACCGGGCGTGGATGAGTTAGACCCGGACCATGCAGCTGCTGCATCGATGGCAGCCGAACTAAATGATCAATTATTTGAATTAACCAAACAATATCCTAGCCGTTTTCTGGGATTTGCAGCCATCTCTCCCTATGATGTAAAAAATTCTGTTAAAGAATTAGAGCGCGCTATTACTCAATTAGGTTTTGTCGGTTGGTTGGCGCATTCTAATTTCGGCGCAGAAAAATATTTTGATGATAAGCAATATTGGCCATTATTAGAAGCCGCTGAGGCGCTAAATATCCCTATCTATTTACACCCAACGACACCATTAATGAAAGAATTTGGGAAATATGGTTTTGCACTAGGTGGCCCACCATTAGGCTTTCAATTTGATGCAGCATTGTGTTTGCTAAGAATGATATATGCCGGTGTATTTGATCAATTTCCCAAACTAACAATTATTCTTGGGCATATGGGTGAAGCACTTCCTTTTTTAATGCCTGAGCGAATTGATTGGTCTTATGCTAATCCAAATATTTCAATATTGCCTGGATTTATCAAAGAGCGTCCGGCAATCAAACGCACACCATCTGAGGTTATCCTTGAAAATATCTACGTCACCACTAGCGGACGATTCTCCAATCCTTTATTGGAATATGTTTTGAAAGTCATGGGTGAGGACAAAATAATGCTGGCAACGGATTATCCTTATGAAAATCTAAATCAGAGTATGAACTTTATCCGCACTAGTGGTTTGACAGATAAAACATTTGAAAAAATTTGCTTCAAGAATGCGGCCAAGCTAGGTATTAAGCTGCCTTCTTAAGTGGAAGCTCAACTTGTTTTTACTAAACAAGATGGGAGTCATTACACTAAGATGTTATACTTCCGTGAATTTTTTAAAAACATTATGGTCAGGATAAAAAATATGCAAAGAAATATGTTGTTTGGTGCAAAAGCAGAAGCGACTAATGAGACTCCTGATGGTTTTAATGATTAAGCGTTGGCACTTTATAATGCGATTAAAGCAAGTAATTTATATCAACCATGTGAGAAAGATCCCAAAATTTTTCTCGCGCTTATCAACTTAAATGGTCATGCAGAATTTTATGTTGAAAGTAACTTCGAAATAAACAAATTGAAAAGCCAGTACACTGCTGAGCAACATCTTTCCGTGCGGTATCAAATAAGTGTTAATAAAGATGCAACGATAAAATATCGTCTTGAGCAAATGACTTTTGATCCTCACTATCATTCCTATTCCGTTGGCATTGATTCAGAAAAAATAGATGACCCGCAAGTTAAAAAATTCCATGAAGAAACTCTGGCGCCATTGCTTGTTAAAGCACCATCGTGTGCATTCTAGCAAAACGATTCGCATATTTTGATTTCAAACAGAAAGTGCCTTTTCGATAAAGCTACGCAATTTCACCGGAAAGACACACTGCCTCCACAATCTTATACTTTTGGTTGAGGAAATTTCTCGATATGATGGCACTCTCCTTTGCGAACAAAATAGGCAGCAAATCTACCGTCTATATAAACAATATAACTTGTACATCCCAAAGGTAAAAGCCTAAACCGACAAGCTGAAATAACTCAGCATTGGCTTGGTTATGATGGCGATAAACCTTTCGTCTATTTACTCACTTCAAATGTTTTTAAAAATGCTACTGATGAATATTCAAAATATAGTGAATTGGATGGCCTAACTATCACCTTGGATATTTTCATCGGTGACAATGAATACCTAGGAAAAGGACTAGCAAGCACAGCCATCAAAGAATTTCTGCTAAGTCAATTTTCAGATGTCTCTGAAGTATTTATCGATCCAGAAAAGAGCAATGTGAAAGCTGTTCATGTTTATCAAAAGCAGGGTTTCATATTATAGGGGAATTCATCGCTGCTTGGCATCCTGTTCCACATCACATAATGAAACTTAATATGAAAAACCTGCGTTAAGCCTCTCTCAGCAACTTGATAAAAATGCAAGAAATACGGAGTATCACTATGGGTTTTCTGCATTTTTATCAACTGCCAGGCAACCTTAAAACTATATCTTTTATTCCATTATTTGACTTGAAGGCAATAAATGGAATAAAAGATATAGCATGAAGACTGAATTAGGCGGGTTAAGGGGAACAGGCCGAAAACTACTAGGCAAGCTCTTACAGGCATCAAAAGAGAGCTTTACAGTAGCAGAAGCCGCCCAGATTTTAAGTGTCAGCCGATACCGCGCTGCATCACTTCTTGCCGCATGGGCTAAGCATGGCTGGCTTCATCGTATACGTAGAGGTCTTTACATACCCATTCCTTTGCAGTCAAGCTCTACCGAAGTAACCCCCGAAGAACCATGGCTCATCGCACATAAGCTTTTTTCGCCATGTTACATTGGCGGATGGACGGCAGCGCACTATTGGGGATTAACAGAACAGATATTTAATTCCATTTATGTAATGACAACCAAAAAGGTACATCAGCGAGAACAAAATCTTAATGGCGTTAATTTCAAAGTTAAGACCATCCTTCCTAAAAGAATTTTTGGCACGCAAACAATATGGAGCGGGAAAGTTAAGATTGCCATCTCTGATCCAACCAAAACTGTTATTGATGGACTAAATGATCCTCCTGTTTTTGGCGGCATTCGCATGGTAGCTGATGTCCTGTCAGCTTATATAAATTCTAAAGAATTTAATCAGGATAAATTACTTAAATATGCTAAAGCCATGGAAAACAGCGCTGTTTTTAAAAGACTAGGTTTTCTCATTGAGCAATTAGAATTTTATAATAGTGCAAGCATCGCATCGGATTGCAAAAGAAATTTAAAGTCGGGCTATTCGCAGCTTGACCCAGACGTTAAAGGCGATCGACTAGAAACAAAATGGAATTTATGGGTACCAAAATCATTTACCATTAAGGATCAAGAGTGATATCCAAAGAAGAGATACAGAAAATTGCCACTTTGAAAAGAATAGGAATGGATATTGTTGAAAAAGATTATATTCTTAGCTGGGTACTAGCTGGCATTCATCACCATGATACAACTAAAAACTTGTGGATATTCAAAGGTGGGACCTGCCTTAAAAAATGTTACTTTGAGACCTATCGATTTTCAGAAGACCTCGACTTCACCTATTAAGGTGAGCCACACGAACTCACCAAGGAATTTTATAAAAATATCTTTGTTGAAATCGCGCAGTGGATATATGAGAACTCAGGCATTGAGCTACCAGACCAAGGAATTGAATTTGAAGTCTTTACAAACCCGAGAAATACCACCTCTGTGCAAGGCAAATTAACGTATCGCGGGCCAATCCAAAGAAATGTAAGCGTCATTAGATTGCCAAGAATAAAAATTGATCTTACGCTTGACGAACCGCTTATCCTTAAGCCCCAAATTAAAAATGTAGATCATCCGTATTCTGACATGCTGGAAGAAGGAAAAAGAATTCTCGCTTACTCATATGAAGAATTATTTGCAGATAAATTACGTGCACTTATTCAACGCCTCAGACCCAGAGACTTATATGATGTTATCCACCTATTTCAGCAGAAGGATTCAAATACAAATGTGACGCTAATTAAAAAAACACTCCAAAAGAAATGTGACTATCGATCAGTTCCATTTCCAAATATAGAATTAATTGAAACGCATGATAACCGCAAGCTACTCGAATCAGAATGGGCAACTCAGTTACGACATCAAATGCCGGAGCTACCGCCATTTGAATCATTTTTGGATAAATTAAAGAAAGTGTTTCTTTGGGTGTCAGATCAAGATCATAGAGAAAATAGTTAACTATGATTACAAAAACAATTTATATAGACTGAGAAGCTTTATAACGCGGAAGAAAATCCATCATTATTATTAGATTCACGATAACATAACCACTGTAAATCATGTCTCATCCACATGCAAAGATGGTGAGCCAAAATCTGCACATGACATATTAGACATGGTTATCGCATGTATTTTGTCAGGATCCGAAACACTTAAATAAAGCAATGAATCTCATTAGGATTAAACTTAAGTTGATCAAATAAGTCTCGACTCATTCTATTTTCGGTACAGGGATTAATTAACCCCATGCTCATCGCAAAGTGAGAGAACTCATTGGATATTCCTAAATTTTACTTAACCACATCTAACCCATTGATAAATTGGCGCTCCCTGCGGAATTCGAATCCGTGTTACCGCCGTGAGAGGGCGGCGTCCTAGGCCACTAGACGAAGGGAGCAAAGAAAAATCTTGGCTAAAAATTGTATAGATACGATTCAAAAAGAAATGCTATTATACGCAAATTATTGGATAAGTATCAGTTGAGAGGATCAAAAGATTATTAAGCTTTTTAAAGGGCTATTTAAAAATTTCACAAAGAATAAGCCCGCCGCCACAGTGAATATTAAGCAACCGATTATTTTTCAGCGCGCTGAACATACCGTTTCACGCAATAAAATCAATCCTAATGCTTTAAAAGTACTATATCGCCTACACAATGCCGGCTACAGCGCCTACCTTGTTGGGGGCTGCGTGCGTGATATATTGCTAAATCGCCAACCCAAAGATTTCGATATCGCAACGAATGCGCTGCCGGAAGAAGTGCGTAAGCTTTTTCGTAATTGCCGCCTGATTGGCAAACGTTTTCGCTTAGCCCATATCGTCTTTGGAAAAGACATTATCGAAGTTGCCACTTTTCGCACCCATCACAAAGACGGGCAAGAAACCCATGGCCATACCACTCATCAAGGCATGATCATACGTGACAACATGTATGGATCTATTGAAGATGATGCTTGGCGCCGCGATTTCACGGTGAATGCGCTGTATTATAATATTGCAGATTATACCATCGTCGATTACACCGGCGGCATGGAAGATCTGAACAATCATCTCATTCGCATGATAGGCAACCCGGAGCAACGCTTCCATGAAGACCCTGTGCGCTTGCTGCGTGCGATCCGCTTTGCCGGCAAGCTTGGCCTTGCCATCAGCCCTGAAACAGAAGGCCCGATTGTCACGCTGAGCCATTTGCTGACCCATGTTTCTTCTGCCCGACTGTTTCAAGAGGTCTTAAAGTTCTTCCAGGAAGGCGCTACACTGGAAACCTTTAAGCTATTGCAAAAATACAGCTTACTGGAACAATTATTTCCACAGACAACTCAGCTTTTATCAGAACCGATTACAGTTAAGTTGTTAGAAGTCGCGCTGGGTGGCACCGATCAACGTATCCAGGAAGGCCGCACGGTTTCACCGGCCTTCCTGTTTGCGATTTTCTTATGGCATCCCGTTGTCAAAGAAATCCTTGCGATGAAAGGCGAAGACTTACCACAACATGTGATCTATGAAAAAGCCATTAAAACGGTTCTCAAAAAACAAACTGAATCCCTTGCCATCCCTCGCACCTTAGTGCAATCGATTCATGAAATTTGTTTTTTACAGTATCGCTTTATTTGTCGTTACGGCTCTGCACCCTTCCGTCTGCTGGATCATCCACGGTTTCGCGCGGCTTATGATTTACTTATCCTACGCCATGCAGCCGGTGAACCCGTTCAAGATATTCATGATTGGTGGATTAAATTTTATAACGGTACGCACGAACAGCGCGAAGCATTGGTGAAAGAAACCAGCTCTTCTAATCCTAAACGGAAAAAACGCAAGTTCAGACGTCGCAGATCGCCGCAGAACAAACCGCCGGTTGCGAAAGACTCACCTGAATAAGTGAGCGACAGTAGAGTAGATCTGGATGACGACCCAATCTACTCTATTTATCTTTCTGACAGGGCGCGCCACATCTCAAAAAACTCAGGGCAAGTCTTTGCAACGCATTCCGCACTTTCTATCTCAATACCGTCCACGCGCAAACCAATAATAGAAAACGCCATGGCAATACGGTGATCTTGATGGCTATCTATCACACCCGCAACAGGCTCTGAAGGATATATCTTGATCCAATCCGCACCTTCTTCCACGTTCACTTTTAATTTTTCCAGCTCTCGACGCATGGTTGAGATACGATTGGACTCCTGGTGACGGGTATGACTGATGTTAGTGATAATCGTAGGAGTTGAAGCAAAAGGAGCGAGCGCCGCCAAGGTCATAAAGGTATCTGAAAAATCGCGCATATCCACACTCACGCCATTTAAGACTGAAGGTCCTTTCACTTTTAATGCGGCTTCTGTTTCAGTCACCACACAACCCATTTTTTCAAGCACGGTCAGAAAGGCGACATCACCTTGCTTGCAATGAGCGCGATCAATGGGCTGAATGCGAATTTCACCACCCGTCACAGCCGCAGCAGCAAAAAAATAAGAAGCCGTGGACATATCAGGCTCCACCACATAATCACGCGCCGTGTAACGTTGTTGCGGCGGGACAGAAAAGCGGGCGTTATGCATACGACGCACCATGACACCAAAATCCGCCATCATCGCGCAAGTCATCTCGACATAAGGTCGACTTACAATATCTTGCGTAATCAATGTCATCGCACTCTTGGCAAACGGCGCTACCATCAATAATGCGGAAATAAACTGGCTGGTCTCTTCACCTGGAATCTCCAACTCACCCCCAGGCAAGCCTTCTTTACCAATCATGGTTAACGGCATTTGCTCTGCATTTTCAGGAATAAACTTCACCCCTTGCGCCGCCAAAGCACGCAACAAAGGCGCAATAGGCCGACTGCGCAACTGATCCGTTGCATCAAAATGATAAGCGCCAGATGATGCCGCACACGCTGCCAACAAAAAGCGACCCACGGTTCCCGCATCGTTACACCAAATGGAAGCTTCGCGCTTGGGAAAATGCCCGCCACACCCGGCAACAATACAGGAGCGAGACTCTTCATCCAGTTGCACAGCAATGCCAAGCTCATGCAAAGCTTCAACAAATGCCAGCGTGTCATCGCTGATGAGCATATCCAATATTTCAGAGACACCTTCCGCCAATGCCGCAAGCAACAAAGCACGATTTGTTATACTTTTTGAACCGGGAATAGCAACCGTTGCTTGAATAGGTGTTTTTATTGTGTGAATCAATTGTTTCATTAAGATGAAATCCTTAGAATTCCTTGGCAGGATTTTACATCATATTCCAATTTAAATCCCCTTTGCTAAAAAGGGTAACGAGGCAAGCATGACAACATGGCAATGGCGAACTTTTCAAGCATTAACACCCGATGAACTGTATGACATTCTCGCTTTGCGCCAGGAAGTGTTTGTTATTGAACAAAATTGTATTTACCCTGATCTTGATTTTAAAGACCATGCTTCCCTGCACTTACTCGGAAAAGAAGGTGATAAATTAGTAAGTTACCTGCGCTTACTGCCAGAAAATGTCTCCTACGAGGGCGCAACCAGCATTGGCCGCGTGGTCACCTCTCCTAAAGCTCGCGGATTGGGTCTGGGCCGGGCTGCGATGCTGGAAACCCTGCTATACTTAAAAAATAACCATAATAAACTACCCATCATTATTTCAGCTCAAGCTTATTTGCAAAAATTTTATGAATCTTTGGGTTTTCAAGCACTTGGCGAGCAATATGACGAAGATGGCATTCCCCATATTAAGATGCGAAAAGAGCCAACATGAATAAATCGAAACTGGACCTGCAAACCATACATCAATTTCATCACGCGGGGCTCTTGGATGCGGCCAAGGAAGGTTATATTGCGATCCTGGAGGATGAGCCTGACAACGCAGAGATTTTGCTCGCGCTGGGTATTTTATTGGCTCAACAAGGTAACTTTCCAGCCTCTATCAATACATTACGAGCAGCAATTGAATATGAACCCGCTAATCCCATTCTCTTTTTGAATCTGGGCAATGCCCTAAAGTCAGCCGGCTTATTTACTGAAGCCACAGAGGCTTTTCACCAAGCCATCGACATCAGCCCTGACTATCCCGCCGCGCTGAATAATCTCGGGACGGTTTATTATGCGCAAAATAATTTTTCCGAAGCCATTAAGTATTATCGTCTTGCTATCGAAAAAAAGCCGGACTATCTGGATGCTTTTTATAATCTCGCGCTGGCACTGACCAAAAATCAACAAATTCAAGAGGCAATTCGTGTTTATGAATCGATAACTGCCATGGGCCCAACCTATACGGCAGCTTATTTTCAGCTGGGCTGTCTTTACCTTGAGCTGAATCAAATTCAAAAAGCGATCACTTGTTTTCAGACAGTAGAACAAGGCCATCCGCAACAATTTGAAACACAATCGAATCTGGCCACCTGCTATCTAAAATTAGGCTTATTGAATCAAGCTCGCACGCACTATACCAATGCATTGGCGCTCAGCCCCGATGACACCCAGATCTTATTTAATTTAGGCGTGATCAACATGCAACAGGGACACATTGAAGGGGCGATCCAAAACTATCAACGCGTCATTCAATTGAATCCCGATTTTTTTGCCGCACACAATAATTTAGGCGTCGCCTTTCTGGCAAAAAACCTTCGCGGCTATGCTTTGCATCATTTTCGCGAGGCCTTGCGTTTGCAGCCACATAACGAAGCGATTAGCTATACGGTGCAGATGTTAGTGCAAGATCAACAGTTATTGACCTCACCCCCTGGCTATATTCAAAACTTATTTGATTCCTATGCGGATCATTATGAACCACATTTATTAAACACCTTGGATTATAAAATCCCAGAGCTATTATTCGAAGCGGTGCAAACGATTATGCACCTTGAGCCTAAAAGCCTGGATATTTTAGATCTCGGTTGTGGTACAGGCTTATGTGGACTTTCTTTTGAATCGTTTGCAAAGACACTGACCGGCATTGATCTGTCGCCCAAAATGTTAACTCTGGCCGCACAGAAAAATATTTATACGGAATTAATTGCGAATGATTTATTAGCTGGCCTTCGTCAAAAAACTCACGCTTATGATTTAATTATTGCCGGGGATGTGTTTGTCTACATTGGCGATCTCAAGCCGATTTTTCAGGCCGTAACACAAGCCTTACGCCCAGAAGGATTATTTGCCTTTAATACTGAGATCACGGAGAAAGCCGATTTTACATTGAACCAATCCGGGCGTTTTTCGCATCAAAAAAAGTATTTAGAGCAATTGGCCGCCGAGAACGGCTATCAAATTGTTTATTACCAACGCGGGATTACGCGACAACAGAATAATGAGCCGGTCTATGGACATTTGTATATTCTAAAGCTAAGCCCTGACAATGAGCAATAAACAAACTATCATTTCTATAATGCATGGTTAAAATTCATTATTCTTCTTTCATCCTTCTTCGTTTCTGCTTTGAGCAAAACATGTGAAGCAAACTTCGCTTTATATTGATTCTGTGATAAATTCTCGTTATTGCATGCTCTAGAGGGATACTATGAGAAGTTACAACTGGCTTGGCATTGTCATCACTTGTCTTTGCACATTAGCTATCACAAGCTGCGCAAACAACAGGGATATTTTTAGCACGCAAGTCCACCCCGACTTGACCCGTGAGACATGGATTCAGAACGTCAACCTGGATCCTGGCAAGTGGACAACCCATCTTGATAGCTGGTATTACACCGGCAAACCCACCGACGTCGAAAAATACGGCAACGATGCGCCATACACCATGGCCATCACAACGATGCAAATTCGTGTGCCTGATTTCACAAGCATTCAAGTCGACGGCCCGTATCGCGTTCAAATCGTAGGCTCCCAAGAACACAACAGTGTGTTTGTCTATGGTCCAAACTCTGCAGCACGCCAAACCGCTGTTGAAATTCGCGGCTCTACTTTGTTTATCCATCCACCGAAAGACTCCGGCACTGCTTATCTCAATCGAGTCATTGTTCGTATTGGTATTCATAACCTCCGTAATCTTTATTTCAACGGTGGCGGCGATATTGAAGGGAAAAACATTACCAGTGATGCATTGAATATTGTTGGCAGCAACTGTGGTCATTTAACCTTAGCGGGCGAAATGAATTTAACCACCGTTAAGCAAACGGGCAACGGTAACATTACGGTGCTTGGGGCTTATACGCCGGCATTGAACATTCGGGTGAATGGTCGCGGCGTGGTAAACGTGAATGGTCGTGTGGGCATTCGCTCTATCGATAATTACGGCGGTCACGTGAACATTATCGGTGCTGATAGTGATTTATTAACAGTTTATGCAGCAGGCCCTAGCACAACAGCTATCTCAGGCTATGTGAATCTGAAAAAATTGACGGCGGTGGATAATAGTCGCGTCTATATGTATTGGGTAAATAGCACGGGCGCTTATATTAATTTATATGATTGGTCGCGCGTGGGCTTAGCGGGCTCCGCTAAGAACCTGAATTTGGAAGTGTCGAATTCAGCACGGTTTGAAGGCCAGTATCTGCATGTTGATAATATCTATGTGCGTACACGTGGCTGGTCACATGCCAATGTGTATCCAGGCAAAAAATTATTTGCGGCAGCGCTGGATGACAGCAGCATTTACTTCTTCGGCTCTCCGAATGTCATTTCACGCTATACCGCCAAGAATGGCGCGGTTATTCCTGTTTGGGGTGACGCTTGTCCTGTGGTGCCTTTGTCACCGCCTGAACATGCCTCCTGGGATACCTGGAATAATGCGCCGCTTTCTTCGCAATCTTATAAGGGCGAGACCGTTTATCGTAGTCCTCGGGCTCAGTACAAAGGATAGTGAAATCAGAATAATTCAAAAAGGCGCCTTAGGCGCCTTTTTTTCGTTTGGATTTTATTAAGGTCTTAAATTAATGAAAATACGATAGAGCAGTTCTTGTAAAAATATAAATAGCGTTAACTCAAGGAGAGTCATCATCTTATGTAAGCGACTTGTCGCCATGGATGGCGGCGTTAACCACAAGGATGTGGTGTTTGGAGCTGGAATAAGATGATGACTCTCCTTGAGTTAACACCATCGATCTCCGGAAACACCTCGCAGCTTCCCCCATAAAGGAAGAAGCCACTGTGCTATAAGATCAATTAAGAGCTATAACTTTTCTTGAAAACGTAAATGTGCCTGACTAAGCGGCAACTGAAAAGTCATGCCCAGCTTACTTAACAAGGAGCGCAATGGGTTTTTACCTTCGCTATAATCTTTAACTCTTGTTACTTGAAATTCGGTTTGCATTGCATCGGACAAATTGCCCAAAGCATCTACCAAGCCTAGTTTTAATGCGGTTTGGCCTGTCCAGAAATCTCCTGAAAATAACTCTACTGGATCACCATGCAGCTTACCTTTACGACCTTGCAGGACAGCCTGATTGAAGCTTTCATGCACCTCATCTAGCAAGCGGTGAACTTTGTCGATATTGTCTTTGTCTTCAGGGAGAAAAGGATCCAGGCGATCTTTATGAATACCAGAGGCGTACACGCGACGGTCTATGCCAACTTTCTTCATGATATCGGCATAACCAAATCCTTCCATGATCACACCAATAGATCCGGTGACGGTATTTGGATTAACATAAATTTTATCTGCGCTGACAGCAACAAAATAAGCACCGGAAGCTAAAGTATCCTCGCCCACGACAATGACGCGCTTATTGTATTTCTTTTTTAATTTTAAGATTTCGTCATGAATGATGGACGCTTGCACTGGCGTACCGCCGCCGGAATCAATATCTAACACAACGCCTTTGGCTTCTTTATCGGCAAAAGCTTCCTGTAATGCAGGAACCACTTGCTCCGCTGAAAAACCTTCGCCAGGTCCAATCATGCCATCCAGTCGCACCAATGAGACATATTTGTCGCTATCGCCGGGCCCTGAAATATCAGGCCGATTTTTGCCGACCGAGAGAAAGAGAACAACAAGTATTAAACAAACGACCACGAGAAATCTGACATTTTTCCAGAGCCGGTCACGACGACGTTCTTTTATTAAATCCTGCACCAAATCAGAGGAAAGACGGGCGTTATCAATCTTGCTTGCTTGCATATCAGACATATTCTTACCTATCAGCAGACGTTTTATTTTATTCAAAGCCGAAGAACGTTATAATGAACATTGGGCCTGAAAAGTGATACAGGACTCTCTTGAAACAAAAGACCCTCCCGCAGTCATGACCATGGTTGGACAGAATGCGCATACAATTTAACTTGTTTAGCCTCCTTCTAGCAAGTAGGGCATATACGCTCAGATGAAAGACAACATAACAGCAGGTTCACTCCTTTGACTCACGATATTGATATCTTGCACATGACCCTTTTTTGGATTTGTGTGACAACGGGTTTTTTCGTTTTTGCCGTGATGATCTATTCGATTATTGCTCATCGAAAATCACGCGGATTGATGACTCATCCTTTTCATAAAAAAACCTGGGTGGAGCTCACCTGGACTTTTATTTCACTGATTGTATTAATTTTGCTGATCATTCCCTCTATTCGTGTTTTGATGAGCATGAATGGCCTGAGCAAAGAAGATGTCCCTCCCGCGACAAAAACTTTTACGATGACAGAATTAATGCAAAAAGGTCATGATATCTATCAAGGCCTCTGTGCGGCATGTCATCAACCCACAGGCCTAGGTCTGCCACCGGCGTATCCCGCATTGAATGGCAGCCCCCTGGTCACGGGACCCACTGATACCCTTCTTAATCGTGTACTGAATGGCAAGCCAGGCACCGCCATGCCCGCTTTTCGCGATCAACTGAATGACGAAGAAATAGCCGCTGTCGCTACGTTTGAACGCAATTCATGGCACAACAAAACAGGAACCGCGATCCAACCCAGCGAAGTCACCGCAGCACGTGCAAAACCAGTAACCACAGAAGAAAAACCCTGAAAAAAAGTGTTAACTCAAGGAGAGTGATCATCTTATTCCAGCTCCAAAAACACCACATCCCTGTGGTTAACGCCGCCATCCATGGCTTGCCCTTCGCTTCCATAAGATGATCACTCTCCTTGAGTTAACGCTATTTCTATATTTTTAAGGGGAAATTTCCTGAGCTTTGTTGGCTGTTAACAGCGAATCTTCCTGATATTGGCATTTTGTGGATGAGGCTTGGTTATTTTTGTTTATCTTCGTTTATTGGTTATAATAGCGAATATTTATTACCACAATGAGAATTCGTTATGCCCTGGCTCATCAATGCAGCACAACTGGACAAATTTCGTAAAAGTCAAAAATCGTTAATTATATTGGATGCCTCCTGGCACATGCCGGCAGACAATCGAAATGCCAAAGACGAATTTGTTGAAAAACATATCTTGGACGCTAAATTTTTTGATATTGATGCTTTCAGTGACCCCAATCCAGAAGCCCCACATCCCCACATGCTACTAAAGGACGACAAAGTCATCGGCGATAAATTAGGTGCGATGGGCATTCGCAATGATTACAAAATTATTTTTTATGATAACAGCAAGCTACATAGCGCGTGTCGCGCATTGTGGATGCTGAAAATGTTTGGGCATAACCCACAGCAGCTTTATCTTCTGGATGGCGGATTGAATGCATGGACTCAATACGGCGGCAAAATGGAATCCGGTGAAGCACCCGCCTCCCCCAAAGAATATACAGCAAAAACCCAAGATCAATACGTTCGTACCTTGTCGCAAATGAAAAGCAATTTACACAATCCAAAAGAGCAAGTGGTTGATGTACGACATGCCGTGCGCTACGCAGGCGGCCCTGAGCTACGACCTGGCGTCCGACCGGGCCATATCCCAGGAAGCTTCTCATTTCCCTACACAAGCCTGTTTGACAAAAACGATTGCTGGCGCCCTATTGAGAAAATTCGCATGCAATTAACGGGCATTGGTCTTGATCTGACGGCACCGATAGTCTCAACCTGCGGATCGGGTATGAGCGCTCCAACGCTTAATTTTGCCCTGGATTTATTAGAGCATCCTCATCATGCCGTCTATAATGGCTCATGGAATGAATGGGGCGCAGAAAAGCTTTATGCCAATGAGCTAAGCCTGGATGAACGACCCGTGATTCGCAGTCTTGACGTTTAAATTACACTGAAAAACTGGCGTTCATTTGACACAACATACAGACAAAAGAACTCTTACGTACCGTGGCTTGTCCACGGTATCCAGCGATTGAAACCTGGTTCGAGAGTTTTCTGGATACCGTGGACAAGCCACGGTACGTAGGGGTTTAAGAACGGGACGTAGAGGGTTGAGAACAGGACATAGGGGATTGAGGACGGTACATAGGAGTTTGAGAACCGCCAAGCTTTTTGCCTCTCTCCTTTATGCCTGGACTGATCCTTCCTGACTGCTGGTTTTTCCACCAATTACTTTATCCAGTACGTGAGATCCTCCACTTAACTCCACAAGCCCTTTGCCGCCAGGAAAATGAATCACATTCGCCACGGAACCTTCTTTCAAATAAATAATGGGTTGCTCATTGGTATTTTGTTTTTTGATGGTTAATTCATTCATGACAGAATGAGTCAAATAGCTGGCATTCGTGCTTATCGACAAAGGACCACGAAAGAGGGTCTGACTGGCATTCAAATCGCCAACCAACACTGTATCGGTATGAAACTCACAGAAATCGAAATCCGCATCACCAACAATCTTGGTCCCAGATTCAAATTGGGATCCTCGTGACCGGACATCGCCCACAATCATCACATTCCCATTCAGGACTGAATTCACCATGGTGACATCACCTACAATATCAATGTGGTTCATAATGGCATTTTTTGCCGTGAAATCTCCCATCACTTTCAGCTCGTCTAAAATCGTTGTGCCATCTAATACGACATTGCCTTTATAATCGATTGATTGCAGCACGCCAACTCCACATCGCAACGTATCACCTTCATCGACACATGCAGCCTGGGCAAATGCACAAGTTGTGACAGCCATGACAATAGCCCACAATACATAATAGTATTTTTTCACGCGCGGCTTTCCTTGAAATGTTGATGCTAATAACAAAAACTAAAAAAATAATTTGGGATGGGATTGAATTGAAAAACACAGAAAGAAAATTGAAAATGCAAATAAGATGGCGATACAAGCGAACAGAATGCTATTACAATTCCAATCGCCTGACAATCACTTTTTTATACCACCCTTGCCGCTCAAAGTATTAACGCAAAGCCTCGGCCAACTTTAATAACGTTTTTTGCAAATCTTTTAAATCATAAATGAACGCGGCAAGGTGTACGTAATCTTGAGAGATATCCAGAAGCTCAAGCGGCAAGGCCACCGTCTTGTGGAATAAGGCCTCTAATGCATGCATATCTTCGGCAAAATCAGGCAACGGTGCTTTTAATTTTTTTAAATCTAATAAAATGACTAGCGCATCAATAATACTGATGGTCTGTGCAACGCTATGGGCAATAGGTTTATGCAACTTATCCAACAGCTCCAGATTAATCTGCCAACGCGCAGCATGCTGCAATGCAAATAAGATTTCCCCCGCCTGCTCTGTGCGCACCAAAAAATGTCGATGCCCTTCTCGCAATGCCACATTGAACCCGGCTTCATAAACCCATTCAGGAAAAAATGCACTCTGGGTCTGTAAAACTCGCTCAACATCGATTTTTTTGGCCTGGACTTTCTCTCGTGCCTCTTCGCTCTGTTGAAAAAGCAGGTCGGTGATCGCCAAAAGATAATATTCATAAGCACGCAAAATAGTCATGACACCAGTACGAAAATCCACATCCGCTCGCGCGGGAAAAACCAATAATCCACTGACAAGCCCAATCAAACCACCCAACATCACATCATGCATACGTGAATAAAGAACATGTTTCGTAGGAAAAGGCACTAACATAATCAAAACTACCATAGCCACTATTAAAGGTGCAGATAGCAACTGGCCTCCTACGGCGTAGCGATCGTGCAGATAGCTAGCCATGATAAAAGTGGCGACCACTAGAGTATTCAGGATAAATTGATCATTAACGTATTGCGCTACGACTGAACCAATAGACACACTTAAAATAATGACAATAAAATACTGCAAGGCTAAGCGTAAATTAGTTCTAATTGCCACCTGCATAACAAGCAATGCCGACAACGGCACCCACAATTCTTGCATGGTAGAAAAATAGCGATCGACAATAACGGCAACAACCATTCCAAACGCAACGCTCGCCGCTCGCCGACCAGTCAAAGATTGCGGCTGCAAAAAATTCAATTTCTGCCAGAGGGTTTGATAACTCATTCTTTAGTACCCTCCACTAGCTTTTGAATGTCTTCGGCTAATTTTAGTAGCGCCTCTTTCAACTCATTTAAATCATTTATAAAAAACATGAAAACAATCGGCTCGCGCGCCACCACTTGCAAAGCACTCCGATTGATTTCTTCTAATTGAAAAATAGCTTCGGTGAAAGCCTCATCCATACGGGTTGGGAACTGTGGATGCTTAATTTTGTCTATTAACATTTGAAAACAATCTGTAATGCTCACAGCCAACGCCGTGAACTCCACACTGGCCACTTCAAATGTCGTGTGATCCCCTACTCTCTGCAATAAAATACCGAGCGACAAAAGGATTTCATATAAATGCTCAACTTGATTAACAATTGAAACGAACTGAATATTCTCTATTTTAGGCCATATATTTCGTAGCTGCGTGATAGCGTACAAACAATCGGCTCTTCTTTCGTGTAAGCCCTTATCATAAATATAGTGTTTTTCTGGATAATCTCGACTAATAAAACAAGAGAAAATCGCGCGACTTAATTGAGACAAACGCTGAAAACACTGGATCAATCGGATATTGGCGGAAGCGACAGAACGACTCGGAAAAAAAATCATTTGCAAGAAAGCTGCAATCACAAAACCTAATAGAACACATAAAAAACGTTCAGCCCAGAAAGGAGAACTGGCCCCCGCGCCAGCAGAAAGAGTCGCTATAAAATTCGTTAAAAACGTTACACCCCAAATGGCTGAATAAATCACGCCAAGAGAAACACTAACATAAGTGGTTAACATTAAAAAAACGGCGAGACAAAAGACATATCCTGAAATTAACTGGCTGAGCAATGCCAGGCTAGCGGCAGCCAAGCCCGCCACGAGCACCACAACTAGCCGGCCACGCCATAATAGCTTGGGGCAAAACTGCACCCCCAGCAATGCTGAAATCACTATCCAATATGCTTCCTGCCATTGGAAAAAATAATAAAATCCAAAAGCGATCGTCGCTGCTAATACTAAACGATAAGACTGCTGAATTGACTTCATCCGTTTTTTTTCACATCCTTGGTAGCTAGCGCCTGTTTACAATTGCAGATAATCCTACTCAGTGTATGCGGAAAAACAGTTTTTTTCACGAATTTCCTAAAGTTAAAGCACAAAAATAGTATCCCCTCCAGCCATGACGCATGAACGGAAATTTTTCATTTCATTTTTTTATAGCATCCTCAGTCTGAGCCTCGGTCAATTGATAAAATTCTCCAAAAAACCCTATTTTTGTAGGCTGGACTAAGCGCAGCGTGTCCGGCGAGCTGTGCACTGCTGCTCCCGGACACGCTGCGCTGAGTCCCGGCTACAAAGCCATCGATTGCTGGTCAAAAAAGCCCGCTCACTGACAACCCGCGAGATTTAAATTTCAAAATACACACTAGTCCGCTATAATGCGGCTCTTTTTTTTAAAAATTAGCCGACCCATGATACGCAAACGATTACAGATCCTGCCCCAATATCTCGCCCCACAACACCTGCTCACGCAACTGGCAGGATGGTTATCGGTGCGCAAAAGCTTATGGTTTAAGAATTGGCAGATCAATCATCTTATTAATCGTTATGGCGTTGATATTAACGAAGCGGTTCTGACGGATCCTGCTGACTATCCGACATTTAATAGCTTTTTTACTCGTCGTCTCAAACCAGAATTAAGACCCATCGTCACAGAGAACGATGCGTTAGCAAGCCCTGCCGATGGCACTATCAGCCAATGCGGACATATTGATAACAATTTGTTATTCCAGGCCAAAGGCTTTCATTTCACCCTTGAAAATCTACTTGGTGGCACAGAGGCTGAGGCTAGACCGTTTGTGAATGGTGAGTTTGCTACTATTTACCTTTCCCCTAAAGACTACCACCGCGTTCATATGCCCTTTACTGGCGTATTACGAGAAACCGTGTTTATTCCTGGCAGACTCTTTTCCGTCAATCAACACACTGCTCAAAATGTCCCGAATCTTTTCGCTCGTAACGAACGCTTAGTCTGTTTGTTTGAAACAGAAGTCGGCTCCATGGCTGTGATTTTTGTTGGGGCGATGCTAGTTGGCAGCATCAATACCGTTTGGGGCGGCAAGATTCATGCAAACCAAATAACTCGTCAATCCTTTCCCACCTCCTCCGATCAAGCGATCAAAATAGAACGTGGCGCCGAAATAGGTCACTTCGAAATGGGATCCACCGTCATCTTGCTGCTACCACAAGGCGCGGTACAATGGCCTGCCACCTTAAAAGAAAATTCTCTTGTAAAAATGGGACAATTTTTAGGAAAAATGAAGATCTCTTAATTTTCTCTTAAGCAAAGACCATTACAATACTCCGTATTAAATGTTTCTAGCTGTCTTGCAACGTCCATTTTTTTTGAGGCTTTGCCTCTTTAATTCACTACAGGTAATAGTTTTGTGTTTAGACGATCCAACATGAATAACAGACACACCTTAAACATCGGCGGCATTTTATGCCTGGCGGTCACGGTGTATTTTATTTATTACCTTCTAATCAAAGACAAGCTGCTACCTTCCTGCGTTTCCTCTTTACTCTCTATTAGCGCCAAGCATTGGCATTTGCTAGGTGTTGCCCTAGTACCCATTTATATGGGTCTCATGATTTTTGGTGCTGCCATGATTAGCTTACATTTTGGCTCCGCCATTCAACGCTGGCTTAGCCACTTTTGGCAAAATTAAAGCACACCTTCCCGTCTCTTAAACCTCCAAATGCTTACCGCCCTGTGCGAAATATCAGAGACAAAGTGTAAGCCTATGACCATGGGTAAACCCTTAAAAACCTGTTAAAAGACTGATATATATACAGAGATCGCCAAACAGATTTATGCCTGCTCATTCTTTCTGATATTCCTGCTATTGTCTCTATTTGTACCGTGAGAATCTTTTGTTATGATGAATTACGTTCATGGATGATGGACACGGATCGGCATCAGGGTAGATGCTTAAAGGATAGTCCGCCACGGATTTGGTAGAATGGGCCTGGAAGCCCGGGGTAGGTAAGAAGGGGTCGCCGCAAGGTTGCCCCTTTTCAGATTGAACAAAGTTTTTTCCCTCTCTTTTTCCAATTGACTGATTTTATTACTTCTTTATTTTTTGTCTTTTTCTTTGCTTTAATTTTCTCTTAAGGTTTGGGTTGTATTATAACCACTGTATAAAGGTGGGGCATATATACCTATTACTCTTAAATATGTCTCGCCTCCCATTTCAGTACTCAAAAAAACGTGGAGTGTTGCGTAATGATATCTAGAGACAATATCTTGAAAAAACTTGGCGAAATAATCACAAACATTCAAAACACGCCGGCTTTTAGACAGGCTAAAGTCGAACTAGAGCGACTCCATCTCGCACATCAAACCCTTACGCAAAAAAAGAGCGCTAAAACTGATTCAGATAGAATGGCGCTTGATAGCAATATCGATGCAGAAATACAGGCCACTGAAAAAGCGCTTCAAAAAAAAGGCGGGGAATTTAACGCATTAAAAAGATTATTCCATTTTGACGCACTGATGCAGCTTGAATACACGCTACAGCAGTCAGCCATGGTCAACTACACTGAAGTCTCCCAAGATCTTGCGTTGATTGAACAACACCTCAATCAACTAGGCCAGTTGCGCCCCGTAGATACCAATACAAAAAGTCTCAGCGAACAAGTCGCGGCACGACTAGCCATCGTCACTGGCGCTCTAACTAACGAATCAAAAGCAATGGCAAAAAGAAACGACATTCTCCGAAACATAAGCCGTATTAACGCTAGCATCATTAAATATATCAATGGATATGAAAAAGAAATACAAAAGCTCGCAGAACAAAACTCTCAGTCAATAGGCAAAGGCAAAAAATCCATAGAGCCAGCAATAGAAGAAAAGACCTCGATATTAACCCAAATAAAAGAAGACCATGCTTTTATTCTGTTTTTACAAGCCAAGCTGGAACAACTGGAGCTGCTGGATGACACCCATGAAAGCCAGCTTGAAGACATTAAAAAAGCCCTCCAACAATTTAATACTAGCCAGAATGCCGATATAAAAAAGGAAAATGCTAACAATATTAAAATGATCGTTGCTAGTATTCAATCTGAAATACAGCACATGCAAAGCCGCGCGAGAACGGACAAACACTTCGACACAATACCAGTACCGACAACACCTATGGGGACCAATCTCTGGCAGAGCGCAAATTCATCTGTTCAACCAACAGGGCAACATTCCGGAAAATTGAAAAAAACAGGAACACCCATGCCGACAATACCTTCTGATGCAGCAAGCACCCAGCAATTTGCCGATCTGTTGCCACCGGATAGCATACCGCCTTTCGATCAATCACCACCGGCTGTTGCAATCCATCGTCAGCAGCCTGGTGATACATTTGCTCATCTCGATCTACTAGGTGGCAGCCTTATCCCAACGCCATTACCATCGCAAGCGGCGATTCCTGCAAGCTCCACGCAGCACTCTTTCGATCCATTTGCTCACAGTATGGATAGTCATAGCGAAGCTACTACTGATCTATCGCAATTTTTTAGCGACACCACAGCGTCGCACCAAGCTGTCTCCATCCAGAGCGCCGACGAGGCAAGCAAAACAGCTGACGCTTTGACTTCCACTTCAGGAATTAGCCGTACAGGTACACCTTCTTCATCTCAGCAAACAGCTAGCTCATTCACGACATTAGACCAGGTGGATACAGCGTCTCATACTGCCAATCCCACTCCGCGAGCTAGCACGCTTCAGGAAACAAAAGAAACTGCCGAGACATTGTTAAACAGACAAGCATCTTCCGCCGCTTTCACTTCCCCTGATACACACTTATCCCCACGCTCAGTCGGCGTGACCCATAGCACTACGCCAAGCTCAACCCTTACGCCAGCTGAAGCACCTCTGGACTTGCTAGAAACCAAAGGTGAAGCGCCATCGAATAGTGCTGGAGAACCCACTGAGTCAGAAAAACTCTTAGACGCCATCAAAGCCAGATTAATTCAATCTCAAGAAAGCTCACTGGTTGCCATCCAACAAATCCAAAATGCAAATGCAAAACTTCTCGCCAAAAATAAAGCGAACGACGCCCAAATTACAAAACTGGAAGACGAAGAAAATGCGATCAAAAAAAGCCGATTTACATCCAAAAAACGACGCGAGCATATTCCAGGACTGATTACGGCCGCGAAAAACAATTCCGCCGGCAATGTCGCGGAAATGAAAGCAAATCGCCGAACCATTGCATCAATACAAAGTGACTCTCAACTTTTGGCTAATATTTTTAGCCAACTGGATACGCTTCAACAAAAACTTGTCGAATACAAAGAAAAGGATTCGAGCTTTAACGAAAGAAACGAAACGGTGATTTATACTGATTTACAAAACATCGACGCTGAAATAAATGTTTTCTCTGATGAACATTGCACAACTGAAGACAGACACAAGGCCAACAATAGCATCATTTGTATTATCAATGGCATGATAGTTGATTATGGCCCTGTTCATATGCGGCGCGCGCTAAGAACAGAGCAAGACAAGGCGGCTGCTGAAAACGCTGGCGACGAAGAAAAAAATGACATTCCGCTTTTAACAAAAGAAATCGAACTCATTAAAGAGTTCTTATGCGGACCAATCGAAAAATCAAATCGTATATTAACATCATATGAATATATTCTAGCGCCAAAAGGCCCCGCTCGCGCTGAACTACCAACACAAAATCCTCAAGAAATAGAGGTATTAAAACAGAAATACGACAAAATCATGGACGAAAAAAAACCCAGCCCCGATACGTTGGATGCTCGTAGAAGACTGCAAAAAATCAACAATGATGAGAAAGCAGCGTCCTATCACATAGCCTTGAAAAAAGATAAGCTTTTAAAATCCGCTAAGGAAAATTTAAAAAGTACGCTTACATGCCTGAATCGCTATCAAGATCATAAGAGAATGCGGGACTTTGCTAGTAACGCACTAAGCATACAACCTGCGTTAAGCGAAACAGGCTACCACAATCTGGCTGTAGTTTGGGCCGCCAAGATTTGCCAGGAAGCCAATAACGTTGCCGACCTTATTCAGCAGCGCATACTCGCAAAACAGCCAAAAATTATTATCGCCGAACCAAAGCCCTTAAGCTTCGGCCAAAAAATCTGGCGTAATAAATTTACCATTTTACTGACCTTGCTAGGTCTGGCAGGTGCCGCAGCCTTTGGCTTTTTTACCATTGGCCTTGGCACAATCCCGCTCATCCCATTCGTGGTCTCGGTTTCTGGTATCGGCATTGGTGGAAGCTTCATTGCGGGCTTACTGGGTTCTGGTATTGATGCTTTATTGAGACCTCCTGTTAAGCTGAATATCCCGCAAATACCCAAAGATGATGGCCTGCAGATTGACGATGACGAAGAGGACTATACCGATTCTGAATCGGATGATGAAGAAGACAAAAGCCGCGCCATCGCAGAGGCTATTCAACGTCAACAATCCAGAAAAACCGCGCATTCTGACAGAGCGCAACGAACCCAAGTTGATGCAAATGCTTCGCAAAATCCACATGCATTCATGCATCATGCTAAATCGACAACGGGACCTGTTCCGCAAAACAAGCTAGCGCCAGAGGCACCAAAAAACAGAAAAAGATAACTATCATCACCTTCCGCCGCACAAACGGCGGAAGAAAAACTAGGGAAAGTTGACAGGGTAAGATGAATCACCCATTCATAAGCCAGGCTCAAATACTTTTTTAAGAGTAAATTTATATGACCCCTAGACAGAAGCTTATCACTGAGACCCAGCAAGTCATTTCCCAATTGAGCTTGATTAAAGCGCAATTCAAACAATTCAAAACGCAAGAATTTGAAATGAAAAAACTGCTTGCGGCATCACAGGAAGTTTTTGTATTAGCCAACGACACAGACAATAATGAATTTTCAGCACAACAAATAGAAGCCACGAGCGAATCAATACAAGAAGCTGGCAAACTGGCAACCGGCTTGTTGACGCTAACACCTACCGCATTGGCCGCCTTAGACGAAGAAAAATTAATTATTTTTCTGACCGCTATCAAAGAACACTTAGAGGAAGCTAAAAGTACTTTTTCTCCAGAAGAAGAGCATGATGAGGACGAAGAAGAGCAAAAAATTGTAGCTCAGCCCGCCTCTACTACGGTTGTCAGTGTCTCATTATCCAGCTCGTCTGCCACCTCTTACCGCCCAAGTGTTGCTTACATGGAATCTGACATTCTAGGCTTGTCTATTCTCAGAGAAGACTCTGTTGTAAGCCGCGATCAGAATGCGCCAATGGAAGCAGAAGAAATGAAAGCAGAGGAGAATCAACCCATCACTCCGTTAACTGACATCATCAACTCTATTATTGCTGACATAGTGCTCGCACAAAAGGGATTAGCACAAACGGACAGTGCCATCAAAAAACAAAATGCCGACATTCAAGCCGACATCGATGCGTACACGCTGAGAAAAAAAGCACTGGTTGAAGAAGAAAAAATCATAGCCAAAAACCTATTCAAATCCAAAAAGCATCGCGCAAAACACCCTGAACAAATTAAAATTTGCAGCGATAAAATTCGTGATAATCAATCAGCTCATCATGACAATCTGCAAAGTATACGAACGATTGAATTGCGTATTAAGGCCCTGCAAACCATTATTGATAAGCTGAATGCCTTAAATGATTCGCTTCTCAGCTACCAGGTCAATTCAAAAACTTTTGACCACGACCAATGCAATGCGGATCTATTGGAAATCAAGGACAATATTGGCATCCTCCTAAACCAGGAAACATCGCCTGATGAAAAATCAAAAGCCGCCAAAGAAATCTTTGACATGATTGGGGCTATGTTACTGGTTCATGCACCCGCCAAAGATCGCAAGAGTGCGGCAAGAGAGGGCTTGCAATCAAAATCAACATCGCCTGATGCTGATCAATTGCAAGCAAACGAAAACAAAGATGATATTCAATTGTTATTGGCCGCTATTTTAAAAACCCAACACAAAATGCAGCCGACAATGGAGCTGTTTCGAGGACAATTGGAAAACCCACAGGGATTTCCTTTGGCGCGAGGCAGACTGGACGACTTGAACATCATTAATAGCAACTTAAATAATATTGTATTTTGTTTGAGAGCACATCCTTACGCTGCATTTTATGATTTTGCCCGCGAGGAATATCCAAGCTTTCCTTTGGTTTTCAATGCTCCCCAGTACCTTAGAAAATTACGAAATTGGGCAGACATAAACAGCGATCTTGCCAGTGAGATTTTAGCGAACGAACTAAAAGCGGAGGTCAAAGTACAGGACCCACCTAAAAAAACTTCGTTTTTACAACAAATCTGGCGCAATAAATTCTTTATTCTCGGAACGATACTGGGTTGTGCGGGCGGGGTTGCGCTTGGCATCTTTACGTTTGGGCTTGGCACCAGTGGCCTGGCCGCGATCGCAACGTATGTGGCGGCGGTCGGCAGTTCAGGAATAGGTGGAGCGTCAACTAATGGTATTTTTGGCTGGATAATGGATAGATGGCTGGAGCCTGTAGATGAAATACCACCTTTGCCAGAAGTCAGACATGAAGCAAAAGCGGATGAGAACGATGATGTTGGGATAGAAATTAATGATGACACAGATGATGAGGATGACATCGCCCCTAGCCCACGACACGACGAGGAGCAAGAACAAAAGCTACCGCCTATTAAAAGATTGGATGTGAGGGTTTCAGAGTCCCGATTATCATTCCAGCATCAAAGTGGAACGAGGGAGGCCAAAGATTACGGACAGGATATAGCTAACGGTTATCGTTCCGCCCGTCCAGGCTTGCGAAATCCATAATAGATTCCCGACTGTCGCACTAATATCCGGCAAACCTAAGTTTACACAGGCTTGCCGGACCAGTGTGCGTAGGCGGGAACCTATTCTTGAAATACCATTCACTAAGTCGCTTTCATTCATCCACTAACTTATTGTGTAACAGCACCTTCTTTCTCATAACGCTTAATGCTAGCTAAAATTTCAGCTTTCGCTGCATCTTGGTCTTCCCAACCATCAATCTTGACCCACTTGCCTTTTTCCAAATCTTTATAATGTTGGAAAAAGTGCTGAATCGCTGCCAATAATTCTTCACCCAAATCTTCTGGCTTTTGAATGTTCTTATAACGTGTTGATAGTTTTTCAACAGGTACCGCCAAAAGCTTAGCATCAGGGCCTGACTCATCTGTCATACGCAACATGCCAACAGGACGGCAACGCACAACCACGCCCGGCATCAAAGAATAAGGAGACACAACCAACACATCGACCGGATCGCCGTCTTCAGACAAGGTATGCGGAATAAAGCCGTAGTCACAAGGATAATGCATGCTGGTCGCCACAAAGCGATCAACCATCACTACGCCTGTCTTTTTATCCACTTCGTATTTTACCGGATCACTGCGTGAAGGAATTTCAATAACCACATTGATATCATCTGGCACTTTACGTCCAGCTTCTACTAATTCTAAACCCATGATTCACTCCCTATTAATGTAAAATTCTTAAAGCCTATACCTTTATGCCGACAATGCTGAAACATCACAAGCAGGACAAATCGCACTCGCAATATATTGAGGCGCCGTTTGCTGTTCTTTGGTAACCGGTCCCTGACACTGCGCACACTGCACTGTACCCGTTTCACATAGCTTCTCATCCACAGAAATACGCTGATCAAAGACAAAACATTCCCCTTGATAATGCGCGCCACCCACTTCTGAAAAATAATTTAAAATACCGCCATCCAGCTGATAGACCTCAGCCACCCCTTCATTTAAGAGATGCAATGCCGCTTTTTCACAGCGCACCCCGCCGGTGCAAAACATCACGACAGGCTTATCTTGCGGTATGTGGTTGGCATAAGCTGGAAACTGTCCAAAATCATCCAACTCAAAATGCTTGGCATTTTCGAATGTACCAAAACGCACTTCATAATCATTACGCGTGTCTAAAACGGTAATATCTCTTTTTTCATCTAACCATTGCTTAAAATCCACGGGAGAAATACTCGGCGCACGGGAAATCTCAGGTTGTATCTCAGGTCTGCCCATCGTGATAATTTCTTTTTTGAGCTTAACCCGCAAAAAACGAAAAGGCTGATTTGCCGATAAGCTTTCACGGAAATTCATGTCCTGGAAACGCAAATCAGCATCCAGATAGGCTTTAAAAGCCACGATACTTTGCGCTGTTCCCGCAAGACTGAGATTAATGCCCTCGGTACTTAACAAAATAGTCCCTTTTAACCCCAACTTCTCGCCTTGCGCCATCAATTCAGCGCGTAAGTCATCCAGCTCCGCTAAAGGAATAAACTTGTATCCAGCTATATTAACCATAGAGATCATAAAAAAATCGCCTTAAAAAACGTTTGCCAACTTTACTTGAGAACGGGCTAGACGTCAATTTTCAGACAGATTTAAACTGTTTCTTTAAATAAAACTTTGCTTATTTCTACCCCTCTCTTTCACTTTCCGTCAGCTTTTTAATAAATAAGACCCATTCGCCAGAAGTCATTGATAAACCACCTCTTGATGGGCAAAAAACGGACAAAACACTAGCCAAAACAGGGGTAAATCAGTAAACTACCTCCTCTCGAATCGATGGAGCCAAGCGCATGGATTGTTTATTTTGCAAGATAATCAAGGGTGAAATACCCGCCAAACTGATTTACCGCGATGATTATGTGGTGGCATTTGACGACATCAATCCTCAAGCACCTCACCACAAATTAATTGTACCGCTAAAGCATATAGACACGTTAAATGCGCTACACATTGAAGATAACGAGCTCATTGGGCATATGATGCAAACTGCAAAAATGCTCGCCAAGAACCTCAACATCGATGAAGAAGGCTATCGAGTTGTCATGAATTGCAATGCTGGCGCGGGACAAACTGTTTTTCATATCCACCTGCACTTATTGGGTGGACGTCAAATGATTTGGCCACCAGGCTAAGAGACCCCTAAATGAAAGCACATTTTAAAAAAATTATTGAAGAGATAGGCGAAGACGTTAACCGCGATGGACTGAAAGACACTCCGCAACGCGCGGCAACCGCTTTACAATTCTTAACGCAAGGCTATCATCAATCGCTTGATGCTATTGTCAATGGCGCGCTGTTTGAAGCTGACAGTGATGAAATGATTATCGTCAAAGATGTTGAACTTTTTTCTTTGTGTGAACATCATCTGCTTCCTTTTACTGGCAAATGTCATGTTGCCTATATTCCTAAGGGCAAAATCATTGGTCTCTCCAAAATCGCGCGCATTGTTGATATGTTTGCGCGACGCCTGCAAGTGCAAGAGCGCCTGACAAAGCAAATTGCGGAAACCATATTATCCGCGACCGGTGCGCTGGGTGTGGGCGTCATCATTGAAGCAAAGCATTTATGCATGATGATGCGTGGCGTGGAAAAACAAAATTCAACAATGACGACCTCTGTGATGTTAGGCAGCTTTCGTGGCGACACACGTACACGTAGTGAATTCTTGAGCCTGGTCAGACCTTCTTCTTTGTAAGAGCTGCAATAAGAAATTAAAAGGACGACAGCATGGAAAAATACAAGGAAGGCTGGAAACAATTTATCTCTCTCTGCCAAGAAACAACTGATGACAAAACACTGTCGACGTTATTTGATTTATTGTTCACGCCCGAAGAAAAAGAAAACTTGAGTATGCGCTGCCTCATCATTCGCGATTTATTATTACAAAAACAAACGCAACGGGAAATAGCCAAAAGCCTTAATGTCAGCATTGCTAAAATCACACGCGGTTCCAATGAAATAAAACGCATGAAAGACCCCTTCTTAAATTACCTTAAGACAAAACTCGTGAAATAAAACGCTAAGTTTAATACTGATTATCCTTGCTCAACTGGATCCCGCGGACAAGCCGCGGGACGTAGGTGGAATAGATATAGGTTGGGCAGAGCGCTTTTTTGCGAAGCCCAACGTTTCAATGAAGTGTTGGGCTTCGCAAAAAACGCTCAGCCCAACCTACAATGCTACAGGTATGGCTTGACAGCGACACATGTACTTGTGTAACATTACATAATGTATTTTCAGCTTACAAAAGCATGACTGTTTTGAGATAAAAGCCTGCGCTTTTCTAACCAAAATAGTTCTGTTGATTCTCATGAAAAAGAGATACTTATGCGCAACTTGTTCCATACATTATTTCATCATATCCATAATGATGCGCCTTGGTGGGCGCTCGCCCAATAGTATTTTTTATACCTTTCAATTTGCCAATATCAATCCCGCCTTCAATCAAAGCGGTTATCTACAGCTATCAATAGGATAAGCAGATGCGTTTTTCTACTTTTTTTCAGGCTAATGGCCAACTTGGTGCGACACTCTTAATCACTGGTTGCTGCATAGGCGCCGGCATGCTGGGCATGCCTGTGATGAGCGCCATGGCTGGATTCATACCGACAACACTGGCCATGGCTTTATGTTATTGCTTCACGACATTCACGGGCTTACTCATTCTTGAGGCGACGCTTTGGTTTAATGGCAATGTTAATCTGCCATCCATTGTCGAGATGACTCTCGGAAAATTTGGCAAAGTCATGACGCTTTTACTTTTTCTATTTTTATTTTATTGCTTATTCGTAGCCTATCTTGATGGCGGTGGCGCGCTTTTTGCTGACATCATCAGCTCGCTCATTCATCATTCGGTTTCTCGCGCCATTGGTATTTTAGCTTGCGTCAGTTTTGTCGGAATCATTACTTATTTGGGTACTCAACTTGTCGATGGCATCAATCGCAGTTTACTTTTAGGTTTAGTCATTTCTTATTGCATTTTAGTCTGCATAGGTCTGCCGAAAGTGAGCCAGGCAAACTTAAAGCACATGGATTTAACCGCGAGCTTAGCTACCATTCCTATATTGCTGATTTGTTTTGGCTATCATAATTTAGTCCCTAGCATTACGTATTATCTCAAAAAAAATGTGAATGCTATTCGATTCGCCATTATTGTTGGCAATCTGATTCCTTTTTTCGTTTATCTTTTGTGGAACTTTGTAATCTTAGGCATGCTGAATTCCGCTGATATTCACTCCTCATTAAAAGCTGACATGGTCACGGATTTATTGCAGGGTGCTTCATCTTCTTTATCGATTATTGTCTTTGTTAAAATGTTTTCATTGTTTGCCATGCTAACGTCATTCATTCCAACAGCGATTAGCTTTGCGGATTTTTTAAAAGATGGCTTTAAAAAAACATTTCGTGCGGAGCAAAAAAATGATTTCGTGCTGTACGGTCTGGTTTTTATACCGCCTTTGATTTGCACGCTGTTCTATCCGCATTTATTTTTACAAGCATTGGGCTTTGCCGGCGGCTTTATTGATGTGTTGCTGTTTGGTGCCCTGCCGGCCACGGTCATATTGGTCGGTCGAAATATAAAAAAAATGGAAGGACCGTATCAAGTCATTGGAGGCAATTTAACACCGATAATTATTCTGCTTTCATCTGCGCTGGTTTTATTGCTTAAATTAAAAGGGAGTTAGCGTCACTAACAATCAGCCATTTTTTGATTTATGTTAATCAACAGCAACACTTTTTCAGGATAAAAAAAAGAGGCCTGAAAGGCCTCTTTTTGATTTGCTAAAAATCACTTAGCTATTTACAGGTTGCTCAACCTCTTTCATGCTCAAACGAATCTTGCCTTGTCTGTCAACTTCAAGCACCTTGACTCGAATGACTTGGCCTTCAGCTAGCTTGTCGCTAACTTTTTCGATACGTTCATTAGCAATTTGTGAGATATGCACCAAACCTTGTTTGCCTGGCAAGATATTCACGATCGCACCGAAGTCCATCAGCTTAACCACTGTGCCTTCATAAACTTGACCAATGGTGACGTCTGCCGTGATCAATTCAATACGACGCTTAGCTTCTTCACATGCAGCCAAATCAGAAGCCGCTACGCGGATAGAACCATCATCATCAATATCAATAACGGTGCCGGTTTCTTCTGTCAACATACGAATGGTCACACCACCTTTACCGATCACATCGCGAATTTTATCAGAAGGCACGCGCATGTTCAGAATACGAGGAGCGTAAGCGGACATTTCTTGACGTGGCTTGTTCAATGATGCTTCCATGATGCCGAGAATATGTACGCGACCAGCATTCGCTTGCTCTAGCGCATCTCTCATGATGTTCTCAGTGATACCATCAATTTTAATATCCATTTGCAAAGCAGTGACACCTTTAGCCGTACCCGCTACTTTGAAATCCATGTCGCCAAGATGATCTTCATCACCCAAAATGTCGGTCAATACCGCATGACGATCGCCTTCTTTCACTAAACCCATTGCAATACCCGCAACGTGTGCACGAATAGGCACGCCAGCGTCCATTAACGCCAAGCTTGTACCGCAAACGGATGCCATGGAGCTTGAACCGTTGGATTCAGTGATTTCAGAAACCACACGCATGACGTAAGGAAATTCTTTTTGTGTAGGCAATACAGCAGCAACACCGCGTTTAGCCAAGTTACCATGACCAATTTCACGACGCTTAGGGCTACCCACAAAACCCACTTCACCCACAGAGTACGGAGGAAAGTTGTAATGCAACATGAAGGTGTCTTTACGTTCGCCTTCTAATGCATCAATGGTTTGCGCATCGCGTTCGGTGCCTAAGGTTGCAACCACAATGGCTTGTGTTTCACCACGGGTAAACAAAACAGAACCGTGTGTGCGCGGCAAAATACCCACTTGAATGGTAATCGGACGAACGGTTTTGGTATCACGACCGTCAATACGTGGTAAGCCTTGTAAAATACGGCTACGCACGATTTTGCTTTCTAATTTGCTGAATGCGCTTTTGATGTCTTCTATCAAAATTTGATCGTCTTCTTTGTCAGCATCTTCTGCCAAGAGTTGCTCGATCAAACGTTCGCGAACGTCAGCAATCGCCACTTGACGCTCTTTTTTATCTTTCAGTTGATAAGCATTTGAAATGGTGGTTTCTGCCGCTTCCAGTACGCGTTTTTCAACGTGTTCATTGCCGACTGGCGCTTCCCATTCCCATTTTTTGCTGCCCGCTTCTGTAACCAATTCTTTAATGTTGCTGATCGCGATTTGCATTTGCTGATGCGCAAACATCACGCCACCCAGCATTACAGGCTCTGCTAATTCTTTCGCTTCGGACTCTACCATCAACACAGCTTTTTCTGTACCCGCCACAACCATGTTCAATTCAGAAGTGGTTAATTCGGAATAGGTTGGGTTTAACAAATAAGCACCGTCTTTGTAACCGACTCTTGCCGCGCCTAATGGGCCTGCAAACGGTAAACCTGAAAGGCAAAGTGCAGCGGATGCACCTAACATAGCAGGAACATCTGGATCAATTTCAGGATTCATCGACATCACGGTTGCGATGACTTGTACTTCGCAATTGAATCCTTTAGGGAACAATGGACGTACTGGTCTATCAATCAAACGGGAGGTTAAGGTTTCTTTTTCGCTTGGCTTTGCTTCACGCTTGAAATAGCCACCAGGAATTCGGCCTGCCGCATACGTACGTTCTTGATAGTTTACGGTGAGAGGGAAAAAATCTCTTTCTTCAGGGCCGCTTGGCTTGCCCACTGCGGTTACTAATACTACCGTATCATCCATGGTCACCATGACCGCGCCGGTTGCTTGTCTTGCAACGATACCTGTCTCTAATGTGACAGTATGATTACCATAACGGAAAACTTTTTTGACTGATGCCACAGGATGTATCCTATATATTGAATCGGTGAGTAAGTATGAAATATAGCGTCAGCGTATAAAACCAACGAATGCTATTGAAAGCCCCACATGAAATGTGGGGCGACGTGACGCTAAATTGCTTAACCGCGAATTTCAAGCTCTTTGATCAGCTTGCGATATCCTTGCGGATTTTTTCTTTTAAAGTAAGCCATCAATTTACGACGTTGGCTTACCATGTTAGTCAAACCATAACGTGTATGAAAATCATGGTTATGAACTTTTAAATGCTTAGTCAAATAGTCAATGCGGGCAGACAGCAAAGCAATTTGAACTTCAGATGAACCGGTGTCATCTTTAGCGCGTCTATGTGTTTTTACGATCTGCGCTTTCGCGGCAGTAGTGAACGACATGTATAAACTCCCAAATCTAATCAAAATCTCGTCAAATTAAAAATCAAGCCCCGTATTGTAGCGGGGAGTTGTTGGTCTCACAAGTACTAAAATACTTTTCAATGGCGTCTTAAACCGCCTCTGCCATTCCTTTGGGGAAATCAAATAACCGGCGCGGCGTAACCCGGCCATCATCCATCATTTCACCAATGCCCATAAACTGGCCGTCTTGGGAAAAAAGTCTTATCAATCCATTGCTTAATATTGATGTCGCCATTACCGGCTGACCCATGCGCAGATAAAATGCCGCCGAGGTCGATAACTGAATAGCAGGGAATGACTGCACAGAAGACTCAAGCGGCAACAGACAAGAACGTAAAGCACGCTGTCCGTCTTGATTGCAAATAGCCTCTAGCTCTTCCAATGTGTACATTTTGTTGCCTTGATAAGGCGAAACAGCGGGTCGGCGCAATTCACTGACATGCGCACCACAGCCTAACACCTGACCAATATCATCCACCAACGTTCGAATATACGTCCCTTTGGTGCAATGAACATCAATTTTAAACGTATTTTCGGTGCAATCGATCAGTTTAAGACTGTGAATTGTGACAGAGCGAGGTTGCCGCTCTATCTCAATACCGCGTCTTGCTAACTTATATAACGGCTTGCCCTGAAACTTGATCGCAGAAAACATCGGCGGAATTTGCTGAATCTCGCCAATGAACTGTTGAAAAACTTGCTCTAAACGCTCTGCTGTCACATCAACAATTGGCTGCGTTGCAATCACATCGCCTTCTGCATCACCTGTTGCCGTACGAATTCCCAATGTGCCAGTCACGCTATAACATTTGTCAGAATCCAATAAATATTGAGAAAGCTTGGTGGCTTCGCCAAAGCAGATAGGCAACATGCCTGTTGCTAAAGGATCGAGGCTACCAGTATGGCCCGCTTTTTTGGCGCCAAATAAACGCTTCACGCGCTGCAACGCGCCATTGGATGTCATCTCAAGTGGCTTATCTAATAAAAGAATGCCGTCAATTTTAGTCCCAGCGTGTTTATTCATCATTTTCGGAGTTCGTATTTTTTAATGCATTATTAATTAAAGAAGTGATGCGGCTACCGCGTTCGGTGGAATCATCATAAACAAAACGCAATTGCGGAATCACCCGCATTTCAATTTTGGTTTGTGCCAATGCATAACGCAGAAACTTCGCAGCATTATTTAAAGCAGCTACGGTTTCTTTTGCTTTTGTTTCATCCCAAACACTCACAAACACTTTTGCGCTCGACATGTCTTTCGCCAAACTGACACTGGTGATAGTTACCATGTGAAAGCGCTTGTCTTCTGATTCTTTGAGCAGAATATCTGCGAGCGTCGTCTGAACTAAACCGGCGACGCGCGCCATTCGATTACCTTGTGCCATTATAACGTCCGCTTGACTTCAATTTTTTCAAATACTTCAATTTGGTCGCCAGGCTTGATATCGTTATAACTCTTCACACCAATACCGCATTCCATGCCAGCTCTTACTTCACCCACGTCGTCTTTGAAGCGACGGAGCGATTCCAATACACCTTCAAACACAACAATGTTGTCGCGCAATACGCGAATCGGATTGTTACGCTTAATCGTGCCTTCCAAGACCATACAACCTGCCACCGCACCAATTTTGGAGGAGCGGAACACATCGCGCACTTGTGCGAGTCCTGTGATTTTTTCTTGAATTTCTGGTGCCATGAAGCCACTGATTGCGCGCTTCACTTCATCAATCACATTATAAATAATGCTATGGTAATGGACGTCAACTCGCTCTGCTTCAATCAATTTGCGCGCTTCAACGTTGGCTCTGACGTTAAAACCAATGATGATCGCACTGGAAGCCAATGCTAAGTTAACATCGGTTTCGTTAATACCGCCGATACCGCTAGAAACAATTTTCACCTTCACTTCGGTACCCGAAAGTTCCGCTAAGGCTTGTGATAATGCTTCTGCTGAACCTTGTACGTCTGCTTTCAAGACAATATTGAGCACGAGATCGGTGACTTTTTCTTCGCCCATACGTTGCAAAATGTTTTCGAGCTTGGCCGCATTTTGACGAGCGAGCTTCACGTCTCTGAATTTGCCTTGACGGAACATCGCGACTTCACGTGCGCGCTTCTCATCAGTCACAACCACAAATTCATCACCTGCGTTTGGCGTGCCAGATAATCCCAAAATTTCTACTGGGATAGAGGGACCAGCGCTATCAATGGTTTTGCCGTTTTCGTCATACAGCGCTCTAACGCGACCGTATTCAAAACCCACCAAGACGAGATCGCCTTTACGTAACGTACCTTGTTGTACCAATACACTCGCAACCGCACCACGACCTTTATCAAGACGTGATTCAATAACAACACCGCGTGCAGGACAATTGATAATTGCCTTAAGATCCAATACTTCAGCCTGAACCAAAATAGAATCCAGCAACCCTTCAATGCCGTCACCGGTTTTAGCGGAGATAGGAATAAACATGGTATCACCACCCCACTCTTCAGGGATGAGTTCGAGCTTCGCTAATTCGTTTTTGATGCGATCAGGATCCGCACCGGGTTTATCCATTTTGTTCACAGCCACAATTATCGGAACATTAGCCGCTTTAGAATGATTCACTGCTTCTATGGTTTGTGGCATGACACCGTCATCGGCTGCCACGACTAAAATAACCAAGTCAGTCAATTTAGCACCACGAGCACGCATTAAAGTAAATGCCGCGTGACCTGGTGTATCTAAAAAGGTAATCACACCTTTGGGGGTTTCAACGTGATAAGCACCGATATGCTGTGTAATACCGCCCGCCTCAAGTGATGTCACTTTGGTGCGGCGAATATAATCAAGCAAGGATGTTTTACCATGATCGACGTGACCCATGATCGTAACAACAGGCGCACGCGTGGTCGCGTCCCCTTGGACTTCAATATCTTTTGTTAACGCTTCTTCAAGAGCGTATGCGCTTAACGGTTTCGCCTTATGGCCTAACTCTTCTACGACCAACATCGCTGTTTCTTGATCAAGGACTTGATTGATGGTGACAATAGCGCCCATCTTCATCATGACTTTAATCACTTCAACAGCTTTCACTGTTAGCTTGGATGCGAGATCAGCAACGGTAATCGTTTCTGGAATACCCACTTCGTGAACAATCGGCGCGGTCGGCTTGGTAAATGCTTGTACCTGAACTTGCTGAGGCTTACGCATTTTAGCCTTGCGACGACGGTGACCACCACTCATATCATCCGCATCTTCGCTTAATGCAAGACTGAGACGTGCAGGACCCTTGCCAATCACAGAGCCAAAGCTGCTGCTTGGACTGCCTTCTCTGCCCATTCCCATTCCGCCACGTCCTTTCTTTTTCTTTTTATTGGGACGTTCTTCTTCCGCTTCGGGCTGCGCTGGGAGATGACGCTTTTCTTTGTGACGCTTATCTGCAGCTGATTTAGCTTCTTCTTCGGCAGTCGCGGGTTTCGCTTCAGCTGATGCATCTGCAGTTGCAATAACAGCAGTGGTCACGGTAGCAGTAGTCGCAACCGGTGTGCTTTCAGAGGTCGCCGTTACTTCTGCACTTTGCTCGGAAACAACAGGGGCAACTATTGCTTCTGCATCGCTGGCAAGCTCGACTTCTGGTAATTGGACTTTAGGTTGTTCGTCTTCAACAGGGCGTTTGACAAAAGTACGTTTTTTTCGTACTTGAACACTGATGGTTTTTTTCGCGCCTGTCGAACCACTGACTTTGATTTCACTGGTTTTTGCGCGACGCAAAATAATTTTTTCGGGCGCAGCATCGGACTTGCCGCCATGATGTTGTTGCAAATAGCGCAGTAACTTTTGTTTTTCTTCTTCTGATACAACCGCATCGACGCCGGCAACTTTAATCCCCGCATCGTTGAATTGCAGCAGTAACCGCTCTTCAGATACACCAATATCCGTGGCCAGTTGCTTCACTGACACACTGGATTTTATTGCATTTTTGACTGAACCTTTTTTCTCAGGTGCAGCAGGTACATCTCTATTCGCCATCGTGCCCCCTTACTTACTATTAATCCCAAAACCACTTTTGGCAGGCTAAAAAGGCCTGAAAAAAACGGTTTTGGGATAACGTGTTGTCTGATAACAGCGTCATGTAACATGATGCGCTGACATCATTTTCACGTTATTTCGCGTGATCTGCATCATCAAACCACGGCTTACGCGCTATCATAATTAATTTTGCAGCTGTTTCTTCATCAAGGTCGCCGAAGTCTAACAAATCATCTACTGATTGTTCTGCCAAGTCTTCGCGTGTGATGATTCCATGCTTAGCTAACATATAAGCCATTTGTCTATCCATGCCTTCCATTTCTAATAAATCTTTGGCAGGCTCGGTGTTTTCGAGTGATTGCTCTTCTGCGATGGCCTTGGTTAACAGGGCCGCTTTTGCTCGCTCGCGCAATGCTTCTACTAACTCTTCATCGAAACCATCGATTTCTAGCATTTCTTGAACTGGGACATAGGCAATTTCTTCTAAGGATGAAAAACCTTCCGCAATTAACATCTGCGAAATTTCATCATCAACGCCCAATTTTTCTTTAAATAAGCTTAAGACCGTTTCTTCTTCTGCTTCGGTTTTGGCTTTAGCTTGTGTTTCGGTCATGACATTTAAAATCCAACCGGTCAAATCACTCGCCAAACGGACGTTTTGACCGCCGCGGCCAATGGCTTGTGACAACTGCTCTTCTTTCACTGCGATATCCATCGTTCGGCTATCTTCATCCACAATAATGGATGCTACTTCCGCAGGCGCCATGGCATTAATCACTAGTTGCGGAGGATTATCATCCCACAATACGATATCAATGCGTTCACCACCTAATTCGCTGGAGACAGCTTGCACGCGTGAACCACGCATACCCACACAAGCACCGATAGGATCAATTCGACCATCATTCGTTTTAACGGCAATTTTCGCTCTGGAACCGGGATCGCGCGCTGCGCCTTTGATTTCAATCAGCTCTTCGCCAATTTCAGGCACTTCAATTTTAAATAATTCAATTAACATTTCAGGTCGGGTACGGCTTACGATCATCTGTGGTCCTTTTAAATCAGAACGCACATCAAACAGGTAAGCACGGATACGATCGCCCATGCGTACCGCTTCGTGAGGAATCATTTCGCTTCGTGGCAACATCGCTTCTGCGTTATTACCCAAATCCAATAAAATGTAATCACGTGTGACTTTTTTGACAACGCCATTCACCAGTTGGCCTAATCGCTCTTTATAAGCGTTAGCCACTTGGGAGCGCTCGGCTTCTTGTACTTTCTGGACGATGACTTGCTTGGCTTTTTGCGCAGCGATACGACCAAACTCCACGGACTCCATGGGTTCTTCCAGGTAACGGTCAACAGACGCATCGGGGTTACGCAACTTCGCATCAGACAAAGTCAGATACACCACACCTTCCACGCCTTCCAATTCATCAATAATATCAACAGGCGTATCATCGGCTATCACCAACCAGCGTCGGGTTGTGTGATAATCACCGGTCTTTCTATCGATAACAACTTTCACATCGATGTCTTCGCCAGCACGTTTTTTAGTCGCCATCTCCAACGCCGCTTCGATGGCCTGGAAGATGACTTCACTGTCCACGCCCTTCTCGTTGGATACTGCCTCAACAACTAACAAGATTTCTTTGTTCATAGCGTCAGCCTCACTTCACCCAGCAATATCAGCAATCACTTTTGCCTTCTCGATATTGGAAAACGGTAATACCACCTCTTCTTCTGTCTCCATTAAAAGGTGTATATTATCTCCTTCCACCCGCAGCAGGACCCCTACAAAATTTCGTCGATCGTTTACCGGTGCATTTAACCGAACCTTAACACGACTACCGACAACTTTTTGGTAATGCGCGATCTCAAATAATGGTCTATCTAAACCAGGAGATGAAACTTCTAAGGTATATTTTCCCTGTATCGGATCTTCGACGTCCAACATCGCACTTACTTGACGGCTTACTTTGGAACAATCATCTGCTGTAACCCCAGTACCGTTGTCGATATAAATTCGCAGTACTGATCCTCTGCCCTGGCCGTGCATTTCATAGCCAACAAATTCATAGTCCATGGAACTAACCGTGGTAGCTAAAAGATCACGCAATGATGCAGCCATAAATTTCTCCGCTTTCTTCCCAAGCCTGGCAGGCTTTAGGGTTGATCAAGAGCTAACTCGGCACATTTTATTTTAAAACAATGTACTTACATTAAGACCCTTACCCCGATATTCACCTAGCAAAGGGCGCCACTCCGCATTACGGAAGCGACTTTCATAATTATAGTTGGCTAAAAACAAAAAACCCCAAACGGGGTTTTATTATTTTTGCTTTTATCAATTGGTAGCGGGGGCAGGATTTGAACCTACGACCTTCGGGTTATGAGCCCGACGAGCTACCAGGCTGCTCCACCCCGCAATAACAGCGACATTCTATATAAACCCCTTAAGACATTCAAGTAAAAAGAATGCGAATTCATATTTATATTCGTAAGGTTCACCGGGAGTCGCATTAAGAAACTAGAATAACCCCGTTCTTTCTTGCGCTAATGCACTAAGCCTATCTTTTGACTGAATAATTGCTGCAGCCAACCGTAGAGCAGACTTCTGCATACTCGGTGTTCTTGCAGACCGAATCCATTGGGCACCGCCCAACAAACCAAATCGACATGCAATATAACCAAACCTAAGGAGGTACCGATCCGACCTTGCCAAACATCCCTGGTAGTGATTGTTTTTAAAGAGGCTGAATCTGTAACGGTCATCAGTGTATATGCTTTATAGAGAGTAAGCAAACTTACTCTGCCCAAGCAGGCTTTTAAATTGCTTGCGGACAGAAGGGCTTATGAAAAAACGGCACTCAAGGGGAAGACAGAGCCAAAGTCTCTCTGACGACAGTCAAAACGGGAGCGGTGAGAGGCATAACATTTCGCCAAAAATAAAAAGACTCGGCAGCCTGCTCAACCAACATACCCAAGCCATCACTGCGAAGCGCCGCCTTATGCGCTCTCGCCCAATGCAAAAAAGGCGTCTCGCCTTTGCCATAAACAACATCATAACAATAAGCACCTGCATTCAATATATCGGACGGCAACTCCAGGACATCCTCATGTAAACTTGCGCTGGTTGCGTTAATAATCAAATCAAAAGACAAGCCTGCTAAATCGGTTATCTTACAACCCGTGATAGCTTGTATAGACGCAAACTCTGCTGCCAACGCTTGCGCTTTGCTTTCTGTGCGATTAGCTATAACCAATTGTTTAGGCGACTCTGCCAGGATAGGACCAATAATGCCGCGCACCGTTCCACCTGCGCCTAACAATAAAACGCTTTTGCCGCGAATTGAAAAATGATTGTTTTGCGTAATATCCCGAACCAGACCCACACCATCGGTATTGTCACCCATGATAGAACCATCTGCATCGAAGCGAATGGTATTGATAGCCTTTGCCTGAATGGCTCTCTCGGTAAGATGCTGAGCGTACCCATAGGCCCTTTGCTTAAAAGGCAACGTAATATTCAAACCCTTGCCGCCTTCACTCACCTGAAAATCCAACAGAGCTGTCGGCAATCCGTCTAACTCAACCAAAATAGGTTTATAGGCAAGACTTTGGTGAGTTTGCTCTGCAAATAAGCGATGAATCAGAGGTGACTTACTGTGTCGAATTGGGTTACCCATCACGCCGTAATAATCCATGACACTACTCCCGACATAAAAAACCCTCTCACAGCGCGCACCATGAGAGGGTATAGAAAGGATTATGAACCTACCTTGTCTACTGTTTTTTGCAAGAATGTTTGATCCGTCTGGCCAGGAATAAACTGGATAGCCGTTGGATTTTTCGTTTTTGCCGCAAATAAAGCTGGGGTACCCATCAAATTCAAATCTTGCGCTAATTTGTAGGTGCCTTTGATTTGTGCTTCAACTGCTGCGCCTTCCATGTCTTTCTTTAACTTTTCCACATCCAGGCCAGCTGTGCCTGCCAAGGTTAAGATGGTTGCGGGTGTTAATGTGGAAGCATTTTTCATTAACAACTGATGGAACTCCCAGTACTTGCCTTGCAAGTTAGCCGCAAGCGCCGCTTTGGCTGCAACAACTGAGGTTTGACCACGGATAGGGAATTCTTTAAAGACTACGCGCAATGTTGGATTAGCTTTGACTAGCGCTTCCATCGCTGGCGCCATGTCAACACAGTGTGGGCACTGGTAATCAAAGAACTCAACCAATGTCACTTTTCCATTCGCATCACCCACAACTGGGTCACCGCTTTGGTTGAAGAGGGCGCTGGCATTTTTTAAAGCAGCCTGTTCCACTTTTTGTTGTGACATTTCCATTTGCTTCTTTTGCAATGATTGTACGGATTCCAAGATCACTTGTGGATTCTTCATGATGTAATCATGAATGATACTTTCCATTTGAGTTTTTTGTGCAGCATCCAATATAGCGTCTTTCGCGTACGTTGGCGCACTGAAAGCCATCGCACCGGCAACCATCGCCATAAAAATAGGGGTAAATTTCACTAGCATCTCCTTTCGCAGTATCAATTATTTGAAGGAATCACAGTAAAGTAGCCTATCGTGGATGTCAATAAGCCTGAAAAGGCATTTATTGTTTTATATTTGTTTCTACGAGCCAGAAAGGACTCCCTACCTTCACTTTCACGAATGTGGAGGTGAAGGTAAAAAAACGGGATGGCAGTATAGAGCCCCAATTAATTTAACGAGGGGCTTTGGGATACCATTTTTGATCATAGTCCCAAATGGTATTTGCTATTTTTTCAACTTGCCCGACACGACGCCAGAACGATTGCCACGTGAGCGAACCAGCTTCTTTCACAAACAAATTCATCGGCGTCTCAGCATTATAGGATTCGACAGCTGGGCTTAATTTCTCATTTTTTATTCGGGTCAGAAAATCAATTTTATCCTGTCTTTTAGTTGAAGGTTCTCTTTTCATTTCATCGTTGAGCGCGGCAAGCTTCTGGTCAACCTCGCGGCACAACGCGGCATGCTCTTCTTTTTGGGCACCCTGCAATAAATGCATCACACGCTGAGCGGATCCACCTTCTGCTTTAATTTCAGCAACGCCCTCCTCTTGAATCGCCACAGGATGATTCTCTCCGATTTCGACAAGGTGCTCATCCGGTTCTTTTTGCTCAGCTACAGGCTGCTGAACCGGCAACGGTGCATCGGATTTTAAAAATAGTTGTAACGGGCCCACAAAGACCAATGCCAAGGCTCGCGATATAGCATTCACTGCACCGACAGCCACATACATCAATACCAGTGGCACAGCCGCCAACACAGCAAAAAACCGGATGGCTGGAGACTGTTTTTCAATTGTCTCTTTCAGCACAAGATACTTTGCCTTCATGTCATCGAATAAAACATCGGGGTTTGCCAGCATGTGCAACGTTTCTGTATTTAACTCCCAAGCAGACGTCGCCACACCCAATGTTAAAAAAGCGGTAAACGTGTAATAAAGTGTTTTGCCCCCGCGAAAAGCATTGCCAGCAGCCTCAACCAACACCAAAGCCGAGGTCAGCTTGCCAAAATCCCACTGGCGCACCGCTTCTTGTAGCAGAGCGGCAGCCTTAGATAACTTGGGGCCAATTTGAATACCGAATGCGAGCGTGGTAGCAAACGCCAGCAGGTTAACCACAAAGGTAATGGACTGCTTCCAGATTTCCCAGTGATGAATGCTTTTTGCTTCAGGCGTAGTCGCTCCCGCCGCGTCACAAACGCGCTTGATCACACCATATATGCCGTATAAGACGCCCAACCCCAAAGCACTCACTAAAAAATAGGGAGCAATGATAATGGAGGTTGTGGCTCCCCCCAAAAGGAGCAAGCCCCAGAAAACTGTAGTCGCAGCGGAGGTTAAAACATTCACCACAAGGTCTAAGGTGTTATCGTAATTTTTATTTGTTTCATAATAATAGCGATTGATGGTTTTTGCCGTATTGATCCAACTGGCAATGAGCGAAAACAAAGGTATTAAGGGTAAGATGTGATCGGTGAACTGCTTTGCTAACCCGGTTTTACCGGTTGGGAAAAAACCTTCATTCGCCGGATTGTCTGGGTAATATTGTTTGGGGATCTGGATAAAAGTATCCTGGTACTGCACCCCCAGACTCGTTGCATAACTCCACCCTTGCAAATAAGCGGAAGGAGAAGTATTCGATTCTTTATATTCTTCTAGACGATGTTGCATTGATTTATCTCTACTCTGTTACAAAGCATTTCTTATGACATCTAAACGCATTTTTCGAATTTCTTTAGCAAGATCTTCGCCCGATAATTTTTTTTCTAATACTGACTGAATATTCACGGCTTTCAAAACACCCTGCAAGCGGCGTAAAAATTCGGAGGCCTGCCCATTTAAGCCGATAGCCTCACACACGGTTAAAAATTTCTGAAATCGTGCTTCTCGTCTAAAAATATCCACCGATTGGAAAAAATTCAGTAATTGCTCTGGATTTAATCCCAATGCTTGTGAATAGACCGCACCATATCTGGAAACCAATAACGCCAATTCTTTATAAACACCAGGCACACGATAGCGTCCGCAAAGCGCATTGATTTGTTCCGGCGTCAAACTCTGCAATAATGCGGCAAATCGAATCTCCGGATCTTCTGACAGAGACGTCGCCTTTTTAAGCGCAGTGAAATTCGCCTCAGTCAAATCCGGAAACAAAACAGGCAAGGCATCACACGCTGACAAAACGGTAAAAAAAACTTCCGGATTTTTTTCTTGCAGTCCGCGCTCCAACTCTTTCCAGACACGCTCGGCCACTAAGGCATCAACTTCTCCAGCCTTAACCATCTCTTTCATCAAGGCATTGGTCTCGGGCGCCACTGTAAAACCTAACGAAGCAAAACGAGCGGCAAACCGCGCCACACGGAGAACCCGCACAGGATCCTCAACAAAAGCCGGCGAAACATGCCGCAATAATTTTTTTTCTAAATCCGCTTGCCCGTGATAAGGATCGATCAATTCTTTTGTCGAGATTTTTTGTGCGATAGCATTAATGGTGAGATCGCGCCGCAACAAATCTTCTTCTAATGTCACAGAGGGCGATGCATCAAATGTAAACCCCGTATAACCACGCGACACTTTCCGCTCCATGCGCGCCAAGGCATATTCTTCATGCGTCTTAGGGTGCAGGAAAACGGGAAAATCTTTACCGACTTGACGATAGCCAAGCTGCAACATTTCCTCACTGGTGGCGCCTACGACCACATAATCTTTTTCTTTGACAGGCAAATCAAGCAATGCATCTCGCACAGCACCGCCAACCAGGTAGATTTCCTTCATTATCGCTAACCCTCAAAAATCCTATTTGCAAGCTTCCGATGAAACAATGCCCGCATTCATTATTGCCCGCTCTGCGCATTTCACATTTTCTTTGAGATGATTTGAATTCAAGGTACCCAAAATAACACTCGTCACGCCGGGCTCTTGAAAAATAAAATCCATCGCGCTCGCCACAGGATTGGCATCGGCAATTTTTTGGAGGTGACCGCTAGCCAATGCTTTTTTAATTAAAATGCCTTTATTGTGTTTGTGAGCATGCGCAATCACGGGCTGCTCTCCCACATTCGCTGGATTGTGCATCACCATGACCACATCAGAGCGATCAACCGCAAGCAAACCGCCTGCCACTGTTTTCGTGGACATGCCAAATGCCCGGATGAGACCCGCTGCTTTTAATTCAGCGAGCACTGTCAGCACTTCTTGCTCTTCAATGATTTTTTGATCTTCGCCATTCGAATGAACCAAAACAATATCTAATTGTTCTGTGCCCAAACGTTTTAAACTACGCTCAATACTTTTTCGCGTGGCTGCGCGTGAAAAATCATATAGAGAAGCGCCCGCAACAAATTCCTCGCCGATTTTTGTACAAATAATCCAGCGGTCTCGCTGATTTTTAATGAGCTTACCTAAACGCTCTTCACTGATGCCGTAGGCTGGCGCCGTATCCAATAAGTTAATTCCCAGTTCATGCGCACAATCTAGCAACGCTAAAATGGCTTCATCTGAAGGAAGATCGAAACTTTCCGGATAATGTACCGCTTGATTACGACCAAACTTCACCGTACCAAGACCAATACGACTCACCTCAATACCTGTCCTGCCCAATAACATTTTATCTATCATAACAATTCATCCCAAATCGGTTTTGCAAAGGCCGGCATAGGAAACGCACGCAATGCACGGATATCACACATGCCTTTTTTGGTAGCCGTTTTTTGTAAACAAGCAAGAATGTCATCTGCCAATTTTGGCGCGAGAGCAAGCTTGGTGGGCCATGCAACAATCATATTTTCTATTTCTTTGAATTCAGAACTGTCAGGGCGCTTTCCGCCTGGCTGCGCTGACTCCGCACGATCAATCATAAAGCTCGCAAAATGCGACGCGGAAAAATCCAGCCATGGAAATAATGCGGTTAATTCTTTTTTCGCAATAGCAATTTGACTTGGCGAGTCCAGCTTGACACCTTCTTCTGCGATTTGACCACCGAGATACCAAACTGTTTTGCCATCCGCTGCAATATGCGTGGTGATGGTAATACGCGGTGTGGCGCCCATTCCAAAACAATGCGCAAACACAGGATAAGAGAAATCACTCTTAACCACCACCATGTGTAACGGCCGACGCTGCATGGCAACGGTTTTACTGTTTAATTTTTTCAGCACCATTTCGTTGCCGGCCCCGGCGGTAAAAATGGTCTTTTGTGTCTTGATTTGAATAGCCTCACCCGAGGCCGTCTGAACTTCTAATGCTATTAAGCGTCCCGTCTCGTCCAAGTGTAAACTGTCTTCAGATAAGGCCCCAATTTTAAAAATAACATCTTGATGGGGTTTAACCAATTCACGCACCAACACGTTCACATCAACTGCCATTTCATCCAGGGAATAAACTAACCCTTTGAATTGGGGATCTTTAAAAACATCCGGGTAAGCATTCGGTTTTAGTTCTGCCACTCGCCCTTGCAAAGCCACGTTTGCAAAAAAACCCGTCAATTTGCCCGCTAACTTACCGGTTGACCATAAGTATTGATGCTCGGAGAGAACGGGCACATGGTGAAGATCAATCTCGCCATGACCTGCCAAACACGCTTTCCAGACCGTGGGCATATCGGATATGGATTGTGATGCTGAGGTTAACTTCCCTTGCAGGGCATATTTCATACCGCCATGGATGATACCTTGCGATTTATTCGTCTGGCCACCCCCGAGGGTTGCCGATTCCAGCAAGATAGTCGAATAACCTAATTGACGTAAACGATTCAACAACCATAAACCCGAAATGCCACCCCCGACTATCGCAATGTCGGTTTCCACTATTTTTTGCATGCAATCCTCGTTGGTATTCTCTTGAATAATCAAGAAAACTGATTCCGTTAAGCTAAAGATGATCCATATGGATGATTATTGCGCACAGGATACCACTTTTTGCCTCTGCGCGACAATTAAGAAATCAATTCCCTTTGGGCTTGAACGCCTGTATGTCGGTCTGGGCGTGACCCAATATCAGCGCATGAATATCTGCGGTGCCCTCATAGGTTTTGACAGTTTCCAGATTGACCATGTGACGCATCACTTGAAACTCTTCCATGATGCCATTGCCACCGTGCATATCGCGCGACTCTCTTGCCACATCCAAAGCCACCAACGTGGAGTTTCTTTTGATCAAAGAAATCAGCGGAGTTGCCGCCCGCCCCTCATCTTTTAAACGACCAACGCGAAGACAGCCCTGCAATGCCAGAGATATATTTGTTTGCATGTTGGCGAGCTTCAATTGAATCAATTGATTGGCGGCTAGCGGTTGACCGAATTGTTTTCGATCCAGCACATACTGTCTTGCCGCATGCCAGCAAAATTCGGCTGCTCCCAAAGCACCCCAGGATATGCCATAGCGGGCGTTGTCCAAACAACCCAAGGGGCCCGATAAACCATCTGCGTTGGGCAGCTCATTTTCTGCTGGCACAAACACATCCTCCATCACGATTTCCCCCGTGATGGAAACACGCAAACTCAGTTTGCCATGCATCGCTGGTGCGGATAAACCTGGCATGTCTTTCTCTAAAATAAAACCGCGAATGCGGCCTTTGTCGTTTTTTGCCCAAACGACAAAAACATCCGCAATCGGTGAATTGGTAATCCACATTTTGGTGCCTTTTAAGAGGTAGCCACCATCGACCGACTTAGCTCGCGCATCCATGTCAGCTGGATCTGAACCGTGATTGGGCTCAGTCAAACCAAAACAACCTACCCATTCTCCGGTTGCGAGCCTAGGTAAAAATTTCTTTTTTTGCGCCTCATCACCGTAGGCATGGATAGCATGCATCGCGAGACTGGATTGCACACTCATGGCTGAGCGATAACCCGAGTCGACACGTTCAATTTCACGAATCACCAAACCATATGAGACATAGTTAATGCCCGCACATCCGTATCCTTGAATCGTCGCACCGAGAAAACCCGCCTCTCCCATTTCATTCATAACCTTTCGATCAAAATGTTCGTTATGAAACGCATCAATCACACGCGGTTGTAACTTCGCTTCTGCAAAATCACGTGCCGCATCGCGCACTAAGCGCTCTTCTTCTGACAGTTGATCCTCTAAGAAAAAAGGATCATCCCATTGAAATTTAGGTTTAGTATTGGTTTGTATTGCCATGAGGAACACCTAATTAATAAAATCGACATTCGGATTATGCAGTCGCGGGCAGACTCTAAAACTCCAACTCTCGCGGGCGACCACTACACTGTTCGTCCTGGGAGCGACTGCGAAGCAATCCAGAACGGAGCCCTATACGAAGTACGCTCTAGATTGCTTCGCAGCCGCTCGCAAAGACGAGTGTGACAAGCATATTATGATTTGATGCTAGGATGCTTTTTCACCCAGTTAATTAAACCACCATCAATCAAGATTTCAATTTGACGAGGCGACAATTTATGCACCAAAGGAATCACGATATTTTTGCCTTCGATAGTGGCATTCATTTCATGACTTGCTTTAATGGTGTCTGGAATGTTTTTCAGCACCAAAACATCGCCAAGCGATATTTTGTTGTAATCTGCCGGATTTGCAAATACCAAAGGCAGAATGCCAAAATTCACTAAATTTTGCCAATGAATACGCGCAAAGCTTTTGCTGATGACCACATGTAGCCCTAAATATCGAGGCGCTAATGCGGCATGCTCGCGGCTGGAGCCCTGACCATAATTTTCGCCACCAATAACAGCATGTCCACCTTGGCCATGAATATCTTGCGCACGCTTATGATAGGTTTCATCAATGACATCGAAAGTAAATTCACTGATCTTCGGAATATTGCTGCGAAATGGTAACACGCGAGCACCCGCTGGCATGATTTCATCCGTGGAAATATTGTCGCCCATTTTTAACAACACGGGCAAACGAAGGTCGTGCGGCAATGGGCGCAAAATTGGCAAAGACGCAATATTAGGGCCTTTGATCAATTGCACCTTGCGCGCCTGATCCAAAGGTAAAGGCGCCTGCAGCATATCGCGATTCACCACGTATTTTCGGGGTGGCCGCACTTTTGGATAAGGCATGTCTAAAGTCCGTGGATCGGTAATCACACCTTTTAATGCCGATGCAGTCGCGACTTCTGGGCTGCAAAGATACACACTGTCTTCACGCGTACCAGAACGCCCAGGGAAATTTCGTGGGACAGTACGCAAACTATTTTTACCCGTAGCAGGCGCCTGACCCATACCGATACAACCGTTACAACCGGCTTGGTGAATGCGCGCCCCCGCATGAATTAAGTCAGTTAACATACCCTCTTTCGATAATTCTTCTAAACCATTACGCGAAGCGGGATTAATATCAAAAGAAACATTTGGACTAATACGTCTGCCTTTGACCATCATGGCTGCCATGGCGAAATCACGATAACCTGGATTGGCGGATGACCCCACATAAGCTTGGTATAAATCAAGACCCGCGACTTCGCGTACTGGCACCACTTTGCCAGGTGAAGATGGCTGCGCGATCAAGGGTTCCAGTTGCGACAGATCAATTTCATCGTAAATATCGTATTTCGCGCCTTTGTCTGCGACCAGCTCAAACCAATCTGCTTCACGCTCCTGGCTACGTAGAAATTTTTGCGTTTCTTTATCCGAAGGAAAAACCGTCGCGGTTGCACCCAACTCAGCACCCATGTTGGCGATCACATGTCTATCCATGGAAGTCAGACTTTTAAGACCGGGCCCGTAATATTCAATAATACAGTCCACACCGCCTTTTACCGTATGGCGACGCAGCATCTCCAAGATGACATCTTTAGCGCTCACCCAATCAGAGAATTTGCCTTTTAATTTAACGCCAAAAATCTTCGGCATTTTAATATGCAGCGGGTGACCCGCCATAGCCATTGCCACCTCTAAACCACCAGCGCCAATTGCGAGCATTCCCAAGCAGCCAGCAGCACAAGTGTGACTGTCCGAGCCCAGTAAGGTTTTACCGGGCTTACCAAAATTTTGCATATGAACTGGATGACTGACACCATTTCCTGGACGGCTGAACCATACACCAAAGCGCTTGGCGGCGCTTTGCAAAAATAAATGATCGTCCGCATTTTTATAATCTTCTTGAATTAAATTGTGATCGACATACTGTGCGGAAATTTCTGTTTTGACGCGGTCGACTTCCATTGCTTCAAGCTCAAGCATAACGAGCGTTCCTGTCGCATCTTGGCAAAGCGTTTGATCTATTCTTAAAGAAATCTCTTGGCCCGCAATCATTTTACCTTCAAGCAGATGAGCCTCAATTAATTTTTGCGCGACATTCATAGACATAGCGAAATACTCCTTAGTCTCTATAACCCCCTCTTATGAAACCATAAGAGGGGAGGCTTTTTTCTTAGTGAATCGGGGCTGGGGTAGTGGCAGGTACAGAATTGGATGGAGCAGGAACAGAAACTGGCGCGGGCTGCGGCGGCATTGGCGCATTTGCCGATGGTAGCGGTTGTGTTGTTGGTGTTGGTGTTGGTGCTGGCGTTGGCATGCCAGAGACGCCGGGTTGTTGTGGCGCCGGCATTCCTGGCGCGGCAGGCTGTTGCGCTGGCATTGGCATACGGGGTTGTTCGGCAGGCGCCGGCATGCCGGTCGCACCCGGTTGACCCGGAGCAGGATGCACACCCATTGCACCAGCTGGTTGCTGTAATGGTATAGCAGGAGCAGCAGGAGCACCTCTTTTAGGAATGTCGAATGGCACACCGTTTATTTTTAAAGCGCCATGATCAAAAGTCACCACAGAAGAGTAGCCCTTGCTATCATGAGTGATATAACCTTTTTCTATATTAGAATCGATGAACTTTTTCACTTTATCCAGAGTGGTCATCTTGGCAGTTTGCGCGCCGGAAGAAGCGGTGTCGGTAGTATCCTCACCTTTTAGTTGCAAATAGGCTTTTGATAACAGATCAGCCACATTCAGCGTCACTGCATTCGAAGTCGCTAAATTTTTCACAAATGCCGAAAAGATAGAGTCATCCAAATTTTGAGACAGCAATAAAATTAATCTTGTTGCTGTAGCAGATGAAATATAACCTTTTGCTGCCAATGCATTCACTCTATCTTGTAAATCTTGATCATCAGTCACGGGCTTTGCAAAAATGGCTGCGAGATCTTTAGCACGATCATCTTCAATTTTAGCGTACTGTGTATTTAAGTAAGCGGCAGCTGCCGTTGTCACTTGTTGTCTTGCCAAGCCTTGCTGAACATTCAAACTAAACAAACCCGTAGTAGAATGAGTTTTTAATGCAAACAAGATACCGTCACGCCCCGATGCACTTAATTGTTTTTGACTGACGAACAGATCTATTTGTTTTTTGAAATCAGCAGTATCTTGTTCTGTGTTATGAGGACCTACTGCAGCAGGCGTTGCAGCTAATTTTTTCGCGTTAGCTGCGGCAGCGGCATCCATTTGTTCTGCGATTTTTTGCAATACCTGGTCCATTAACGAATCTGCGACATGCACCTCAACCTGTAAATTAACGTTATGGGTGAACTCCATCGCATTGGTTGGCAATGGTACCTCAGTAGGCCAAAACGCTTTACCTTTCGATACCAAATTACCGTAAGGTGTTGAAAACTGCATATCTTGCGACAGGCTCATCCCTTTTGTCACAATATGATAGGCCTCACCATTCAATGCTGACAGCATAGCGGCATTCGGAGTGAGCCCACGGGAGACAGCGTTTGCTCTTGCTAAAAATACAGCGCCTTCTAATTTTCTCAGTGCGCTCATATCTAAATTTTCCACATCAACATTCAACGCTAGCGGACCAAATGCAAAATCACCAATCGTAAACTTATTAAATGCTATTTTAAACTTGGAGTTGATGACACTCGCCGAATCCGGCATCACCGAAAATGCAAAACTGATGTCTGCTATGTCAATTTTTTTACCATTACCGTTGAGAGAAAGACGAGGCGTCGAAAAAGCGAATGATTTATCACAACCGACTGATGACTTGCACTGAAGCGCTATATGCGTCGTGACATTTTGCAAGCTGAAGCTATCACCCTGCTTCAGCTGTAATAACAGTGGCTTAATAGTGAGATCAGAAGCAATACCATTCGCTCCCAACATATTCAATGCGCCCTCAGCACCCTGCCACGCCACTTTCACTGGGGCCTTATTCGTTGTCACGAAATTGACAGGCACAATATCAAGCCTGGTTATCATTTTTCCGTTAAAAAATATAAAGGTGTCTAAATTAACCTGTGGGGCAGATTCCACATTTAAATAAAGATAAGTCAGAAATTCAGGATCAGCACTTAATTGCGTTTTTATCTCAGCGGCAAGATAAGTCCAGCCTGTTAGAGCATCATGAATATAAGGACCGTGAATAATATGTTGATTTACCCATATACCCACCGTGGGATGGGGGGCGGTTGGATCCGTGATATGCAATTTCACATTTGAGCTTAACCAACCTAGGCGGTATTGGACAACTTGCAATTTGCGGGTACCGAAATTGAATTTTGCCAAATTCTGGAGATATGCTTTCCGGAAATAATAGCCATCTATCCAAGGCACTACCGCGATACCCGCTAAAATGACCACAAGGATAAAAACAAGAACGTATTTAAGCATACGCATTGTAGTGCTTCCTTTTCAGATAGAGTTTAGTTAATTATATCACAAACCAATAACCCGCCGGATCCCACTTTTCTTTTATTCTTCAATGGGCAAGCGATTGTTAATAAGATTATCAACCACATCAGGATCAGCCAAAGTTGAAACATCACCTAGCTCATTTAGGTCATTATTGGCGATTTTGCGCAATAATCGACGCATGATTTTTCCAGAACGGGTTTTGGGCAAAGCATCAGCCCATTGCACATAGCCAATCGTTGCGACCGCGCCAATATGAGTGCGGACTTTTTTTATTAATTCATTTTTTAAGGCATCGGTTGGCTTAATACCCGACTTTGGTGTGACAAAAGCATAAATACTATGTCCTTTGATGGCATCTGGCACTTCAACGACAGCCGCTTCAGATACGGAAGGATGTTGTAAAATCGCGCTCTCCACTTCCCCTGTTCCAATTCTGTGGCCAGCAATTTTAATCACATCATCATTGCGACCAGTAATCCAAAAATAGCCTTCATTATCGCGCCGCGCATCATCCCCGGTTAAATACTTACCTGGAAATTCAGCAAAATACGCGGCGACAAAACGTTCGCGATTTTTATAAACCGTTTGCAACATGCCGGGCCATGGCTGTCGGATAATTAACTTGCCCATCTGGTTATCAGCCACTTCATTGCCTTTATCATCCACAATGGCGGCTACCACACCGAAAAAAGGCCAAGCAGCAGAGCCTGGTTTCAGCGGTGTCGCACCCGGTAATGGACTTAATAGAATGCCTCCTGTTTCCGTTTGCCACCAGGTGTCGACAATGGGACAACGACTGTTCCCCACTACTGTGTAATACCATTCCCACACATCGGCACTGATAGGCTCACCCACTGTTCCCAATAATTTTAAACTTTCCCGCTGGGTTCGCGTTACCCAATCATTACCCTCTCGACGCAAAGCACGAATAGCAGTAGGTGCTGTGTAGAAAATATTTACCTTGTATTTGTCTATCACATTCCAATAACGGGAAAAATCAGGATAATGCGGCACGCCTTCAAAAATCAAAGTCGTGGCACCATTGAGCAGAGGGCCATAAACCGCATAGGTATGCCCAGTAATCCAACCGACATCCGCCGTGCACCAAAAAATTTCGCCGTCATGATAATCAAAAATATAATGATGCGTGATGGCAGCATAAACAAGATATCCGCCGGTGCTGTGCAAAATACCTTTGGGCTGCCCTGTTGAGCCCGAGGTATAAAGCACAAATAAAGGATCTTCTGCATCAATCATCTCAGGGGGACACTGGCTTTCTGCCTGCGCCATTAAATCTTGATACCAGGCATCGCGACCTTCTGTCCATGAGACTTCGTTTGCCGTGCGCTTGACTACAATCACACTACGGACTTGCCGACAATCCATCAATGCCTCATCCACATTTTGTTTCAGCGGAATGGTTTTCCCGCCGCGCAAGCCTTCATTGGCGGTAATGACCAGCTGGCAATCCGCATCATTAATACGAGCCTTTAGAGAATCGGCTGAAAAACCACCAAACACAACGGAATGGATTGCGCCAATACGAGCACACGCTAACATCGCAACCACGGCTTCAGGGATCATGGGTAAGTAAATACAAACACGATCGCCCTTTTTAATGTGTTGTTTTTTTAATACATTGGCAAATCGACTGACTTCGGAATGAAGCTCAGCGTAAGTGATATGACGCGTCTCTTTCGGATCATCGCCTTCCCAAATAATGGCGGTTTGTTTGGCGCGCTTTTCTAAATGTCGGTCTAAACAATTATAGGCAGCATTGAGCTTTGCATTTTTAAACCATCCGGTGTTCAGTTTTTCCAAATCACCGCTGCACACCTCATCCCACGGCTTAAACCACGTGACAAATTTTTGAGCCTGCTCGCTCCAGAAATTCTGCGGGTCTTTGATAGAGCGCTCATAAAGTTGTCGATACTGGGGCTCTGTAAGATGCGTTTGACGTAAAAATTCTGCCGAAATTGGATGAATTGTATCTGACATAAACAAATCCTTGTTAGTATGCATTTTGAGTGGTGAAAATATCATGTAAATTAATTACTGTCATGCAAGGCTAGATATTCGGTATCATAGAAGACCAATTCTTTGAGACTAGCGACCATGAAGCGTAATTACGATTTGCTGGTTTTTTTCATCCCCATTGCGCTTTTCGCTATCTTGGTGTTTTTTCTCAAATCACCCGGCACACCGCCTTTTAATCTGGATCAAAAATCACTACCGTCTTTTCAAACGACCAATCTTTTAGCCGGCGATCAATTTTTTACCGACCAAACGCTTTCCGGCCATCTTTCGCTACTGGTTGTCTGGGCATCCTGGTGCCCACCCTGCCGCCTGGAAAATCCCACTCTCATGCGGATTAAGGAAAAATATCATATCTCCATGTATGGCCTTGACCTAAAAGACAACCCGGAAGACGCACGTCGCTTTTTAACGGAATTTGGCAATCCTTTTGTTAGCATTGGCGTGGACCCCAACGGCATTATTGCCCACAAACTCGGCGTCTATGGCACGCCTGAATCTTTTTTAGTAGATAGCCATGGCATCATTCGTTATATTCACCTCGGCATGATGACCGAAGCTATTTGGGATGAAGAAGTGCAACCCTTAGTCGAGCAATATGGCAGCCCTTAAAAAACGAACATTTATGGTAAACTATTCAATTCGACAAGGAAATGGCCGGTAAAATGAATAATAATGCAACCGCCTGGTGGGGCACTTTTCAGTTTCAGGAAAAACAAGCTCTCTTCTGGGAGATTGGTCCCTTACTGCTGGGCATCGAAAGGTTTTCGGAAGAATGGCGCATCGCCAGCAATTCATCTGAGTCACGCGAAAAAATGGATATTAAAGTGGCAATGACGGATATCGCCAAATTTTTGCGCGATAATTTGCAGTTCAGACGTCATGTTTTTAAACACACGGATGCCAGCATTACGTTGACGCCCATGCTTGCCGATAGACCACAAGTCACCCGCGCCGAAGTCCCTTTTTATTTGCCGCCTGGCGAGCAAGTGACCATTTACGTGAGCTCCCCGGTCTGGGTTCACATTGAAGCCAATGACAATAAAGTTGCGATTGATGAAATCCCTACGTTACGACTTTCTGACACCTGGTATGGGCCTAACACCCGCGAAGGTGAATTATGCTATTCGAGCTCCACTTTTTGTCGAACCAATTTAAATGAACTCACGGTACGGCCCCATCGCATCATCAGCCCTGTGATTATTCAGAATAATGCTAAACATCCCCTGTTATTAGATCGTGTCAGCTTACCCATGCCTTATTTATCGGTATTTGCTGATGAAAACAATAATCTTTGGACTGAGGAGATCATTGTGAAGAATGAACCTCATCACAAACACACTGTAAGACACGGCAAAGGTGCTCCCAGCATAGCACCGCTCGCAACGCTAATAGGACCACCCCGTTTAAACTTAAAAACGTCTAATTTGATTACCTTATTTTATAGCTTATTGACGGAATAAATGATGATTAACAAATTTGAAACGTTTCTACAGCTGGATATTGAACCCGTCGTTCGCGCCACCCTTTTAATGGTGACCGGTTATTTTACAGCTCGCATATTAAGCGCCAGCGCAGTGAAAGCCGCGATAAAACACATGTCACCGCAACAAACCATGTTACTGCGTCGAGTCACTTTTTACTTTATCATCGCGATATTCGCGGCCTCTGCTATTCAGCACTTAGGGTTTCATATCGGCGCATTGCTGGGGGCTGCGGGCATATTAACGGTTGCGATTGGTATCGCCTCTCAAACATCAATGTCAAATATCATCAGCGGTATTTTTATGATTGGCGAAAAACCTTTTGAGGTGGGACACACGATTAAAGTGGATCAGATGCAAGGTGAAATTTTGTCGATTGATTTATTATCTGTACGCATTCGCACACAAGATAATATGATGGTGCGCATACCAAACGAGATGCTAATCAAATCTTCTATCACGAATTTATCATTCTTCCCCATCCGGCGCGCAGATTTGAAAATCAGCGTGGATTACAAAGAAGATTTACCCAAAGTGAAAAAAGTCTTACTGGATGTGGCGACCAAAAACCCATTGAGCCTGATGGAACCAAAACCCTTGTTACAAATTCTCGATTTTGGCGAATCAGGTGTGGATTTGCAGTTTTCGGTCTGGAGCACGAAAATCAATTTTATTGATCTGAAAAACACGATGTATGCTGAAATTAAACAGGCTTTTCATGACTTAAACATTGAGATGGCATCCACTAGCCGCGCCTTGTTTATTGGCGGACAATCAGGGCCTTTAACAGTCCAATTTGTCAGTCCGCATGAAGAGGCAAAGAATCCTCGAACGATGAAAGAAATGCATGAAATCACCCCCGCATGAAGTGCGTGGGCAACCTTATTAGAAATTTAAATAAAATCATGCACTAACGTTAAATTAGGCATCAGAATAGGACTATTTATGAAACAACACCCTGTCATTGGTTGGCGAGAATGGCTCTCTTTACCTGAATTGGGTATTGATAAAATTAAGGCCAAGGTAGATACTGGCGCCCGTACATCCGCCCTACATGCGTTTGCCTTAAGGACCTTTAAAGAAGGCAATCAAGATCGCATCTCTTTTGATATGCATCCCTTACAGCATAATACGACTAAAGTACTAACGTGTACGGCTGATGTCATTGATTTACGCTGGGTCTCTGACTCCGGCGGCCATAGGGAAGAGCGTTACGTGATCCGCACGCCCGTCCTGATTGGAGAACAAATTTGGCCTATTGAAATTACGCTGACGGAGCGAGATACCATGTTATTTCGCATGCTTTTAGGCAGAAGCGCTATTCGTCAACGCTTTTGGGTTAACCCAGCAAGATCGTTTATCACAACAAAATAACAAGGTTTGAACATATGAATATAGCTATCTTATCCAGAAAACGTGATTTGTATTCAACTCACCGCTTAGTAGAAGCGGCTAAATCACGCGGTCATCGCGCTGATGTGATTGATACATTGCGTTGCTACATGAACATCACGTCAGTCTCCCCAACCATTCATTATAAAGGTAACGAACTCCGTCATTACGATGCCGTGATTCCACGCATTGGCGCATCCATTACTTTTTATGGTGCTGCGGTCGTAAGACAACTTGAAATGATGGGCGTGTTTTGTGTGAATGATTCTGTGGCCATTACCAGAGCCCGGGACAAATTACGTTCCTTGCAATTGCTTTCTAAAAAAGGCATTGGCATGCCAATTACTGGCTTTGCGCACTCACTGGATGAGATTCAAGATTTAATCAAGATGGCAGGCGGCGTGCCGTTGGTCATTAAGTTTTTAGAAGGCACCCAAGGTATTGGTGTAGTCCTGGTTGAAACGGCTAAAGCAGCCAGAAGCGTGATTGAAGCGTTCCTGGGCTTAAAAGTGAACATCATGGTACAAGAATATATTAAAGAATCCGCTGGTGCGGATGTGCGCTGCTTTGTGGTCGGCGATAAAGTCGTTGCGGCAATGAAGCGTCAATCTGAATCTCCAGAAGAGTTTCGTTCTAATTTGCATCGTGGCGGTATGGCGAGCGAAATTGAAATCACTGAAGAAGAACGCACCATGGCCATTCGCGCAGCGCATATTATTGGGCTGAACGTAGCGGGTGTGGATATCGTTCGATCAAACCGTGGGCCGCTGATCATTGAGGTCAATGCTTCACCGGGTCTTGAAGGCATTGAGAAAGCGACCGGCAAAGATGTTGCTGGCTCTATTATCGAGTTTATTGAACACAGCACAGAAAGTGAAAAAAATCGCGCAACAGGCAAAGGTTAAAAAATAAGGCAGGGTGTTTTTAGCTTAAAAGCACCCTGCACTTGTCTTCGCTTATCAATCTCGCTCTAATGCAAAATGGCTTTGAAGTCTGTCGCTAAACGCTGTAAATCCAGTTGATTCAAGAACAGTGAATAACACATCCACGCGCTTAATGCCGCGATATCCTGAAATTGTGGTGGCACGTATTTTGGCACCGTCACGATATTTTCTTCGACCAAGTCAGCGAGAATATGAATATCTTCTAGTGTGGTTTTTCCTAAAAATAGCAAAGGTATTTGATTAACCAATCCGCGCTGCACTGCTAAACGGATATAGTTATAAATTAAAATGAATCCTTTGCTATAAGACAAATCTTTGGTGAAAGGGCCGCCATCTGGAGTACTACCACGGAAAATGCGCGAAGCATTTTGGTAACTCACTTCCTCATCCAGGCCTTGCTCGCGGAAAAAATTAAACACATCCAAAAAATCCGCGCCATTTTCGGCAATATTAACCGCTTTAATGCGGTTGGTCAGGCGCTTTACGCGTCCTGGGTAAGATGAAAAGGTAAATACTTCCGCAATGATACCTAATCCTTCCTGTGTGATCGTGGAAGATGGGGGGCCTTTGCTCAAGAACGTGCAAACGGGTTGTGACATCCCATTTAGTGTTGTACCCAGATGTACCCAGCCTTCGTGAATTTCAAAAACGCGGATTTCACGCTCGCTGAACTTCAAACCTTCATGAATTTTAATCCGCTCAGCACCGGCAGAAGCATCCGCCAAAATACCATCGCTTAGCTCAACTCGTACATGAGTACGATCGGAGAAATAAGCGCCTAAACGTTCGCTTAAAATCGCAACGGTTTGTTCGCTGGTATAGGATTTGATGTCAGCTTTTGTTGCGACTTGATCTTTAATATTTTCCAGAGTGCCCGAAACTACGGAAGCCAAATCTTTCAACGTGGGTGCGCCAATGTGAAAAGCGTCCTCAGAGCTACCGTATAACTCTTGTGAAATCTCAGTAAATTTCGGCGTGCCTCGCGCCAATAGCATTTCAACCACACGTGAGTATTCCCGGCACATGCGTTGCATGATGCCACCAACGCCGCTGTATTGGCCTAATTTGCGGCGGATGCTGCGATCAATTTCGTGGAATTCTTCGATTTTTTGTAATGGGTCAAATTGCAGTGGATCGTTTTCGAGGTAATAGGAGCTATCGACCATGGGCAATTTTTTAAATTTGTCTTTAAAAAACTGTTCTTGTACCCGATTATTCCATTTTAAGGCATCTAATATGCGAATGGGTTTTTGCGCAACGACAATGCGCTCAGAAAGCTCATGAATAACTTGCTGGTAGTCTGTCAACATACAGCTATCTAAATCCATTTGGAATTGTTTTATCTCTATGCTTTGATGTTAACAAGAATCATGAGGCAGCGGCAACCAAAACCCCGTTACGCTCGATTATTTCTCGTCTTGTTTTGAGGATAGCAGGGCTTCTGTCGTTTATTCTCGATACAGAAACCCTTACTATGGACAGGAATGGTTTAATTTATTTTGGGAGCTGTGGTTGTGACAAGGTCAGCTTTGTCGGCTTGCTGAGTGCTGGCGAGAGGCGTTTGCTGAAAAGACAAACTATGTCTTGCGGTGTAACTTAATGGTGCGATAGCGGCACACGGCTCTTTTATTTTAACGGAGGTTGAGATAGAGCTTTCGCAGAAACTCGCACCCATTTCTTTTAATTCTTTAGCGATTCTAAAAAGCTTCTGACAATTATCGGCTAGATCCATCTCGTCTTTTGCTTCATAAAATTCGATCGCCATGGCGTAGGACTTCATGGCAGAATCGTAATCTTCCGCTATCACATCTTGATCACCAGCCGACTGAAAAGCTTTAGCTAGCGCTAAACGACCCACATTCACATTCGAAATACCTGGGCCACATAGATAAGTTTTGTATAGGCTGCTCGCTAACTGCTTAAAATCCTTATTTTCAGATGCCTCAACTAGCAGCACCACAGCATGGCTGCAATGTCCAATTTGCAATTTGATTTCAGGAGTGATCGAATCGAGCTTTTCAAACATCTTGATTGCGCTTAAATAATAATTGATAGCCGCTGGCATATCGTTATAGAGCTTATTGTATTCTCCTGCGTGAAAAAAAGAAGTTGCAGCATTAACCCAATCTCTTTTGTGCTCATGAAGATGGCTGATATTTTTAGTGCAAACTATCTTGATGCGAAGCAACTGCTTCATTTTCTTTACATCTGCCGCCGCTTCTGCCTCTCCCTCTGCTGCTTCGCAACCGTCAATAACACGATGAAAACAATCGATAGCATCATCCCACTGTTTTTTTTCACAGTGGCTTACGGCAACGTTGAACAAATCACTGGCATTCAATTCCTTTCTGTTGGACGCACTCATGGTAAAACCCTCGTTTTGTATTTTATAGTAATTAATTATTTGCGTGTGTATTGACTGGGTTCTGCTAAACCAGTTATCTTTTTTCGTGCTCGCAATCTGCCCGCAAAAAAACAACCTGGCTTATTGCCCTGTTTTTTAATAAACGACCGGAAAGGAAAAACAGAAAAGTTTTTTTAGGAGACCAAGATGAGAGGCGAATTAAAGCGGAATGTTTAATTCACCCACACCCATTTTTTATTTTTATAACATGCCAAATTTTTTCAACAAACTACGCAATGTACCGCGGGAAATTCCCAACATGCGCGCAGCTTCGGATTGATTGCCTCTGACTTGCTTCATCACAACGGAAAGCAATGGCTCTTCAATTTCATCAAGAAAAAAATCATACACATTTCGTGGTTCTTCGCCTTTCAAGTTCGCGAAGTAATGTTTCATGATTTCAGTAACATTACTTTTTAATGTAACAACTTCACTGGATTCGGATAATGAATCGAGTGTGCTTTTTTCTTCATTTTTATTCATGGAATTGTCTTCCTTGAGGTTTGTAAATAATCTGAAACTAATCAGGCTCTTTTTTTTATTTAATAATTTGCAAACAGTGAGTTGCGACGTTCACTTTCTTCCGCGCACTGTACGCATAACTTAAATCCTAACTTACGTCGTGCTTCTGGAATTTCTTCTTCGCACTCCGCACAAAACTTTAAACCAGGTGTTGCGCTCGTAGCTTGCCTAAGCCTAGCCAGTGCACGCGAAACCTCGTTATTGATGTAATCATTTGCAATATCTGCATCGTCAGCCATTAGATACCTCCAAACAAGAACTCGCCATTATACGTGAAAGTTACTAAAAATCGAAAGCTGTTTTTTATCTGGCCAAATCCCCATAAATACATTGCAATGCGGTCAATGCGGCAACAGCTGCTGTTTCTGTTCTGAGAATACGAGGCCCAAGATTCAATGGTAAAAAGCCCTGCTCGGAAGCTCTCGCGATTTCACCATCACTTAATCCGCCTTCGGGCCCAATTAAAAGCATGACTTCGGCATTGTTTATTAAGGAAATTTTTTCAAGCTTTTGTTTTGCTGTGGGCGCCAATACAAAACATTTATCGGCGGTGGCGGAAGGCAACCAATGACTAAAAGTTTGTGGCGGCAGCAACGTTGGGATTTTATTTCGGCCGGATTGCTCACAGGCGCTAATAATAATGGATTGCCAATGCTGCAATTTTTTTTCGCGGCGATCGGCATCGAGCTTGACTGTGCAACGCTCTGTTAACAAAGGAATTATTTTTGTGACACCGAGTTCAACTGCTTTTTGTATGGTGTAATCCATTTTTTCGCCGCGAGAAATGCCTTGAGCCAAACAAAGTGAAATAGGTGATTCGGCCTCTCTCGCATCATAAGAATCAATTTTAATTGTCACTTTCTTTTTATCGATGTGAATAATAGTCGCGTTATATTCACCACCTTCACCATTAAAAACAATGAGTTGGTCCGAGATTTTGGCGCGTAATACGCGCGCGAGATGATGCGAGGCCGCTTCTGCCAAATCGACCGTCATATTCAACGCCAGGGGTCCTGCCTGATAGATACGTGATTCTGACATGTTAAATGATCATGTAATCTTTGACAGGTGTGCCACCGATCAAATGTTCTTGAATAATTCGCTCCAAAACAGCGGGAGAACAGGAGTGATACCAAACGGCTTCTGGATAAACCACAGCGATTGGCCCTTGACGGCAAACACGTAAGCAATTGACTTTAGAACGAAAAATATGACCTTGATCCGTTAAATGCAATTCTTGCAGTCTTTTTTTGAGATAATCCCAAGCGGCCATACCGGCTGCTTTGTCACAGCATTTTGGCTTGGTTTGATCGCAACATAAAAATAAATGGCGCTTAATGTTTGCAAGCCCCAGTTCGCGGGCTCGCTCTTCTAATTCATGGTTCATGGGTTCTATTCTTAAGGATTCTGAAAAAGGCATTGTATCTCTAATTCTGAATGGGGCAAAGTGCAACAAACAACTAGTAATTGAAACAGGATTCTCACATCCCCTTCGATTTGCCTAGAAAATAGCCGGACAATCACCTATCATACGCGGTTAGTTTTTTTAAATAGCTTAAAAATGAGGTTCGTATGAAGAAGCTTTACATCTTAACTTATGGCTGCCAGATGAATGATTATGATTCTTCAAAAATGGCTGACGTGCTCTTTGCTTCGCATCAATTAGAAAAAGCCGAACGTGCGGAAGATGCTGATGTATTGCTAATGAATACTTGCTCGATTCGAGAGAAAGCACAGGAAAAAGTGTTTTCTGACTTGGGTCGATGGCGCGAACTTAAATTAAAAAAACCTGAGATGATTATTGGTGTGGGTGGTTGCGTGGCAAGCCAAGAGGGCGAAGCCATATTAAAGCGCGCGCCTTATGTCGATATGATTTTTGGGCCACAGACTTTGCATCGCTTGGGCGAGATGCTCACGGAAGTCAAAGAAAAACGTAAGTCAGTTGTTGATATCAGTTTCCCTGAAATTGAAAAATTCGATAAATTACCTGAGCCTAGAGCAGAAGGTCCTACCGCTTTTGTTTCTATTATGGAAGGCTGCAGCAAATATTGTAGCTTTTGTGTGGTGCCTTATACTCGCGGTGTTGAGATCAGCCGTCCGTTGGATGATGTGTTAGCAGAGATTATGTCGTTGACGGAACAAGGCGTTCGTGAAGTCACCTTGCTCGGACAGAATGTGAATGATTATCGTGGGCCAATGCATGATGGCAGCACGGCGGATCTCGCGCAGTTAATTCATTATATGGCAGCTATCGATAATGTATTACGTATTCGTTATTTCACTTCGCACCCTTTGGCTTTTTCAAATAACTTAATTCAAGCTTATGCAGATGTGCCGAAATTAGCGAATCATCTTCACTTACCTGTTCAGAGCGGTTCGGATCGCATTTTAGCGGCGATGAAGCGTGGGTATACGGCGCTTGAATTTAAATCCAAGATTCGTCGATTACGTAAAGTGAGACCGGATATTTGTATTTCGTCGGATTTTATCGTGGGCTTTCCTGGAGAAACGGAAGCGGACTTTGAAGACACGATGAATTTAATTCATGAGATTGGATTTGATAATTCATTTAGCTTTATCTATAGCCCGCGTCCGGGAACACCTGCCGCACAGTTGCCTGATAACGTGCCGATGGAAGTGAAAAAGCAACGGTTGTCAGTGTTGCAGAATCGTATTTTGCTGAACTACAGACAGATCAGTCAGGATATGGTGGGGACGATGCAAACCATTTTGGTGACTGGGCCTTCCCGGAAAAATCCGGATAAGTTGTCGGGGAGGACGGAGAATAATCGTGTGGTGAATTTTTCGGGATCGCATGAATTGATTGGGCAGCTGGTGCCTATGAAGATTACAGAGGCGCAACCGAATTCGTTGCGGGGGGATGTTTGTTTTTGATGATGACTGGGGTCCTGTCAGGGTGGGTATACTTTTTTCGTGCTCGCTCCGCGCGTAAAAAGTATACCCACCCTGCCACCCCGTGTTTTTATATAAAAGCATTCGGGGCTTTGCTTGGGGAAACCTTAGAGCGCGGCTACCACCTACGTCCCGCGGCTTGTCCGCGGGATCCAGCAATGTTGGGCTTCGCAAAAAGCGCTCAGCCCAACCTACTTTTCTGATGTGCCGCCAGTGAGGAAACGCCACTTCACGATCGCAGCTTGAATACACCATTCACTTTCACAAAGTGAAAGTGAATTTAAAAAAACGGGGTGGCAGGGTAGGTTTGCTTTTTACGCGCGCAGCCTGCGAGCACGAAAAAAGTAAACCTACCCTGACAGGACCCCAGTCATTTTAATAATCCACGCCCAACAACTTACGACAACGCTTACGAAATTTTCGAATCATTTCTGACTTAACAACAAATGAATTTTTAAAAGTATCAGTAACAAAGTGAAACATCACTTGAGAAACAAAATCGGAACTCACTAATTTTTCGCGCCAATGCATGAGCTTGCTGCCATGGTAAACCAATGCATCACCTGGGTTTAGCGTGATTTTTCGCGTGTTTTCTTCGTAGTCTAGCAACCACAAATCCCAAGGCTCACCTTTTTGCCCTAAATTAACGCTAGCTGAAATTTGAGCGCGTGAACTGTCTTTGTGTGCTTTTAAAATGGCCCCAGCTCGATAAACGCGGTGATAGCAAAATACGGTCAAGAGCTTTACCTGGATAGCAGATTGGATAGCCTCCATGCATTTTGCCTGCAATAAAACCACTTCCTTGTCTTGATAGAAAGAAGGCGATCCCGGCACCTGCCCATCATCCAGATTGCCGCGTCCCACATTTTGAAGAGTGTAATGATAGAGTCGCTCTACTTCTTTAGAGTCGACCAGGTTTCTGATAACAATGTAACCTTGCTTTTTGAAGTCCGTGACTGTGTTCAACAATGTCTCCTTTTGTGCGGCTTTGCTTGTTGTGATTTTTTAGTATAAATAGACTCTTTCTTATTTAAAATCAATTTTATTCATCTCAAAAAGGAATTGGGTAGCGCTTAGTCTCTTTCATTTATTATTTTCGACAATCCAAGCATTTTATGTGCTCATATAGCAAAAAAGACAACCTAAATAATGACTTATGCTCTGAGGCAAACAATTACCGGATGAAACTTTTAGTTAACTTTGGCTATAATACGCTATAATTAATATAAGCCCATTGAATCGGAGACCGTTAAACCCCTTGGAAACCACACATTTTTCACAGACTTTGGTTTTAAGTCCAGAAGACAATAAACGCCTACTTAACCTCTGCGGCCGGTGTGATGAACACTTGCATCTCATTGAAAAAAGCCTGGATGTGTCAATCAAACAACGCGGCTTCACTTTTCATATTAGCGGTACAACCACCGCTGTTTCGCATGCTATCACGGCACTAACCGAGCTTTACGATGCAGCCTTAAAAACACCTTTTTTGGCATTGAAACACATTCACCTGCATCTACAAGGCACTAAAAATACTCAAGCTTCACCTCATTCTATTACACACCGGGGTCAACCTATGGAAATCCGCACCAAACGCGCAGTAATTACTGCCCGGGGTGAAAATCAAATTCGCTACCTCAAAAACGTGGCGGAGCATGACGTTAATTTTGGTATTGGACCGGCTGGAACGGGTAAAACCTATCTCGCCGTTGCCTGCGCGGTGCACGCACTGGAGACAGCGCGCGTCAGCCGCATTGTATTGGTTCGCCCTATCGTTGAGGCAGGGGAAAAACTGGGCTTTTTACCCGGCGATCTGGCGCAAAAAGTACATCCCTATCTGCAGCCTTTATACGATGCGTTGTATGAAATGATGGGCTTTGATCAAGTCGCTGAATTAATTGAACGCGGCGTTATTGAGCTACTACCGCTAGCTTATATGCGCGGGCGCTCACTGAACGACTCCTTTATTATTTTAGATGAAGGACAAAATACCACTATCGAACAAATGAAAATGTTTTTGACGCGTATTGGCTTTAATTCTCGCGCGATCATCACCGGGGATATTACACAAATAGACTTAAGCAATCATCGTGACTCAGGCTTAATTCATGCGATTGAATTATTAGAGAAGGTCAAGGGCATTAGTTTTTCAGAATTTAAAGCCAGTGATGTGGTACGCCACCCTTTAGTCCAAAGCATTGTGGAAGCCTACGAACTTTATAATCAACTGAATAAAAAAAATAAGTGAACCATGCATAAAATTTTAGTTCAACGCGCAGAACGTAACATGAATGCGCCAAGTTCAGCCGCGCTTCGCCGTTTTGCAAAACAGGCTTTGCTAGAGAGAATCCATGCGGCAGAACTCACGATCCGGATTGTGAGCGTTAAGGAAATGACGGCATTAAATAGCACTTACCGACACAAAAGTGGCCCGACGAACGTGCTATCTTTTCCTTTCGACCAAACTGAAGAAATGGATTTCGATATTCCATTACTGGGCGATATTGTGATTTGTGTCGATGTTGTGAACCAGGAAGCGGCCGCTCAAAGCAAAACTGCCGAAGCACATTGGGCGCACATGGTGGTTCATGGTACATTGCATTTATTGGGACATGATCATGAAGTGGAAGCTGACGCTGTTAAAATGGAAACGGAAGAAATCCGTATTTTAAAATCCCTAGGTTTTGATAACCCCTATGATATTAATAAAGGTGCCCCACAATGAGTGACGACTCAAACACTAAACACCGCTCTTGGCTTGAGCGTTTTAATGATTTATTGAGCCGTGAACCAAAAGACCGCGCCCAACTGATGGAGGTGTTGCGTGATGCGGAAGGTCGCGATTTGTTAAGCGCAGAAATGCTCAGCATGATCGAAAGCGTCCTGCAAGTTTCAGAGATGCAAGTGCGTGAAATCATGATTCCTAAATCACAAATGATTGTCATTGAGCGTGATAGCCAGTTCGATACCATTTTACCCATCATGATTGAATCGGAGCATTCTCGCTTTCCTGTGATTGATAGCACCGGTAATGATGTGATTGGCATTTTATTAGCGAAAGATCTGCTAAAGTATTATGCGTATCGCGAATCTAAAGAATTGGATATTTCAGATTTATTACGCCCTGCTATGTTTGTGCCGCAAAGCAAACGCCTGGATATTTTATTGCACGAATTTCGTATCAATCGCAATCACATGGCGATTGTCATTGATGAATATGGGCATGTGGCAGGGCTGGTCACCATTGAAGACGTGTTAGAGCAAATCGTCGGCGAGATTGAAGATGAATACGATATCGATGAAGATGATTATATTAAAAAACACACAGATGGCATTTATACGGTGAAAGCGGCAACGCCGATTGATGACTTTAATGAATACTTTAATACCGAATTTAGCGATGAAGAATTTGACACGATTGGCGGCTTGATCTTACAAGGCTTCGGCCACCTGCCTAAGCGTGGCGAAACCTTGAAGATTGAAAATTTCCGTTTCAAAGTACTGCACAGTGATAATCGTCGTATTCACCTTCTCGAAGTGAAACAAGAATCCACGATGACTAATCCGTAGCGTCTTTTCTGCCGCAATGGGTTTCTTGCACGAAGAACGCCAGCACCAAGCCAATGCCTAAACTGATCGGCAGCACACTCAGTGCGTGCTGATAGGCTTGGGCTTGGTTTACGGATGTGGTTAATGCCGAATTCAAGAGCCAACCAATCAGCGGTTGCAACATCGGTGCTCCGATTAAAATACACATCAAATTGGTATATCCCATTGCGGTTCCGCGCACATTTTCAGGCATGATATCGCGCATGACGGCGAATGGTAAGGCGTAAGCGCTACTGAAAAAACCCAATCCGAATAAAAGCACAAACATGAGCGGTAAATTGATGTTTGGCACATATAAGACAACTAACATTAACGCTAAAACAATCGCAGTGCTGACGATCATGGGCAAGCGACGCAAGCCTAGACGATCCGAGACCCAACCTAAAACGGGCGCGCCGCAAGCCACGCCGAATAATGACATGGCGCTAGCGTTAGCGGCTGTCTCTAAAGAAATACCATAAGATTGCATCAGATAAGGAATGCACCAGAGAGAACCAAATGCCGCCGCTACCGCGAAAAGCAGGCCTGAGAAAAGTCCGTTAATCCAGGCTTGCGGGTAAGAAATCACGGTTAGCAGATCGCGAAATATATTTCCTTTAGCGGCTTTTTTCGTGGGCTTTGCTTTAACAACAGGTTCATCTTCCGCTTTTTCTCGCACAACAAAGAAGGTCACAACAGCCAGCATTAATCCAACGAATGCACATCCTATCAGTGTTCCGCGCCAACCATATGCACTGACACTGGGAGCTAACGCGGCCTGGCCTAAGGCTGCCCCCATCATACCGATCATTTCTGTTAAGCCTGCTAACAATGCAAAGCGTCTGGCTGGAAACCAGATGGCTGCCAAATACAATGCTGGCACCACGGAAGGCGCGGAAAAAACACCTTGCAAGATACGGCTTGCACGAGCAACGGGTAAGGAGTGAGCATAAGCAAAAAGGGTAGTGGCAACAGCGATACCAATTAAGCACAGTGTTAGACAATAACGAGGGTGAACCCGATCCACCATCATGCCAGCTGGAATTTGTAGCAATAAATAAGTGTAGAAAAAACTGGAAGAAAGAAGACTGACACCAAAGGTGTTAATCGAAAAAGCGGATTGAAGGTCATTGATCATGACACTGGGCGCTGTTTGCAACAGCATTTGATAGGTAACAAATAAACTACTTACCCCCCAAACAAACCATGGGATAAGCAAAGCAAAAGTTTTATTACGCTGGGTCAAGGCCAAACGAGTTTCCATCAGGTCACCTAAAAATTGAAATGGCTTATTTTATAAAATTGAGAATGTTGTCTGCTTTCAATGTTATTCACTTCATCTCATTCTGTCGAGGCGTTGTTAATAAGATGCTGTCGCATTAAAAAATTTTCACCAGGGTACTTAATTAAGCTAATGATAACCGAGATAACTTGCCGCCCCTGATCGATCGCCGAGTATACCTGATCGTTAAAAAATTGACAGGCGTGAGTCTCGCTGCCAAAAATTTTGGTGGTGGGGATTTTTGATAGGCTTCATTAAGGCGAGGCGGGTGAAAAGCGACCAATTCGCGCAACATACAGCTGAAAAAATATTGCTCACTACTGCCCTTATTTAATACAGCCTTAATAATGCGCGAATATAATCTCTTTAAACATCTTTAACCATCCCTTTTCAGGAGCGCGCGCATGTTGAAAGAAATACTAATAAAAACATGGGAATACGCAGGAAAAGCCTGTGAAACACTGTATATGCCCACTGGATTTTTTGCATCCGGATTAGAAGCGTTCCCTTTGGTTATGTTTGGAAGATTTGAGCACGCACCGTATGGGGAGAATGACCCGCTTGGTGACTTTTATAGAGCCTTTTTAAGGCTAGGGTTTTGGTCTATTGTGGGCGCACCTTATTTAGTTGGCCGCTTCTTAGATTTTAGCTTTGACTTTGAACGGGGCATATCTGGCGACACTTCCACGGGCCTTGATCTTGATGCAGAAGGACCGTTTACCTTTTTCTTTGCTGGACTTGCTTCGATCGTCGGATTTCCTGTTGGAGTAGTGACCTCGGTAGTAGGTGCTACAGCCGCGATATTGGCAGGTCTTGCGCTGGACGCGGCGGTAAGAATAGCGATACTAGGCGCAACCGCAGCCAGCTTTATTGTCGGTACCGTTGCTAGCGCTTTGCCAGTGACAATGGCTATTGCCATGACAGCTATTTTGGCTGCAAGTGCTGTTATAAGCACCGTTGCCCAACCGTTTTTGTGGCTTGGCTCTGCACTTGCTGCATGCTTTGCCAAAGACAAAGCGATCGAGCCTGCGAATGGTAATGCTTTACCTCGCGCTCCTGAAGTAGCAGGTGCCATGGTCGATACCGACGTCATTGTTGTCAGACACTATCAAGCACTACAAGATCAGCTGCCTGGATTTGTTTTGCCGAACGCAGCTCATGCAGACGCTTCACCGCCATTTAATGCGCCCTCCGCCCTGCCTATTGCAAAAGCACCTGTTTCACCCGATGTCGTGAATGACCAATCGGAAGAAGACAATGTGACCTACACATTTATGGCACCTCCTGGCGGACTATAAGAACCGCTAACAAAAAAATCCGATCGCTACTGATGCGATCGGATTTTTTATTGTGAATTAAAATGATATTTTTTAGCGTCCAACCAGTTTTTGCTGATGTTCTGGATATCGCCCACCTTGAATCGTGACGGCTGAAAGGGCGCGGTCAATGTGGCGCAAATCCTCAGGCGTGAAATCAATGGCAGCGGCTCCCATATTTTCTTCCACGCGATGCAGCTTTGTCGTGCCAGGAATAGGCACTATCCATGGTTTTTGGGCAAGCAGCCATGCCAGTGCGATTTGCGCCGGTGTTACTTTTTTTTCTGCAGCAATTTGAGTGATAATATCAACGAGTGCTTGATTTGCCTTTAACGCTTCTGCTGAGAAACGTGGCAACGTATGACGGAAATCGGAATCAGCGAATTGGGTGTTCTCGTTGATCTTGCCGGTCAGAAAACCTCTTCCCAGCGGGCTAAACGTGACGAAGCCAATTCCCAACTCCGAAAGCGTTGGGATGATTTCTTTTTCTGGTTCTCGCCACCATAAAGAATATTCACTTTGAAGAGCTGTCACTGGCAATACAGCATGTGCGCGACGAATAGTATTAGCACCCGCCTCTGATAAACCGAAATGTTTGACTTTGCCAGCTTCAATTAATTCTTTGACTGTTCCGGCCACTTCTTCTATAGGAACGTTTGGATCCACGCGATGTTGATAGAGCAAGTCAATTACATCCACTTTTAAACGCTTCAGTGAACCTTCGACCGCTTTTTTAATATGCTCTGGGCGACTATCCAGACCAATTTGTTTTCCTGATACAGGATCTATCTTGAATCCAAATTTGGTGGCGATTACGACTTTGTCACGGAGGGGTGAAAGTGCTTCACCGACTAACTCTTCATTTGTGAATGGACCATAGATTTCTGCTGTGTCAAAAAAGGTGACGCCGCGTTCCACTGCTGCACGGATTAATGCAATGCCCTCAGCTTTATCGAGTGGAGTGCCGTAGGCAAAGCTCATTCCCATACAACCTAATCCAATCGCTGAAACTTCTAACTGACTGTTGCCCAGTTTTCGTTTTTGCATGTTTGCTCTCCTGGTGGCGTTGGTGCATAAAAGGGGGTTTCATTTCCACTTAGCTGGGAATCTATTTTTAGCAAAAGCTTTGATTCCCAACACTGCACATTTACGTCGTTAAACTAAAATGATGGTTTCCAGAAATAGTTTATCGCCTATGCGGGAATGACCGTGTTTAGAGCTGGGTGCAAGTTTTTTATTTATCGTACTATTTTACGCTAGATTATATTGAATAAAAATGGGGGGGTCTTGTCTGCGCTTAGAAGAAGAAAGTCAGTTCAATTACTTAAGCTTCTTTTTTTATTTTAGCTACCTGGAACAATACTAGAAACTGAGCCTGAGCTACCGATAATTTCAGCTAATCATCAAGGCATGTTTCAGTAAACGCTTACATTACAATTTTCAAATTTATCTGTTCATACCTATAGATAAAGAAGGATGTGACAACTATTGACTTGGTTTTTTTACAGAAACTGGGGGGAGAAGTATTCTTTCATTTACAAGCATCAATCAGAAATGCCAGTGTCAGACACCAACATTCCTAAAATCTCACTTAACAGCGCTTGCTTTCTTATTGGCACTAATTTCATATCCACACATAAGCGGATTTCTAGCTTTAATAATTCAAGCTCATCAAGAAACACTTCTAGGTGTTCTGCGCGATTGCCGTGCTTGTTGGCGCGATGAATACTGCACATTAGCTGTAGCGCATCACGCTTCATGTCCTGGCCCAATGTATATTGGTATTCTTTACTGAACTCTTTGGTAACTCCAAATACTCTTAAAATCAATTGGTACGTGTCTCGATAAACGGGTAACTCCGTATATAATGCCATCACAAAACCTAAAATCAAATGACCCGCTTCGCGGGTTAGGCAAAGCAAAGTCAAAAGAAAATGGGTAAAGGGTTAAAGGGATAAAGCCCGAGAACAACGAACCCCATGAGAGACCTTATTGGCGGTGTACTGAGCGCTGCCGCCACCGGAGGCGAAGAACTGGAGCTCCGCGTCGTTCTGCGGAAAGACCGAGTCCTCGGTAGAACTCCAGTAGAAGCCTGCAAGCCCACCAAAACCAAGCTGAACCAAGTTAGTATCAATGTTGGCCAAATTTGATGAGCAACCCGCGCCTTGATTTGCGCCACCCATTTGACAAATAGCAGGCAAATACCAAGTACTTACGGTCGCTCCACCGGCGGTACTGTTGTAACAATTCACCGCAGCGCTTGGAGTTATGCTAGGTGTACCATTAATTGTGCTTGTATTGACGATACCATCAGTGAGGCTTTGCGCATTGGTTATAATAAGATTTCCCCACTGCTCTGATGATAGGTCATTCGTATCAATCACACTCACGCTGGTAGACGAATCCACAGACCAAACTAAATACCCGCCCACACTGAACGCTAATGCCGTCGTAGCTGAATTGGTATTATCCCCTGAAACTACAATACCCCCTTGAGCAACATAAGGCGTAGTTGAGGTAAATGATAATGTACATGTGCCTCCATTTGGGGAGATAGTAGCACAGCCCGTTGCATTTTGTGTCACGCCAGTCCAGCCGCCAGGGAGCGATGCCAAAACATCGTAAGCTGGTGATAAACCAGTATTCGTCACCGTAAGATCTTGGCTAAGTGAGCTGCCCGTATAAGGAATAATGCCGGTTGAAGTAACCGTTATAGTAGTGGGGGGTATTGCCGAGCAGCTTACACTGACACTTGATACTGGGCCGCTGCCCATCATACCTGAGCCACCGATTATGGTACATCTCTGTCCTGTAGGTTGTGGTAACTGCACTGTGACATTGTAAGCACTACCTTGAGCTACAGGGGTTGGAAAGGTAAAAGATACATTAGCTGTCTCCGATATTGCATCTCCCCCATTATTCAGTAAGGTAAGGGTACCGCTAGACAATCCTGCAATGGTGCCACCTACGGTATAAGCATTGGTAGAACACGTCACTGTGATATTCGTTACTGGGCCGCTGCCCATCGTGCCTGAGCCATTAGTAACACTACAAGTTTGATTTGTGGGTTGTGGTGACTGCACTGTAACATTATAAGTACTACCATGAGATATAGAGATTGGAAAGGTAAAAGACCCATTAGCTGTTTTCGAGATTGCATCAACACCATTATTCAGTAAAGTAAGCGTGCCTCCAGACAATCCTGTTATCGTGCCGCCTACAGTATAAGCATTGGTAGAACAGGTTAGAGTGACATTTGTTACAGGACTATTCCCCATCGTCCCCGATGCATTGTTAACCGTGCATGTTTGATTGGCCGGTTGTGTTTGCACAGTAACCGCATAGGGGCTGCCTTCAGCAATCGGGGTGGAAAATGCAAATTTACCGTCTGTGCTTATCGAAGTTGAATTCGTGCCATTATTCAACAGAGCTACCGTTCCTGCAAGGCCCGTAATGGTACCTCCTACTGTGTTCGCAGTCGGTGTATTCGAAGATTTAATAATAATAGTTTTAGGCGCCGCCTGACTCGCTGAAAACAAGCAATAGCCATTCGTGACTGGGGTGCAATCAATTCCAAGGTTGGCTAGGGTGTACCCGGGGGTGTTGATTTTAATTCCAATAGCAGGATAAACATGATTAGGCACTGCAGGACTGATATTGAGGATTAATGCAGAAAGATTATAATCTTGACAACTTAAAGGCCCTTTTCCATTTAAGCACAGGTTAACACTCACGTTACCTGGCGTGCCAGATGCGGCGACATTAAATAACAAACCACTGCCTGCGTAGGCGCTTTGGCCAAGCAGCAAAAGTAAGGCTACGCCTAGATTAGCTAATATTTTTTTTAACATAAAATCTTCCCTGAGTTGGCTTAAATAGTGTTAATTTAAAATGTCACAGAACATAGCACTGCATTAGCATAGTTACTGCCTGTGGTTAGAGTATTGAGTAACTGATCCGATAGAGCCATGCGTCACGCTAAAGTGATCGCCTATCAAATCCTGAAATTGATATTTTAAGCTTTACCTTCTGAGCTCACAAACCCACCCAGCTGAATCACTGCGTGGCCCTGCTTTAAATTAAATGGGAGCGCTTGGGTTGCGACCAAAAATAAAGGGAATAATGCCATTATTTTTATTGTTGTGTAACGGCTATTTCTTTCCATCTTCATAGGCGCGTCCCTGCCTAAAATATCAACATACCAGGCTAATAAATTTATGTCAAAATTTATGTCGAGATTCAAAATGAAATCGGTATGAAGATGCTAGTAGAAACGACTTAATCTGCCTTAAGCCGCTTGTTGCCGAATAAAACTTCAATGCTGACTTGTACCTGATTAGCATACTCGCTGATCATCTTGCGAGTACACAGAGGCTCCGGCAGCATTATTAATAACAACCGTTTTCTTAACGGTAACGACCGCAGCACAAACTCCAAAGTTTTAGCCAGAAAAAGTGTAAGTAAAATAAAATGCCGGTGTCAGACACCAACATTGTTCTTATTTCTTTAACGTACGCATCGCGCTTTTTCAGTAATTTTTCCATGTTTTCGCCTGCGCGCAGGGTGCCATTATAAAAGATGGCGATGTCTCTCTAGTCTGTACGTGAAAGAGTTCCCGTTGTGAATATGCTACTCAATAAACAAGCAGACTTGGGCAGTTGCGTTCATATAAAAGTCAACCTGTTAGTATATAATTATTTAGCTGTTTCCACCGAGCCAATCGTGCCGGGCACAGTGTATAATATTGTTTTAAGACGAGGGTGATTACGATGACTCTTCAGAAGATTCGCACAGCACAATCGCATGCAACAGAAGCCAGAGAAGCAGCACAAGAATTTTATAAGGCAGTAGCGCAACCAGAGATGGCGCTGGTGATTTTTTTTTGCTCCAGCAAATATGACCTTGAGATACTGGCAACAGAAATAAACCGCCTTTTTGCTGGAATTCAAGTAGTGGGATGTACCTCAGCTGGGGAAATAGGACCAGCCGGTTATCTCGACCATAGCATTTCAGGAGCGAGCTTTCCGGCGGGAAGCTACACCGCAGTCAGCGGGCTACTGGAACATCTGAACCAATTCAATATTGCTAGTGGACACAACTTTACCCAAACTGTGTTACAGCGGTTTGAAAGCAAAGCCCCTGAAGCAAACGAGAATAACAGCTTTGCTATTATGCTAATTGATGGATTATCTGCGGGCGAAGAACCTGTCACACATTCGTTGCAGTATGCACTGGGCAAGATACAGCTGTTCGGCGGCTCGGCGGGTGACGATCTTAAATTTTCCAAAACCTATGTCTACAGTGATGGTCGTTTCCATTCCGATAGTGCGGTACTGCTACTCATCACTACTTCCCTACCTTTCATGATATTCAAGACCCAACATTTTGTTCCCACAAGCGAACGTTTAGTCGTCACAGAAGCGGACGCTAGTGGACGCATCGTCAGGGAGATCAATGGGCTGCCTGCTGCCGAAGAGTATGCCCGCTTAATAGGTGTTGACATACATGAACTCACTCCTATGCATTTTGCTGCTTCACCCATCGTGGTGATGATAGACGGCACGGACTATGTACGCTCTATTCAAAAAGCAAATGCTGACGGCAGTCTTACTTTCTATTGTGCCATCGAAGAGGGCCTGGCGCTCAGGGTTGCACATGGCGTGGATCTTGTGAAAAATTTAGAACACACTTTCAAGAAAATCAGGAATGAAATCGGGGCACCCCAACTGGTCATAGGCTGTGACTGCATTCTGCGAAATTTAGAAATCTTGCAAAACGGTTCAAAAAGTCGTGTTGCGAAGATTTTTCAGCATAATAACACGATAGGCTTCAGCAGCTATGGCGAACAGTTTCATGGGGTACATGTTAACCAAACTCTCACTGGGGTCGCTATCGGCACTCCTCCTGAGTTAACTTAGAGTATGACAATGCCTGACAAAATAAACGAACCCAATCTGCAAGCCGAGATCATCCGCCTAAATAAGATCATTCAGGCATTGCTGAATCGCGCCGAACGCAACGCAAGTCTTCAGGGGTCGAACTTCAACCTGTTTCAGACCGCCATCACCCTTGAGGAGCAGGTGCGCCGCCGCACAGAGGAGTTAGAAGCTGCACGGTTAGAAATCGAAAAAATTAATCGCGCCTTGCGTGAAAGTGAAAATAAGATTCGCCATTTTGCTTATTATGACGCCCTAACAGAACTTCCAAATCGCCGTTTGTTAAACGAGCGCCTCGAGCAGGCAATGACCACCAACAAACAGACTGGGCGTTTTGGCGCGGTGATATCCATGGATTTAGACAACTTCAAACCGCTTAATGATACACATGGACATGATGCGGGGGATTTATTACTTATCGAAGCAAGCCATCGCATCACCCATTGTATACGTAAAATGGATACCGCAGCCCGTTTCGGCGGCGACGAATTCATCGTAATACTCAGTGATCTGGACGAGAACAAAGAACTCTCTGTTACTCAAGCCAGCAATGTCGCGGAAAAAATTCGCGCCTCACTGGCTCAGCCATTTTTACTGACATGCAAACAAAAAGATGGGAAAGAAAGCACTATAGAACATCTATGTACGGTAAGTATTGGTGTAGCTCTGTTCAACAACCATGGAACCAATCCGGAAGAGATTCTCAAATATGCTGATATAGCAATGTATCAAGCAAAAAAAAATGGGCGCAATAGAGTGTGTGTGGCAAATTCTTCATTTTAAGATAATTTTTTTCTGCTGCTTTCATTCGCCTCTTTTACAGCGCCGAACGAACAATTTCAAATAAACCAATAGAGAGTATTAATGCCTTGGTTAAAAAAGATCGCCATATTGAGGGATTATTATGACCGTAACTTTTGGCCAAATAATGCGGAAAAAGCATCTGAATTTGGTACGATATAAAGAATGTCGGTGTCAGACACTAACATTGTTCTGACACCATTTTTTGTCGATCTGAGAATTTAGCTCTTTTAAAAATAGATGGCTAAGCTCTTCTTGGAACCGGGGAATAATGGAAAATTCGGCGTGGAGCTTCTGGCTCCAGCTTTACATTTTTGGCTTCATTGAGTGCGTCATGAATTTCTTCGCTTAAATCCTTTATCGCTTCACTCGAATCTTCTTTGCTTTCGCTAAAAAGACCCCTGTGAGATACCGATGAGATTTTTGCTTTAAGACTGGCGACCAATAACTTAACTTTTTCCAGGATAAATTCAATTTCTTTAAAACTTAAATCTTCATTTAGCCAATTGCTATAGGTCTCTAATTTAAGTAATTCTTCCGCTTGAGAACCTTTTTGGAATTTAGCCAGTGTCGGTAAATAAGTTATCAGAAGAAAATGTTTTAACTCAGTAACTTTTTTAGCACATTTGGCAACTGCATCAACGCAAGTATTAAGCTTTTGCAGCATAGGTTCTAAATGGCGTAGCGATGCTGGATCCATTGCAATTCGACCATTAAATACATTTCCTTGTCCAGAAATTTCAAATTCAAAACCGGGATATTCTGAATCTTTAACTATTTGTTTTAGATTAAAATTAGGAGTCGAAAAATAAATAAACATTTTTGGCTGGAAAATTTTTGTATCGTTACCTTCAGCGACCACTTGCATATGTAGCTTTAATATATTTAAGCCGGAAGAGGGAAATAGAGGGTTATATTTTTCAACTAATTGACGACAAAATTTGTCGTTTTCCTTAGTATTTTTTTCGTTATGATACGCATCATCCATTAATGGCATGATACTCGCAAACATAAAATTACCGGCATGAGAGAGTGCCTTTGCTTGCTCATAATCAAAGACAAGTTTTAGCCGGCCATTTTTTGTTTCTTTATAATATGGGACTTGATGTTGTTTTAAAAATTCTTCTGCTAAAGGAAGATGCAAGCTGCTAGGTGCATCGCAAAGATATAAGCGGCGCTTTGAATCAAGCTCTTCTTTTGGGGTTGCATAAACGACAGCATTATCATTTTGTGGACTTGCAGGTTTTTCATTATCTATCAAAAAGAGGCAAGACTCTTGGTTTTTTTGATAACCATTTATCTCATAAAAGCTGGAAGCCCCTTTGAACAAGCTATCAATTGCATCTAAAAATGAATATCTTGAAATGGCGCCCAATTGTATTATCCTCAAAAAATAAGCTTATATTTTACTGTAAACGTTCGCCAATGTACATTAGCGAACGTTTACGTGTCAGACACCAACATCTGCAATTTTTTAAATTTCCCTTCCATACTTTTTCTCAGTAATTTTATTTATTTCAAATTTTCTGCGCCATCCAAATTGTTGCTTCGCCACATTCTGGGTCATGTACTTTGTGAACCAATACTTTAAATGACATCGCTTTTAGGATACTTTTATATTCATTTGTCGACAAAGAAGCATGATAGAGCTGCTGCCCACCATTATCACTCCACACCTCTCCTTCATCCTCGCCAGAAGTGAAAACCAAGATACCACCTAACTTAGTATGAGCATCGAATATTTTAAACATCTTGCGTTGACTATCCTGGTCAAGATGAAAAAAACTATGCCATGCTAGAACCACGTCAAATTGCTGATTCAGATTGATCTCACGCATATCCGAAACTATCCATTGCTCGCTTGGAAAACGTTTCTTACATAGCTCAATCATTTTCTTGCTACCATCAACACCAGTGACTTTAAAACCTTTATCAATGAAAAATTGCGGGATGGATTTCACGATTAAATTAAGGTATGCGGATTATTCCATAAGCGTTTTAGTGCGCGCATCATCATACCATTCGACGATTTCATCAAAGGACTCATAGACTTTTTCTTTACTTTGCTTGGCCATATTCTTATTGCTCAAGCAATTCATTATTTTATTAACATCTTCTTCTACAGAAATAGAATCTATAGTTAGCGTGGCAATCTCTTCAAATAGATGATCGCGTTCGAGATGCTGTTTGTCCAAAAATGCTTTCATATCAGCGATGGAAAGTAGTGGAGTTCGCCCGCCTTTCATTCGCTCAAGTTGCGCTGGTATTGAAACTTTCAAATAAATAACACACTCTGAAGATAATAATTTTCTATTCTCTTCTGTAGCGATCACTGACTCTTCCATCACTACCACAACATGCTCTTTGGCAACATAATGAGATATGATTTCAGCTTCACATTGGTGAAATGCTTCTTCACCCTGTTTTCCTAAAATTTGATTTAAACTTCGTCCGACATAACGCTCTAAACTAGGATTGGCATCTATAAGCTCCCAACCCAGTTTTTTAGCTAACGCTTGGGTTTGATCATGTTTGCAGACCTCTTAGATTATTTGCTAAGTATGTCATTTCTTTTTTGCTGGGGGGAAATAATACATTTTTAGGCACCAAATAAGCACCGGATGGGGAAAATCAAATGTCGCATTGTGGATTTATTAAAAAAATCCATTATTAATCATGGCGCCCCGGGCAGGAATCGAACCTGCGACCTGCCCCTTAGGAGGGGGCTGCGCTATCCACTGTGCCACCGGGGCGAGCGGAGTTGAGTATAACTGAATGGGGTAATAATTTGTATTGGTTGGGATTAATAAAAAATGTTGGGGTCGTTGCTGCTTCGTATCATTACCTATAACTATTAAAACCATTGGCTCATAGAACAGAGCATTCCGATGTACCGGGCTTGCTCGCGGTATCTTAACTTGATTCAAACGCCGGATTGTATATGCCGTCTTTGATGACCCATCCAGTGACAGAATCCTCTCCCTTCTTTTGCCCTCTAAATCCTATAGTTTAAAGCTACTTTTCTAAGATACAATCCTGCGATTAAAGCTAGGTTCGAGAGCTTCTGGATACCGTGGACAAGCCACGGTACGTAGGGGTTTTAGAGCGGTACGCAGGGATTTTAGAGCGGCACGCAGAGGTTTTAGAGCAGTATGCAGGGATTTTAGAGCGGCACGCAGGGGGCTTAGAGCGGTACGTAGAAGCTTGAGAATCGTAAGTCGAGCTTTGAGAACGGTAGGCCGAACGTTGAGAACAGTAGGTCGAACTTTGAGAAGGATAAGTCAAGCTTTGAGAACGGCATGTCGGGATTTGAGAACGGCATGTCTGGGTTTGAGAACTTACGGGAATGATATGTGCTGCTTTCATCCCGGCCTCTTCCCATTGATGCACGCACAGCTCTTTTTTCGGTACATAAGCATCTACCAAGTGCTTATATTTTTGGTAGAAAAAGGAAACTTGTTGTTGAGGCTGTTTTGGTATTTTTTCTTTTGATGCGGGCAAAAAGATGTAAAGTTGAAACCTTACCGGTTTGGATTTGGCGTATTTGGCTGGCCAGTAGCAAGAATTGCTACTGCATAGAAACATTCTGGAAAAATACTACCGAGAGTCGGAATCGAACCGACACGGTGTCACCACCACCGGATTTTGAGTCCGGCGCGTCTACCAGTTCCGCCATCCCGGCATTTTTCAGAGGCGCCAGTATATCAAATTGAAAAATTACGTCAACGATATTGATAGGGCAAAATATCGGCATTTTAAAAATAATAAAACGTCAGATCCTTAAGGCGCGGAGGTCGCCGCCCTCGCTGGCGCATCTTGAGGCAATTCCACTGCTGGCGGCGTTACGGAACTTGTCACTAACTGAGACACGCCAGGCATTAGCCCATCCAGCAAGCCGAAAGCATAACCCGCAGAAGATGAGCTATTGATACTGGATTCTATTCGCGTCTCGGCCGATATTAGGCTGCCAGAATCGAGCTTTGTCTCGGTTAATAACTGAGTCACGCGAAAAGGGGAAGAGGCACTGGCAGAGCTGCCCTTCCCTAGGGGCGACAATGAGCTAGCCACCTCATCCACTTTTAGAGACGATAACGAATTAACGGCCACATCCTCTTTTCGAGATGACGAGCCAACAGCCGTATCTTCATTTAAAGGCGACAATGATCCAGCAACCTCACCCACTTTTAAGGACGATAACGAGCTAACAGTCACATCCACTTTTAGAGAGGATGAGCTAACAGCCGCATCTTCCTGTAAAGGCGCAACGGTATCCCCTCTTAGGAACGATGACGGACTAACAGTCACATCTTCTTTTATCGACAACGGCGAACTAACGGCATCATCCTGCTTTAGGGTCAATGATGCCGGAGAAAGTGACAAGCGCAAAACGCGATCCACTCCGTCTTGACGATGGCGAAATTTTTCAAAAAAATCCAAAATGCCTGACTTGCCATTTTGCCTTGCAAGCAAATGGTTAACATATTTTTCGTAAGCTGCCAACACAATCTGACGCAGCATTTTTACGCCTAGCTCAGTTTCAGAGATGTCTTTTACAGCACTCAACTGCAAATTATCAAATCGCAAGTGCGCGCCGTGAATACCATAGAAATTAAATTCGATTTTTTTATCAAGCGAACGAGGGGCAATCGTTACTTCGACAAAACCATGCTCATTCAAAAAAGTCGGCACCCTCTCCCACTCATGATGGCTTTTTCTCGATTGCAAAGGACCACCGCCACCACCCGCTATCACCTGACACAATCTTTCTTCTTCTGATCGTGCATTGTAATAACAAATAGCATGATCGTGCGCGGCAAAAACACTATCAAAAACCATGTTTTGTCGTTTTAAGATTTGCCTTAGCATCGCACTATAAGAACCATCAACACCTAATGCCTTAAGCGTTTGAATTTCACTCGCTGTAACATACGATTTTGTGTCCCAAGAATCAGCACCGTAAAAAAACCGTTTGCCCATCGTCACCAAGGGGTGATGCGAAAATAATAGTTTCATTCGGCCCGGATGCACTGCATATTCTCTCTTTAACCAATTCACCTGATTGCTTAAATCATTGGGATCTTTGAGAGCGGCGAGATAATCTTTGACATACGTACTGGAATCAATAAGGAAAAATTCGATATTTTCATAACGCAATACATAATAACGGCTTGGCATATTCCATTTTTGTAATGTATCTAACGCCAAGCTCGCCCCACTGTATAATGCTACCTTTTTCGGACTGACTTCGCCGCGCTCATCAATGTAGGTATGCATCACTTGCATGCCTACCACATTGTGGTCTACGCCACCGCCATTACGCCAAAAAAAGCTAAGCCCATGATCATGGTTGCCCAAAATGACAAAGAACGGAATTCCTTTTAGCGCATGGTTTTTGGGATGATGATAGACGTCATAAAAATTGATATTGAATGCCGCATCATTGAATGCCTTCAACTTGTCATGATAAAAATTATCGCCCATTAAAAAAACCGCTAATGGCTTTTTTTTCGCGCCGGCGATCTTATTCATCAAGTCGGCAACTTGTTTTTGGGCGAGGGCTAAATCACCCGCGCAACCTAAAACGTAAAAAGAAACTTCTGCTTCGGCTTTTTGTTCCGCATTTGGCTCACTAGACGGGGTCAACTCATAGGCGCGAGGTGTATCAATTATTTTTTTCCAGCTTTCATTGGCGTCCACCTTGAGGCTTGAACCACTTCTGAACATAACCATTCCCTTTAAAACATTTCCAGGGGATCCACGTCCAATGACCAACGAACCTGCTGCTTGCCACGCAATTTTTCTATCTCAGGCAATAGTCGCGTTAAACATCGTTGCAAATGCGGTCTTTGTTTTGCTTGCAACAATAACTGCACGCGAAAACGGCCAGCACGACGCGCCATTGGTGCTGGCACGGGCCCCCAGATGGGAATGTTTTCACCCAAGCGTTTGGCGACATCTTTGATCTGCTGCAAAAATTGCATCGCGTGTTCCATGCTCTGCGCCTCTGCACGAAAAAGCGCTAAAAATGCATAAGGTGGCATGGATGCCATTTCGCGTTCTTTTAATAAGGTGGTTGCAAAATAGTAATAACTTTCGCGTATTAATTGGTGTAACAACGGATTGTCGGGATGATGGGTCTGGATAACCACGGTGCCAGGCTTTGAAACACGTCCAGCTCGTCCTGACACTTGCAATACCAATTGCCCCATGCGCTCAATCGCACGAAAATCGGAACTGAAGAAACCGCCGTCCGTATCAATAATACCAACCAGTGTCACATTCGGAAAATGATGACCTTTTGCTAACATTTGTGTGCCAATCAAAATGCGGTGTTCACCGCTATGAATGCTTTCTAAAATATTTTCCATGCTGCCTTTGCGCTGGGTACTATCACGATCAATACGCGCAATAGAAAAATCCGGGAAATGTTTTTGTATCGCAATTTCCAAACGCTCTGTGCCCAAGCCAATGATTTGCAAATCAGGCGCTTTACAAACTTCGCATTGCTTGAAAATGGGTTTGCGTGAATCACAATGATGACAATGCAAACGACGTGGGTCATGATGAAACGTCATTCTGGCATCGCACCGCTTGCATTTTGCCATCCAGCCACAGGCATGACACATTAAAATGGGCGCAAATCCGCGCCGATTTAAAAACAACATCACCTGATCACCATTATTCAGATGCTCACGCATAGCATTGACCAATGACGGCGACAAACCTTCTTCCATTTGGATGTTACGAATATCCAAAACACAAAAGGTCGGCTGCTCGGCAACACCAGCACGCTCAGGCAATCGCAAATGCTGATAACGCCCTTGCATGGCTCTTGCCAAGGTTTCAAGCGATGGCGTGGCCGAGCCCAAGATAATCGGAATTTCATGAGAATGCGCACGCATGATCGCCAAGTCACGCGCATGATAACGAAAACCGTCTTGTTGCTTGAAAGACAAGTCGTGTTCTTCATCGACAACAATTAATCCCAAATTCGCAAACGGCGAAAAGATAGCGGAGCGGGTGCCAATAATAATTCGGGCAGCCCCGGATTTAGCGGCGACCCAGGCATTTAAACGCTCCTTGTCAGTTAAACCTGAATGCAGCGCGACCACGGGGACTGCAAATCGCTGGCGAAAACGTTGAATGGTTTGCGGGGTTAAGCCAATTTCAGGGACGAGCACTAGCACTTGTTTTTGTTTTGCCAGCACATCCGTGATAGCTTGCAAGTACACTTCGGTCTTACCACTCCCTGTCACCCCATCCAACAGAAAGACTTGAAATGCATCAAGATGAGATTGAATCGCGGTTAATGCCGCTTGCTGATCCGGGTTCAATGTCAGCGCCTTTTCAATATTCTCAGGCGTAGTTGTAGTCATTACGTCCGACATCACTGATTTTAAAGATTTTTCGACCCAGCCTTTTTCGCAGACCGCCCTTAGAATGGAAGGAGCAATATCATGATCATCTAGCAGTTTTTTGGACACGCCTTCAGGGTGCAGACCTATCCATTTTAAAAGCTCAACCTGGCGCGGGGCGCGCTTTAGCGCGGCCAAATCCACTTGAAGCCCCTGCTCAGTTATTTGCCAATAGGATTCTTTAGATAACTCAGCGGGTTTACCCTGACGTAGCAAAACAGGCAAAGCCGTATCCAGCACGTCGCCAACAGGATGGTGATAATAATCAGCCGCCCAGAGGCTCAAGGCTAAAATATCTTTAGGGATAACAGGGGTTTGATCAATGATTTCAAGCGCGGGCTTTAATTTGTATTGAGCAGCACCAGTATCTGAGCAAACTTCGAGCAGTATACCAATCAATTCTCGATGCTGAAAAGGCACCCGCACGCGTATGCCTGGCTCTAAAACCGGCAATTCGCCGATTTCTGGCGCATAGTAGTCGAATGACTTGCGCAAAGGCGTCGGGACAGCAATACGCAAGATGATGGTTTTTTTATTGTTCATAGCCGCAATACTGTAATGCAAAAAGGGATGAGAAGCCATTCTATAACGTTTAAGAAAAGCTTAAGATGACGTGTGATATAATTTCTGAATATCAAGCCTTTCCGTACAGGAGAATTCTATGGCCGCACCCACCACACTACTAGACAATATGTTAACCTCTGTACTGAAAGAAATTTTACGTGAAGAAACAGGGATAGAGGTCAAAAAAGAAGAACAAGAACTGATCCTTGCCATCGCAAAAGAAATGATCCAAAAAAATCCTGAACTCGGTGAATTCTCCAAAAAAACCATGATGTTTGCAGACAAACGCGAACTCTTTAAACAGCATCTGCTAGCAGCGACTGCCGTGGCCATGTTTATTGAAATGCATGAATTACAAAAAGATTGCAAAAAATTATTTGAAAAAATCATGGATCCCGATGTCTCGCCCGCTGATAAAAACGTGATGAAAGAACAGCTGAGAATGGTTTTAGGCAGACTCAACCGCCTGGATCCGAATAAAACCCGACAAGACAAAATGTCTGAATTACTGAAAGATGAAAACTTCATCGACAAATTAATTCAGATGCAAAAAGACTTAAAAGCCGAAAAAGATTCTCCTGAAAATCCATCACCCACTTTAGAAGAAAGCAAAGCACTTCAGCTAGAATTACAAGGAATGGTTGATAAAGAATTAGAAACAACGCTACGCAATTTATATGGTTGCGATCCACGCATTGCTGGCGCTATTGCCTTCCCTGTCATGAGCGTGATTGGTGACTATGCAGGTATTCCTGATCAGTTTGCGGCTATCTCATCCGCCGCCAACATTCATCGATTATCGGGGGATTTAGATTCTGCGGGTATTGATGAACACATGACACGTGTAGAAAACGCGAATAAAGCGAGAGAAGAAGTGACACAAGCAGCAGAGACAGGCGAACTGGACAATGCCGCTTATCAATCAGCGCAATCCGCACCGACATTGGAGCCATAACAGGAAGAGGCAAACCGGAAATGAATTCCAACGCAAATGACGACCCAAAAGCTATCGCTCTGCAGCAATTAACCAAGGCATTTAATCAAATGCCTTTTAATCAATTGCTGGGATTACATCTCAAAACACTGACCCAAAAACAAGTGATTGTCAGCTTCAATATGAAAGAAGACCTGGTTGGCAATTTTGTCCATGGCATTTTGCATGGCGGTGTCATTTCTTCTGTTTTAGACATGGTCGGCGGTATGGCGGCCATGGCCACGATTATTTTCAAAAATCCCAATACGCCGCTTTCTGAATTAACCACACTGCTCGGCAAATCAAGCACCATTGATTTACATGTCAGCTATATGCAGCCTGGCAAGGGTAGCTGTTTTACAGCCACATCTGAAGTCATGCATTCTGGCAATAGAATTTGTTTTACCACAATGAATCTGTTAAACGAAAACGAAGCGATCATTGCAAGCGGAACAGGAACGTATCAAATTAGCGCGTCTTAAGCTTTCCTGATGAGTCATCTTAAAAAAAGGAATTATTATGCAACGTATACTTGTCTTGGGCGCTGGCAAAATAGGATCCTTAATTGCTTTCTTGCTCGCTAATTGCCACGATTACGATGTTTATTTAGCTGACATCCACGTGACAGAGCGACCTGATCTTGAGAACATCAAAGCGCATGTTTCTCATTTAAAAATCATTGCATTGAACGCGCAAGATGCCGCTGCCATGGATCAATTCCTGACTGAAAATCCTATGAATGCCGTGATTTCGGCATTGCCTTATTATCATAATATTCCGATTGCGCAAGCAGCGAAAAAATTTAATCTGCATTATTTTGATTTGACTGAGGATACGTATACGGCACAAACCGTACTGGAATTAGCGGAAGATGCCAAAACAGCTTTTATTCCACAGTGCGGTTTAGCACCGGGCTTTATTAGTATTGTCGCGAATAATTTGATGCAACATTTTCCAAAACTGGATTCGGTTAAAATGCGCGTGGGTGCTTTGCCAGTTAATATTAGCAATGCGCTGCAATATTCTTTGACCTGGTCTACCGATGGCTTAATTAATGAATATGGAAATTTGTGTCACGCGATTGAAGATGGGGAAGAAGTGTCATTGTTGCCTTTGGATGACCTGGAAGAAATCAAAATTGATGGTTTAACCTATGAAGCGTTCAATACATCGGGCGGCATTGGCACTCTAGCTAAAACCTATGCCAATAAGGTGAAGCATTTGAGTTACAAGACAATTCGTTATCCGGGGCATTGCGCCAAGATGCATTTTTTAATGAATGATTTGAACTTGAACCATGACCGTGAAACCTTGAAACATATTCTGGAAGGCGCACTGCCTAAAACGCATCAAGATGTGGTGTTGGTTTATGTATCGGTCACTGGCACACAGGACAATCAATTCATTGAAGAAAATTATGTTAAAAAACTCTACCCGACAGTGATTAATGAAATAAAGTGGTCTGCGATTCAGATGACAACGGCCTCAAGTATTTGTGCAATTGTGGATTTGACGTTAAGTGCAAAAGATACTTATCGCGGCATGATCCGGCAGGAAACGTTTTCGTTAGACGCCGTACTTCAGAATCGGTTTGGGCAATATTACGCACAATCATGACACTCATGAGACCTGCTACGTTGTGTGTCTGCTATATTTTTTGATGATGCGCTTTTGTCTTTATTCACTTCCACAAAGTGGAAGTGAATTCAAAAAAAACGGGGTGGCACGGTAGGTAGATTTTTTCGCGCGGAGCCTTATGGCGAGCACGAAAAAATCTACCTACCGGGACAGGACTCCAGTCAATTTTTATTAGCGAGGAAAGAAATGAATATTTTAAAAACTTTGCAGCTAGCAGAGAACAATCCCGGTGCGACAACGGGATCGGATTGGTGGTCAGAAACGCAATCAGAAAACAAAATCGCCTCGATTAATCCGACAAATGGCGAGGTGATTGCTACGGTTTATAGCGCATCGAGTGCTGATTATGAAAAAGTAATTACAGCGGCAGAAACGGCTTTTTTATCGTGGCGTAATATGCCAGCCCCTAAACGCGGCGAGATAATCCGACAAATTGGCGATGAACTCAGAAAACAGAAAGACGCTTTAGGCAGCCTGGTTTCACTGGAGATGGGCAAATCCAAACAGGAAGGCAATGGCGAAGTACAAGAGATGATTGATATGGCTGATCTTGCGGTCGGGCAATCGCGTATGCTGTATGGAAAGACCATGCATTCAGAAAGACAAGATCATCGCATGTATGAACAGTGGCAACCATTGGGCATTATCGGTGTCATTAGCGCGTTTAATTTTCCAGTGGCAGTGTGGGCCTGGAATGCTTTTATTGCGGCCATTGCTGGTAATACGGTTGTGTGGAAACCTTCGCCTAAAACACCGCTTTGTGCTATTGCGGTTTCGCGTATTTGTAATACGGTTTTGGAACGGCATGGCTTACAAGGTGTGTTTTCTCTGTTTATCACAGAAGATAATGAACTGGTGAAAGGATTAGTGAATGATAAGCGGGTTCCGTTAATTTCTTTCACGGGGTCAACAGCTGTTGGGCGCTCTGTCAGTGAAATGGTGTCACGGCGCTTAGGCAGATCACTGCTCGAACTCAGTGGGAATAATGCCATTATTGTGGATGAATCAGCTGATTTGCAATTGGCGATTCCTGCTATTGTATTTGGCGCGATTGGCACAGCCGGGCAACGGTGTACGACAACACGGCGGTTAATTGTGCATGAGAAAATTTATGATAGCGTGGTGGCATCACTTGGCAAGGCGTATCAGAAAGTGACGATTGGTGATCCATTAGATGAAAAGAATTTGATGGGCCCGTTGATTGATGCGGGTGCGGTTGCGTTGTTTGAACAAGCGGTCACTGATATTCAGAAAGCCGGTGGGAAAATATTGTTTGGCGGGAAGGCGATCAAAGGGAAAGGGTTTTTTGTGCAGCCGACTTTAGTGGAAGCCAATCCCGATTGGGAAGTGGCACAAAGAGAAACGTTTGGGCCTCTTTTATATGTCATGCGATTTAAAACTCTGGATGAAGCCATTGCGATACAGAATAAGGTGAAGCATGGATTGTCGTCAGCATTGTTCACGAATAATTTGCAACATGCGGAGATTTTTTTATCCGCGCGTGGGAGTGATTGTGGGATTGCTAATATTAATATTGGCACATCAGGTGCTGAAATTGGTGGTGCGTTTGGTGGTGAGAAAGATACTGGCGGCGGGCGTGAGGCTGGATCTGATTCCTGGAAAGCGTATATGCGGCGGCAAACTAATACTATTAACTGGAGTCAATCGTTGGCGCTGGCTCAGGGGATTAAGTTTGAGATTGGTTAGGGTAAAAATGGTTGAGGAGCACTCTCAATCTGAGATTTCCATTGCTGGATCCCGCGGACAAGCCGCGGGACGTAGGGTGGGTGGTTGTTGTAGCCGGAGACATGTAATGGGTGACTGTGTAGATGCGTAGGTTGGGTTGAGGAACGAAACCCAACCTATATTTCTGGATCCCGCGGACAAGCCGCGGGACGTAGGGTGGGTGGTTGTCACGTAATGGGTGGTTGTGTAGCCGGAGACATGTGATGGGTGATTGTGTGGCGGAGACATGTGATGGATGATTGGGTAGCCAGAGACATGTAATGGGTGGCCGTGTAGCTGGAAATGTAATATTTCTTATCAATTTCGCACTGAATTCTCTATAATGGCCAAATTACTCACCATTACGATGAATGAAATATTATGAGATTAGCTTTTTGCCTTTTTCGTTACTTTCCTTTTGGCGGCTTGCAGCGGGATTTTATGCGCATCGCGCAAGAATGCATAAAACGAGGGCACATTGTTGACGTCTACACTATGAGCTGGGAAGGCGAGTTTGAGCCGGGGCTTGCGATACGCACTTTAAAAGTCAAAGGTCTCAGCAACCACAGCCGCCGTGAAGATTTTGTGCGACAACTGCAACCTTTTCTGCAACAAAATCATTATGACCTGGTTGTCGGGTTCAATAAAATGCCCGGACTCGATGTGTATTATGCGGCTGACATTTGTTATCAAGCAAAAGCTCGCACCGCTCGCAGATGGTGGTATCGCTTAACCCAACGCTATCGACATAATATCGATTATGAAAAAGCCGTTTTTTCTGTGGCTGCGAAAACAGACATCTTATTAATTGCCAAGAAACAACAAGCTGAATTCCAGCATTATTACCATACAGAAGATAAACGTTTTCATCTGCTACCACCGGGTATCGACAAAGACCGCAAAGCACCGGCCAATGCCAAAGCCATCCAAGAAAAAGTGAGAGAAGCTCACGCCATCGGAAAAAATGACTTTTTGCTGCTCATGGTCGGCTCAGGCTTCAAAACAAAAGGGGTCGATAGAACATTGCTCGCTTATGCCGCCCTTCCCCCGCATTTAAAAAAACGTTCTCGCGTCATGATCATTGGCAATGACAATGCCAAACCATTCGAACGCCAAGCCAAGCAGTTAGGTATTTTAGAAAATATTATCTTCTTGGGTGGACGCAAAGATGTTCCGGATTTTTTATTAGCTGCTGATTTATTATTGCACCCGGCTTATCATGAAAATACCGGTACCGTTTTATTAGAAGCCGTAGTCGCCGGTCTACCTGTGCTCACAACCGATGTGTGCGGTTATGCTTCCTATATTCACAATGCTAACGCGGGTGTTGTATTGCCCTCGCCCTTTAAACAAGAACAATTCAATCAAACCCTGGTGGATATGCTATCATCCGAAGAGCGTGATGTCTGGCACAGAAATGGACTAGAATATGCCAACCATGCCGATATCTATAGCATGCCAGAACGAGCAGTCTTGATCATTGAATCATTAAGGTGATACGTGGATTTCTCATTAAATCCAGAGTTAAAAAAATATTTTGCGCTTGATCAAAACCTTTTTGATCAACTGATGGAAATGCGCGGACAAGTTTTCCGTGATGTCGCTGGGCGCCGTACTCAACGTATTGAATTGGGCGGGAAAGGCTATTTCCTCAAACAACATTTTGGTGTAGGCTGGATTGAAATTTTTAAAAACTTAATGCAGTTACGTTTGCCTGTCTTAAGCGCCAACAACGAAAAGCTCGCCATAGAAGCGCTAGAAAAACTGAGCGTTGATACCATGCACCTCTCAGGCTATGGCTGCCGTGGTACAAACCCTGCCGCTCTGCAATCTTTTTTATTAACCGATGAGTTAGCTGAGACAATCAGTCTTGAGGATTTTTGCCGAGACTGGCGCACTCAACCCGCGCCTCTTGCCTTAAAACGCTTTTTTATTAAAAAAGTCGCGGCGATTGCCCGCATTCTACATACCAATGGCATCAATCATCGCGACTTTTATATTTGCCATTTCTTATGGCAGCCTTGCTCACAAAAATTATTTCTGATTGATTTGCACCGTGCGCAGATCCGAGCAAAAACACCGCTACGCTGGATTATTAAAGATCTTTCCGGATTGTACTTTTCTAGCAAAGATATCGGCTTAACATCTCGCGATTTATTGCGTTTTGTTAGAGAATATCGACAAAGGCCGTTACGTGATGTATTGAACAAAGAATGGAATTTTTGGCATAAGGTAGAACAACGTGGCGATAAGATGTATCGAAAACATGAAAAATAACGCTTCTCAATTTATCAAACAAATCGCCTGGGACCAGCTCAAGCTCGCAAATCGTGCGACGCTTGAACCTTTTCAGCTCGAGCTTGAGGGCACTGATACCGTGCTCTATTGTCGAGAGATAGCCCGAATCATGCCAGGCAAACGCTTGGTCGCATTTGGATCCTGGGATGACAAATCCGTTGTCGCCAAATTATTCTATGAGCCGCGCAAAGCACTACGTCATCAGATGCGGGATGCGCGTGGCATTAAAGCGTTATTAGCTTCTGGGGTTCTCACGCCACCCATTTATTTTCAAGGTCGCTCTAAAGACAAGCGTATTCAAGTTTTGATTTTTGAGCATATTCATGGCCGCAGCCTGGATAATGCCTGGCAGGAAAAAAATAATTTAGAAGAAATTAACGCCTTAATGCACGCAGTGATCATTGAACTAGCCACCCAACATGTGCTCGGTATTTTGCAACACGATCTTCATTTTAAAAATTTCATTATTCGCAAAAAAAATATTTTTATGCTGGATGGTGGTGATATCGATATCTTTGTCAGACCACTGACAAAAAAAGAAAGCCTGGATAATCTAGGCCTCTTCTTCGCGCAGTTTGGAATGGGCACGGAAACACTGCAATCAGAACTCTTTCTGACTTATGCACGCTCACGTGGTTGGCTGGTAAAAGATCGTGATCTTGCCTTATTAAAAAATAAAGTAAACAGCTGGCAGCAGCATCGCTTGAGTGAATTCAAGAAAAAGCTGATGCGCAATTGCTCCGCCTTTGTCCGCCTTGATAGCTACAATACGGTGACGATGTATGATCGTGACTATGAATCATCAGAACTGCTCGCCTGTTTGAAAAATCCTGATGTCATTTTTTCTGCCAATGATACCGAAATCTTGAAAGACGGTCGGTCGGCTACTGTTGCTAAAGTGTATCTGGATGGCCGAGCCATGGTCATGAAGCGCTACAATGTCAAAGATAGCAAGCATTGGCTACGCCGCTGTTTAAGACCCACTCGTGCAGCGACCGGCTGGCGCCTGGCTCAATGTTTACGCCTTATGGGTATCGCAACTGCAAAGCCGGTTGCCTTTGTTGAAAAAAGTTTTTTAGGCTTGCGTGGCCGCTCTTATCTGTTAATGGATTATGTGCATGGCAAGCATTTGGGTGAATATATTGCTGATCACAGACAAGACAGCGATGCGATAGCTGATATCGCGCAAAAAGTCATTTCGCTCTTTGAGAGCTTGGCGCAGATGCGTATCACGCATGGCGATTTAAAAATGACGAATATTTTGGTGGAGAATCATAAACCCATCTTCATTGATTTAGATGGGATGCAAGAGCATAGCACTTCGTGGCTTTTTAAACGCACACTGCGAAGAGAGATCTCGCGTTTTATGATGAATTGGCGTGATATGCCAACGGTTACTGCTATTTTTCAGCCGCTAATTAAGGAAATGTATCAACGACTAGGAGTCTGATATGCACCAACTCAAGAACGCAAAGCTTTTTGCTGAAAAGTGTTTTATCAATGGTAAGTGGGTAGATGCCGATAATAAAAAAACCATTGCTGTAAACAATCCTTTCGATCACAAAGTTATCGGACATGTTCCATTATGTGGCACTGCGGAAACTGAGGCAGCGATCACGGCTGCGAATGCAGCGTGGCCAATTTGGCGCAACTTAACCGCTAAAGAACGCGGTGATGTGATGTGGCGTTGGGCGGAGTTGATTCGAGATAATAAAGAAGACCTTGCGATTTTAATGACGCTGGAACAAGGCAAACCTATTTCTGAATCTCGCGCTGAGATTGATTATGGTAATTCGTTTGTTGAGTGGTTCGCTGAAGAAGGCAGACGAGTGTATGGGGATGTTATTCCTTCCAATAAAGCCAATCAGCATTTGGTGGTCATCAAGCAATCCATCGGCGTAGTCGCCGCCATCACGCCCTGGAATTTTCCGATTGCGATGATTACTCGTAAAATTTCGCCCGCGCTCGCGGCCGGGTGTCCTGTTGTGCTGAAGCCTGCTAGCAGCACGCCGTTTAGTGCATTGGCATTGGCGGTGCTGGCTGAGGAAGCGGGGTTTCCGCCGGGTGTTGTGAATGTGTTGACGGGGGATTCTAAAAAAATTGGCGGGGAGATGGCAACTAGCCAGCTGGTTAGAAAACTTTCTTTTACTGGCTCAACGGCAGTTGGTAAATCACTGATGCAGCAATGCGCCAGTACGATTAAAAAAATGTCTTTAGAGCTAGGTGGGAATGCGCCTTTTATTGTTTTTGATGATGCGGATTTGGATGCGGCAGTAAAGGGAGCCATTGCGTCCAAGTTTCGCAATGCCGGACAAACTTGTGTTTGTGCGAATCGCATTTATGTACAAGAAGCAGTATATGATGAGTTTGCAAAAAAACTGACTGAAGCTGTTAAGAAGCTGCAGATCGGTAATGGTTTAGAGGAACAAGTCCAGATTGGGCCTTTGATTAATCAAGATGCGATTCAGAAAGTAGAAGAACATATTCGTGATGCTGTATCGAAAGGCGCGAAAGTGATATTGGGTGGCAAGCAGCCGGCGTTGGGTGGGTTGTTTTTTGAGCCTACGATTTTAACGGATGTGACAGCAAAGATGTTGGTGGCGAGAGAAGAAACCTTTGGGCCTGTTGCGCCTCTCTTTCGATTTAAAACAGAAGAGGAAGTGATTCGTTTATCGAATGATACGGAATTTGGGTTGGCTTCTTATTTTTATTCTAAAAATATTCATCGTGTTTGGCGTGTCGCTGAAGGTTTGGAATATGGGATTGTGGGGATTAATGAAGGTATTATTTCTACTGAAGTCGCGCCGTTTGGTGGGGTGAAAGAATCTGGTGTGGGGCGTGAAGGCTCGAAATATGGTATTGACGATTATTTGGAAATAAAATATTTGTGTATGGGTGGGGAATAAATACATCAGCAAATCTATTTTGCTTTCTGAAATATAATGATGTTGGGTTTGGCAAAAAACGCTTAACCCAACCTGCGTGTCTCAATAAATCCGGACAATATCGAAATGAACTCTCTTAAACTGACTGGGGTCCTGTCATGGTAGGTTTACTTTTTTCGTGCTCACTGGCGCTCCGCGCGTAAAAAGTAAACCTACCCTGCCACCCCGTTTTTTTGATTTCGTGGACAAGCTTATAGTTTATTTGTGTAGATACTTATGGGATTGTCCACGGCATGTAGAGGGGTTCGCGGACACGCCCCCACAAAAAGCGTGGGGGGCTTAGTCCGTGCTATTGTGCTACGTCGGGGTTCTTTGTAATGCTCTTTTCGCTTCAACGAAGTTGAAACGAATCAAAAAAACGGGGTGGCAAATTTTTTGTTCCATTGTTTTGAGAAATTCAATTAGCAAAAAAAATCGAGCAGTCGATACATCTGTCCAATTAGATAAAACGGAATAGATATCAACAAATAATCCACATTATTCCCTGATTGTCCTTTTACTTTTACATTCGTTTTACTTGGCAAATCTGAATTAATACGTACCGCAATAGAAGATCTTTTCATTTCCATAAATAAATGCAATGACTTCAAACTGCCTGTACTACCTGCTTTAACTTCAACAGGTACCACTTTACTGCCATATTGAATCACATAATCAATTTCAGCACTTGACCCTTTCTCATGACGAAACCAATAATATAATGCTGGCTCAATATAAGGTGGATTAATCGTTCTTAATAATTGTCCAACAACCTGCTCTGCTATACCGCCATTATTAATCATGATGATTTCATTTGCTGCATTAATTTGATTTAAACTTAAACCTAAGGCGACACCACATAATCCTGCATCGATAAAAATCTCTTTAAAAAACTTTTCATTTATTTCAGCAGCCAATGGAACACCATTCGCAAAGAAAGAGACGGCTGTTTTTTTTGGAAAAACGATAATGGGAGGGTCTTATAGACACAGAAAAGCGATACTATCTTGTTTTATATGGATTTTTGGCTCGCAATACGAATTATTCAGTCGAATTTAGCCTTATAGCTGTGCGACGATTACGGCAGGGATTTTTGATTCGCATATATTGGGTGAGTGTGCTGTGATTTAGCATGGGTTCGCGGACACGACCCCCGCGAAAAGCGTGGGGGTCGTGTCCGCGCTACTGTGCTACGTCGGGTTCTTTGTAATGCTTTTTTCGATTCCACGAAGTGGAAACGAAATCAAAAAAACGGGGTGGCAGGGTAGGTTTGCTTTTTTCGTGCGAACAGCACGAAAAAAGCAAACCTACCATGACAGGACCCCAGTCATTTTAAGAGAGTTCATTTCGTTATTAGAGTAGCTTTAGGTGCCTTCGCGTGTAAACGTTTTGGGAGTTTGATCAGGATAAGAATCGGGATCAATTCGCAGCATCGTTTCTTCAATCCAGTCTTTGGTCAAGCTCAACACTTCTTCCGCTGTACGGCCTTTTGATTCAATCAATGGACCAAAGACAACATGAACTGTGCCAGGGCGCTTGATAAATTGACGGCGTGGCCAATATAAACCGGCATTGTGGGCAACCGGTAACACGGGATAACCGGTATCTGCCGCTAAACGTGCGCCACCCATGCGGTACTTGCCGATGTGACCCGTTGGTATTCGCGTGCCCTCTGGAAATACTAAGATCCAACGACCTTGCTGCAAAAACTTGCGGCCTTTGTTAATGATTTGCGCCATCGAAGACGACTTATCCGTACGATTAATCATGATCGGATCAATCACCGCCATGCCCCATCCAAAAAAGGGAACCCATAATAATTCGCGCTTTAAAATAATCGCCGTTCGATCAAATAACCCGGGCAAATAAAATGTTTCCCACGACGACTGATGCTTACTCATCACAATGCCGTTTCTGTCTTTGGGGATATCGTCCCAACCTTCTACTTTGTAATCAATGCAACAAATCACTTTCAACAACCAAACCACAGAGCGGGTCCAAGTCATGACAACTTGATGACGCAACCGCAAAGGCAATGGCCATGACAAAACACAAACCACAGACCACACCGTAGTAAAGACTGGCACAACCGCGCCAAAAATAGCGGAACGTATCATCATGGAAAAACGTCCGGGCAAAGTTTTATTTTGCATAATTCACCTTGTTAGTTTGAATCGGATGGAACAGAAAGAATTGCGTCAACGGCTTCCGCTAAATTGGCATATTGCGGAATAACAGAGAGCTCTGGATTATTTTTAAGAGTCTTTTCGCCTTTACTGGTTAACACTAAAATAGGCTTACACCCCACGACTTCTGCGACATGCATGTCAGTTAATGAGTCACCAATAAAAAAAACATCGGCAAAATGAATGCCATATTTTTTTTGTATGTCATAAAACATGCCTGGCTGCGGTTTTCGGCAGGCACATTTCTCATCGGGATGATGCGGGCAGAAAAAAATTTCTTCCACCACACCCCCGACTTTTTTTAATTCGGCACGCAGCTTATCGTGAATGCGATGTAACATCGGCAAATCATAATAACCACGAGCAATGCCGGATTGATTCGTTGCGACCAAGACATGATAACCAGCACGGTTTAATTTTGCGATCGCTTCAAGGCTGCCGGGGATAGGCAGAAACTCCTCCGGCGTTTTGATATAAAAATCAGAATCAAAGTTAATGACGCCGTCTCGATCCAAAATGATAAATGGCATAGGTTATCTCGTCTGCAATAAAGCCACGTCAGCGACCTGCAAAAATAAAGCCCGTAATTTCGCCAACATTAATAAGCGATTTTCGCGCTGATTTTTGTCTTCGGTCATGACCATCACTTGATCGAAGAAATTATCGACCGGCTGACGCAGATGCGACAATTGTGATAAAACATCCATGTAACGCGCTTCGCCATACAGGGGAGCTATCGCTAAACTCTGTACTTCTAGCTGTGACGCCAATTCACGCTCTGCATCATTTTCAAATAAATCCGCATCAATGTCTTTCGCCAGAATTTGCGTGTCGTATTTTGCTAAAATGTTGCTGACACGCTTGTTGGCCACGCTCAGTGATTCTGCATCTTGTAATTGCTTAAACGCTTGCACCGCTTGAATGCGACGATGAAAATCATAAGGGCGTGTGATGCCTAATGCCGCTACCGCCGCGAAAACATCCGGGTTGATGCTTTGCTCCTGGTACCAAGGCTTTAATCGCTCCGAAATAAAATTCAAGACTTGCGCTACGACTTCCTGGTTTTCCAGAGGACGCTCGTAATGAGCCAAACCTTGTGTTAATAAATCCTGCAAATCCAGGTTCAATTCTTTTTCGATCAAAATACGCAAGACTCCAAGCGCTGCGCGTCGCAATGCAAATGGATCTTTATCGCCGGTTGGTGCCTGGTTGATACCAAACACGCCTAGCAATGTATCCAGTCGATCGGCTAACGCCAAGATACAACCGATTTTGGTTTCTGGTAATTGGTCGCCAGAAAAACGTGGCATGTATTGTTCATTCATCGCAGTTGCAACGGCTGCTGGTTCGCCATCGTGTTTAGCATAATAATAACCAGCCAAGCCTTGCAGCTCAGGAAACTCACCCACCATCTCTGTCGTTAAATCGGTTTTGGCCAGCATGCCTGCGCGCGCTGCTAATGTTTCATCCTCGCCCAAGGCTTTCGCAATATAAGCGGCTAGCTGACTGACGCGCCGGGTCTTGTCGTAGACTGAACCTAACTTCGCTTGAAAAACGATGCCTTTTAAAATCTCCAGTCGACTTTCCAGGCTGCGTTTTTTATCTGTTTCAAAAAAGAAGGCGGCGTCTGATAAACGCGCACGTAATACGCGCTCATTACCTTCAATGACGCGCTGCATGTCGCGACTCTCAATATTCGAAATCGTCACAAAATGCGGCAACAATTTGCCTTCATCATCCACTACCGCAAAATAACGCTGATGATCTTGCATCGCTGAAATCAAAGCTTCTGATGGCACTTCCAGGAAACGCTGATCAAAGTCGCCTAGAATTGCAACAGGCCATTCAACTAAACCTGTCACTTCATCCAATAATTCTGGTGTAATCAAAGGGTGGATATTTTCGCCAAACGAACTTTCCACTATCGCATTGGCTTGTTCTAAAATCATGGCTTTGCGGCGTTCAAAATCGGCAATGACATAACCGGGATATTCCAGGCGTTTTAAATAAACGGAAGGCTGCGAAATGCTGATGGTTTTTCTGCAATGAAAACGATGACCGCGTGTTTCTCGGCCTGTGCGCACACCTAAAATTTCTGCATCAATGACATCGCGACCATATAACATAATGACGGAATGCACAGGGCGCACAAATTCGACCACGCCACTTCCCCAGCGCATACGCTTGGGAATAGGCAAAGCGGCTAATGATTCTGACACGATGGCTGGCATCAATTCACAAACGGATTTACCGGGAACGGTTTGTTGTAATCCAACAAATTCGCCCTGCTTATTTTTAATGCGCGCGAGCTTGTCGGGTGTTGTGCCACAAGATTTTGCAAAGCCAATGCAAGCCGGTGTGGGATTACCCGCCGCATCAAAAGCCGCGTCAATTGCAGGGCCTTTGCGTTCAATAATGGCTTCAGGTTGTTCTGACGCGAGGCCTTTCACGAAAACAGCGAGGCGTCTGGGTGTGGCATAAAACTCAGCTTCTTTGAATTCAAGTTGGGCTTTGGTAAGACGATCTTTGATTTCCTGCAAAAAACTTTTCGCCAAGCGACTTAGCGCTTTGGGTGGTAATTCTTCTGTGTGTATTTCTACGAGAAAATTATCTTTTTTAGCGCGCATTTTTCTTTTCCTGACATAACGGGAAACCCAAGGCTTCGCGTGCTTGATAATAACTCTCCGCTACGGCTTTCGCTAAGCGGCGAATTTTTAAAATATATTGCTGACGCTCTGTGACGGAGATGGCGCGGCGAGCATCTAATAAATTAAATGTATGAGACGCTTTTAAAGCCATCTCGTAGGCTGGCAATGGAAGGCCGACATCAATTAAACGCTGGCTTTCACTTTCATACGCATTAAATTGTTGAAACAGTAGCTCTACATTCGCGAATTCAAAATTGTATTTTGACATCTCTACTTCATTTTGATGGAAGACGTCGCCGTAAGTCACAATGCCTTGTGGGCTTTTGCTCCAGACTAAATCGTATATGCTGTCGACACCTTGTATGGCGGTGGCTAATCTTTCAAGGCCGTATGTCAATTCACCGGTGACAGGTTTGCATTCCAGTGCACCGACTTGTTGGAAATAGGTGAATTGGGAAACTTCCATGCCATTTTGCCAGACTTCCCAACCTAAGCCCCAAGCGCCGAGTGTAGGTGACTCCCAGTTGTCCTCAACGAAGCGGATGTCATCTGTCAAGGGATCGACACCGAGCGCGCGGAGTGAGTCTAGATACAATTCTTGTATATTGTCAGGCGATGGCTTGAGAACAACTTGAAATTGGTAGTAATGCTGTACGCGGTTTGGATTTTCGCCATAGCGTCCATCAGTCGGTCGACGACTGGGTTGCACATAAGCCGCGCGCCATGGCTCAGGGCCTATGGCTCGTAAAAAAGTCGAGGGATGGAAAGTCCCGGCGCCAACTTCCATATCCAATGGTTGGACTATGGTGCAGCCTTGTGCAGCCCAATAGGCTTGTAAGGTTCCGATCATGCCTTGTAGGGTTTTTGTATCGTAGGTATTTTTTTTCATTCCGGTCCGCCAATCGTTAGAACGCGCAATTATAGCATTGTTGGTGGGAGTTGGTAGGTTGGATTTGTGGGGTTTTTGAGGGAGGGGTGCAGGATCGTCTTGGGAGGCGGCGCGGAGAGCTGTTTAAATATAGGGGTTAATTTCGGGTATATTGCTGGCAAAAGTGCTTAAAATACGCCAATAGCAGAGCGTGAAAGAAAGATTGGCGGAAGGTTGAATATTGTGCTTTATTTGCAAGCTATGAATGCGGGTCGGGCGCCTTAAGTTGTTGCAATAAAATTACTTCGAATAAATGGTACTTAATTGCTGATAACAACATATTAAAAGCATGGATCATCTTATAAAAGTGGTTTTATCCATTTGCTGGTTGTTTATTATAAAATTGAGTATTCAGATTGAAAGAAAGCTAATAAGTTCTTATAAAATTCTGGTATTTTTCGCTAAAATCTTACAAAAGAAACAATCTTCGGGCTTCAGGTAGGTTGGGCTGAGGCACGAAGCCCAACGTTATTTTATGGCTATATGAGACTTGGCGCAATCCCGACGAGCCCTATATTGGGTTTCGCGAAAAACGCTCAACCCAACCCACGCAATACTGTCGTTCCGGCGAAAGCGGGGCCATTCCTAAAACTACGCTAACACCCAAAGAAATGCTCTGAATTGACCGGGGCCTGTTGGACATCAATGGAATGACAAACTTTTTTGCCGGGATTTTTTGAGAAGGGAGCCACTTGATAAGGCTATTAATTTCAGCACGTTATGGCCAGCTCTGGATCCCGCGGACAAGCCGCGGGACGTAGGTGGTGGGGTGGCCGATGGGTAGCGGGCAGTGGGCGGATGGGCGATGGGCGGCGGGCAGTGTGTAGTGGGCAATGTGCAGTATGCAGTGGGCAGTGGGCAGTGGGCAGTGTGCAGTGTGCAGTGTGCAGTGTGCAGTGTGCAGTGTGCAGTATGCAGTATGCAGTGTGCAGTGTGCAGCGTGCAGTGTGCAGTGTGCAGTATGCAGCGCGCAGTGAGTAATCAGTGGGCAGCGGCATCCTAAACACCCTAACTGCTTTATTATTAATTTGTTTTATTTCGATCGGATTTTAAGCATCCCTTAAGATTATCTCTATATAATAACCTAAAAAATAGAATCTCTAACGCATCTAAACGAGGGCAAAACTATGTCAGCACCTAGAGCCAGTATGCAGAATAATAACAATAACAATCAATCCTCTACCGAAACTCCAGATGACTTTGGCATTAAAACAACCCATGCCGATTTTGCCCGGCTTGGTCAAATTGAATTACAACGGATTCAGCAGCTGGCGCACAACCTAAAAGCCGCTAGCGAAGAGAAAGAAGGTGATGTTTTAAGCTTAATTGAAAACTCGCCAGCCGAGGAAGTCGCAATCGCCAATCAAATTAACGCAAAAGGTGAAGGATCGGCTCTTTTTATTCAGAACTTATTAATACTGGCTGGCTACATTAATACCGCCATTTTTCAAGGCGACAGAGCCAAATTACAAACCTTTAAGAACGACTGCAACCCGGAAAGCCTGACATCAGCTTATTCACTGCTTGCTCTCATTCAAGCAACAGCAAGAGCCAGCCAGGCCGAGCTATTGCAATGTCGCGGACTCTTTCGTGCACCGGGTGGCCCGATTATCCCAAACCAGCCTTACGAAAGACCAAAATTACGCTAAACATAGAGAACCAATGCCATCGCATTGGTTCAATTTGAAAACTTATACTTTAACGAATACATCGTCAATTTGGAGTGATTAACTGTGCAGAGACTTGAAGAAAAACAGGATGGTAATACAAAACAACAATATCTCGCCTTTAAAAACAGCGGCGTTGCTGCTGTTTTAGATATTGAAAAACTCGAAATTGCCCATCACTTCCAAACCAGCAATGAGGCACAAAACTTCAAGCTCTGGTTAGAACAACAGGATTTTTTAAATTTAGCAGACGAATTACCCATAGCCATTCAAATGGAAAATGAAGAGGCGACTTTTGTTGTCACACTCTCCCAACCAATACTTGATACACTGCTGGGCAATGGCTACTTTGCCAATGAAGCAGTAAAAAATGTGCGCGACACTTTTGTCGAATGCATCAAAAACAACAAGCTTGAAAAAATTCTCTTGCTACTTGCAACACCTTTCTTTGAAGCACATCCCGACAATCAAGTCAGACTGTTTGGCTTCACCGACGCAGATGGCAATAACTTTTTACAAACCGCCATCCTAAAGCTGAATACCGAAGAACTAAAAAGCTTTTTAGCCGCCATTGACCCTTACGTTCTGGACATAGCTATAACACACGTCAACGCCAATGGCCAAACCGCCGTTGACCTCGCCATCATGAAACAATCCAACGCAGCCTTTGAAAGCCTGGCGAAACGCCTGCCCAAAGATGCACTGACTGCCTGCATCATCGAGCAACCAGAACTAAGCGAAAAGGTGCTTCAAACTCAAAAACCTGCCGTAGCAGCTTACTTTTTTAAACACCTGGAGCCTGTCGACGCTCCCGTGGAAATACCGCATCGCTGCGTATTGCAGATCGCCGATTACCTGCTGCATGAACCAACCTGGCAAGACCGCGAATTAGTTGAGAAAGCATTTGTGATTGCCGGTGAAACGCTTGCACTTATCGGCTATCAATTCTGGCTAGATGGCAATGAAATATCCGAGACTTTTAAAAGCAGCATTCTTCAATATGCAATGGACGACGATCGTTTTGCTGAAAAAAATGCACTGGCGAGCTATATACCAACCACCAACAGCGCACTTGCGAAAGAAGGGAAATTAAATGCTGTCACAACCGCCAAAGGAACCGTTATACCATTAGCGGAACTGGCTGATCCACGCACGGCAGAAACGCTGAAACAAGAAGGCGTGGCTTCAATACAAGACTATCGTATCCTGCGAAAATTTCAGCGCAATATTCCTCATTTATCGTTTGCTCTGGACCAACTTTACTATCCAGGGCGCGCTTTAGCTAATGCTGAGCCAGAAGAAGAAAAATACAACCTTCCAAAAGGTCTGCCAGCACTGGAAAACCCCGCAGCAGAAATGGCGCCTGCATTTAATGGAATCAAAGCTCTTTTTGAGCGCGATGATGCGCTAGTACAAAGAATCGACTTAATTGATTTGGACAAATACCAGCTCCAATTAGAAGATCACAATTACCGGCCGCCAGTGCGCAAACCCATCCAGCAACATGGTTTAACGCATAAGTTTGATCACTTAAGCAATACGATTGTTGAATACCAACCTAAACGTGATATTAAACTGGAAGAACGCAAACAAGCCAAAAAAATGCCTATGACGCATGTGACATCCCAATTGAACAATGCGCTACCGGGCGAAAATGATCAGAATGACACCCATGTTTATCTTTTACTGGATAAAAAAGATTGCGTAATAAAAGCCATGCTCGCCAAATCGCACAAAACCCGCGATCGTAAATGGGTTGGCTCTTATGATGATGTTGAAGAATATGCAGCGACCCATGGCCTCTCGAGCAAAACCACTTTTGCTGAATTCAACGAGGAAACGAAAGCGCATCCTCATCAATTAAATAAAGTCCTGGCAAAACCGACTCGTGAAGCGGTGCGTGCAATTGTCATCCCTATGGATTCAGCACTTTCCCGTTTAAAAGCGAGAATGACAGCGCAATCGTTTGCAAGTAATGGCGAAGCAGCACTGATTATTTTTTACGATAGAGCATTACGTAAAATTCGCCCTTATTTACCCGGAGAACAAAGCAAGGATCAATTGAAGCTAACCTCCAGTATGAGGCTCATGGCACGAGCAATACAAACCGAGCCAGAAAATTTCACCTATTATTACGGGGAAGCGCTTCCCGATATTGCTAGCGCCATGATTCACCCAATTACCCATGCTCGCGAATCTTTCTTGCAAATTGCTGCCGCTAACCCATCAGAAACACTGGCATTCCTGCGCCTGGCAAACCTTTCACCACTAGCTGAGCGTGAAATAGGCTTACTCTTACAGACAAACTTCGCAGGCTTCAATGCGCTGCATTTGGCACTTAGTACTCATGGCGATGCGGTTACACCGTTGTTTCGTACTGTTCGCTGCGAAGCTTTACAAGCCACACTTCGAATGAATACATCCGCTGGCGAAAACTATTTGCATATCGCCGCCAGAGAATTAAGTAGCCCGAACTTCATCGAATTTATTTCGGCATTGACAGCAAATGGAGATCACTCCGCCATTGCAGAAGCCATTGCGCAAAAAAATGATTCTGGCGTTACCGCTTTGAATCAAGCGGCTGAAACACAATCACCTGAAGCTTTTTCCGCCTTGCTTGCTCTCTGCTCTCCAGCATCGATTAATACAGCTTACAAAAAGGAAGCAGATTCTGACAAGTCTATTATCGCAATCGCCATGCAGCATCAAAGCGCAGCCAACATTATTAGCCTGCTAAACGCACTCGATAATGATACATGGAATATCATGTTTTATCGCAAAGGTTACCCTGAGCTAATCAATCAAATCTGCGATAACATTGTTCAAAATGAAGAATGGCAAAATGCGGAATTAATTAACAAGCTGCTAAACCATCCGCAACTTGGCATTACGCTGCTTGGCAAAGTTGAAGCGCACTGGCTAGAAGGTAAAGACGTACCCGCTACAGCTTTCGCATGCACTCAAACTTATTTAGGCTCGCTTCCTGCAAAGGATCTCAGTGAATCCTTGACTGAGCTTAAAGCACAAATCAATTCTGCCAACAAAGAAATGGCTGAGTGGAACGAGCAGCATCCACGCCTTTTAATGACCAGCAAACACAAAGTGATTCGCCTGCAAGGTCGCAGAGAAGACACACTGAAACTCATCTGGCAAGAAGGCGTCGCTTCCTGGGAAGACTACAGACACTTGCGTCAACAATGCCATATCGCTGGCATGACAGAAGTGCTTAACGCACTCAAAGATGCCAACTGCGTTAGAAGCGGTTTATTTCTTCCGTATAAAGCAGGAGAAATAAACGGCCATGCCTTACGGGAAGCGGATGCTAGAGCGCGCCTTATGGCATTAAGGCACGATATCGAAGCGAAACCATTAGCGCGTTTCTCGCTCTTTCGTACTAATGAACAGCCAGCGACGCTTGTTGCTGTCCGTAGTCTTATTCAGCAAGCAGAAGACAACGCGGCAAATTGGACTGAATCCTATGAAGCTGTTGAAAAAGCCTTGACGGTGGAAGCCACCAAGCCAAAACCCTGGTCTCGCAATCAGGAAACACAAGATTTTTATGTGGCGGAAGTTCACAAAATTTTTAACCGAAGATAATGCTTTATAAGTCGTTCCAGGCAAACAACGCAGAGCGTTCTGTTTGCCTGGAATAGACCGGCTTTAATTCACATAGAGAATCGTTGCCATGTTTGCGAGACTAAATCCATTTAATAAAGAAAAAAAGTATTATCAGGATTACCTCAAATTCTGCATACAAACGACAGACTCGCTCAATGAGCTCAGCATCACTCATACTTTTCGCACACAAGAAGAATTCGATCACTTTTATAATTTGTGCAATAGAGCACTGCCTGATTTTTTCTATAATGTCCCCGCCAACCATCCTACGCGCTCTATTTCTATTCATCGATCATACTTTGATGCTATTTGGACAAAAACCAAGTTTGACTCGCTCAAAAACGATTTACAAATAGAAACTCATAGAGCGAACATCAGGCGCGCGATTGCTACCCAGGATCCCCGCCTGGTTGAGGATTATAAAAAAATGCATAGACTGGATCAAAAACGTATTTTGATTAATGGACAATCCAGCTTACTCTTTGATACAGCCGAATCCGCTGATAAGGCCGCGTTTTTTACATTGCTATATGGCTTTGAGATGAAAGTCTTAAACCTGGCTCTTTCCATCGTCATCAACGAAAAGACACTGCTTGATGTCATTGCAACGTTTCAATCGGGAGAGGCATTTTCTGATGCGCTGGAAGTATTCAGCTCTGACGCTATCAATGCAGCGCTGACCATTCAAGCCCCTCACCACGTTTCAGCCTTGCACATCATGGCACAAAGAAAAAATTCTCTCGCTTTTAAAAAGCTACTCTCACTTTGCACGCCCGATACGTTAGCCGAGTCCGCCGCGATCACAGACGAAAACGGCTACGATCTTTTAGAACTCTTATTTCTGAACCATGATACAAAGGTCATTGCTAAATACATTCAACGACTCGCAGAAGCTAAAGATGCCAGCGCGCCACTGAAAACCACCCTCACCAGAAACCTGGACCAAATCATTACCGCCATGATTCAGGAAAGCAGCTGGCAATCAAAAACCTTCTTCCTCTTATTTTTCGGTGCTCTTGGCGCAGATTTTGTTTTAAAACTAGGCCAGAAAATGCAGGAAGGTCAGCACAAATTCGCATGGTTGCTTTCTCATGTGAAATCTCTGCCGAGCTTAAATGCGCTGCTGGCAAAACCATTGGCAGCATTACAATTACCCCTTGCCGATAGCAAAAAAGTGTCTGTGAGTGCTGCCTCTAGCTCTAGCAGCGCCTCAAGCCATGTCGCATCCAGCTGCTTCATCGTTACCAGCACAAAACGTCAAATAGATTTGGCTGATGCAGCATTGAGTGATGCCATTTGGCAAGAAGGATTCGCTAGTTTTCTTGAATATCAAAAAATTTTACCGCTGCTAGATCATGATAAAAAATTAGCTGACCTGGTAAAAATTCTTCACGCAAAGAAGAAGCTTTATTCTGGCACCGACATGACGTATGCCGTGTATCAGGACTACCTTGAAGAGAAAGCCGCACCGCTACAAAAAGCCATAAAAAACCTGCCACCTCATGATTTTATTCAGTTAATGTCGTTGATTCCAGAGGCGACACTGGATGCTCAAATTTGCGAATTACAGGCAGAAGATAATGGCTCATGTATTCAAATGGCAGCAGAACATTTAAGCGAAGCCGCTTTTTCGACTCTAATGACATCTGTTAGCGACCGCGCTTTTGAGACAGCAATTGTCATTAAAAACAAACTTAATAAAAACACACTGCACAGTGCCGCTAGGTTTTTTTCGGCTGATTTATTCATTGCGTTTGTGCAGAAAATTGAGAGGATGGACGCCGAGACGCTAATTAATGCGGCCACTTTGCGTGATGAGAACCTGGCAACACCGTTTCACATTGCCGCCCTCTATCAGGAAGACCAGGCATTTGTTGAACTTTTGCGAGACCCACTTTCTGAAGCAGTAAAAATCGCAGTGTCAGCGCAAGACCATCACCAAAATACTTTGTTACACATCGTAGTCACAAAGAAAAGCTCAGAAACTCTGGCAAAATTCATTGCATTCGTGCAACCAGATAACTTTAATCGCGCGGCCTTTGTTATCAACAATGATGGGTATAGTATTTTAGAGCTGGCGCTAAGACATCAACCGCCCGCTCTTGTTGTCAGTCTGCTCAATAAAATGAATGATTTTACAAGAAAAACTGTCTTGAGCCGCGATGCAGGCAAACCTCATGTACTATTAAAAATAGTGGACAGCTTATTACATTCGCCTGAATGGCAAGATCCCGCCTTGATTAGTCAAATTTTTTTAGGGATGGGCAAACATATCACACCGTTGTTATGTGAATATTGGCTAGATGGGAATGAACTGTCTAAACATCTCATGCAATGCATGATGCCGCACCTGGCAGATGGCGAGCTGAATATGAGCCTCGCTTGCAATCTGATGTTGCCTGAACTACATCCATGGCGCAATTTAGGCTTAAGAAAACCGCCGGAAGAAAAAGCGAATGATCAGCTCATTTTAACTAGCAAAAGAACACCGCTGAATTTAGATGATCCCGACTTAGTTGCAACCCTTTGGCGCGAAGGTCTCTTGAATGTTTCGCATTTTCGCCGCCTTCGCGAGCGTGGCAGAGCGGTACCGCAAGTCATCTCAACGCTAGATAGATTGTATCAGGCCGATTGCATTTTTTCAGGATGCCGCCAGGCGCTATTGCCAGACAATCTGTCGCCCATTGGCTTGCCCGAGATTAATCAGCAAATTGTAGCGGGCAATACCATCGTTCAGATGGTTCAGCCGAATGACTGGGAAGACACCTTTCATCAATTAAGTGATTATCAATATCGTCCTAAAGCACTGCAAAATGCTCTGCAACCGATCTATCAGTATGATCATTTAACCGACCAAATTGTGCTTTGCGATGTGCCTGATGAAAAAGCGGAATTCACACACACTGAAAGCTGTCGTGTTAGCTTCCTGGGAAATGGTCTCAATACCAACCTGATTAAAATGGAAGAAAGAGGATTGCCTAAAGTTGGAATTCTTTATGATCGAAAACGCTGTATCGTTAATGGAATGTTAACGCATGAAGTGGATTTAGCTAATTCTGCCTACATCGGCCCGATTGATCAGGTGGAAGCTTATGCCAAAGGCGCAAAATTGATTAGCCATACCGATTTTGACAGCTTTACCGCCGCCATTAAAAGTCATCCTTATCAAACCAATGTCATGCTAGCCAATCTCGCTGCTGAGGCGGCTTTTAGTATTTGTATTGCTGAAGACGGAGAGAGCGCGCGTGCGCTAGCACGTCAAATGGCAGCGGATTTTCAACAACAATTTAATCGTATTTTGCCTATTATTTTTTATAATCCCGCCATTTCGAGCACTCGTCTGTATTTTCCTGAAGAAATGCAAGCAGATGCGGCACTGGAAGCAGATGGCGTTAAGGTGAACCTATTGGCAGAAGAAGAAGCAAAGGCGAGACTGCTTGCGCTGAAAGCGGATATTTTAAATAAACCAGCGTGGCAAACCTATAATCTCTTTGGATTAAGACGGGCAGGTGATAAGCGTGCGAAGAATGCAGAAGATCTTTTAACGCGCATTGCTGAGGCAGAAAAAAATCCTCCATTATTCTGGACAAAGCTAAGCGGGACGATTTCAAAAACATTGCATGAGGCCATTGCCAATCGAGGCTATAGTCGTGCGGATGAGACTCAAGATTTTTATATGGCACTGCAAAAGAAATATTTTTAAAAAATTAAAAATGCAGACGCCACTTAAAGGTGCGTGGATTATTGCATACTGAGGTATAAAAATAATGTCAGAATCGAGAAATATAAAAATAACAGATGATCCGAAATATGCTGATTTATTAGCTATAGCTACCAGAATTCATTGCAACCAGCTCACGGGTGGAACGATAGTCCATCTGCCTCAGCACCAATATACCGTACCTCTAAGGGATGATCTTTCTTCTCTGTGGGCACATGTTTGTCTAGACGGGGCAGGTCTTGATTTCTTAACTTCACAGACGGCAAACGATTACGAGTGCAGGATTCGAGAAAATCAAGCTTATAATAACATAACAGCACAAAAAACAGCTGCGAACCTTGATAAAGAGGTTAATGCCAAGAATATCCAGGGTGTCGCGGCATTTCATTTTTCGGCCGTCATTAACCAGGCACAAATTTTATTGGAAAAACCCAATCTTTTTCTCGATGCGGCGAGACTCCCCGAGCCAGACATTTTATTTGACTTGATAGGAAAATTTCATCCGGCTTTTGTAGCCGAAGCACTTAAAAATACCAGTCTATTTAACCAAATATTTCTGTCGCAGAGTGGCGAAACGGCGAAGCGCTTTTTGCTCATCTTGCCTTCTGCTTATTTTAATCAGACTATACAATCACAACTGGTCGCCGGTTATTTTTTTCGTGACTTCGCCAATTGCATACCTGAAGATGTCGTGGCTACACTTGTTAGTCAGCTGAATGATGACAATTTAAAGTTATTGATTTCTGAAATCTGCCGCTGGTTTGAGATACACAGCAAAATAGCGAGACACTTTCTGTTCGCCTTGTCTCCTTCTTATTTCAATCAGGCTATGCAGATATTACTAACGAATCACCTCGCTCTTCTCATTGATCAAACACCTGATGATACCATGACCAGGATTGTTAGCGGCTTGAATGAGGATAACTTAGCCTTATTAGTACTTCAGCTTAAGCGTTGCTTTATTGATGTCTTTCTGCAGCAAACACCTGCCAGGAGCGCTGCATGGCTCAGCCACTTGCCAACTCTTAAATTAAAAATTGATAGCCAGCTTGAAAAGCCCATTATCCATTACCTGTTAAATGAACCCTCCTGGCAAAACACTCAATTAATTGATGTCATCCTGGCGAATGCAGATTCACATTTTCAGGCAACTTTGCTATTGGAATATGCGAAAGGCTTACCATTTCCCGACATATTAATAAGCAAATTAAAAAAACTACCGAGGCCGGAAGAGAACCAAGCAAAAAGCGCATGGGAAATGTTACAAGCAGGAAGAAGCAATGGCTCTTCTCAACCTGCCAGCCTACCTCAGCAGGTCAATTGCGACAAAATGAAGATAACCACAAGCAAAGGACAGACTTTTCTGGCGTCTGATCCCGATCTTGATGCTGTTATAATGGAACAAGGTTTATATTTGCCGGAAGACTATAAAAAAATAGCAGAAACCTATCGGCCAGATTCAGCTGTCATGAAAATGATTGACCTGCTTTGTCAGCGCCAAAAACTTTTTGTGGGATTTGATGTCAATCGCACACTCTATAAGGATTTTCAATCAGGCATCCATCTTGAATATTTGTTTAATGAATTCGGGGAATCAGCAGTATTTGAGGCATGGTATCTTTTCCCGCGAAATTTAATCTCAAAGAAATTATTCGCGCTTCAGCCAGACACACAGCGTCCTGGCTTAGCTAGCATAGCCAGGCATTTTAGTGAAGCGCATTTGACAACGGTTTACCGTGACTTTTATCCTGCTTTTATTGATACCTATGGCGGAGCCCCCAAACCTCAGTGCTTTACACATCTGGCTCATTTTTTATGTGCCGTATTCCTGCGTCAGCTTTCTCCTGAACTGACTTTGGAAATCATTCGTGCTGTTAATAAGCGCCTGTTTAACACCATTGTTAATGCTTCGCATATGGGGAAAAAAACCATTTTGCATATTGCAGCAGAAGCACATTCTGCTGGCGTTTTATCAGAAATAATATCCAATATTTCTCCTAAACTCGTGGAAGAACTTTTTGTTTTGCAAGATGAAAATCGTCATACTGTTTTACATCTTGCGGCCATACATCAAACAACGGCTGGATTTGACACGCTTGTTTCGGGTATTTCTGCTAATACTTTATCGGATGTCTGTCGGATTTTTTCCAATGATGGGAAAAGCTTATTGGAACTCGCTTTTTTAAGGCAGCATCCTGAATCCATCGCGAAGTTATTAAATAAAATTGATGCCGACACACTGGCTTACCTATTAACTCGTGGCGGTGTGAAAGACCACGTTTTATTAAAAATAGTGGATAGCCTGCTGAATGAGCGGAGCTGGCAAGATAAAGAATTCGTTCAAAAAATTTATGCCGTTTTGGGTAATTTGATGACGGATTTACTCTGTGCGTATTGGTTGGATGGTCATACCATCCCTCAGCATCTGATGACTTGTTTCAGTGAGAATCTGTTTGATCCATCGCTGAATGCTAAACCCGTCAAACATCTCATATTACAGGAACTTCATGATCCTCGCCGCAAATGGTATAAGCAGCAAAGAGAAGCAGCAGAAGAAAAAGAAGCGCAAGCAAGTATTACAACAGGACAAGGCAATCAACTCCATTTAAATAACCCCAATTTAGTGCTGACGGTTTGGCGCGAAGGGTTTCGTGATGTGGGCCAATATTTATATTTACGCAATCAGCGGGCCATGATTCCGGGTGCCACCTCCACATTGGATCGATTATATCAAGTCAATCGTATCACCTCAGGCTGCATGCAAGACCTGCCTATCGAATCTGATGCAGCGATAACGCTTGAACAAGTGAATGACTGTATTCTTCGGGGAAATGGTTTAGCCCAGCTAGTTCATCCTGATCACTGGGAAGAGAACATACGCGACTTGACCGATTATGATTATCGTCCTGAGGGCGGCTTTATAGCAGCGGAAGAAAAAGATGCTGCTGTGCAATATGATCACCTGTCCGGAAAGATTGTGGCTTATGGCTCAACTGCGGATTTTGTGATGGATGGCAAACACACTCGCAGTTTGCCGGTGAAATTAATAGGCGATAATTTCAATACGCGTGTTTTAAGTGAGGAAGAGAAAAAGCCTGCGGCGGTGGGGATCATTTATAATCTGAATCAATGTGTACCGACGGCGATGTTCTCTGCTGAAATGATTGTGGATATTCGTGAGTCCATGGGATCGAAAGAAAAGGTGGAACAGTATGCGAAGAAAGTGAAATCTGTCAGTTTTACTGATTTAGATAGCTTTAGACAAGCGATAAAACAGAATCGTTATCAGACCAATCAAGTGTTTGCCAGATTGTCGCGAGAAGCGGCGGTGGCGATTGTTATTGCAGAAGACTCGCCTTCGGCGCGGAAAACGGCTTTGAGGTATGCGGACGATTTTAGAAATCGGTTCGATGTTATTTTGCCTGTGGTGTTTTATAACCCGATTTTAAAAGCGGTGCATTTGTATCTGCCTGAAGCCAGGATAGAAGATAATTTAATTGCAGAGAACGGTAAGGTTACGAATATTTTGGTAGAAGAAGAGACGAAGGCTCGTTTGTTGGCTTTTGCGGCTAACCTCAAAGCGAAAAAAGATTGGGTGACACGTGGGTTTTTTGGTGTGAAGCAAGATCCGGCTACGCCACCGGAGTCGGTGAATCACATGATTGAATTTGTGGAGAAGGCTGCTAATAATCCCAATACTTTTTGGAGTGGAGCTTATCAGGCAACGGCCAGGTTGCTTGATGGTACGATTGAAAAGCCATCACGTGCGCGGGCGGAGGAAACTCAGCATTTTTATGTGCAG